>JAGASL010000006.1 GCA_017621755.1 Clostridia bacterium
CCGGCCAAGCCGGCAGCGACCGCCTTGCAGCTGCCGGCTTGGTTGGGCATGCCTCGGCGCGCAGCGCCGGGAACGAAGTTGGCGGTAGCGCACGCGCGCGATATATATAATATATCACGTGCGCGCGCTTAGTATTACCCGCTAACTTCGTCACAAGTTACAAAAATCCCTTATTCCAATTGGGTTTTTGGGTGTAACGGAACTTTGTTACATCGGTTACAAAAAGTCCACTTGGTTACAAACTTGACATAATAACATAAATCGGTACCTGGAGCCATCCACACCTCAACTACCTCGCAAAAATGCCGCACCGAGTCCCATATATAGCCAAACCACTCCCCTTGATTATACAAAATTTGCATTTTGTATAATTGACACCCTCAAACTGCAACCATTATAACACGGCTTTTCTTCTCTGCCAAGGGTGTTTTTTCTATTCAAGTACACTTAATATGTCTCGGCTGATCAATGCAGTCACAATGCAAGTCCTTCTATATTTCTGCAAATAAATATATTCAATATTTTCTGCGCCAATTGAGGGGGGCTTGACAAAACAACGCTGTGTTCGCCGTGCGGCGAGCGCATCACGCGAAGTTTATATGTCGCAGCCGATTAATGCCAATCATAATATACGCGAAACTAAACTTTTATTTAGTTTTATGCATCATGTTAGATATTTTTTCAAAAAGCTCTTCCCTTTTATAAAAATGTGTGATATAATGGTGTAAATAAACAGGCTTTGCCTGCTACGGAGGATATGAATTATGAAATTGCGCGTTCTGACTGCCACAAACAAAGGAAAACTGCTTGCTATTGCCGATATGCTTGCGAAGAAGGGTGAGGCTGAGTACGCAGTTGACGTAATTCCCCCTGCTTATTCCTGCGACCGCGAAAGACTGGTCATTCTTGTTATTTCCGCCGCATCCAGAATGCCTAACGCATTCTCGATTTTCTGCAAGGATCTTAGCCGTGGTAGAACCCAGCACGTAGCCCTGCTGGTAGACGGCAAGGCCGAAAATGCTGCCCCGATTATTGAGTGGATCAAAGGCGCCGGCACGCATGTTTGCGATGAGGTGCTGTATATGAACGGCGGCCTTCCCTTTAAGTTTATGCGTGGCGTTTCTGATGAGGAAGCTGCTACCGCTACCGCTTGGCTTGAAAGAATTATGGCCGATATCCAGAATTGATCTTCATTCCACTACTATTGTTAAAATAGTAGGGGTTTTTCAATAGGAAGGATGTGCTAACATGGAAATAAAAATACTAAGCGCCCCCGCGCAAATGACTGCAAAATTTGATTATCAAATATCGCAAGAAAAACTCAAGATTGTCACATGTAGCGTTGATTTTCATCAAAAAATAGCGCCCTCCCCCGTTCAACTGCGATTCGCGATCCCCGCTTCGCCGGTATATAGCCATTGGACACCTACTGTATACTTTAACCGCGGAATTCGCCCGAGCTGGGAAGATCCGCACATCCTTTCACGCCTTGGCTCTGGTGCGCCTGTTGTCTGTTTTATTGCCAATGATCATACAAACTTGGCTACAGTTGCCCTTTCCGATGCCACCAGCCCACATAAAATTTCTTATGGTTACGAAGAAGAAAGTGGCGAAATATCCGTAACCATTTCCCTATTCGCCATGCCCGTTGCACCAATCGAACAATATCAGGTATCCATTCGTATTGATACACGACCTCTTCCCTTCTTTGATACGATTCCGGCGGTAGAGACATGGTGGGCGCAGGAATGCGGCTACCCGCCAGCATTCGTTCCGGATGCCGCTAAGCGCCCTACCGACTCTTTGTGGTATTCATACCACCAAAATCTTGAGGTTGACACAATCATTAACGAATGCATAGAATCCAAACGTCTTGGCATGGACACGGTTATCATCGATGAGGGCTGGGAAACGGATGACGGAAATCCCGGCTTTGTCGCATGCGGTGATTGGGAGCCGTCTACTGCCAAAATACCAAGCATGCCAGACCTCGTAAAGCGCTTACACGAAATCGGCATGAAGGTCATGCTTTGGTTTTCTGTACCCTTTATGGGGCTTCACTCAAAAAATTTCGAGCGTTTTCAAGGGATGCTTTTGAACAACGCACCCACCTCCCCCTTGATCAACGCCTGCTGCTTAGATCCACGTTATAAGGAAGTGCGAGATTTTTTAACAGAAACCTATGCAGCGGCCGTTCAAACTTACTGTCTTGACGGGTTAAAGCTTGATTTTATTGATAATTTCTGTCTCTATCCCGAGTCTATGCAAGACGATCCCGCACGAGATATCTATTCTCTGGAAGACGGCATGGATGCTCTTTTTGCACAAATCATGGGCACCTTGCAAGCCATTAACCCCGATATTATGATCGAATTTCGGCAAACCTATATCGGCCCGCACATCCGTCGCTATGGAAACATGCTGCGCGTAGGCGACTGCCCCGGCGATCCACTTCGAAACAAGCTCGGTGTGTTCGATCTGCGTTTGCTTTCCGGAAAAACTGCCGTACATTCAGATCCCATCACCTGGTCGAAGGATGCGCCGGTTGAATATGCCGCGCTGCAGCTGCTGAACGTATTTTTCAGCGTGCCGCAAATCTCTTTACAGCTGCCTTGCATGCCACAAGATCACAAAACGATGCTGCAGCATTACCTGCGTGTGTGGAACGAGCACCGCTCTACACTTTTGGATGGCAAGCTACGTGTGTATGACCCGGAAGCTAATTACACCCTTGCCACCGCCAGCAAGGATGGTGAGTTGTTTGCTATCCGCTACGAAGCGGTTCCGCTTACGATTGATCAGCCGTATGATCGCATCCTACTTCTTAACGCGAAGGATGAGCGCGCATCCTTGATCGACACACACGTTGATTTATCAGAAAAGTCTTGCTCGATCTATGATTGCATGGGGCATTTGATAAAGGAGTTTTACCTTGGCCACGATCGGATCATCGCCCTTCCCATCCCTGTGTCCGGCATGGCTGTCATTTCCTAAAAAACTGCCGCCGAAAAGGACTTTGCCTTTTCGGCGGTCTCTTTTTTAAAAAATCTTTATTTTTTTCTGCCTAACCTATTGCTTTTTTGGAAAAAATGTGTTATACTAATGGAGTCGTGGAGAGATGGCTGAGCTGGTCTAAGGCGCACGACTGGAAATCGTGTAACCGTTGATAGCGGTTCAAGGGTTCGAATCCCTTTCTCTCCGCCAGAAAAACTCCATCGCAAGAGCGATGGAGTTTTTCTCTTCTTATTATCTTTTCCCGAGGTACACTTATATGATAGCAGAAGCATTGATCTATCAGGTTGGGCTTTTATTTCTGATGCTGATTCCCGGCATCATTTTGGCAAAATGCGGTCTTTCTACCACCGGTCTTGGCAAGGGGCTGGCCAATCTCGTTTTATACGTTGCACAGCCGGCGCTGATCGTGGTTGCTTACGTTCGAGCATTTGACCAAGAGATCTTAATGAATGCCATCTGGGTTTTCGTTTTCTCTATCCTCTCTCACTTTCTGTTTGCCGGCATCGCATTTCTCTGCTTCCGCAAGGCTGAAGCAAGCCGGCAAAAGATGCTGCGCTTTGCTACCATCTTCTCGAACGCTGCTTACATGGGCATACCGCTGATCGTAGCCGTACTGAACGAAGAGGCGGCGATCTATGCGTCGGTATACAACATTACCTTTAATCTATTCCTTTGGTCGCTCGGCGTAATCATCTGCACGGGGGACAAAAAGCAAGCCTCTGTAAAAAAAGTGCTTTTGCATCCCGTTACCATTTCGGCCGCCATTGGATTACTCATCTTCTTGCTCCCCATCGATGGTTACGTACCGCAGATCCTCATTGACGGTATGACCATGCTCAAGGACCTGGTCGCACCGCTCTCTATGATCATCATCGGTATGCGCCTGGCGGATATGAAATTCCGTGGCATTTTCCGTGACCGTTATCTTTATGAATTTTTGATTGTCCGCATGCTGCTATTGCCAGCCTTGGTTTTTGCAATTATGAAGCCGCTTTCTCTCCTACTTCCCAGCATTAACGAAACGGTTATGACTGTTATTCTCGTGACCGCTGCTACCCCGGCAGCAACGGCTACCTCCATGTTTGCTGAAAAATATGACGGCAACGCCACCTATGCAGGCACGCTAGTCTCTCTCTCTACACTCATTGCCGTGCTTACTATGCCACTCATTTCCCTACTCTTGAATCTGTAACAAAAACCGCCGAGATGATCTCGGCGGTTTTCTTATCCCTTGACTGCGCCGGCAACAACGCCGCGAATGATGTGCTTTTGCATAAAAGCATAAAAAAGGATAATCGGAACGATCGCCAACACCAGCATGGCCATCAAGGCACCCATATCGCGCGAGCCGTAGCCGCCTTGCAAATACTGTACGGCTACAGGAATCGTTCTATATTTCGAGCCTATGACCAGCAATGGCAGCAAATAGTCATTCCATATCCACATAGCGTTCAAAACCGCAACCGTTACGGCAATAGGCTTTAAGATCGGCATGATCACATAAAAGAAGCGCTGCGGCGGTGTGCAGCCGTCTATTTCCGCCGCCTCTTCAATCGCCAACGGGATGCTGCGAATAAACCCATAAAACATAAAGACAGACAAACCGGCTCCAAAGCCAAGATAGAGCAGAACAATACCAACAGGGTTTTCCAAATGAAGCACGTTTGCCACCTTAGACATGGTAAACATCACCATTTGGAATGGAACGATCATACTGAAAACCAGCAAGTAATACAAGGTCTTGGTCGCCCTTGTCTGTACGCGAACCAGGTACCAAGCGGCCATAGAGGTAAAAAGCAGGATCGCCAAAACCGAAAAAACCGTAATAAACAAGGAATAACCAAGTGCGCTGAAAAAATTGATCTTCTGCACACCAGAAATATAGTTTTGCAGCCCTACAAACGTATCTGGCGACGGCAGCTTGAATGGCTCGGCCGAGATATAAAACTGCCCCTTAAAGGAATTCATCAATACAATCGCAATGGGGGAAATAAAAAGTGCCGTTAAGAAGGATAAAAGAATGACTAAGAGAGAATTGATCAACCTTTTTCTCTTACTCAAATCTCCGCCTCCCTTCTCCGTGTCAAGCGCATTTGCAGCAAGGCTATCAACGCTACCAAGATGAAAAACAAGACGGCCTTTGCCTGTCCAACCCCCTCTTGCCCTATACTACCGTAAAAGGTCTGATAAATGTCTAAGGCAAGCATTTGCGTCTGCTTTCCCGGCGCTCCGGCTGTTAGTGCATAGTTCTGGTCAAACATCTTAAACGAATTGCTAAGCGTTAAAAACGTGCAGATCGTGATTGACGGCATAACCAGCGGCAGTGTAATACTTTTCAGCGTTTGCCAACCGTTTGCACCGTCAATGGCCGCGACCTCATGCAGCTCGTGCGGTATATTTTGAAGGCCCGCCACATAGATGATCATCATATAGCCGATCATTTGCCAGTTCATTAGTACAACTAGTCCCCAAAAGCCATATTGCGCATGATAGGTCAGATCTACCCCTTGTGAGGCAAGAATACCGTTAATGATCAACTGCCAGATATAGCCAAGCACAATGCCGCCGATCAGGTTAGGCATAAAGAAGGCCGTTCTGAAAAAGTTGGTACCACGCAGCCCCCTTGTTAGCAAAAGCGCCAGGATAAATGCCAGCAGATTGACACTTAGCACCGAAACAATCGTAAATTTCGCCGTAAACCAAAAGGCATTTAAGAAATCGCTGTTGGCAAACACGCGCATATAATTAGAAAGGCCTACGAAGCGTGCGTCTGTAACGGTAGTGAATTCTGTAAAGGATAAACCAACCCCCATAACAAAAGGCACCAAAAACGCAATGATAAAGGCTATGATCGTAGGCAACAGAAAGAGCCAAAAATACTTTTTTAGGCTTTTTTGCATCAGGTAATCTCTTCCTTCCAGCGGGTTGCAAACAGCGTTACTACGTCATTCCAGGATTTCGTTCCCTGGGCATATTGCAAAAGAGCGGCTCCAAAATCGTTTTTGAAGTTTTGGCTGGGAAAAATAGAGAAGATCCACGGAACCGTTTCAACATCCTCACGGTTCATCCACTCATATACCTCTCTACCAAGGGGATCAGACGGTGCCTCTTTCTCCTCAAACGTATCATACGGGGCAATAAAATGCAGCTTATTTGTTACAAAATTCTTGCCCGTTTCGCTTGTATAAAGCCAAGAAAGAAAATCCTCTGCCATTTTTTGTTTTTCTGCACTTGCTTGCGAATTAATGGCAAAATAGTTTTCTGTTCCTATACAAAGTCCCTGCTTCTCTTCTCCCTCTATGCCGGTATAAAGCGGTAAGAACTTAATGTTTTCCGCTTTAACAACGTTTCCGCTCACGCCGTTGATCTGGCTCCACGCCCAGTTGCCGTTTTGCACCATGGCACATTGGCCGAGTGCAAATTCCGCCATAGAATCGGCAACCTGCTTGCTGCCAAGCAGCTTGGGGTCCGTCGTAGAATTGTTGATATAGAGATCAAACAGGTTCTTAAATGCTGCTTGCTTGGTAAAAGAAATACCAGAAAGATCATCCCGGCTGATATCCAGCTTCTTTTCCTGCAGCTCATAGTATACGGGCACGTTCGCAAGATGTGTCTGATACCGCCAATCCTCGCCTGATTTTAACGAGGTAGCAGCAAATACGCCGCGAATGCCCAATTCTTCCTTGCGCGCCGTCATATCCTCGACCAAAGCAGAAAGCTTCTCAAAGCTGTTAATATCCTCCATCCCGGAAAATGCAGTCGCTCTCCCAGAAAGAGCAAAATAGCGGTCGGTGATCTCCTTATTATAGATGATACCATACCCCTCTACCACGGCGGGAAGACCATATACACCATCACCCGATGAAATTGCTAAGGATCTGTCTGTAATATGCTGATACAGCGTTGTTTTAGAAAGATCCTTGCAGTAGTTTTTCCATGCAGCGTATCCTACAACACCGTTGATCTGAAACAAAACAGGCGCATCGCTCTTGCTGATCTCAGATTTCAAGGTCTGCTCGTAGGTTCCAGATGCCGCCGTCACTACACGCAGCGTAACACCCGTTTCCTCTTTATATTTCTTCGCGATCTCGTTATATGCCTCGGCCGATTCGGGCTTAAAATTCAAAAAATACAGTGTTTTTTCATCACTTTGTGCACAGCCGGCAAGTGGCAGCAGCAGTACAAGCACCATGATGCAAAGCAAAATTCTTTTCATTGTATTCATTCCTCCATTTTCTTTGCATTCTTAGTGTCTCACCGAACGAAAAGCACATACAAAAAGCCCCCTGCCAATTCCTGGCAGGGGGAATGTTTATTCAAACTGAATTTGTTGCATACGAATATCGTTTTCGGCCAGCAAAATACCGGTTGCCGGAATTTTCTTTTTCCGATAGCGATCCGGGGTCTCATATTTCCCGGCGAAATCACGCGTGGCAAAGGCCAAATTCGTTTTTCCTTTTTTCATGGTAAACAGCGTTACACCGCCGGCTGTCTTGGTTGCCATTTCGGGTATCAGAGCCGAAGAAAGCAGAATTGCACGGTGCAGGTTATCTACCATCAAAATATCAAATGGGGTCTCCTCTTCATAGAAGGCAGCCACCACGGGCGAGGACTTTGAGAAGGCAGAGGTAAGCTTTTTACGCTCGGCGCTGTAATTATCCATCGTTATGCGCACGCCCTTGCCGTTTTCAAACAAAAATACGATATGGTGCTTGGCAGAATAGCCGGTAAGCGCTTTGGCCAGAATAGGACGCTCCCCTTCCTCCATATTAAAGCGGGCAGGCAGAAATTCACCAAGAGCAGAAGCCTTTGTTACCTCAAAATCCGCAACCTTGGATTTGAAAACGCGGGCGTGATTGGTAAAGACAACAAGCTCGCCCAAATTATCTGTCTCCTCTTCAGAAAGAATATAGTCCCCTTCCTTAAGGTTTTGCTCATCATTACCGCGCAAGGATTGCAGCGTGATCTTCTTGAAATAACCGTCATGTGTCAATACCAGGCGCACGTTGTAGTTTTCAATCATGTCCTCGGCGCTCACCGTCACAATATCCTCAGCGCCGATCAGCTGTGTCTTACGCGGCATGCCGTATTTCTTTTTGATCTCCTTCAGCTGCTCAGCAATCAGCCCCTTCATCTTGAGCTCGTCTGCCAGTATCTCCTCTAACCGGGCAATATCTGCTTGCAGATTTTCAATCTCCTGCACACGATTCAAAATATACTCGCGGTTCAAATGGCGCAGCTTAATTTCAGCAATATATTCCGCCTGGATCTCGTCAATAGAAAAGGCCGTCATCAGGTTAGGAACAACGTCCTCTTCCTTTTCGGTATTGCGCACGATGCGAACAGCCTTATCAATATCCAAAAGAATGGTCGCAAGACCAAGCAAGAGATGCAGCTTGTCCTTCTTTTTATCCAGATCATAGGTAAGCTCGCGCCGCAGACAGGAAAGGCGGAAGCGAATCCATTCCCTCAGAATATCAATGACACCCAGCTGATGCGGCGTTCCGTCGATCAAAACGTTAAAGTTGCAGCTAAAATTATCCTCAAGAGAGGTTAGTTTGTAAAGCTTTGCCATCAGCCTATCCGGGTCAGTGCCGCGGCGCAGCTCGATCGTCATCAGCTTAGAGCCGTTCAGATCGATAGAGTCACGCACGTCATTGATCTCCTTCAGCTTGCCGTTTTTGATCAATTCGGTAATCTTATCGATAATATCCTCTACCGTTGTGCTATATGGGATCTGCAGGATCTCAATACAGTTTTCCTTGGCATCGTAGTGATAGCGAGCGCGAACCTTTAGTGTGCCGTCACCATACTCGAAAACGCGGCGCATGGCTTCTTGGTCATAGATCAAAAGCCCTCCACCCGGGAAATCGGGGGCCTTGATCAGATCCATCATCTTCTCAACCGAGGTATTGGGATTTTTCAAAAGAGCGATTGTTCCGTCGCAGATCTCGCCAAGATTAAACGAGCAGATACGGCAAGCCATGCCAACGGCAATTCCCAAATTAGGGGAAATTAAAATGTTAGGAAAGGTAGTCGGTAGCAGCGTTGGCTCGGTGGTGGTGTTATCGTAGTTCGGAACCATATCCACCGCGTTTTTATCAATACCACTGAATAATTCATGGCAGATCGGATCCAGCTTCACCTCAGTATAACGAGAAGCCGCATACGCCATATTACTGTATTGCTTACCAAAGCTACCCTTAGAATCCACAAACGGATGCAAAAGCGCCTCGCAACCACGCGTTAGGCGCACCAGCGTTTCATAAATGGCCGCATCGCCGTGAGGGTTCAGATGCATCGTCTGACCAACTACGTTGGCGCTCTTTGTTCGCGGGCCGGTCAAAAGCCCCATTTTATACATCGTGTACAGCAGCTTACGGTGCGAGGGCTTAAAGCCATCAATATCCGGCAAGGCACGCGAAACGATCACGCTCATAACGTAGGGCATGTAGTTTTTTTCTATCGTTTCGGTAATCGGCTGCAAGGTGATTTCTGCAGTAACTTTTGGCGCAGATTGCGCATCTGCCTTCTTTTTTCTCGCCATATTTTAGTTTCCTTTTTTCAAATCAATGATGTGATGCGCCGCTGCGCGAATCATGCGGTTATATAGCGCCATTCCCAAGCCAGAGGTTGGCGGGAGCGGTGCGTAAATCGCATCAAAATCTCGTTTATCCATTTCACGCAGCAGGTAAAACAGCTGCTGTGCCTGGTGCTGCACGTCGGTCTGCTTGCCAAACGAAAAGCACCGATCTGCCGGCAAAAAAGTCTTGAATTCTTCCAGCAACTCCTCGTAGCACAGCACGGCGATCTTGCCATGTTGTGCCTTGACATATTCTACTATTTGTGCGCTACTACCGTCTAAAAGATAGACGGGTGCCTTGGGGGCATAGTGCCGATATTTCATGCCGGGAGAGACGGCAATAGCCCCCTCTGGCAAGGCCCCCAAAACCGCCTCGGCAATGCGAACGGTACCGACTATCGGCTCTAACATTTCCAGGGTAATACCACCCGGCCTCAGCAGCGTTAGCGTATCATCAGCCTCTATTTTAACGATCGTAGATTCCACTCCCACATCACAATCGCCACCATCGATAATCATATCCACGCGCCCGCTCATATCATCTATGACATGGGCAGCACAGGTTGGCGACGGGCTGCCTGATAAATTGGCCGAGGGTGCGGCGATCGGTCGCCCAGCAGCCTGCAACAGGGCTCGCGCCACCGGGTGCGACGGACAGCGCAGCGCAACGGTCGATAATCCCGCCGTTACCGTTTGGGGAATACTGCTCTTCACCGGCATGATCACCGTTAACGGCCCCGGCATAAACCGCTCTGCCAAGCGCCAGTAAAGCGGCGAAGTCTCCGCATACAGAACCGCATCTGCAGGCGTGGCAATATGCACGATCAGCGGATTATCAGAGGGCCTGCCCTTGGCAGCATAGATTTTTGCGGCAGCCGCTGCATCGGTTGCGTCAGCCCCAAGACCATACACCGTTTCGGTGGGAAAAACAACTAAGCCGCCCTGCTGCAAAATATCGCGCGCCTTGTCAAAAAAGCCTTGCTTTGCAGCCTGCTGTATATTGTCTATTTTTACGATTTCAGTTTTCATGTTCGCCAGCTCTCATTTTCTCAGCCGTATCTGCCGTTGCCAACGCCTCGATAATGGCACCAATGCTGCCGTTCATAATGCTATCCAGTTGATACAGCGTTAAACCGATGCGATGGTCGGTCATGCGGCTCTGCGGAAAGTTGTAGGTGCGAATTTTTTCACTTCTATCACCTGTGCCAACCTGGCTACGGCGCGCAGCCGTCACGCTATCATTTTGCTTTTGCTGCTCAATTTCATACAGCTTGGCTCGCAGCATCTTCATAGCCTTATCTCTATTTTTCATCTGGCTACGCTCTTCCTGGCAGAATACGATAATGCCTGTAGGCTTGTGATAGATGCGAATGGCAGATTCCGTTTTGTTGATATGCTGACCGCCTGCGCCGCTGCTCTTCAGCGTTTCGACCTCTAAATCGGCCGGATTGATGGTGATCTCTACGTCCTCCACCTCTGGCAAAACCGCTACCGTTACGGTAGAGGTTTGTATGCGCCCTTGCGATTCGGTTTTTGGCACGCGCTGCACGCGATGCACGCCGCTCTCATACTTTAACTTGGAATAAGCGCCCTCGCCCACCACCATGAAGGAGATTTCACGATATCCGCCCAGCTCGGTAGCATTTTCACTCATCGGCTCCAGCTTCCACCCTTCACCGGCAGCATACATGCTGTACATACGAAACAGGTCGCCCGCAAAGAGCGCAGCCTCCTCGCCACCGGCACCAGCACGGATCTCCATAATGACGTTTTTATCGTCATTTTCATCACGCGGAAGCAGCAGGCGCTTTAGCTCCAGTTGCATATCGTCAAGGCGGGCACGAAGCGCCTTGGCTTCCTCCTCAGCCAGGGTACGCATATCATCCTCGCCCTGCATATCCGCCGCCAGCTCTTCTGCCTCAAGCAGCTCCTTTTCCGTGCGGCTAAAGGCACGAAAGGCTTCAACCACAGGCTCCAGCAGCTTTCGCTCCTTCATCAATTGGCGCAGCTTATCCGGGGCAGAAAGAATTTCCTCTGCCCCTAAATTCTGCTCAATTTCCTCGAAGCGCTGCTCGATCTGAATCAGCTTATCACGCATAGATTATTTCAAAAAGGCGCAGAAAGCCTCGTGGGTCGTATAAACGTCAGCCTTAGAAACAACCTCGTACGGGGCGTGCATAGAAATAACCGGAACGCCCATATCCACGGTGTCGATATTCATATTGGCCAAGAACATAGCAACCGTTCCGCCGCCGCCACCGTCAACCTTACCAAGCTCAGAGGTCTGCCACACGATGCCACTTTCCTCAAACATGCGGCGCACACGGGCAACGAACTCGGCAGATGCATCGCTTGTGCCGCTCTTGCCGCGCGCACCGGTATACTTAGACATTGTGGTACCGCAAGAAATCATAGCGCTATTGCGGCGCTCGTAAACATCGGCAAAATTCGGGTCATATGCCGCATTGACATCGGCCGACAGGCAGATAGAATTCGCGCGTACCAACGCGGGATTTGCACCACGGGCAGCGCAAATGAGGTCGATCATATCCTTCAAGAAACAGTTCTGCATACCACTCACACCGGCACTACCAACCTCTTCCTTATCAGCAAGGATCGACATGACCGTATGCTTGCTTTCCGTTTCAAAGATCGCCGTCATTTCCGGATAAGCGCAAACACGGTCATCATGTCCATAGGCACCGATCAGGGCGCGATCAAAGCCGATATCGCGGGCGCGGAAGGCGGGAACGGCACTCAGCTCGGCACTCATAAAATCTGCTTCCTTGATGCCGTATTTTTCGTTCAGAATATGAAGAACGTTCAGCTTGATTTTGCTATCTGCCTTTTCATCGGCAAACGGCATACCGCCAACCAAAATGTTCAGGCTCTCGCCGGCAATGGCACTGGCCATCGGCTTGGTCATCTGCTCCTGTGCCAGGTGCGGCAGTAGATCATTCACGTAAAAGACGGGGTCGCTTTCATCCTCACCGATAACAACGTCTACGCTTTTACCGTCTGCTGTGATCACCACGCCGTGAAGCGCAAGGGGAATCGCTGTCCACTGGTACTTCTTAATACCACCGTAGTAATGCGTCTTAAAGAAGCCCATGCCGCTATCCTCATACAGCGGATTCTGCTTCAGATCTAAGCGCGGAGAATCGATATGCGCAGCCAAAATGCGAATACCGTCCTGCTCCAGATCCTCTTCACCAATGCGGAAGATAAACAGATTCTTATCACGGTTATTATAATACCGGCAATCACCCGGCTTTAAGGCCTCACCAAGCTTATAAGCACGGAACCCAGCCTTTTCTGCCATGGCAATCCCCTCGCGAACGGCCTCGCGCTCGGTCTTTGCGGCATCCAAGAACGCCTTATACCCTTCGGCGTATTCAAAAATCTTTTTAATCTTTTCAGCGGAATAGACCTCATACACATTCTGTTTAGAATATGCAAGCTCCTCCATACGTTCTTGCCCCTTTGTTTTCTCGCTCATGATCCTTCTCCTTATCTCTTCGTTTATTTTATAATATGTTATGGCAAATATTGATGCTTTATTTTTTCTACCAGCAAAAATGCTTGTTCTTGTAAGGCTTGCGTATCGCCATTATTATAGATAGCATGGTCACAGCGCTCTAAATAATACGCATCTTGCGGTTGCGCATCAATTCTACGCTTGGCTGCATCAGCAGCAAGCCCATCGCGTCCTACGATACGAAGCATGCGCTGCTCGTAGGAGGCGAGCACAGCTACGGTGTAATGGCAAAGCGCATCAAAGCCAGATTCAAACAATAGCGGCACGTCCAGCAGGACAAACGGCTTCCCTTCACCCCGGTACAAGCCAAGCTGCTCATCAAACGCATGACGCACAAATGCGTGGGTGATCTCGTTCAGCCTTTGACGGCACCGTTGTGCCTCAGCAGAATCGCCAAACACCAGGCCGGCAAGCGCCTTTCTGTTCAAAGCGCCATCCGCGCAAAGGATCCCCTCGCCAAATGCTTGTGCCAGCGCGGCCGTACAAGGAGAGGGGGCATCCGTTAAGGCGTGGTATACCCGATCGGCATCGATCACGGGCGCACTAAGAAGCCCGGAAAGCATGGTAGAAAGGCAGCTTTTTCCACTCCCACTACCACCTGTAATACCAACAACAACCATTCTACGCCTCACTTTATCAAAATGCTTACAATATATTATATTATATCCAATTTCTTTTGTCAAGGCAGGAAATAACCAAACAACAGAAAAAAGCATACAATAGCATTGAATTTCATCAAAAAGGAGGCCTACTATTGAAACAATCAAAAAGCGCACCGTTACCACCTGCCACGCACGAGGAGCAAGCTTTTTTTGTTGCCGCAAATGGGTACAGCGGCTTTCGCTCACGGTATGATACCGTTTTCGCTTCCCTGTCTTATTCCCATGTTTACGTGATCAAGGGCGGCCCTGGAACAGGAAAAAGCCGCGCGATGAGAGAGACAGCGCGCGCCGTAGAGGAGCGCGGCGGCCAGGCACAATATATCTACTGCTCATCAGACCCTGATTCGCTTGACGGTGTTATCCTCAACCACGGAGAAAAAAAGATCGCGCTCCTCGACGGTACCGCGCCGCATACACGGTGCACCCCTTACCCCGGCGTGATCGATGAAATAATAAATTTAGGGGAATTTTGGAACAGCGAATGCCTTGGTGAGCAGCACGATGAAATTGTACGTCTTAGCCAAGAAAAGAACAACCGTTATCATATGGCATATCGTTTTCTTGCCGCCGCAGGCACCATCGACCAAGCAGCAAACGAATTGCTTGCGTACTGTATTAATCGGGAAAAGCTGCAAAAAGCCGTCATTCGCACGCTGCATGAATTAACGCCCTCCGCTTCCCCCAAGGAAACTATACAATATTGGAATGCCTGCAGCATGAAGGGCAAGGTATGGTTTTCACCAATACCAAGCAACACACGCATCGTGCAGGTTGACGGCTATCTTGGAAGCGGCCGGTACTATCTCAACGCCTTGCGAGATGCCTTGCGCCAGACGAAACGGTTCTCTTATTTGCTGATCCCTTCCTGCTACACCGATGAACGAGTAGAAGGCATCTATTTCCCGGATGACAATCTTTTATTTATCGAAGAGGCGCCGACAGAAGCAGAAAAAACGATCAATATGCGAAGATTTTTAAAGCAGGATGCCACGTCGAAGCTGCGACCAAAAATCAAGCAGCTGCTTGCGCTGCATGAAAGTATGACAGATACTGCCGTTTCTTACTTAAAGGAGGCCGGTGTCTATCACTTCGCTTTAGAGCAGATATACGGTGCCGCCATGGATTTTGCGGCCAAGGAGCGCTATGTAAGCGCCTTGATCGAGAAGATCATCAAACAGCTTTTTTAAGGTTTTTTCATGGTAAGTTGACAATCCCGCCGTTTTATGATATGATAAAAACGGTGTTTTGATAAAGAAAATGCCGGTGATCACTCACCGACATTTTCTGTTCTCGTAAAATTATTTCTTGAGAGCCTTTACCAGCTGCTCCGTATCCGAGGCAATAACAAGCTCCTCGTTCGTAGGAATAATATAGACCTTTACGCGAGAGCCTTCGCGGCTCAGGCAGGTAGTCTTTACCGGGCGCGCAACGTTGTTGTTTGCATCGCTATCAAATTCAACGCCGAGGTATTCCAGCCCTTCGCAGGCCAGCGCACGGATAGATGCCGTATTCTCGCCAATACCGGCTGTAAATACGATCGCATCCAGGCCGCCCATAGCAGCCGTGTAGGAGCCGATGTACTTTTTGATCTGGTAGCCGAGCATATCCATCGCCAGCTTTGCGCGTTCGTTGCCGGCCTCGATAGCGGCAGTTACGTCGCGACAGTCAGAAGAAACGCCGGAAACACCCAGCAGACCGCACTTCTTATTCAGATAAGAGTTGACTTCATCAGCAGTCATATTCTCCTTGCTCATAATGAACGGAACAACGGCAGGATCCATATCGCCGCAGCGCGTGCCCATCAGCACACCGGCCAGAGGCGTAAAGCCCATGGTGGTATCCATTACCTTACCATCCTTCACAGCAGAAATAGAGGAGCCGTTGCCCAGGTGGCAGGTCACGATCTTCGTGCCCTCGGTCTTGCCTAAGATCTTCAGCATCTCGCCGGATACGTAGCGGTGAGAGGTGCCGTGGAAGCCGTAACGGCGAACGCCGTACTTTTCATACATATCGTATGATACGCCGTACATATATGCCTCCGGCGCCATCGTCTGATGGAAGGCGGTATCAAATACCAGCACCTGCGGCGTGTCAGGCATAACCTTAAGACAGCCCTCGATGCCCTGAATGTGAGCGGGGGTGTGCAGAGGTGCCAGATCACGGCAGAGCTCCAGCTTTGCCAGAACATCCTCATTCAGCAATACGGATTCCGAGAAGTAGGTGCCGCCGTGCACAATGCGGTGACCAACCGCCTCGATCTCGGCCATACTCTTTACGCAGCCATGCTCAGCATCCAGCAGCGCATCTACCACGTACTGGGTCGCTACCGTATGATTGGCCATCGGCAGCTCTGCCTTGTATTCCTTCTTGTTCAGCAAATTGGTGTGCGAAATAGCACCGATCGTGCTTTCACCGTTAATACCAATTCTCTCACAAAGCCCCTTGGCAACAACCACGTTGTTCATCGTATCAAACATCTGATACTTCAAGGAGCTGCTTCCTGCGTTGACAACCAAAACGTTCATATCTATCCTCCGATATAATTATTCTTACCGTATTATTATAGAACATCTGCGCTTCAAATGCAAGATTTTTTTCAAAAAAAGGAACAAATAGGTAAAAAAGATGAAAAAAAGAAAGGTTGCCGCCGTTATTTGCGAATATAACCCATTTCACGAAGGGCATGCATGGCTTTTTCACAGCCTTCGCAAAGAGCTGGGCGAGGATACAGCCATTGTCGCCATCATGAGTGGCAACTTTACCCAGCGAGGTGAGCCGGCTGTTTTTCCCAAGCAGATCCGTGCCGCCTGTGCTGTGCGCGGCGGTGCCGACCTGGTTTTAGAGTTGCCCTTCCCCTTTTCCTCTGCCGGGGCGGAGCGCTTTGCCTCCGCCGGGGTTTACATCGCCAATGCGCTTGGCGTGGTGGACATACTGTTTTTTGGCAGCGAATGCGGCGATATTGCCCCTTTGCTTGAGCTGGCAGAGCGATTAGAAGCTCCCGCTTTTCTTGATGCATATTTTTCTGTCGACGAGCACGCAGGCATCGGCTGTGCGCAAAAGACCGAGACGACATACAAATCCGTTTACGGCGAAACCGATCCCTTATGCCCCCTTCTTCGCCAGCCGAACAATCTGCTGGGGGTGGAATACATACGCGCCCTGCTGCGTTGCCATAGCAGCATTCGCCCATTTACACTTCCGCGCCAAGGCATGAAGCATGGCGAAACGGAAATAAAGAACGGCGCAGCCACCACCAGCGCAAGCGCCGCAAGGCAGCTTTTCGCCCAAGCTGACCAAAGAGATCAGGCTTTGCAAATGCTACCGGTATATACAAGAGACAAGCTTAGCGCCGCGATCAAGGATGGTGCCATTCTTTCTTCGGAAAACCGCCTGCTTTCCTTTCTTTTGCTTTATTACCGCATTTGTCGCCGTGAGGAGCTTGTGCGCTGTGACGGGATGAAGGGTGGCCTTGCTGATCGTATTCTTCGCGCTGCAAGCAGCGCCGCTACACCTGAAGATTTTTTTGCCGCCTTACGCTCAAAAAATCATACCGATGCGTATTTGCGCCGCGCGCTGCTTTACGGCATGCTTTCCGTAAATCGCGAGCAGCTCAATGCGCCGCCGGCATACACGCAGATCCTTGCCATGAGCGAGCGCGGCAAGGAGGTATTAGCCGCGGCCAGGAGAAAAACGGCAATTCCCCTCTTTAATCGCCCGTCAGCCATCCAACAATTACCCGAGGGGCAAAAAATTTCTTTGCGCGCCGATTCGATCTATTCAGCCCTGTTAGAACAGCCTTCACGCCCCTGCGACCAGCTTCGCTATCAGCCCTACCGTGAAAATACATGAAAGATGACGATATCTTCTCGTGTACAAGCCCTTGACATTTTCGGAAAAATATAGTATCATATTCACACAAACGTTTGAAGCCACTTTGAAAGGAGTACTCATATGGCAGAGACCACGATCGGCATCAAGGGCAAATTCCTTGAATACAAGGGTAAGCCTCTTGTTCGCCAGGATGACGAATTGTATTACGGCAACATGTCTGACAAGTTTATCCTGTTCATGATGATCATGAACTACAAGGAGGATGCTAAGCTTCACGCCAAGGTTCCCGGCAAGGTAATGGTACAGATCCTGCCTACCGACGGTAGCCAAAAGGTAGAAAAGCAAGGCATGGCAGATGGGCTTTACGAGGCACTGGATCTCGGCAGTGCATGGCTTGAGCGCGCAAATCGCGTATAAGACCGAGAAAAAATTACATAGCGGTTTATATAACCAAAGGAGGTATCGTTTTGAAGTCGCCTGTAAACCATGCGGCTTTCAGATGCGCGACGGTTATATTGTCTGCATTATTAGTAATAGCATCTTTAAGCATGACCGGATGTTCTCTTCTATCTCTCATTCCCAACCGTGACCCAGCGCCGGATGACACTACCATTCTTCAGCCTGAAGACACGGATCCCAGCAATTCCCCGGAAACACCGCCCGAGGACGAGCCACCCGAAGAGGACAAGCCTGTTTTGCCGAGCTACTACAACCCTATGACAGGGCTGGCGGCCGAGACAGATTTGTCTCTCGCCCGCCCTGTTGCTATTTGTATCGGCAACACGTCAGGTGCATTCTCGCAATACGGCTTACGTAGTGCGGAGATCGTTATTGAAGCCCCGATTGAGGAAGGAGCAACCAAGCTGGTCATTCTTACCAACTCTTATGCCGCCTCGCCGCAATTAGGTGCCGTTGGCCCCACGAGAGCCTACCTGCAATCCTTTGCCGCAGCGTTTGGTGCCGTCTCGGTTTCTGCCGGCATCAGCGACAAGGATCCCGGCAAATTTTCGAATGAATTTTCAGCCATCGACTATGCGCGTGACGGCTTAACAACCGTTTTCTACCGCACGGACGAGCTGCCAAACGCGCTCTTCACCTCCGGCACGAGATTGATAGGCGCCTTAGAGAATTTTGAAAAATGCGGCGCCACCATGCCCTGCCAATTTCTTCCCTACGGCACATTCGCCACAGCAGGAGAAGAGAAAGCAAGCGGTGTAGTCATCCCCTATTCTGACAGCCACGTCACCCAATTTGCCTATGATAACGCAAGGCAGAGCTACGTTTGCGTGCAAAACGGCGCTATGAAGCAAACGGCAGAGGGCGATGCCCTTTCCTTCACCAACCTACTTTTATTAACCTGCGAAAGTGCCCTGCTCAACAAGGTGACCGGCACAGAATTTGAGCTGAACACCACAAGCGGCGGAAGTGGGTATTACGCATCCTTAGGCGGATACACGGAAATCATTTGGTCGCGCAATGAAGAAGGCAGCTTAGTCATCACCGACAAAAATGGTGCCCCCATCTCCTTTAATCGTGGGAACACCTATATCGGTCTGATCGACCTTGCCGAAAGCAGCTCTGTGCTTATCGTACGATAAGCCCCCCTCACAAAAAAAGACCATCGGGCGAGAAAGCTTCTCGCCCGATGGTCTTTTTCTATGTTACGCAAAAATGCCGAAAAACGCGAGGACAAAAACACCCAGCACGATACGGTACCAGCCAAAGGCCTCAAAGCTGTGGCGGCGTACAAAATCCATCAAAAAGCGTATGCAAACCAAAGAAACCAAAAAAGCAATCACCGCACCAAAGGCCAACATACCAAGCTCATCACCCGTGCACGTATAACCGGCCACCCCCTCCACGGCGGAAAGTAAATACTTTGCTACCTTCAGCAGCGAAACGCCCGCCATGATGGGAATAGCCATAAAGAAGGAAAACTCTGCAGAAACGCCGCGAGAAACACCAAGCGCCATTCCGCCAAGGATCGTAGAGCCAGAGCGTGACGTACCGGGAATGATCGAAAGGCACTGAAACGCCCCGATCAGCAAGGCATCCTTGATAGAAAGCTGATCTACCGACGCAACGCGAAAGCTACTACTTTTCCTCATGCGTTCCATCACTACATACGCAATTCCGTAGACAATCAGAGCGGCTGCCACAACATAAACGCCGAAATTCGATTGAATGATATGCTCGTCAACAAAGTCGTCAAGTAAAAGACCAATCACGGCCGCCGGCAAAACGCCAACCAGAACGCACAGCCACATGCGCCACGTTGCCTTTTTTTCGGCAGGCTGTTTTTTGCGTGAAAAGGGATTTAACCGCCCAAAAAAATATACGATCACTGCCAAAATCGCCGCAAACTGGATCACGTATAAAAACATGGAATAAAACGCAGGACTCATGGAATGAAGCGGCAAAAAATGCTCAAGCAACAGCATATGTCCCGTGCTGCTGACGGGCAACCATTCAGTAATGCCCTCCACAACGGCGATCAGCAAGACCTTCAAATATTCGATAATGATCATTTTCGTACCTCCTTCTTACGTAGCGGCGCGCAAAATATCTCCCGGCTTCACGGCAAAGGGCATCTTCATATAAAACCGCATTTGCGGATGCGGCACGGCTTCAATCGGTTCATTCGCCTCATTCCACATGGCAGAGGCAAGGAAAGCTACGCCTGTTTTCCCGGGCGTGAGCAGCTCTACCATATCCCCGCAGGAATATTTATTTCTCTGCTGTAGCAGGGCTACACCGTTTTCCTCATTATACGAAAGAACCACGGCCAAATATGCATTCTCGCGCAAATACCCGGGATAATCGGTTGTGTTGGCGTTTGCAGTAGGATCATCAAAATAATAGCCGGTGTGATACGGGCGGTGGCTGACGCTATCCAGCTCTCTCCCCCAGTGCGGATCGTACACATAATTCCCGGCAGCATAGGCATTCATCGCCATACGATAGGTGTTGGTAACAACAGCGGCATAATAAGCGCTCTTAATACGCCCCTCGATCTTAAAGCTGTCAATACCAGACTCCATCAATTCAGGAATGTGCTCGATCATACAGGTATCACGTGAGCTCATAAAGAAGGCCTCGCCATTCACTTCCTCGATAGAAATGGGGGTGTCCGGGCGTTTTTCCTCGATCAACTCGTAGTGACCGCGTAACTGATAATTCCAGCGGCAAGGCTGTGTGCACATGCCACGGTTGGCATCGCGGCCAGTAAAAAAGTTAGAAAGTAGGCATCGACCGCTATAAGAAATACACATAGAGCCGTGAATAAAGGCCTCCAGCTCCACATCCGGAACGGCATCGCGTATACGCTTGATCTCCTCCATCGTCAGCTCACGCGCCAAAACGATACGCTCGGCGCCAAGAGCCTGGTAAGCACGGCAGGTTTCAGCCGAAACGACGTTTGCCTGGGTAGAAATGTGTATCGGTACCCCGGGCAATAGCTCCTTGGCCAATGCAAGAACACCAAGATCAGCAATGATCAGGGCATCTACGGGAATGCTTTTCAGCTCTTCAAAATAGGTACGCAAAAGCGGATATTCATGCTCGCGCGGCATAACGTTTACTGTTAGATATACACGCACGTGATGCTCGTGGGCATACGAAACGGCCGCCCCAAGCTCTTCTGTTGAAAAATTATCGGCAGCGGCACGCATGCCAAACATCCTGCCGGAAAGATACACCGCATCGGCACCGTACAGAATAGCGGCGCGCAATTTTTCAAAATTCCCCGCGGGGGCCAACAATTCTGGCATATTCTTCTCCTTTCAAACGGCAAACAAGGTTATTTCCCATGCGGGCAAGCAGCTTGTACGCCGCAAATAGAAGCGATAGTTTTTATCAATTTGATAGATAAGCGACGGCAGATCGAACAAATCCTCGCTACGGTGATACAGAGAAACAGCCAACACAGGGTGATCACGCGTAATCACGCCACGGCTGCCAAGCAGTGCTTCTCGCTCTACCCCTTCGACATCATATTTGATGTAATCGATTTTTTCATCTGCCGCAAGGCCATCTACGGTTAGCAACGGCACCACAACATCCTTGTGCTCGTAAGAAGCAGAGGCAAGCGAGGAGTTCCTGTTTCCACTGGCAGAAAAGACACCATCGCCTTGCTCGCTCCACAGGGCGGCATGAATGGGAAGTATTTCAACGGTATTGTTTTGTTCTGCCGCGAATTTACTCAGTTTTTTGAACGTTTTGGCATCAGGTTCTACCGCAAAAATCTTGCGCAAGGAAGGAAAACGGCGTATCATCTGCCCAGCAGTATCCCCGTTGTAAGCACCGCCATCTATCGCCGTATGAATGGCAAAATTGTCAAAACAAGAAAAATCCTCATCCTCTGAAGAGCAAGCATCTCGCAGACAAAGAACATCCCCCGTCAGCTTATATTGCAGAACAGAGGTATATATCCTTCTTGAAAGATCGTCTTCGAGAAGATCGTACACCTGCCGTATTTTTTCTTCGTTTTCTTTGTAAAATCGGTGTGTAAAATCCTCTTTCCCTGCCACTGGCATGTCCGGCAGATATAGGGGATACTTCTCTGCCATCTCAAACAATGCATTCATAACAGCCGGCAGGCGCGAACCAAAGGAAACCAGGATTACAAAATCAGAAAAGCGTTCTTTAATTTCAGAAAAACGGCAAACGCGGAAACCATGAAAGCTTTGCCCGCGAACAAAATCGTCGCTGGCGAATATGGCAGCCGGCACCTTGCCGATGGCGGCTAAGCGTGCGATCAGCTTATCGGCGCCGTTGCCCATGCCATATATTACCAAAGGGCGCTCTTCTGCCGCCAGCTGCTGCCAAAGGTCGCGTTCAACGGTGGGAAGCCGGTAATTTTTCAGCATATTTTCTGTCTGCACTTGCTTTTCATCTGCCTATCTGTTATAATAAAATAAAAAAGGAGTTCCCTTATGGATTGCTTATTTTGTAAGATTGGCGCAGGCGATATCCCCTCTAACAAGGTCTATGAGGACGAAAAGATCCTCGCATTTCACGATATTGCCCCCCAAGCGCCGGTTCACGTATTAGTCATTCCGCGTGCGCACATTGCATCTGCCAATGACGTTACTGCCACCAATAGTGAAATCGTAGCGCACATATTTACCTGCATTCCCGCCATTGCAAAAAAGGCCGGCATTACCAATGGGTATCGCGTGATCACCAACTGTGGCGAAGACGGTTGCCAGTCGGTAAAGCACCTGCACTTCCACATTCTTGGTGGCAAGAAACTGCCTGAAAATATGGGATGATGAAAAAAACAGCCGTTATAAAATAACGGCGTTTTTTCTTTTTGGAGCAAAACTCAGATTTTTTCCTTCGTCTTTGCTGCCTTACCAACCCGGTCACGCAGATAGTAGAGCTTAGCACGGCGTACTTTACCTACGCGTATAACGTCTACCTTTACTACGTTCGGAGAATGAATCGGGAAGGTCTTCTCAACACCTACGCCGTAAGCAATACGTCTTACGGTAAAGGTCTCAGAAATGCCGCCGTTGCGCTTTGCAATAACGGTACCCTCGAACATCTGGATTCTCTCCTTCTCGCCTTCCTTGATCTTGTTGTGTACCCGTACGGTATCACCAATCTCGAACTTAGGAAGCTCGGGTTTCATCTGCTCATTTACAAAAGCCTGAATCATATCCATGAAATGATTCCTCCTTTAACACCGAACATTCGTGCAGAGCAATGCAGAGGACTGTTCTAATACTAATGCCCATACAGGCACCAATGTATTATAACATCCTTATACAAAAAAATCAAGTGTTTTTTCAAAAAAATGTTCTTGTATATTCATATTTTTCATGTTATAATATAATAGATACATTTATAAACACCTGTTTGATTTTGTTGTCTAAAAGAAAGGTATAGCATATGGCACGAGAAATATATTCCAAGATCCCCAAGGATGCCCCCCAAAGCACCTTCCCCGACGAGGTTGACGGCACCGACATGCAGGACGATGAATTAGCCCCGGGCGAAATTCAAGCAAGACGCAGCTTTGGTATTGAAATATTTGAATTTTTAGAAATGCTGATCCTTGCCTCCTGCGCGATCATGCTGTTTTTCACCTTTGTGGCGCGCATCTGCACCGTAGATGGCCCTTCTATGAACAACACACTAGAAGATGGCGACAAGCTGATCGTCTCTGATATCTTCTATACGCCTTCGCAGGGGGATATCGTTGTATTCCAAGACCTTGATATTGTTGATGAAGGAACCGGAAAGCCCCGTTACGAAAACGCCATCATCAAGCGCGTAATCGCCACCGAGGGGCAAATCGTTGAGCTGCAGTACAAGGCGCAGGGTGATATCACAACGGTGACGGTACTGGTAGACGGCAACGTGCTTGACGAGCCCTACCGTTATTATGACCCATCCCCCACCGCCTGGAAGGACCGCTATACCGGAACAGATATCTATAAAGTACCCGAAGGGTGCTTGTTTGTCATGGGCGACAATACCTACCATTCCGAGGATAGCCGCGGCGTGTTTGAATATGTAGACGAGAACAACGTTCTTGGTCGCGTGGTGTTTCGCTTAGGCGGAAAAGACCTTTCTACCCTTTTCAGTAAAATCGGCTTCGTGCAATAAGCAAAGGAAACAGTTATGCCCTCACAGATCATACAGTGGTTCCCTGGCCACATGGCAAAAACCCGGCGACTCATGCAGGAAAACCTAACTAAGGTAGACATCCTGATCGAGGTGCTGGATGCTCGCATTCCGGCCAGCTCGCGCAACCCGGAAATTCATCGCATTGCCGGCCAAAAGCCCATGCTTACCCTGCTAAACAAGGCAGGACTCGCCTCACCAACCGAAACGGAAAAATGGACAACCTATCTGAAAAAGACAGGTGACCACGTATGCGCCGTTGACTGTGTGAGCGGTGACGGCATCAAGAAAATACCGGATACCATCCGCGAGGTGCTGACCGACAAGGTTGAGCGTTACCGTGAAAAAGGCATGGAAGGCCGCCGCCTGCGTGCCATGATCGTTGGCATTCCGAACGTGGGAAAATCCTCCCTGATCAATCGTCTTTGCGGCTCTGGTAAGACGAAGGTTGAAAACCGCCCCGGCGTTACCATGACTAAACAATGGGTAGGAACAGATATTGGGTTGGATCTGATGGATATGCCGGGCGTTTTGTGGCCAAAATTTGACGATCCGATCGTGGGTGAAAATTTAGCCTTCACCGGCGCCATCAAGGATCAGATATTAGACACCGAGGAGCTTGCCATGCAGCTATGTGCCAGGCTGAACAAACTATGCCCCGATCTGCTTTCCGCACGCTATAAATTGGATCAAAACGAAATTTGCGACTTAGACGGGTACGATCTGCTTGCGCTGATCGGCCGCAAACGCGGCATGCTGATCTCTGGCGGAGAAACGGATTTTGGCAGAGCGGCCAACATGCTACTGGATGAATTCCGCCATGCCGTCATAGGCCGCATCACACTTGAAAAGCCAAGCAAGGAATAAGCTATGCCAAACTACGAACTCGAACAAAAATTCATGGCAGATGGTTTTTCGCTCATCTGCGGCGTTGACGAAGCAGGGCGCGGCCCACTCTCCGGCCCGGTATTTGCCGCCGCCTGCATTCTCCCGATCGGGCTTGAAATTCCCGGTCTGAACGATTCTAAAAAGCTGACAGCAAAAAAGCGCGAGCAGCTGTTTGACATCATTTGTCAAAGCGCCATTGCGTATGCCATTGCATCTGCCTCTCCAGCTGAGATCGATGAATTAAACATCCTTAATGCCGACATGCTGGCCATGCGCCGTGCCATCAGCATGCTTTCCCCCGCTGCTGATTTTGCGCTGATCGACGGAAATATTGCACGTGACATGCCTATCCCGGCATATCCTGTCATCAAAGGCGATGCCATCTCTTGCTCGATTGCCGCTGCCAGCATTTTAGCAAAGGTGTCAAGAGATCGCATGTGCTTAGAGGACGATGCCAATTACCCGGCATACGGCTTTGCCAAGCACAAGGGGTACGGCACCAAGGAACACATGGAGGCTTTGCATCGGCTTGGCCCATGTCCCATACATAGAAAATCCTTTCTTAAGTTTTTAGAAAAAGACAAATGAAAGAAGCAAAGCAAGGCGTAGGCGCCCTTGGAGAGGATGCTGCTGCAAAATATCTTAAGAAAAATCATTACCGCATCGTCGAACGCAACTATACAAGCGGCAAAAACGAAATAGACATCATTGCAGAAAACCGCGAGTTTTTGGTCTTTGTTGAAGTGAAATCACGCACACATAGCGAAGATACGATTGCCCGCTTTGGGCGCGCATGCGAGGCGGTAGACGCCAGAAAGCAGCGTTGCCTTTTGGCAGCAGCACGCGCCTACTGCGCGCAGAACACCACTAAAAAGAAGATACGCATGGACGTTGTGGAGGTGTACTTTCAAAACGCCGACACGCCCGTGCTGCATTCGATCCACCACATGCCGGATGCATTTCGCATAGAATAGGAGATATTTATGAATCTTGTAGACCTGCATTGTGACACTCCCTACCGTATTTATGACCAAAAGCTCCCCTTTGATGATGACAAGCTGCAGGTTTCCTCACGTAGGTTGTTTGCCTTTGACAACGTTACGCAAGTGTTTGCCTTTTGGAGCGATAAGCGCCTTTCCGACCAAGAAGCTTATGCCACATTCTGGGATATGCGTCGTGCTTTTTTGGAGGCATTGGAGGAAGCGCACCTCCCCCCACAGTTCACCTATCACCTGGCCGTAGAGGATGCGCGCCTGCTGTGCGGTAATATCGAACGGTTAGATATCCTGCACGGTGCCGGCGTTCGCATTTTAACGCTGATGTGGCACGGCTCTACCCTGATTGGTGGCGCCTGCGATACCGATGATCCTTTGATGCCCTTTGGCCACCAGGTAGTTCGTCGCTGCTTCGAGCTTGGCGTCATTCCCGACGTATCGCACGCTTCGCGCCGCTGCATCGAGGAAATTGCCGATATCGCAGCCAAATACAAAAAGCCCTTTATTGCCTCACATTCCAACGCGTATGCCGTTACACCGCACAACCGCAACCTGACCGACTGGCATTTCGACCTGATTAAGAATGCTGACGGTGTTGTGGGCATCAGCATGGCACCACGCCACCTTTCCACAGGCGAGCGCTGCAGCATTGCAGACGTGATCGCACACATCGAACACTTTTGCTCGCTTGGCGGTGAAAATCACATTTGCCTTGGCTGCGACTTCGACGGGATCGATGCCACGCCGGCCGGGCTTGAATATGTAGACCGTCTTCCCCGCCTGGCATCTGAAATGTCTCGCCTTGGCTACCGCGACGAACAGATCAACAAGATCTTTTTTGAAAACGCGCAGCGTTTCTTGTTCAAATACGTAAAATAAAAAGCGGCAGACCGGACACATGCCGGTCTGCCATTCATGCAGATTAAGACTCCTTCGGCTTGAAGGTAGCGCACACCGTTTCGCTACTGGATAACGCATAGCTGGGACCTACAGCAATCTGCTCGGCCATGCAGCAGTTACCCCCCTCGTGGTATACACAATTGCGTACATCACAGACAATTCCCTTGTTTGGCTTGCTGCTGCAGTCTTTTCTTTCGTTTTCCATGTTTTTTGTCCTCCCATCATTTGGATTTGCTATTATTCTGTCCGTGATTCGGAGATTTATACTATATTCGGAGTTTTTTATGCTATATGTAATCGCAGATCTCCATCTTTCAACCATGGAAGGAATGAATAAATCCATGGAGATTTTCGGCCGTCGCTGGTCCGGCTACGTAGATAAGCTGCGTAAATGCTGGCATGCAGTGGTAGAACCGGAGGACAGCATTGTTATCCCCGGAGACATATCCTGGGCGCTATCGCTGCAGGATGCCGTTTGCGACCTTCACTTCTTGGATGAGCTTCCCGGCCATAAATATATCGGCAAGGGAAACCATGATTTTTGGTGGTCTACCGCCGCAAAAATGGAAAAGCTTTTTACTACAGAAGGAATCACCTCTATTTCTCTGCTGAACAACAACGCTTGGCTGTGTGAGAATGATTTTATTTTGTGCGGCACGCGCGGCTGGTACCAGGAGGAATCCTGCGATAACATGCCAAAGGAAGCTGATTTTGAAAAGCTGGTAGCGCGAGAGGCCATGCGTCTTCGCCTGAGCTTGGAGAGCGGAAAAGCCTTAGCAGCAGAAAACCCCGGCAGAGAAACGCTGGTCTTTTTACACTTTCCTCCCGTTTGGAACGGTCTACATTGCCAGCCCATCTTAAGCCTGCTGCACGAATACCAGATCAAGCGGTGCTTTTTTGGGCACATCCATGGAAATTATACGGCACCGGCCAGTTTTCAAGAGGACGGTATACAATTTTCTCTGATCGCAGCCGATTTTCTGAATTTCTCTCCTCGTCCCATTCTCCCCGAATATTTTATTTGATCAAAAACAAGCAAAACATAACAAAAATAGCAAAATCTGCTTGACAAAGCTATCTTTGTGCTGTAAAATAATATAGATGTAATTTTATAAAATATCCATTTTACTTTCGGAGGAAAAAAACATGAGTCTGACCAAAAAAACCAAATCCAAGGCTGTAAAAAACCAGTACGAGCTGGAAATCTCGGTAGATAGCGAAACCTTTGCTGCCGCCGTTGATGCTGCCTATCGCAAGAATGCTGAGAAGATCAACGTTCCCGGCTTCCGCAAGGGCAAGGCTCCCCGTGCGCTGATTGAAAAGATGTACGGCAAGGGCGTATTTTATGAGGATGCCATCAACGCCTGCATTCCTGATGCCTACGAGGAAGCTATCAAGGAATCCAAGCTGGACGTTGTAGGCCAGCCTGATTTCGATGTTGTTTCTGCTGACAATAACGGGCTTGTACTGAAGGCTGTTGTTTTTGTAAAGCCTGACGTGAAGATCGAAAACTACCTGGGTATCGAAGTCGAGAAGAAGGTTGCCGAGGTGACCGATGAGGACGTAGAGGCCGAGATTACCCGTGCCCGCGAGCGCAACTCTCGCATTATTGACGTAACCGACCGTGCAGCCAAGCTGGAGGACAGCGTTAACATTGATTTTGACGGTTCTGTTGACGGCGTGCCCTTTGATGGCGGCAAGGCCGAAAAGTTTGATCTGAAGCTAGGCTCCGGCCAGTTTATCCCGGGCTTCGAGGATCAGGTTGTTGGTCACGCCATCGGTGATGAATTTGACGTTAACGTCACCTTCCCCGCTGACTACCACGCAGAGAACCTGGCCGGCAAGGCCGCCGTATTCAAGGTAAAGCTGAACGGCATCAAGGAGACCGAGCTGCCTGCTGCTGACGACGAGTTTGCAAAAGACGTTTCGGAATTTGATACCTTTGCTGAATATAGCGCCGACGTACGGGCAAAACTTCAGGAGAGAAATGAAAAGACCGCCGAGAACGAGTTTGAGGAAAAGCTGATCGATGCCCTGATCGAGAAGCTGGAGGCAGATATTCCCGAGGTTATGTTCGTAGAAGAGACCGACAATTTTGTACGCGACTACGAAAACCGCATGAGAATGCAGGGTCTGGATCTAGAGACTTACTTCAAGTTTACCGGCATGAACCTTGACGGTCTGCGCCAGCAGCTGCGTCCGCAGGCTGAAAAGCAGGTAAAGGTTCGCCTGGCTCTTGAAAAGATCGCTAAGCAGGAGAAGCTGACTGCCGCAGCAAAGGAGATCGAGGCTGAGTATAAGAAGATCGCTGATTCCTACAACATGCCCGTAGAAAAGGTAAAAGAGTTGATTGCAAAGGAAAACCTGGCCGCCGACCTGAAGGTAAAGGCCGCTATTGACCTGGTGAAGGAAAAGGCAATCATTAAGTAATATCCGCACACGCAAAAGGAGGAACCCCCATGGCATTGGTACCAATGGTCATTGAAGAAACCAACCGCGGCGAACGGTCTTTTGATATCTATTCCCGTTTGCTGAATGACCGTATTATTTTTCTTGCTGATGAAGTGAATGACACAACTGCATCTTTAGTTGTAGCACAAATGTTGTATCTCGAATCGGTTGACCCTGACAAGGATATCAACTTCTATATCAACAGCCCGGGCGGCTCTATCAGCGCCGGCATGGCGATTTATGATACGATGAATTACATCAAATGTGACGTGTCTACAATTTGCATTGGCATGGCTGCCAGCATGGGGGCCTTTCTTCTCGCCGCTGGAACGAAAGGCAAGCGTTTGGCGCTGCCAAACAGCGAAATTATGATCCACCAGCCCTTAGGCGGCATGCAAGGTCAGGCATCGGATATCAAGATCCATGCCGATCATATTTTGCGCATTCGCGACAAAATGAATCGCATTCTTTCTGAAAAGACCGGAAAACCGCTTGAGGCCATTATAGCCGACACCGAGCGCGATAATTTCATGACTGCCGACCAGGCCGCCGCATATGGCTTGATCGACAAGGTGATCGAAAAGAGAAACTAATCTGAGGTAAATTCATGTCTACTCCCACCACCCAAGACGGCCACACGCCACGCTGCTGTGGCTTTTGCGGAAGAAGTGAGGATCAGGTTTTATTCTTGATTCCCTCCCCCCGCAACAACAATTTTTATATTTGCGATGACTGCGTGGATGCATGCTCGGATTTTTTGAACGCCTCAGATGAATTAACTGCCGCAGCCACGGAGACGGCCCTTTCCTACGAAACGCTACCCAAGCCGATGGAAATCAAAAGCATGCTGGATAGCTATGTAATCGGCCAGGACGAGGCAAAGCGAGTATTAGCCGTATCAGTTTACAATCACTACAAGCGCATCCTTTCCAAAGAGAAGAAAAACGGCAACACGCGGCGCAACAGCCAAGCTACAGCAAGCGAAGCCGAAGAAGAAACGGTTGAAATTCAAAAAAGCAACGTTCTCCTTCTCGGCCCTACCGGTGTTGGAAAAACCTATCTGGCCCAGACCTTGGCGCACAGCTTTCAGGTTCCTTTCGCCATTGCCGATGCTACCACATTGACCGAAGCAGGCTACGTTGGTGAAGATGTTGAGAACATTCTTCTTCGTTTAATTCAAGCCGCCGACTATGACGTCTCTTTAGCCGAAAAAGGCATCATCTATATCGATGAGATTGACAAGATCTCGCGTAAGGGTGAAAACACCTCTATCACGCGCGACGTTTCCGGCGAGGGTGTGCAGCAAGCCCTGCTGAAAATTTTAGAGGGCACCGTGGCCAACGTACCACCGCAAGGCGGTAGAAAACACCCCAATCAAGAATTTATTCAGATCAACACAGAAAACATTCTCTTTATTTGCGGCGGCGCCTTTGACGGTCTTGAAAAGATTATTGAAAAGCGCAAGGGCACGCAGGCTATTGGGTTTGGCGGTGAAATTTCAAACCGCAAAAACAAGTTAGCAAAGGGTGTTTTCCGTGACGTGCAATCGCACGATATTGTTAAGTTTGGTATTATTCCTGAGTTGGTAGGTCGATTGCCTGTTATTGTAACGCTGGAAAATTTAGACAAGGAGGCCTTGGTGCGCATTATGCGCGATCCCAAGAACTCCCTATCCAAGCAATACAAAAAGTTGTTTGAGTTAGACGGCGTTACGCTATCCTTTACCGACGAGGCTTATGATGCGATTGCCGCACAAGCCATCGAACGCGAGATCGGAGCAAGAGGCCTTCGCTCAATCATGGAAAACATGATGATGCAGCTTATGTACGAGATCCCCTCCCGTTCTGATATTTCTGCCGTTACCATTACGGCCGATTACGTAAACGGCAAGGGTGAGCCGCTTTACACATTCTGCAAAACAGAAGAAACTGCTGCTGTATAACACAAAGGCACTTGCCGTCTTTTTGCTGCAAGTGCCTTTTGCCTTTCTTTTATAAATAATCAAAAAAGCGAAAGAGGTTTTCCCTCTTTCGCTTTTGTTTCAATTATTAAGTCAAATCACCAAACGTATCTGTCCACCACTGGGAAAGTGCACCGGCCAAGGAACCGAGATCAAAATCGCCGGAACTGGTAAAGGTGTTTGTCAGTTCAGCAAAATACGAGGTGGAAGAGATCTCTGCGCTGGCAACAGCGAGATAATTCTCAAACTCGCTCATCGTTTCGCACGCATACAGGCGATCAAAGTAGAGGCCCGAAATTTCAGACATCTGCTCCCAAGCATCAGCATCTACTTCCTTCAAAGCAGAGCTTGCGCCGTATACACCGGAAAGCAGGGACTGCAGATTCTGCTGCTTTGCCGTCTCCCAAAGATCAAGCGGCATGCCCTCTTCAGGATAAGCCATCATTACGTTGCCGGTGTAAGCAATGTTCATCATGTAATCCTGATTCAAGCGCTTAACGGCACCGTCATCATTCAGAAAATAATGGGTTCCCTCTACACCGTATTGCAGAACGTTGCGCAGCTCGCTATCGCAGGTCAGATCCTTAATGATCTCCATAGAACGCTGCTCGCTTACCGTATAGCTGCTGATCGCAAACATGGAGCTAAATACGTCGGTATCCTCCAGACGAGGATATGCCAGCGGAACTACATAGTAATCATCGCTGTACTGCTCATAAAGAGAATAATCGCCGGTCAAAACACCAACGCCGAAGCTTTCCTGCGTGGTCTTGAAGTACCCATTCTCCTTGCAGTAGAACATCTCCTGCATGAAGGACTTGTAGCTGCCGGCAGCAAAGAGATTAGAAACAACAGGGGCGAAGGCGGGTCCGCATTCGATCGTTGCCGTAGGATACAGAGTCGAGATAACCGACTTGCCGCTTGCATCCTTATTCCAATACTTAACAAGCGGATAATCGGCCATGCCATACATAGGCGCGATAACACTGGTATCCTCCTTTTCAGCGATCAGATCGATCAGCTGAGCAGCAGGTGTGCCAACGCCAAAGGAGGTGAAGGTGGCAGGATCGAAGTAATACTTATCAGCCATCTCACGGTTTACCATGAGGAAGGTGTATTCACCGATCATCTGGTTGTTCGGAACGGCAAAAAATTCTTTGTTCTTTGCTTCGCCATCCTTACTTACCTTGGAATTCTCCAAAATGTTATTATAAACGTAACGGCCAATGATCTTGTACGTATTCGTCAGTGCATCGTTTAGAGAAAGCAGGCGCTCTTTCTTTACGTATTCCATCAGCATATCCTCGCCTGTGATCAGCAGGATATCCATCTGGTATGTACCAACCTCGGGATAATCAAGAACCAGCATGCCGTCGTCATCCAACTTATAGGATTCCTCTTTCGTTACCGGCTTGATTGGCGTACCCTCCGGGCGGCTATCAACCTTCTTGAAGTGCGCATCTACCTTCGCCTTATACTCATCTTCCGTGCAGAATACCAGATCAACGTGCGTGGTATACTTCGTCTCGGTCAAATCGTTAAAGGCCTTTTCAACTGCAGCCTCCGTCTCTGCTGACAGCTTGTTTTCGGAAATGATCCACATGCTGATGGTAACAGCCTCGCGCGATGTGTTGACGTTGGAATTGGTATCTACTTCCTCTTCCTCAGCACAACCGCTCAGCATCCCTGCAGTGAAAACCATCGCAAGACAGAGCAACAGGCATAACAATTTTTTCTTCATATGTGTCCTCCTGGAAATCAAAAGCGCCCTCAAGCGAGCCTTGTCTAATCACTATATTATTTTACTACATCTTTGTCAGAATGTCAAGGTCATTTCGGCTTTCAACTATGATTTTTTTGTGAATTTTGCCGACCAATACATCCTTTACCAAGATGGCATTGGCAAAGTGCACAAAAGCGGGGTTCTATTTTTGTACAACACCACCAACAGGATTATTCGAGGTAGTCGCGCAGCAGCTTCGAGCGGCTGGGATGACGAAGCTTTCTCAGCGCCTTTGCCTCTATCTGACGAATACGCTCACGCGTAATATTGAACTCCTTGCCTACCTCCTCCAGGGTGCGAGCACGGCCATCCTCTAAGCCAAAGCGAAGCTTCAAAACCTGCTCCTCACGAGGGGTCAACGTACGAAGAACAGAGCAAAGCTGCTCACGCAGGAGCGAATAGGAAGCGGTATCGGCCGGTGCCGGAGAATCGTTGTCCTCTACAAAATCGCCCAGATGGCTATCCTCTTCCTCGCCAATCGGCGTTTCTAAGGATACCGGATCCTGCGCGATCTTCATAATCTCGCGCACCTTGTCGGTCGACATGCCGATCTTTTCTGCAATCTCCTCCGAGGTGGGTTCTCTTCCCAGCTCCTGCAGCAGCTGGCGCGCCGTGCGGGATACCTTGTGAATCGTTTCTACCATGTGCACCGGAATACGGATCGTCCGCGCCTGGTCTGCAATCGCGCGGGTGATTGCCTGGCGAATCCACCACGTTGCGTAGGTAGAAAACTTATATCCCTTATGATAGTCAAACTTTTCAACCGCCTTCATCAGACCAAGATTTCCCTCCTGGATCAGATCAAGGAAATACATGCCCTTACCCACATGACGCTTGGCAATGCTGACAACCAGACGCAGGTTTGCCTCAACCAGCTCGTCCTTCGCTTGCTTATCACCAAGAGCAATCCGCTCAGCCAGATACATTTCACGCTCGCTGTTCAGAAGCGGAATTTTGCCGATCTCCTTCAGGTACATGCGAACCGGATCGTCAATGGCAAGGCCCTCCTGCGCCAAGAGCTTTTCCATCTCCTCGGCGCTTGAAAAGCTCTCCGACTCTGCATCCCCGCCTTCACCAAACGGCTGCGCATCACCCTCGCCAACACCGTTACTTTCAAGCGACTCATAGATCTTCTCCATCTGTTCGATATCATAATCGATATCCTCCAGAACCTCCATAATGTCGCTGCTGGTGATCGAGCCGGCGCCGGTCTGCTCAATAATCTCGTTTACATCCAATTTTTTCCCATCACTCATGATTTGAACCTCTTTTATTTGTCATTTACTTTGTTGTATTTATTCGTCATTTTTGCGGCGATCGATCAGGGCCGCCAGACTTGACAGGGTGACACCGTCGCTCCGCTCTCTTGCTGCGGCAATCGCCTCACGCAAGCATCTCACGCTTTCCAAAAAAACATCGTCGCCATTATCGGTCAGCTGCATTCTTGCGATTTTCATATGCGTGATGCGCCCAACCTCGTCAGCAGAAAAGCTCTCGTTCAGAAGCTCGGTTGCATCTTCGTCCTCTACGTGCGCTTGCAGATAGGAATAAACTTTTTTTCCGAACTCGGTAAAGAAGTCATCTTCTCGCAAATTGATCTCTGCCGTAAAGGCACGCTTTCTGTGGCCAATTTGCAATAGCATCAAGCCAAGCACGGCCTCCTCTGCCCTGGCAGCCGCCGGATTTTTGACAAAATCCGCGTTTACCTTATCGGCAAAGCCGGCAGCCGACTGATGTATTTTCTGCGTTTCTTGCTGTTTGTATGCACTTTTCTTTTTGGCAATCATACGCCCAACGTCCTGGCGGATGCTTTCTTGCGACACGTCTGTGCGCTTTGCAACCTCGGCAATATAGACATCGCGCTCTGCCGAGGAATAAAAACCGGAAATTAGCTCGCACATGGCATTGATCGCCTTGATCTTTTCCTGCGGAACCGTTATATCGTGCTTGCTGAGAATGGATTCAAAATAATATTCAAACTTTGTGCGACTCTCCTCAAGCAGACTGCGAAACTTTTCAGCACCGAATTTTTTAATAAACTCATCCGGATCCTTGGCTCCATTCAACCGCAAGAGCTTTACCTCTAGCCCTACGTCACCAAACATCTTGACAGCACGATCTGCCGCCTTGCGACCAGCATCGTCCATATCATAGGAAATAATGACCTTTTTGGTATATCGGGTCATCATACGTGCCTGGTCCTCTGTCAATGCCGTTCCCAGCGTAGCAACAGCATTGGTAAAGCCAGCCGCATGCATGGCAATAACGTCCATATATCCTTCACAAAGGATCAGCTGTTCAGCGCATGCGGTGCGCGCAAAATTCAAAGCAAACAAATTTTTGCTTTTTTTGAAAACCGGCGTGTCAGACGAGTTTTTGTATTTCGGCTGACTATCATCCATAACGCGGCCGCCAAAAGCAATGATGTTACCGCTCAGGTCAATAATGGGAAACATCACGCGATTGCGGAAGGAGCTGTAAAGGCCGCCCCGCTCTGAGCGGCCGCACAAAAAGCCGGCGATCAGCTCGTCCTCGGTATACCCTTTTCCCTTCATGTGATTGAAGAAAACATCATATTCCGCTGGTGAGTAGCCTAAACCAAAGTGCGTGATCACCGCACGCGATAGGCCGCGCTTTTCCATCAGATAAGCTAAAGCGGCATGCGCACCAGGGGTGTTTTGGTACAAGGCACTATGAAAGAAGCGCGCAGCATCTCTGTTCATTTCAAACAGGCGCGTACGGTCATATCTCTTACCGCCAAATGTCTCAGGCGCGCGTTGTATACGAATACCCGCGCGGCGCGCAAGAAACTCTACCGCATCCTCATATTCCAGATTTTCAATCTTCCGCACAAAGGTGATCGCATCACCACCTGCGCCGCAGCCAAAGCAATAGAAGCTATTGCTGGCAGAAAAAACGGTAAAGGACGGTGTTCGCTCGCTGTGAAACGGGCAAGAGCCGGTTTGATTAGAGCCGGTACGCTTTAGACTGACGTATCCGCCGATCAGGGCAGCAAGATCGGTTCTTGCCAGAACCTCCTCAACGATTTCTTTTGCAATCATGCTTACCCCTTCCACACCTTGGGGATAAAAATATCCTCATATTGCGCAATGGCATAGCGATCCGTCATGCCGGAAACGTAGTCGCATACACAGCGGCCAATGCCGTCGCGGCTAATATTCCTTTGATAAAGAGCGGGCATTTTTTCAGGATTTTCACTGTAATACTGATACAAGCAAACCAAAAGATCCTTTGCCTTGTCCTCCTCTGCCTTAGCAAGGGAATCCACGTATACGTTCTTTTTTAAGAAATCGCGCAGCGCCATGGTCGCCTGGTAAATTTCCGGCGTCATGTTGATCGCATTCGTGTCACGGCTGGCCTCGATCACGGAAATAACCATGGTATTAATGCGCTCGCTGTGCGAGCTGCCAAGAATCTTTACCAGCTCTACTGGGATATCATCGGGCGTTAAAATGCCCGCGCGGCAAGCATCGTCAATATCATGATTGATGTAGGCAATACGATCGGCAAATTTCACGATCACGCCCTCCAGCGTGCTCGCCATGCAATCACCGGTGTGGTTCAGAATACCGTCACGCACCTCGTAGGTGAGATTCATGCCCTCTCCGTCATTTTCTAAAAAATCTACAACACGCAGGCTCTGCTTATAGTGTGTAAAATCGGGTGAAAAGCATCTCTGCATAGCAGATTCACCGGCATGACCAAACGGCGTGTGGCCAAGGTCATGTCCCAGTGCCGCCGCCTCACAAAGATCCTCATTCAAGCGCAGGGCGCGCGCAATAATGCGCGCCACCTGGGTAACCTCCAGCGTGTGCGTCATACGGGTACGATAATGCTCATCTGTGGGAGAAAAGAACACCTGTGTCTTATGCATGAGACGGCGAAAGGATTTGCAATGCAGGATCCGATCACGGTCTCGCTGAAATTCCGTGCGGTTTTGGCAGGGCTCGATCTCCTTTTCCCTACCACGGGTGCTTTTTGTCAAAAAGGCGTATGGGGACAAATATTCTTCTTCTCTTTTCAAAAAAAGATCGCAAACGTTTTCCATAAAGCCCTCCCTCGTAATATGCCTTTTATAATAAGATACTCCGTTTTTTCAAAAAAGACTCTTTTTCGCGTAAAAAAACCGTTTTACATTAATTATAAATAATCAAAACGCGCGCCTTCCTCTAAAACAATGGCACGCCCGCCTGAGATTTCTGTCACCTGCTGGCAAAATTCCTCTTTCTTTTCTGCCAGCATAGCCACGTGAACGGTCACGTCTGCTGCAAAATCGGTATCATCTACACGGATCCCCTCTGCCTGCAGCAGGGGCGAGAGCCTTTGATAATCCGCGTAGGTAGAAATCATCGCCAGCATCTCCAGCTTGGCACGGGTAACGATTCCTCCGGCCTCTACCGCCATTCTTGCCGCTTGCGTATACGCGCGGACCAAGCCGCCAGTACCCAACAGCGTTCCGCCGAAGTATCGCGTTACCACGATGATCGTATCGGTGATCTCACCCTTGCGCAGCACGTCCAGCACCGGCAAGCCGGCAGTTCCCTGCGGCTCTCGGTCGTCACTATACCGCATAGTACCGTTTTCACGCAAAACGTAGGCGTATACGTTGTGCGTGGCATCCGGATAGGTGGAACGGATCTCACTTAAAAAAGCCAGCGCCTCTTCCTCGTTTGAAACCGGCAAGGCATGCCCTATAAAGATCGATTTCTTTTCTTCAAACGTTTCCTGCGCTCTGTTTTTGATGGTTTTATAGGTAGTCTGCATCCTCATCCTCCATCGTTAGAGCGCGATCCTGCTCGTCTAAATAGGCACGAAATTGCCCCAGGCCTCGCTTATCAAGAACTGCCACCAGCACAACGCCGTTTTCTTCATACGATATACTTTCAACCGTGCCGTAATGGTAAACAGCGCTCACGCGCCCCTGCTCGGTATATGGGAAGCACAGGCGCACACGCTTCTTTTCCTGCCGCACGATGGAAAGCAGCCGCTCAAGCAGCGAGTCTACACCGTAGCCCGTTCTTGCGGAGATATAAACGGTATCCTCGCGCTCCTGCAAGGCGTTCATAAGCTCCGGAACGCAATCGCATTTATTAAACACGTACAAAATAGGCTTTTCTCCAGCACCAAGCTCCTCAAGCAGCTGCTCGGTAACCGCCAGATGCGCCTCCCCCTCCGGGTCGGTCGCATCAATCAGCACCAGCAAAATATCCGCATAGGCAGCCTCTTCAAGTGTAGAGCGAAAGGCCTTGATGAGATGGTGGGGCAGTTTGCGAATAAAGCCGACCGTATCCGTTAGCAGCAGGCTTTCACCATCCTCTAACTCCAGGCGCCTGGTCGTAGGGTCCAGCGTAGCAAAAAGCTTGTCCTCGGAAAGCACGCCGGCATTGGTCAAATAGTTCAACAGGGTGGATTTACCGGCATTGGTATAGCCAACGATCGCCACCTTGGGAATACCTGAACGATCGCGTGCCGCACGCATGGTAGCGCGCGTGCTCTCCATTTCTTCCAGTTGTGCCTCTAAGGCATCAATGCGCCGCTTCATATGGCGGCGGTCGCTTTCTAACTGTGTTTCACCCGGGCCACGCGTACCAATGGTGCCGCCAAGACGAGAAAGCTCGGTTCCGTGCCCGGTTAGGCGCGGCGCGGTATATTTTAGCTGCGCCAGCTCAACCTGCAGCTTGCCCTCTCCGCTGGTGGCATGCAGCGCAAAGATATCTAAGATCAGCATGCTGCGGTCGATGACGCGCACGTCACCAAGATCATCCTCTAAGTTGCGGATCTGAGAGGGGGAAAGATCAAAATCGAACACCGCCAGATGAATATCTTCTTTTTGACAAAGATCCCCAAGCTCAGCCACCTTGCCGCTGCCAATGCAGGTACGCGCATTATAGGCGGCACGAACCTGCACCAGGCGCGCAAAGGCCTCGCCACCGGCGGTATCCAGCAGACGCTCCAGCTCGTCAAGGCTTACGTGGCATTCGGCAAGCCCGGCTTGATCGGGCGCGATGCCGACCAAGATCGCGCGCTGCGCAATATTTGCGTGTTCAGCCATATCAATCTCCTTTTGGAAGAAAAAGAGGACGCAGGCTGCGTCCTCTTTTTTTAGGTAACCAAATTATTTGCTCATTGCAAGACGCTTCTTGAACTTATCAACGCGTCCGCCGGCATCCACCAGCTTCTGCTTGCCGGTATAGAAAGGATGACAGTTGGAGCAAATTTCAACGTTCATGTCGCCCTTTACAGAACGGGTAACAACGGTAGCGCCACAAGCACACTTGATCGTTGCTTCCTTATACTCGGGATGAATTCCTGCTTTCATTTTTACACCTTCTTCACATAGTATTTGCCATGCTTAAATGCAGTACACTTTATTATAACAGCATTTTTGCAAAATTGCAAGTCTTTTTTCAAAAAAACTTATAATTTTTGCAATATTTGCTTTTTCAGGTCGGAAATGATCTTTTTTTCAAGCCTTGAAATGTAGGATTGCGATATGCCTAAGCTATCCGCCACCTCCTTCTGTGTCATTTCCCTGCCGTCACGCATCCCGTACCGCATCTCAATGATCACGCGCTCGCGCTCGTCAAGCGCCGCAACAAGCGAGCGAACCAGCTTTCGCTCCTCCAGCTCTTCAATATCCTTGCAAACCGCATCCGCATCGCTGCCAAGAATATCGGAAAGAAGCAGCTCGTTACCATCCCAGTCCACATTCAGCGGCTCATCAAACGAGATCTCTCGCCTTTGCGCGCCGGTTTTGCGGATATACATCAAGATCTCGTTTTCAATGCAGCGCGAGGCGTAGGTAGCCAGCTTAATATTTTTGTCCGGCCGAAAGGTGTTGATCGCCTTCATCAGCCCCATCGTGCCGATCGATATCAGATCCTCGATGCCGATGCCGGTGCTTTCAAATTTCTTGGCTATAAACACGACCAGTCGCAGATTATGCTCGATCAAGACCGCGCGCTTGCTCTCATCATTGGCCAAGGCTGCCAATATCGCCTCCTCTTCCTCGCGCTCAAGCGGCGCCGGTAATACATCCGGCCCGTTGATGTAATAGATCTGCCCCCACGAGCGGCGCCGAAAAAGACGCGTAAACATTCTTTTCAACCAAGTCAACACAACGATCGCCTCCTAACACAGAGAGGCCGGCACCAAGCCGCCATACCCTGCAAAATCCTTAATCTCATGCTCCGCAATGGCCAATATCGCATCTACGGCGTATTTGTTCTTTTCACAATCCTTACCATACAAATACACGTCATCCGGCAGATAGCCAACCAGCATCTGCTTTCCTACCGCGCCGCTTGCAAGCACCACACGCACCCTGCGGCGCAGGTGTAGCGGCAGTCTGCTTTCATCCATATTTTGGTGCAAGAAAGCAAGCACCTGCGGTGGTATAACAGCCAATGCCTCCTGCTCGCGCAGCAGGATGACCGGCTTGCCCGTGAGCGGATCCGCAAGCAAATTGCCACTATCGACCAAGGCGCATACGGTGACGGCTTTATCCCCCACCCAGATCTCAACCATGATCTCACGCTTGCTTCGTTTTCGAGAAAGGATACGCCCACAAGCAAATAGCAGGAGTGCGCTGACGGCTGCATATAAGAGAAACATCTCAGCTTTTTTTTCGCTATTGACCACATTAGTACTGCTTACCTCAAAAAAGGTAGAAAGAAAGCTGTAAAACGCGGTCAATATGCCGCCAAGCAGCAGGGCTGCGCCAAAAAAGGAAAGGAACAAGCTAAGCAGCATTCGCCCCCCTACCGGCGCATATGCGATCACGCATAGGCAAAACGCCATTAAAAAATGCACCACCAGCGTCCACCACCAGGAAAGCGCCGGCAGCAGGATCATCACGCCGTAAATACCGCCAATAAGGGCCGCAAGCACCAAGCGAAACGGCCTGCGTTTGATGCGCAAGAACCACCCTGCTGCAAATAAAACCAGAAAGTCTATACTGAAGTTGACTAAGAACAAAACATCTCCATATACGACCTGCTGCATACGGCACCACCTTTCTTTTGCATTATACAAAACAGTTGCTTAAAAATCTGTCACAAAAGGGCGGCTGCTTTCTGAAATTTTCTCTTGTATTTCGGCGAGATGCATGGTATAATCGAAAAAAGGAGGTGCCACTATGGAAAGAATACCAGCCCCACGCCTAAATGGCGAATACGTTACCATATATCATCCGCAAGGTGACGTTTATCAAGGTCGCGAGACCACACATTTCACCCCCGGCACACATTACGAAACGTGGGTGGCCAACGATTTCAGCCTGATCAAGCATCACGATTCCTATCATATGATAGGCATCACCCACCCGAAGCCCCCGCAATTTATTGATGAATTCAACCCGGGCGAGGGTGACTGCCATGAGGCCGAGGAGGTCCTCTTTCACGCAACGGCAAAGGGCAACACGTTTGCCGACCTGCTAAAGGACGGTGCCTTTACCGACCAAGCCAAGCTGCTCTACCCGCAGGAGCGGCCAGACGAGGTTCCCTTCATTCATGCACCGCACCTCACAAAAGCGAAAAACGGTCGTATTCGTATGATCTACGGCCCCAAATATATCCGCCTGGCAGAAACGGACGATTTTGTGAATTTTGAGCGCCGCACGCTATTTATTGACGGTGATACGGCGCGCGACCCGTTCCTGTTTGAGGAGGATGGCGTATTTACGGTGATCTATGCCGTAGAAAACCGCGTGGATTACCGCCAATCGACCGACCTGGTTCATTTTACCGAGGCACGCACGCTGCAAATCAACCCCTTCGGCAACGAGGATGGCATTCTGGCTGCATCAGAATCCCCCTTCCTCTTTAAGCATGACGGCTTTTATTACCTGATGTGGGCGATCTATGACGGCCGCCTTGGCGTTTATGACCACCGCACCTTTATCTTTGGCGCCAGAACGCTTGAGGGGCTGGCCAACAGTGCCCCGCTTACCATGCTGCCCGCCCACGCAGGCGAGATCTACGAGGACGAAAGCGGCATCTATCTCCTCTCAGCCTACCATCCGCAAAACGGTATCAGCGCGGTAGAGCTGAAATTTGAGTATCGATAAAAAAGAAAAAACGCCCAAGGGGTGCCTTCCATAAAGCAGGTTTACCTGCCGGAAATATCGTGGGGCGGGGGCTTGCTCCCGCCGAAAACAAACGATATATGCCAAGAAAGCGGCGGGAGATGAACCCCCGCCCTACAACAAAAGGAGTACGAGCAATTTGTTCGTACTCCTTTTCACACGCCTTGCCTGCAAGGTATAGCGTGTTATACTTTTTGTATACTGTCGGGCGATAATGAGCTCCCTTGTGTAAAGGGAGGTGGCACGGCTTGCCGTGACGGAGGGATTGTAAAAGCTAAAAGTTCTCGTATGACAATCCCTCAGCCGCCTTCGGTGTCAGCTCCCTTTACACAAGGGAGCCTTTCTTTATGTTCATCTATAACTTGTCAATTTTCCTGACAAGCACTGCTTTTGTGGACACAAATGCAACCAAGAGATCGTGTTATGGTACAATTAACGCCTTAAAACCCTCTGTTTCTCTGATAGGATCAAAGCAACGGTTGTTATTCAAGCAGCGAATGAAATCATCAACATCGGTTATATCGGAATCGGTAACAGGATGCTCTTGTTCGACAAGTGAAAATAGCGGAGCTGTGAATCTTATCTTTCTTTGGTGATTTATTTTTGTCATTTCTTCCGCATGGTATCTCGCTTTTTTCAGTTCTTCCAACACGCGATCATATTGATGCACTCTGCAAAAATGAAAGGCTTTGCTGATGCAATTATATTGCAAGGTGTTATGGTAGTATTGAAAATTGCCGTCGGGGAACATAATATTCAGTATTTTTTCAATGGCATCAAATGCTTCTATGGAGGTTTGACCAAATTTTAATTGAAACAGAAAATCATACAGCTTTGTGTTTGTTAGGTGCTGACAATGTTTTTTCTTTTCTTCGCCATCCAAGCACCAACAAAGCAGGTCGTCTCTCTTCTCCTCATTCTCCTCTAATAAAGCATATTTCTTTGCTTCCTCTTTCTTATGATTAGAACTCAGCGAAAGAACGATGCCGTGCAATGCTTTCTCGTATAAATTTGAATCCTTGGTGTTATCCAAAACCAATTTATAATGTTTGGCAGAGCTTTCAAGCAAACGCGCATATTCACTCTCATCCGCTATTGGCATGGCAACATAATATTCTGCCGATGCCAACCATTCCACATATTCCATATTTCCGGGATATTCGGCAACGGCACGCACGGCAATTTGATAATTCTTTTCTTTATCGTCATGTTCCCAATATTTGTGGAATGCTTTGTCAAATTCTTCTTTCCGCAAATCTTTTTGATATGTTTCCATTCCAAGCAGATAATCAGTGGTTACGTTGAACAAATTGGCAAGCGGAGGCAATAGAGAAATGTCAGGCATAGCAACATCCGTTTCCCAACGGCTAACCGCTTGCGGTGAGATAGAAAGAAGCTCGGCGAGGTTTTCCTGTGTCATATTTGCTTCTCGGCGAAGCAATTTTATCGTTTGTCCAAATGACATATATATGGTTCTCCTAACTTTGTTACTTGACCGGTCTGTGATTATATTATAGCCGTTTTTGATTATTTGTCCACCTCTCGCTGGTTGAGAGGGTGTAAATTGAAAATTGAGTAAAGTATATAAATTTGGCGTACCTGCTTTATCGCAGGTACGCCAAGGGTGTTTTTTCTTTTTATTTTACTTCGGCAGCTTTTCGCCGTTGGTAGCGCGCTCAACAGCATCGGCTACCGGCTCGAAGTATTCTGCCTCCATCAGCTCGATCACGCCCTTGTCGCAAAGCGAGGAAAGCTCGGGGTCGATCGGCAGCTTACCAAGCACGGGAATATGCCGTGCGGCGGCAAATTCATCAATACCGCTATCGCCAAACAGCTTGTGCTCCTTGCCGCAATCGGGGCAACGGAAGTAGCTCATATTCTCTACGATGCCGAGAATACGGATGCCCATCAGATTGGCCATATTGACAGCCTTATCCACGATCATGGATACCAGCTGCTGCGGCGATGTAACGATCACGATACCGTCAAGCGGCAGGCTCTGGAATACCGTCAGCGGTACGTCACCCGTTCCGGGAGGCATATCTACGAACATGTAGTCTACCTCGTTCCAGCAGGTATCCGTCCAGAACTGCTTGACCATGCCGGCGATCACCGGGCCGCGCCAAACAACGGGCTTGCTCTCTTCATCCAGCAGCAGGTTGGTAGATACTACCTCAATGCCGGTCTTGGTCTGTGCCGGGAACATGCCCATCTCCGAGCCCTCCAGCTGCACGCCGCGCAGGCCAAAGGCACGCGGGATCGAGGGGCCGGTAATATCGGCATCCAGCACCGCCGTCTTATAGCCACGGCGATTCATCAACGTAGCCAGCGCACAGGTAACGGTGGATTTACCAACGCCGCCCTTACCGCTGACAACGCCGATCACACGCTTGACGTTGCTGGCCGCATTTTGCGGCGCAAGCAGATCGGTATTCTTCTGCCCCTTCTCGCGCGAAGCGCAATTACTGGAGCAGGTGCTACAATTATGTGTACACTCACTCATATTTTACCTCTTATCTTTTCGCCGTTTTGGCGTTTTTATTGACACTGAATTTTAATCTTTCCATCCTCGGCTGTCAAGGTAACACGTTGAACAGGCGCGGAATAATGACGAATGACCTCCTCGGCGATCGGATCCTCTACTGTGCTGCGGATATACCGGCGCATATGGCGGGCACCGTACTTAAAGGAATAGGATTCCTTGGCGATCAAGGCAGAAACGGCTTCGTCATAGAAGAGAGTGATGCCGCGGTTAAGCAGCGCCGCCTTTAACTCCTCTAACATAATAACCGCGATCTGCCCAAAATTTTCTTCGGATAAATGGCGGAAGGTGATAATTTCATCCACACGGTTCAAGAACTCGGGCCGCAGGAAGGAGGAAAGGGCGCGCTCGGTATTCTCCTTACCGAATTCCGCAACGCTTTCACCGAAGCCGGAAACAGCGCCCGAGCGGGCAGAGCCGGCATTGGTGGTCATCACGATCAGCGTGTTTTCAAAGTTGACCACGCGCCCTTGCGCATCGGTCACCTTGCCCTCGTCCAGAATCTGCAACAAGATATTCAGAACATCAGGGTGGGCTTTTTCAATCTCGTCAAACAGCACGACCGAATACGGGCGCCGCCGGATCTTTTCGGTCAGCTGCCCTGCCTCGTCATAGCCCACATAGCCGGGAGGCGCACCGATGATCTTGGAGACCGAGTGCTTTTCCATAAATTCGGACATATCCAGCCGGATCAACGTCTCGGGCTGGTGGAACAGATCGGCTGCCAGCACCTTAACCAGCTCTGTCTTACCAACACCGGTAGGACCGGCAAAGATAAAGGAGACGGGCGCGCGTCGCGCGCTGACACCGGCACGGCTGCGCTTAATGGCACGGGTGACCGCAGAAACGGCCTCATCCTGCCCAACGATATGCTCGCGCAGGCGATTTTCTAAGCCCTCCAGCCGTTCAAACTCATCGGCACGTACCGTGCTGGCGGGAATGCCCGTCCAGATCTCGATCACGCCGGCAAGGTCGGCATTGGTCAACGTAACGGCAGCGCAAGCATTTTCCAGCTCTGCTTGCTTTTCAAGCAGCTGCAGCTCCTTGACCTTTACGTCTGCCATGCGGCGATACTTCTCTTCGTTATCCTCGCCGTCCGGCATACTTTCCACGGCTGTTTTTTCCTCATACAGCAGTTTCAGCTCATGGTCAACACGGCGCTTCTCGTTGATCGCCACAGAGGAAAGCGAGACGTGCGAAGCAGCCTCGTCCAACAGGTCGATCGCTTTATCCGGCAAATACCGATCGGTAATATATCGCTCAGAAAGGATAACGGCATTATACAGCACCGCATCCGGGATAGCGACACCGTGATATGTCTCGTAATAATCCTTGATACCGCGAAGAACCTCCACGCTCTCAGAAACAGAAGGCTCATTGACCATAACGGGCTGAAAGCGCCGCTCAAGAGCGGTATCCTTTTCAATGAACTTACGGTACTCCTTCAGCGTTGTAGCGCCGATGATCTGCACCTCACCGCGTGAAAGCGCGGGCTTGAGGATATTGGCAGCATTCATGCTGCCCTCGCCTTCTCCAGCACCAACGATGTTATGCACCTCATCGATCACCAAAATGATGTTGCCTGCCTCCTTCACCTCGTTCAAAAGGCCGAGCACACGTGATTCAAACTGGCCGCGGAATTGCGTACCCGCTACCAGCGCTGTCAGATCAAGCAAATGAACCTCGGAGCCCTTCAGCCGATACGGCACCTCGCCGGCCGCAATGCGTGAGGCAAGCGCCTCGGCAATGGCTGTCTTACCAACGCCAGGCTCGCCGATCAGGCAGGGGTTGTTTTTTTGCCGGCGGCAAAGGATCTGTATCACGCGCGAAAGCTCTCGCTCGCGTCCAACAATGCGATCCAGCTTTCCATCAGCCGCCTTCTTTGTCAAATTTTGACAGTAGGTGGAAAGGAACTTTCTTTTAGGGGCAGCCTTTTTTCCATCACCGGTCTTGGCCTTGCCCTCCTCGCTCTGCTTATCGCGACCATCGCCTGCGGCGGCAGACTGAAAGATCTTGGGCAACTCAATGGCTGGGGCGCCGCCCTCTTCTTCATTTTCCGCATCAAGAGAGGAAGGCAGATTTTCCTTGTCGCCAAAGAAGCTACCCAGCTCTGCGCTCATGCGGTCAAAATCATCCTCGCTGATTCCCATCTTGTCAAGCATGTCGTTGACCGGCTTGATACCCAGCTCACGCGCACACTTGAGGCAAATGCCCTCGTTAACGGTTTTCCCGTCCTCCAATCTGGAAATAAAAACCACCGCAACACGCTGGTGGCATCTTGCACACATTTGCATCATATCACCACACAATTCATATAACCAAAAAGTAAAAACCTATCTTGTATATTATACAGTAGGTTACCCACGGTGTCAACAAAAAACCGGTCTCTTTTTTGCCAAAAACGTAAATTCTTTATGACCATTTTACCGCAAGATCACGTTTTCCTTACCAAGCAGGTCACGCAAGCGAGAAAGCAGCCCTTCACTTGCCAAAACGGAAATCCCCTTGGCGGCCACATACTTTTTGTTGCTGTTATCATATAGGATCAGGGCAGTATTCCCTTTTTCCTTACGCGCCAGGCGAAGCGCTTCTTCGCATCTTGCGTGAGTAAGCGAGGGCACCTTCAGATACAGCTTGTCCTCTGCCGGGGCCTTGGGCATCTGTACGGCTGATGCTTGATAATCCTCATCCGGCTGCAGGCGCGTGACGGCAGAAAGAAGCAGCTTTGGCTCTTCCCCCTCACGGATGGAAAGCTCGCCCTCCATATACACCGCATTTTCGACGAGTAGATCTGCCCCCAGGCGGGCCAGCACCTTAGGAAACACAACAATCTCCATTTCAGAAAAACGATCGGCTAAGGTGAAAAACGCCATCGGCTCGCCGCTGCGCGTATTCTTGTTCACGCGCTTGGTGATCACGCCGGCCACACCGACCCGCTGCTTATCCGCATACCGGTCAGAGGTGCCGGATTCCTCAGAATAGGATTGCATAATATCGCCTATCTGTTCGGCGTGCAGCGTCTGCACGTGCTTTTTGTAATCATCCAGCAGGTGACCAGAGAAGGACATGCCTGCGCTTTCCTTTTCCAAAATCAGCAATTCCCGCATGCTAAATTCAGGCAGATCTGGATATTGGAATTTTGTTTTGGCTGTATCATTCGGCAGCGCGGCAGAAAACAGATCAAGCTGCCCTGTTAAATTCGAGCGGCTTCGCGCCTGCGCCGCTTCTAAGATCTGCTCGTAGGCAGAAAGCAGCTGGCTGCGCTTTGTTCCCAGACGGTCAAAGGCACCACACTTGACCAGCGCCTCTAACTGCCGGCGGTTCAGATCCGAGCCGGCCATACGATCGACAAAATCCTCAAAATCGAGAAAATCGCCGTGCTTACGTTCTTGCAAGATCTGCTCAACAAAGGTTCTGCCCACGTTTTTTATGGCTAAAAGGCCAAATCGGATATGATCGCCCGCCACCGAGAAATGCAAGCGGCTCTCATTGATATCCGGTGCCAGAACGGCAATATGCGCCTTTTGACATTCCGCCATATATTCACCCAGCTTACCCGTATCCCCCAGCACTGAGGTCATCAGGGCAGCCATATATTCGCGCGGATAATGGGCCTTCAAATAAGCGGTGCGGTAGGAGATCACGGCATAGGCCGTTGCATGGCTTTTATTAAAGGCGTAGCTGGCAAAGCTGACCATTTCCTCAAACACCTGTTCGGCCGCCTGCTGATCAACGCCGCGTGCCAGGCTGCCCTCTACAAACAGCGCGCGCTCAGCCTCCATTACCTCCGGCTTTTTCTTTGCCATGGCACGGCGAACCACGTCTGCATGGGCAAAGCTGTACCCGGCCAGCTCACGGCAGATCTGCATGACCTGCTCCTGGTATACGATACACCCGTTGGTAACACCCAGAATGTCGCGCAAGGCGGGCACGGCATAGCGAACCGGCTCTGTTCCGTTCCTACAGGCAATATAGCGCGGAATAGAATCCATCGGGCCGGGGCGATATAGTGCGATGGCCGCGATCACGTCCTCTAAATTGGCAGGCTTTAGCTGCGTGAGCAGCTGCTTCATCCCGGCGGACTCTAACTGAAAGACGCCGTTTGTCTGCCCCTCTGCCATCAGGTGATAGGAGGCCGCATCGTCAAGCGGAATTTTGGAAAGCGAAAAGCCGGGCTCGCGCACGCGAATCTCCTTTTCCGCATTGGAAAGGATCGTTAGATAACGCAGGCCAAGAAAATCAAATTTAACAAGGCCAAGCGAGGCAGCCGTATCCATGTCATACTGTGTAACCGTCACGTCACCGTTGACAGAAAGCGGCACGTAGTAATCGGTCGGGTGCTCGGTAATAACGATGCCGGCGGCGTGAGTCGAGGCGTGGCGAGGCATCCCCTCCAGCGCGCAGGCAACGTCTAACAGCCGGCGTATCTCAGGCGAGCCATCGTATAACTCACGCAGCTCCTTTTTGGCCATGGCATCGGCTATCGTGACGTTCAGCTCGTGCGGGATCAGGCGTGCCACGCGATCAACCTCGGCATACGGCATGCCCAGCGCGCGGCCTACGTCACGCACGGCGGCACGGGCCGCCATCGTACCAAAGGTAACGATCTGCGCTACGTGGTCGGCGCCGTATTTGCGGCGCACGTATTCGATCACCTCGCCACGTCTGTCGTAACAAAAATCGGTATCAAAATCCGGCAGGGACACGCGCTCCGGGTTCAAAAAGCGCTCAAACAGCAGGTGGTAGCGCAAGGGGTCTACGTCCGTGATCCCGATGCAAAAGGCTACCAGGCTCCCCGCGCCCGAGCCACGGCCGGGGCCGACCGGAATATCAGAGCGCTTGGCAAACGCGATAAAATCCTGCACGATCAAAAAATACGCGTTAAAGCCCATTTGATCGATCACGGAAAGCTCATAACGCAATCGTTCACGATATTCCCCTTCACTCGCGAAGGAAAAATCGATTACGCCGGTCTTTACCTTCTCAGAAAAGCCCTTTTCCGTTAGGTCAAGCAAGCACTCCTTGTGCGTTCGGCCATCCGGCGGCGTAAAGGTTGGCAGATGGGTCTGCCCGAATATAAAGTCGAAATTACACATATCGGCGATCTTGCCAGTGTTTTCAACAGCCCCCGGATAATCGGCAAACAGGCGCTGCATCTCTTCGGTGCTTTTATAGTAAAACTCATCCGTTTCAAAGCCGATGGGGCGCCCATCGGTGATCACATTGCCAGTCTGCACACACAGTAAAATCGCCTGCGTATCCGCATCCTTTTTTTCGATATAGTGCACGTCATTGGTGGCAACCAGACCGATACCGGTCTCCTCTGCCATCACGCGCAAGGCCTTTGCTACCGTTTGCTCCTCGGTAAGGCTGTGGTCCTGCACCTCTAAATAAAAATGATCCTTGCCAAAGATCTCCTGTAGCTCTCTTGCGTGCTGCGTGGCACCGTTTATATCGCCTGCCAGGATCAGCTGCGGGATCTTGCCCGCCAGGCAGGCTGAAAGCGCGATCAATCCGCGGCTGTGCTTGCGCAGCAGCTCCATATCTACGCGCGGCTTGGCATAAAATCCCTCTGTGAAGCCGGCCGAAACAAGCGCAATTAAGTTGCGGTAACCAATTTCATTTTCAACCAAAAGAACAAGGTGATAGGCCGCGGAATCCATCCGCCCCTCACGGTCGTGTCGTGTACGCGGCGCAACGTAGACCTCACAGCCAATGATCGGCTTTACCCCTTCTTCTACACAGGCGCGATAAAAGGCAACGGCACCGTACATGACGCCATGGTCGGTAATGGCAACAGCAGAGTGCCCTTCTCTTTTTGCCTTTTTGGGGATTTCCGTTACACGGCAAGCACCGTCCAGCAGGCTATATTCACTATGCAGATGAAGATGAACAAAATCTGCCACGTTATAAATCCCCTTTCTTCTTGTTTAGAAGCTCTTCAGCGATCTCTACGATTTTTTTCAGTCTATGATTGAGGCCGGATTTCGTCATGGGCGGATCTGCGGCAGCCGCCAGTTGAAGAAGCGAAAGATCTGGATATTGCAGCCGCAGGCGCGCTGTTTTTTCAAGCTCAGGCGACAAAAAGGAGAGCTTATTCTCTGCAATCAGCCTCTCTATCAGCTCGATCTGCCGCATGGCGCTGGCAATGGTCTTATCAATATTGTTGGCGTCGCAATTGGCTAGGCGATTTGCATCATTCCGCATGGCGCGCTCGATCTTCTGATCCATCACCGTAAAGGTGGCCTGCGTAGCGCCTATATGGGCAAAAAGATCCTCAATAGACGTGCTATCGCGGAAATAAAGCAGCTTTTCGTTTCTTCGGTCGGCCTGCTTGGGGGCAAGATCAAAGGTCTCTAACAGGGCAGCAAAACCCTCGCGCCGCCGCCCACAGGAGAATTCAAGCCGGTATCCCGTATCAGGAGCCTTTACACGCCCTGCCGCAAAAAAAGCGCCGGAAAGGAACGCCTTTCGGCAGTTGCCGCATTTTTCAGCAAAAGGAATTTTCAACGTCTCTCCCTCCAAATCAGAAAGAAACTTTGAGGCAGCACCAGAAGAAAAACATAGCACGTCACCTGCAACCGCCCCCGGGCGCTTCATTCGCTTACTTTCCCGCGAAAACTGCTCGAATACCAGCCTTTCTACCGTTTCAAACTGCAGCCCCTCATGCAAGGCAACGCAAACGGTATCACCAGAAAGCTCTGCACGCATATATAAAATGCCAAACAAAAAGGCGCGCCTGCAGCAGGCCTTTTTAGAAAGCCCTGCTACGATCTCTTCTTTTACGGCCTCTGTAAACGACATGTCTCTTCCTCTTTCACATCTAAAAACTCAATTTCCGGAACAAGGCTGATGCCCAAGGTACCCAAAACGCGCTCCTGCACCAAGCAAACGAGCCGGTGCACATCTCGGGCGGTTGCGCCCCCTACGTTGACAATAAAGCCGGCATGCTGCTTGGAGATCTGGGCACCGCCGATGGTATAGCCACGTAGGTCACACATGTCGATCATGCGCCACACCTCGCCCTCCTTCGGCCGGCGAAAAACGCTGCCGGCGCTTGGTAAGGACAAGGGCTGTGCTTCTCTTCTCTTTTTTGTCACCTCGGCAATTCGCGCGCGTATTCGTTGCGTTTCGGTTGGGGTGCATGCAAAGGTGGCATCTAAAAGGATCCATTCCTTTGTTTTTTGCAGCAGGCTCATACGGTAGGAAAACGCAAGCTCGTTTTTAGAGAACACGCGTTTTTCCCCGGTGACCGTAGAAAACATGGTAGCCGCCTCTAAGCATGACGCTATATCACTACCATGCGCGCCGGCATTCATTTTCACACCGCCGCCGACCGTACCGGGAATGCCGTATAGGCATTCCAGCCCGCCAAGACCTGCGCGAGCCGCCGCCAACACGAGGTCACCCAAGCGGCATCCGCAATCTGCCTTGATTTTTGTTCCGCTAATTTGAACACCTCGCAACGCGGCCGTTGAAAAAATAACACCGGGAAAGAAACCATCCCCCGGTATGATATTACTGCCGCCGCCAAACAAAGCATATGGGATCTGCTTATGCCTTGCTATTAACAAACAGCGGCACAGCGCCTCTTTACTGGCTGGCGTGCAAACGGCATCGGCCAAGCCGCCAACGTGCATCGTGCAAAGCTCCGCAAGCGGTACGTTGCGCCGCAATGCAGGCACATCAGAAGCGCTCGATAAAAGACCAAAATATTGTTGCCGTGCGAAAATACCCATATTCTTTCCCCCTCTTTCATACTCATTCTATGAAAGAGGGGGAAAAACAGGTTACTGCCCCTGCAGCATATCAATGGCGGCAAGCCTTTGTGCATCCGTTACCGAAAGGCCACCGAGAATGCGCGCCAGCTCCTCTACCCGCTCCTCACGTGTCAGGCGCAGCACGCTTGTTTCAGCACGCCCATCGCGCTCGCCCTTTGCGATCACAAAATGGCAATCTGCCAGCGATGCGATCTGCGCAGAGTGTGTTACACACAAAACCTGCGAGCGGCTGCCGGCATCTCTTAGCTTGATGCCGATCTTGCGTGCCGTCTTACCGGAAACGCCCGTATCGACCTCATCATAAATAATGGTTGGTATGCCGTCTTTATCAGCCAACACGCTCTTAATAGAAAGCATAATGCGTGAAAGCTCACCACCCGAGGCAATTTTCGCCATAGGTGCCGGCGGCTCGCCAGGGTTGGTCGAAATCAAGAACTCGATCTTATCAAAACCGTTTTCGTCAAATTCAGCACGCCCGTGCTTGATCTGCTCTTGTATGCTTATTTTGAAATGCACACGAGGCATATCCAAAAAGGCCAGGGCTTCTGCAATTTCCGCTTCAAGCTGCGTTGCCGCCGTTAGGCGCGCCTCGTGCAGCTTGCGCGCCTGCGCCAGCACACGCCCGTAACAGGCTTCCTCTTCCCGCTGCAGCGCCGCCAGACGATCATCGGCGCTCTCTAAATCAGAAAGTCGCTCTGCCGCCTTAGCGCGAAAGTCTAAAACGTCTGCTATGCCGCCCTTGCCATATTTGCGGCAAAGCCGGTCGATCGCATCCAGCCGTGCCTCCACACGGTTGAGAAGCTCGGTCGGGTCTCCCTCTATGTCGCCACCGAATTCATCAATTTTTTCGGCGCAATCATCAATCTGCCACATTTTTTCTTCAAGATCCGCGGCGATCGATTGAACCTCGGGAATAACGTCGGCTAATTGAGACAGGGCTTGTATTGCCCGTGAAAGAATATAAACGACGCTCCCCTTTTCGCTCCCCTTTAGTGCGCGATAGGCAAAGGAGACGTTTTTAGAGATTTTTTCGGCATTCTTTAACCGCCCACGCTTTTCTTCCAGCTTTTCTTCTTCACCAGCGCGTAACGAAACGGCATCAATATCCGCGATCTGATAGCGCAGCATCTCGATCTCGCGAAGCCGCTGCCCCTCGTCTACCGATACGTCACGAATCTGCCGGCGCAAGGCGCATAGCTCGTGATACAGTGCACGGTATTCCTCTAAAAGCTGCTCATCATCCGCATAGCTATCAAGGATGTGGGTTTGGTTTTGTGGATCGGTGATCAAGCGATTATCGTTTTGCCCATGAATGTGTATCAGCGCAGGGCCAATCTCTTTCAAAACGGAAAGCGTAATCGCGCGGCCATTTATGCGCACAGAGGAGTGGCCGTCTGTCTGCACTGTTCGCTGGATAAGGAGCTTTCCCTCCTCGTCCGGTTCAACGCCGCAGCTTGATAGCGCAGCCAGCGTTTCCTCTGCCAGATCATCGAACACCGCGCTGACTAAAGCGCGGCTTTCGCCGGTACGAATCAGCTCACGCTCTGCGCGTTTTCCCAACAAAAGCCCAATGCTATCAATGATAATAGATTTCCCCGCACCCGTTTCACCGGTAAACGAGGAAAAACCGCCCGCTAAATCTATATCTACCGACTTAATGACCGCAATATTTTCAATATGCAGCGAGGTCAGCATTGTTACACCTCCACGCTTACAGGGTATTTAGCATCTGCCTGATTTTATTACATATTTCTGCTGACTTTGCAGGGTCGCGGATGACCACAATAACGGTATCGTCTCCGCCTACACAGCCAAGAACATCTGCATTGCCGATAGCATCGATGCAGGAAGCAACCGGCTGTGCCATGCCGGGATATGTACGAACCACGATCATATTACCGGCGCTGTCAATTCGTTGTACCGATTCTGCCAGGGCGCTATTAAACCGCGGCGCCGGTGCCTCGCGCTTGGTGGGGTGCACGTATTTATATACACCGTCTGCCATCATGGCCTTCACGAGCTTCAGCTCGCGAATATCGCGCGAGATCGTTGCCTGTGTGGCAACGTATCCGGCGTCGTTTAACCGGCTGATCAGCTCCTCCTGCGTATTGATATTGTACGTCTCAATCAGCTCTAAGATCGCCTGCTGTCTCTTGCTTTTCATCTGCCAAACCTCACTCCGCTATTTTCATTTTTTTCTGTAAAACACTAATGAAATCTTTTTTATCAAAGGAAATGATATGAAATGAAACCGGGGCCTTCTCTACGACCACGCAATCCATTGGCTCAAGATATATATTCTCTCGCCCATCTATCGTCACGGTGATGTTATCATCCTCGGCCAGATTTCTGACGCGAAGCGTTTCCCCATCCCCGTAAAGCAGCGTGCGATTAAAAAAGGAGTGCGGGCAGATCGGTGTAGCACAAATGGCCGAAACCTCTGACGAAAGAACCGGCCCGCCGGCGGAAAGCGAATAGGCCGTTGAACCGATTGGCGTTGCCAAAATCAGCCCGTCTGCCATGTATTTTACCTCATTTTTTGTTGAAACAGAGGAAAGGCCCAGTGTTACTACGTGCCCGATAGACGAGCGGTAAAACACCACGTCATTCACGGCAAGGCGCGGCAGCTCCCAGCGCTGGCCGTTTCTTTCTAAGGAAACGCGCAGGGTCATCAGCACGCGCAAGGAAAAATCGTCTTGCAGCAAGCGGTGCAGCTCCTCTAAGCGATCCGGCTCCAGCTCTGCCATATAGCCCAGGCGGCCAAGATTGATGCCCAGCAGCGGCACACGAAGCCTGAGCGCGATGCGAGAGGCCTCTAATACAGTTCCGTCTCCGCCCACGGTGATCACCGCTTCCGCATCTGTGGGAAGCGCGCTCTCTTCCAGCTCTATAATGCGCCGGTCGCAAACGGTAGCAAGCGGCGCCCGCATATATACAGTAGCACCGGCATCCAACAAAACCGATGCTGCTGCTCGTGTGACACATAGCCCCTCATCCTTTTGCAGATTAGGGATCATAAAAAACCGATTCATATCAGCTCTCCGTACCCATAATAAAATAAGCCAAATATTCTTTATTGCCGTCACCGCCAAGGATAGGAGACGGGATGACCTGTTTAAATTCCAGGCCATATTCCCCGGCAGACCGCAAAACCCTATCAATTGCCATTTGTCTGTCCCCCTCATCACGCACAATTCCGCCATGGCGCACCGCATGCCGCCCTGCTTCAAACTGTGGCTTGATCAAGCTGACCAGCACCGCCCCCGGCTCTAGCATAGAGGCAAGCGCCGGAAAGATCAGCGTTTGTGAAATAAAGGAAACGTCCATCGTGACAAAATTGGGCTTAGGCTCAAAATCCTCCGCCTTCAGATAGCGCGCGTTGTAATTTTCAAGACAAGTAACGCGCACGTCATTTCGCAAGCTTTCTGCCAGCTGGCCCTGCCCCACGTCCAGCGCATACACCCTGCTTGCGCCATTTTGCAGGGCACAATCGGTAAAACCACCGCTGGATGCACCAATGTCCAGAACTACACACCCATCACAGGAAATGGGAAAGGCCGCCAATGCCGCCTCCAGCTTCAAGCCGCCGCGGCCAACGTAACGAAACAGATCGGTTACCGAAACCACCGCGCACTCTTCAACGTCATATGCCGGCTTGGTAATCACCTTGCCGTTTACTGTAACGGCCCCCTCCTCGATCAAGGCTTTCGCCCTTGTACGCGTGGAGGCATAGCCGTTTTCCTTCAAAAAGCTATCTAATCTCATGCAAACAACGGCGCGAGCGACGGCATGAACAAACCGATCAAAATGCCGAGCAAGGCGCCCATAACCACCTGCAGCGGTGTGTGGCCGATCAGCTCCTTAAGCGCCTTTTCAGAATATTCCGGGTTGCCGGAGAACAGATCGGAAACAATATGATTCAGCACCTTGGCATGCTCGCCTGCCGCGCGGCGAACACCGGTAGCATCATACATCACGATGCCGGCCAGCACAACGCAGATAGCAAAGCCAGGCGAAGCAACACCAACAACACGTGCATAGCTGAACGCTAACGCACAAACCGCAGAGGAATGCGAGCTTGGCATCCCGCCCGAGGCCCATAACCGGTGAAAATCAAAATGTCTTTCTTTATAAAAGCCTGTAAACAGCTTCAAAATCTGTGCAAGCAGGTAGGCGATCACCGCGCATACCAGCACATCGTTTGATAATAGATCCTTGATAATATTCATATTTTCACTTCTCCCGGCTTAATAGCGCATCAGCAAAAGAGCAAAGCATCTCTGCCCCCTCAAATCCTGATAGGGCCTTCTTGGCTGTGGCGGTTAATGCCGCTGCCTCTGTCAGCGCTTCTTCTTTTGTCATATACGTCAAAAACGTGACCTTCCCATCACGAGCATCCTGGCCAATGCTTTTACCAAGCAATTCCTGATCGCCATACACATCCAAAACGTCATCCACGATCTGAAAGGCGCGACCGATACCGCTGGCATAGGTGCGACAGGCATTGAGCACTTCCTCATTCGTTACACCGGCGGCAAGACAGCCAAGCTCTACGGCCGCACAGATCAAGGCACCTGTCTTCAGCTCCTGTAAATGGCATAAAACCTCCAGGGAGGGCTTTTCTTTTTCAGCGCGAATATCCATCATCTGCCCGCCAACCATGCCGCGCGCGCCGGCAGCAGCAGCCAGACATTGCACCGCGCGAACGCGGCAGGATGCATCAGTCTCTGCGTGGGCGATCGTTTCAAAGGCCATGGTCAGCAAGGCATCTCCTGCCAGCACAGCCTCTGCTTCTCCATACACCTTATGATTGGTGAGTCTTCCCCTTCGATAATCATCGTTATCCATGCATGGTAAATCATCGTGGATCAAGGAATAGGTATGCACCATTTCCACCGCTGCTGCAAAAGAGAGGGCTGCCTCTTTTTTGCCGCCAAGCAAAGCAGAAAAGGCCAACACCAGAAAAGGCCGAATACGCTTACCGCCTGCCAGTGCGCTGTAACGCATACCTTCAAAAAGCATAGAAAGTGCAGAATCTTGATCACTTAGCAGCACAGCGAGCCGTTCCTCTACAGCGATCGCCGCTGCATTTGCGGCGCTCTTCCAATCACCAGCCATCATACTTGATCGTGGGATGGGAAGTCTGCTTCCTGCATATCCCCATCCTCTCCCTGCAGCAAAACGCGAACGCGTTGCTCTGCCTGCGTTAATTTTTCGTTGCAATACTTAACAAGACCGATCCCCTCTTCAAAGACGGAGAGCGAATCCTCTAAGCTCGTTTTTCCGTTTTCAAGGAGACGAACGATATCCTCTAATCTCCCTAATGCTTCCTCAAAGCTTTTATTATTCTTTTCTTGCATGTCAATTCCCCTTATTTATCCGCTTTATTATCAGGCAGAACGCATTCCGCACGTCCAAGCACGGTACCGTCACACAGGCGAACAGAAAAATCGCTGCCTGGCTTGAAACTCTTCACAGACGAAGCAACGTGCTTGCCCTCATCATACACCACACCGTAACCGCGCAGAAGCACGGCAAGCGGATTCAGCATGTCCAGCTTGGCAGCGGCCTCACGAAAGCGCCCCTTTTCAGCCGTCACGCGTTCCTTGGTAAGATGAAAAAGCCGCTCACTTGCCGAAAGCAGGCGCATCGTCTGCTCGCGATATAGTCCATCCGGCTTAGAAAGCACCGGTCTTTGCGCCAGGTCTGCCACCGTTTTTTGATAGACCTGCAGCCGATTAACAGTCGCCTGCTGCATGCGGCTATGCAGCACTTGTATAGCTGCGGCCAGCTCTCGCGCATCTGGCACAACAAGCTCTGCCGCGGCAGAGGGGGTTGGTGCGCGACGGTCAGCCACAAAATCGCAAATGGTAAAATCCGTCTCGTGCCCTACCGCCGAAACCACCGGCACCGTGGATGCCGCAATCGCCCTTGCCAAGCGCTCGTCATTAAAGGCGTACAGATCCTCAAAGGAGCCACCACCACGGCCGATGATGAGCACATCTGCCGCTTTATGTGTATGAAAATAATGCACACCGGCCAGCAGGCTTGCCGGTGCCTCTGCCCCCTGCACCAGGGCAGGATACAAAACGACCTTGGCCTGCGGAAAGCGCCTGCCAAGAATTTGCAGGATATCACGCACGGCAGCACCGGTTGGCGAGGTGATCACGCCAATACGGCGTGGGAAGCGCGGTAGAGGGCGTTTTCTTTTTTCATCAAAGAGCCCCTCCTGCTCCAGCTTTTTCTTCAGTTGCTCAAAGGCCAGATATAGAGAGCCGATACCATCCGGCTCCATCATCGTAACGTATAACTGATATTTGCCGTCACGCACGTATACCGAAACCGAGCCGCGCGCAAGCACCTTCATCCCATTCTCGGGCTGGAAACGCAGGCGCCCGGCAGAAGAGCGGAACATAACGGCAGACAGCACGCCATCTGCATCCTTTAAGGAAAAATACAAATGACCGGAAGCGCGGTGAAAGGTGAAGTTAGAGATCTCACCGCGAACGGTCACGTCTGCCAAAACCGGACTTTCTGCCAGCAGAGAGCGAACATACTCGTTCAGCTGGGAAACCGACATGGCCGCTTTTTCTTCCTTTTGCTGCTGCCCGCCATCCTTCACGCCGGCAAGGCTACGAAACCGTTCTAAATCCATACCCTTATTTCCTATTCTGCGGCATGCGCCATAGCGGTCAACAGCGCAATGCCCACTGCATTATCGGCCGAAAGCGCCGGGCTAGCAAATGCCGCATCCAGCTCGCTTTCTATACGAGAACGAAGGATGGAATTGCTCATCACACCGCCGGCAAACAGCATCGTCCCCTCGCCATATAGCGCCTGATACGCCTTAGCCATCTCAACAAGCGCGTTACCCAAAAAATCAAAAACAAAGGCCGCTGTAAGCGGGGCATCCCCAGTATCATGATACAGCTTCAACGCCATATTCTCAAGCCCGGAAAGATTCACGTAGCAGCCATCCTGCGCCACCCGCTTACGTGGGATCTTTTTCGTATTCTGCAAAGCAAGCGCCTCTAAGGCGGGGCCACATGGAAAAGAAAGACCCATAGCTACGCCAATGCGATCGACCGCCTGCCCGGCGTGCAGATCCTTGGCGCCGCCTACGCAGCTGACGCAAAAGCCCCCCTTTGCCTTCTCTGCCCTTACCAGCTCGGTCGTTCCGCCGGAAACGTGAAAGGCGCCGAAGGGGTGCGCAAGCAGATCGTATCGACCCGAGGAATGAACCGCCGCCATCAAATGGCCGCACTGGTGCGAAAAGGTGTAAAGCGGCACGCCGTGCACAGCGGCAGCGCTTTGCGCGGCCGCTACACCGCCAAGAAAGCAAGGCATATACGAGCCCTCTACGTTTCTTGGGCGACCTGAAACGCCAATCGCTATGATCGAACGCCCATCCATGAGACTGGCAAGCTCCTGCATCGCAGAGGGGAGATTCTTTACGTGCGCGAACAGCGCGTCTGACTGGCGCAAGCCGCGCTCGCCCTCGCCGACCGGCAAAGGCCGCTTGATATTGGCCAGCACCTCGCCGCTTTTATCAACAAGCCCGACTGACGTGGTATAGTTGCTAGTATCAATGCCAAGAAAGCACTCAGTTGGCATGATCGGTGTCTACCCCTACTTCCTTTACCACGGCATTCAGCACACCGTTGACAAAGGCGCGCGCCCCTTCCTCGTCATAAGCCTTTACCAGCTCCAGCGCCTCGTTTACCGAAACCAGCGTGGGAATATCCGGGCAATGGCAAATCTCGTAAACAGCAAGCTCCATGATCGTTAAGGAAACCGGCGAGATTCTCGCCTTCTTCCAGCCGTGGCTATGCTTTTCAATCAGCGCATCGATTTCTTCAAGATGCGAAGCAACGCCACCGATAACGGCATGCACGTAGTCATCGTCCTCTATTTCCCGGGCGTTTTTCGCCGTTTCGTAAATTTCTTCCATGCTCCGCTCTGGGTGGAACTTTGCTTCAAACAACAAAACAAATGCCGTCTCTCTTGCCTTTCGCCTGTTCATACCGTCAAAATGCGTTCAAAAAAGAGCGAACGCGTTCCTTTACTTTAAAATTCATCAAGCAAAAATGCCGACTATGAATAATTATACACTTTTTCAATTCAATTGTCAACTTCTTTCAAATAATTTATTATTTTTATATTTTCTCAAAGAAGGAGAAAAAGCCCTGTATCGTTTTGAAAGGAGATGGGCTTCCGTTTTGACGCGGTGATCCCCCCATTCGTATCATTGACCAAGTCATTGACCAAGAATCCACCTCTAAAGCGGTTTATGCAAAGTACTTGCTTTTTTTGTAAACCTATGCTATGATAATAGGGTACGGAGGATCGACCTATGAAAGCTATCTTACCCTATATCAAAAAAATTTTGACAAGCTCTTGCATCTGCTTCACACTGATCACACTTTTTTTGTATCTGATCGGCAAAGCTGTGCCTACCGTAGGCGATGCTGTCGCCATTTCCAGCCTATTCACGATCTACCTATTTTCTCTGCTTTTGGCGCTGGCAGGCCTACTGCTGGGCATTTCCACCATCCAGATCGGCTGGCGCGTGCTGCTGCACTATCTGGCTTCCCTGTTCGCCTTTTACGTCGTTTTTATCGTTATCGCGATGAAGCTGAGCGCCGCCCGCTCGGCCCTGATCGGGCTCTTGCTCTTTACGATGCTGTACGCCATTCTAATGGGTGTTTATCTGTTCCTTCACCATTCCTACAGCAAAAAAGAAATCACAAAAAAGCCGCAATAACACGAAGAAAAAACCGGGCAGATGCACCAAAAGCATCTGCCCGGTTCTTTGTTATCGAAGCACAACGCGGTCACACGCCTGTGCTGTTATCGTTGCCTGAAAAAACGCTTGCAATGCGTGAATAAGATGCAAATAGTCATTGGCGCACATAGTTTCGGTAGCGGCGTGCATGGCCAACTGCGGCAGCCCGATATCCACAGAGCGAATAGAAACCTGCGAGGAGCTGATGGCCCCCAGCGTTCCGCCGCAGGGCATGTCGGCCCGCATATAAAAATCCTGGTACGGGACCCCGGCTCCCTTCAAGATCGCCTTGAAGATCGCAGAAGAAAAAGCGTCGGTCGTATAGTTTTGGTTGGCGTGGTGCTTGATCACGATACCGCCACCCAGCTTGACTGGGTTGGTGGGGTCAGATTTTTCGGGGTGATTGGGGTGAATGGCGTGCGCATTGTCGCAGGATACCATAAAGGAATGCGGCAGCATATCATCCAATCCTTGTTCGTAGGCGGCAGCAACACGCGCCATAGTTACATATAAGAAATCTGAGCCGGCGCCTTGCTTTGTTTGGCTACCAACCTCTTCGTTATCTGCCAGATAGATCATCGACACGCCTTCTCCCTCTACCTCATTCAATGCCGCAACAGAGGCAAAGGCCGAGGTGAGATTATCAATACGCGGCGAAACAAGCAGCTCCTCATCGAAGCCGGCTAAATACGGCTCAGCCGCATTCACCAAGAACAGATCACGTTCTAAAACTTCTTTTTTGTCCTCTGCTTCAAAATAAAGCTTGAAATTCTCGTCAAGAGAGACAACCGGCTGCAGATCGATCTGCGGATTCAGCGAAAGCTCCTTGTTTGCTTCTCGGTTAAAGTGAATGGCCAGGCTGGGTATCACGACCTTGTGCTCATCCTCTATCAGTGTTGCGTGAAGGCTGCCGCTTTCGCTGTCATAGCTTACAATGCGCCCGGCAAGGCAAAGCGGTGTATCCAGCCAGCTGTAATACAGCCCGCCGCCGTAACGCTCTACGTTCAGCTTGGCACAACCGCCCACATAGGCAACGGCGTCCCCCTTTACCTTTAGGCAGGGTGAATCCAAATGCGATGCAACAACGCGAAAGCCGCCCGGATTCTTGCCCAAGCAAAAGGCGATCAGTGCGCTGCCATCACGCATCACATAATATTTCCCCTGGGGAGCCAAATGCCACGGATCACATTCCTCTAAACGTACAAACCCCTTTGCCTCTAATTGCTCGGCAGCGCAGGCCGCCGCGTGATAGGCAGTTTTGGAACGGTTCAGGCTTTTCATTAAATCAAAAACGGTAGAATTCATCCCTCTATCCCCTTTCTTACTGTCATTATTGTACCACACTCTGCCAAAAAGTCAAGAAAAAGAGGGCTCCTTCTTGCTTTTTTTGCGTTTTCGCGCTATAATAAACGCAACAAGGAGAACGCTATGGATCTTTCAAATTGTACGCTATGCCCCAATGAATGCCATATTGACCGCAGGGCACGTCCCGGCCGCTGCCATATGACGGCTGATGCACGCATCTGCCGAGTTGCGCTGCACGCCTGGGAAGAGCCTATTATCAGCGGCACGCGCGGCAGCGGCACCATCTTTTTTGCTGGCTGCAGCCTGGGCTGCGTTTTTTGCCAGAATTATGAAATAAGCCACGCATCGGTCGGTCGTATCTATTCGATCGACGAGCTAATTGCCGCTATGAAGCAGCTGGTTGCTGACGGTGCGCATAACATTAACCTTGTAAATCCGACGCATTACGCCCACGTCCTCAAGGAGGCGCTTTCTCAATACAAGCCACCTGTGCCGGTTGTTTACAATACTGGTGGGTATGACAAGGTTGAGACCCTGCAGGAATTAGACGGGCTGATAGATATATATCTGCCCGATCTTAAATGCTTAAATCCTGCACTTGCCGCACGCTATTCTGGCCGCACCAATTACCCCGACATCGCGTGCGCGGCGCTTGACGAAATGTTTCGCCAGGTGGGGCCTGCCGTGGTACGGGACGGGCTGCTGCAACGCGGCATGGTGGTGCGGCACCTGGTTCTGCCCGGCTGCTCGGAGGAGGGTGTACGCGTGATGAATTACCTGACCGAGCGATACGGTGATGCCATCTATATTTCTGCCATGAGCCAATATACACCGCATGGCGATTTGAGCACCTGCCCTGAAATAAATCGCAAATTAAAGCCTATTGAATACAAGCGCGTAGTAGCAGCATTACAGCGCGCCGGCGCTAAAAGCTGCTTTACCCAAGAGCCTGACAGCAGCAGCGACATGTATATTCCACCGTTTGATCTAAAATAGGGCATCCCGCACGGGGTGCCCTATTTATGTGCGATCAATGAATCAACAGGTCATCTGCTTCGGCAAAATCATTCGCTGCATCAAAGCACTTAAACTCGTATCCATTCAGCGTCAGCTCGCGGGATACGCCCAACACGGCAGAGGAAATCGTGAACGTAACCGTCTCTTCCGTGCTGTTAAACAAGCGTACAAGCAGGCTTTCCCCTTGCCGGCAGCAGGCCGAGACCACAATGGCACGCTGATCAAGCAGAAATAAGGGAGCAACCTCGCCCTCTGTCTTGATCGGGAAGAAGTTGATCGGCGCTGCCGTCTGCTTCAGGGCCATATTACGCGCTTCAACGCGGGTCTCCAAATAGCCCGCTTCGCCCTCCGTCAGTACAAACATACCATCTACCATGCCCTGGTCAATACGATCTACGTAGCGATCGGTATTCGTCAAGGGGCGATCGGGGATCGGATGGCCTGCATACGCCGCCGGCTGCACTACGCCAAAGGAGACCGTGCCGCCCTGTGCGCGTACGCCGTAGTTGCCAAAATTGATGATGCCGGCCGTGCGACCGCCCTGGCTATAAAGCACGTAATCCTGGAATACCTGCTCTCTGCCGTCCTGCGTGATCTCCTGCATGCCAAACATCGTTTTTCCCGAAAGGCTGCCATTCTGCGGCAGATCAAATTCCATACGCAGGATCTTATCCTTTTCTGCATTAAAGAGCCTATATTCCACCTGTATCTCTTCGCAATCATGCGGAATGATATAGCGAACGATCGCCCAGCTTTCGTGATATTCTAAATAGGATTCTACGATGGTGCGCACCGGGCCATCCTCTACGATGCTGACAGGCTTACCATCCGGCGCCACGAAGCGGTCGCCCATCTTTTCTGCCGGCATGAGATGAAATTCACCGCATTTAGTTTTATAATCCTCATAGTGGAAGCCCCACGGATCACCGCAGTAATCATAAACAACAAGCCTTGCACTACCGGGCAAAACAGCCTCATGGCCGTTATGCACCCAGCGGTCGATCAAGCCGGTCTGCGGATCAATGGCAAACGTATTGTTGCCATTGGTGAAGGTTAGCGAAAGCTCCTTTTCCCGTTCCACCGGGTCAGCCAGGCTGAAGCGACAGCTGAACCGATTCATGGCAGAAGGGGCCAGCTTAGCGCGGAACACGATGCGCTTACGCCAATCAAGATTCATATTCGCGCTCGGCTTTTCAAGCTGGCTGGGAATAACCGTACCACCTTGCTTGATCTCCGGCACATAGATCTGCGGCAGCCAGTTCTGATTCTCCAGATTCAGCTCGCAGACCATAGTAGCATCCACCTCGAAGGGATGCGGATTATATACAAAGATCGGATATTCGCCCACATCCGCACGCGCCTGCCCGCGCGTGAGCGCGATAAAGGCGTGATATTTCAAATCGCGGGCTAAGGATAACCCATAGTTGAGTTTCTGCAGCGCATCCCGCTCGCCCTCCTTGACTGAGGTGCCTGGCAGGATGTCATGAAACTCACAGAATAGCAGTTTTTTCTCGATCTGCCGTAATTCATCTGCTGGATATTCACTTCCACAATAGGATGCATGGGCGCACATTTTTTCAGCAACGTAAAGCTCGTTTTCCAGCTTTTGGTGCAGCTTTTTAATACCGATCTGCGAGGTGTAGCAGCCCGGGAAGATATGCTTCAAAGATTCCTCCATCACCGGCAGGCTATCTCTTCTCTTCTCCAGCCCTTCAAAATATTCCTCCATCGAGGTGTGCTTGATCTCCACCTCCGGATGCTCACGGCGCACGGCATCAATATCCGCAAGATCCTTACGGCTGGGCCCGCCACCATGATTGCCAACACCCCAGAAAAGAATATGCTCGTCACGATTCTCCTTTTCCATATTGGCAATACCGTTACGCACCTTTTCGCCGGCCACGCCAAGCAGCGTGCAATAGAAGTCTATGGCGCGGTGAAGCAGGATCTCGCTATTGTTATAGCCACGCCACACAAAATCGCGCCCTTGCGGGTCGCTTGCTGCGCGGCGGCAGCAAACGTAGCCGGTGTAACCGGTGCGCTGCAAGATCTGAACCAGGCCGCGGCTGTGACCAAAGCTATCAAAATTGACGGCAATGTGCGGCGAAACGCCAAACTTCTCTTTGAAATATGCCTGCCCAACGGCGATCTGGCGCAAAATGCTCTCGCCGCTTGGCATATTAACGTCCGGCTGGATGTACCAGCCACCCATAATGATCCAGCGGCCGTTAGCCACGTGGCGCTTGATGCGCTCAAAGAGCGCGGGGGATGTCTTTTCTACGAATTCGTACAATACGCTTTCGTTATGGTTAAAAACGAAGCCGGGGTATTCCTCTAAAAAATCGGCTGCTTGAGAGAAGGTGGTGATAGCGGTACCAAGACCTTCTTCATATTCCCACAGCCATACGGGGTCGATATGGGCATTACAAACCAAAAAGAGTTTTTTCATGAGCGCCTCCTGTATTCATCTTGGTGTTTCCAGTATAGCACACTTCTCTTTTAAGGGCAAGATACAATTTCATAACAATTGTTGAAACTATATCTATTTGTTATATCGTTATATGATTTTTTGAAAATACATATATAACAATAAGCAAAAAAGACCGAAACGCCGTTGCGTTTCGGTCTTTTTGGTGCTCCATCGGAGACTCGAACTCCGGACACCATGATTAAAAGTCATGTGCTCTACCATCTGAGCTAATGGGGCGTATGCAAATCGGTCTTTGATATCGACTTGCATATGATACCATATTTTTTCTTTTTTGTCAAGGCATTATCTAAATTTTTTTGATTATTCGCCGTAATCCGAAAAACCGGAAAGACAGCATTCCAGTTTCAGCAGGCGATTGTATTTGGCCACGCGCTCGCTGCGGCACGGGGCGCCGGATTTGATATAGCCGGCATTGGTTGCCAGTGCCAGGTCGGCGATCGTGGTATCCTCTGTTTCGCCAGAGCGGTGCGAAAGAATATAGCGGTAATGGTGCCGCTGCGCCATGCGGATCACATCCATCGTTTCAGAGAGGGTTCCGATCTGGTTTGGCTTGATCAAAATGGCATTTGCCGCGCCGCAGCCAATACCCATACGCAGGCGCGTAGGGTTGGTGACGAACAGGTCATCACCTACCAGCATGATCTTCGCACCAAGCGAACGTGTCAAGGCATTCCAGGCATCAAAATCCTCTTCACCAAAGCCGTCCTCGATCGAGGCGATGGGATAGCGGTGTACAAGCCGCTCCCAATACGCAAGCAGCTCCTCGACGGCCATTTGCTTTCCCCTTTTGGGAAGCACGTACCCTTCCCCTTCGCCCTTGCGCCATTCGCTGGCGGCGGCATCCAAGGCGATCTTTACCGTATCAAAATCATAGCCGGCCTTTTGAATAGCCTCACAGATCAGCTCGATGGCATCCTCATCGCTCCCTAGATCCGGCGCGTAGCCACCCTCATCCCCCACCGTAGTGGCCAAGCCGCGCACACGCAGCAGCTTGCCGAGCATTTTATAGATCTCGCTGCCCATGCGCATTGCCTCTGCAAAGCTGGCAGCGCCGACCGGCATGATCATAAATTCTTGAATATCCACGTTGTTTGCCGCATGCGCGCCACCGTTTAAGATATTCATCATGGGGATCGGCATTCGCTTTGCCATTGAACCACCCACGTAACGATATAAGGGCTGGCCAAGCGAAAGCGCGGCCGCGCGTGCCGCCGCCAGCGAAACGGCCAGCATCGCGTTCGCCCCCAGCTTGCTCTTGTTTTCGGTACCGTCCAAGACCAGCATAGTGTGGTCGATCTCCTCCTGCTCGTAGGCAGAAATGCCGCTTATTGCCGGGGAAATAAGCTTGTTGACGTTATAAACGGCATCAAGCACGCCCTTGCCCTCATAGCGCTGGCGCCCACTATCGCGCAGCTCGTGCGCTTCATAACGCCCGGTGGACGCACCGGATGGCACCGAAGCGATACCAGTCGTACCATCAGACAGCAAGACGCTTGCTTCTACCGTTGGGGTTCCCCGTGAATCTAAAATTTCGCGTGCCGTTACGCGAACAATCTGATTTTTTCCCATTTCGCACCTCGTTTTTCTATATGGTGGTAGTATATCCATCAAACGGTTCCTTCATACAGTAAAGCAATGCCCGCATTGTTTAGCGCAGGCATCGTTTTAGAATATCAGACTTATTTCGAAGCAGATCAATCCGCAATATATTCACGCACCTTCAGCGGTACACCGGCCTCATCACAAAGGCGCTGACATTCGGCAAGCGCCTCGGGTGACAGGAACTGGCGAACAACCGAAAAAATGACCTGTGGCACATATTCCTTGACACGAGAAGCAAAGGAAAACATACCGTCAAAGGCGGCAAGGCCATATTTCGAGTGACAAATGGCATCATATTCCTCGGCAGACGGTGCATTCAGGCTGATAGACAACACGTCAAAGCAGCCAGCAAAGCGTGCGGCAACGTCTTCCCCGTAGATCAGCGAGGCATGGCCGTTTGTGTTTAAGCGGATCTTAACAGCAGGGTACGCCCGGCGCACCTGCCCACAGACCCAAAGCATATCATCCAACCGGCAGGTAGGCTCCCCGTAGCCGCAGAAGATCAGCTCACCGTATGCCGTAGGATCGGCCTGCTGAATAGCAGCCCACACCTCTTCTCGGCTCGGCTCACGCTCCAGCCAAAGGCTATCGCTACCGTATGCGCCGTCACCATTCTTGCGAATGCAAAAATCGCAGCGATTGGTGCACTTATTCGTCATGTTTACGTACAGGCCGTTTTCTACAACGTAGGTGATCGTCATTTATATTCCCTCCCAGAGGCGAAACAATCTTTTGGCGTTTTGAGAAGTGATGGCAACTGCCTCCTCATAGCTTACCCCCCAAAGCTCGGCCAGCTTTTCCGCCGTGTGGCGCACAAGGCCTGAATGGTTGAGATGGCCACGGAATGGGTGCGGTGCTAAATAGGGGCAATCGGTTTCTATCAAAACGCGGTCTTGTGGCAAGGATGCAGCAACTGCCGCAATTTTTGTGGCGTTTTTGAAGGTTATAGTGCCGGAAAAAGAAATGCAAAAGCCACGGCGGATCAGATCCTGTGCCATTTCCGCGCTGCCGCTGTAGCTATGAAACACGCCGAACACGCCGGGGTGACGGCAGATCGCATCAAAGCAATCGCCGTGCGCCTCTCGATCGTGAATGATGACCGGCATCTGATATTTCACAGCCAACGACAACTGGGCATCCAGGTATTCTGCCTGCATTTTTTTGTCGGTTTCCGGGTAATGGTAGTCAAGCCCTATCTCGCCAAGCGCTACGATCTTATTCTCTCGTGGTGCCTGCAAAAGCAGCTCCAGCTTGCCAAGCTCTGCCCCCATATCCGGGTAACGCTGCGCATCAGATGGGTGAATACCCACAGCGGCATACATCAGCGGATAACGCTTTGCCTGCGCGATGGCGGCAAGCGACGTACCGATATCGGTACCCACGTTGACAATGCCGCCAAGCTCACAGGTAGCAAACAAGGAATCAAGCAGCGAATCGACACCGCTGGGACATTCCTCAGAGTGAAAGCGCGCATCAAAATAGTGCGCATGGGAATCAAACAGCAGCGCCATTAGCGAATACGGCTGCCAAGCGGCGTATCATCATCAAGGAAGGCAACGCGAATACGGTCGCCGCCGGAGGCCAAGATCATACCGTTACTCTCTACCCCGCACAGCTTAGCTGGAGCCAGGTTGGCAACGATGATTACCTTTTTGCCGATTAGCTCCTCAGGTGCATAATCCTTGGCAATGCCGGAAACGATCTGGCGTTTTTCATAGCCAAGATCCACCTCCAGGCGGAGCAGCTTTTTGGATTTAGGCAGCTTTTCGCAGACTAAAATCTTGGCAGCACGCAAATCAACGCCAAAGAAATCGTCAATTGTGATCTCTGCGGGGTGCTCGTCATCCTCGTCTTTGGCAACAGGCTCCTTCGGCTTAGCAGCCTCTTCAGCAGCCTTGCGCTCTGCTTCACGGTCGACAAGGAACTTTGCCTCGTCAATACGGGCGAACAGCACGCAGCCCTCGCCAAGCTTCTCACCGCTCTTGAGCGCACCAAAGCCTTCGATGGTTGCATAATCGGTCTTATCCGTTGCCAGGATAGCAAAGATCTTCTCTGCCGTAGCAGGGATAAACGGAGTCAGTAAAACAGCAGCAGAGCGGATCACCTCAAGCAGGTTATAAAGCACGGTGCCAAGGCGCTCGCGCTTGCTCTCATCCTTTGCCAGGGCCCAGGGCATAGTCTCATCAATATACTTATTGGCGCGGCGCAGCATAGAGAAGATCTCATCCAGCGCATCGGCAATATGGTAATCCTCCATCAGGCGGCGGGATTCGGCCTTCGCCTTGAGAACGGCAGCCTTCAGCTCACCATCCGTTCCCTCCTCGGCACCGGGTGCCGGAATGATGCCCTCGAAATACTTCGTGGTCATAGCATGGGTACGGCTGACCAGGTTGCCAAGATTGTTGGCTAGGTCAGTATTATAGCGGTTGATCACGTTCTCATAGGTGATGCTACCGTCAGCCGCATACGGCATCTCGGACAGGGCGTAATAGCGAACGCCGTCTACCGAGATCAGATCAGCCAGCTCATCGGCATACACCACGTTGCCGCGAGATTTCGACATCTTATCCACGCCCGAATTAAACCACGGGTGGCCAAACACCTTTTTCGGCAGCGGCAGCCCCAGCGCCATCAGGAAGATGGGCCAGTAGATGGTGTGGAAGCGAAGAATATCCTTACCTATGATATGCACGTCAGCCGGCCAGTTGTGGTTGAACAGCGCAGGCTGCTCGGCATTATCGGGGTCATAGCCGAGGGCGGTGATATAATTGGAAAGCGCATCTACCCATACGTAGATCACATGCTTTTCATCAAACGGAACCGGGATGCCCCACTTAAACGAGGTGCGGGAAACGCACAGGTCCTGCAGGCCGGCCTTTAAGAAGTTGTTGACCATTTCCTTTTTGCGCAGCTCGGGCTCGATAAACTCTGGGTTCTCCTCAATGTGCTTGATCAGGCGGTCTACGTACTTGCTCATACGGAAGAAGTAGGCCTCCTCCTTTGCGCGCTGCACCGGGCGACCGCAATCCGGGCACACGCCGTTGGTCACCTGCGTATCGGTAAAGAAGGACTCATCCGGCACGCAGTACCAGCCCTCGTACTCGCTCTTATAGATATCGCCCTGATCGTAAAACTTCTTAAAGATGTGCTGCACGCTCTTGACGTGCTTTTCGTCGGTGGTGCGGATAAACTGATCGTAGCTGGCGTTCATCAGATCCCAGATACGGCGCACCTCGCCGGAAACCTTATCCACGTATGCCTGCGGCGTAATGCCGGCATCCTTAGCGCAATCCTCGATCTTTTGACCGTGCTCATCGGTGCCGGTCAGGAAATACACGTCCTTGCCCATCTGGCGCTGAAAGCGCGCAACGGCATCCGACATGATGATCTCATAGGTATTACCAAAATGCGGCTTGCGCGAGCTGTAAGCAATCGCGGTGGTGATATAAAACTTTTCTTTTCCCATTGCTTTATCTCCTCTGCAGTCTTTCTGCGATTATACAATTCTATTTACATATTTTATCACATAACGCAAAAAAATTCAATAGTTTTTCTCTTTTCCACACACCTTTTATGATTATATCTTGATTTTTTCGCGTTTTCATGATATACTGAACAAAAAAGGGGGAACGACGCTATGCGCTGTAAAAAGGAACTGCCTTACGATAAATGCTGCTTCTACTGTGAAAAGGGAGCAATTCAAGAGAATGGCGAAACGGTATACTGCCAAAAAAAGAAGCAAGAAGTACCCGCCGATCAGGTATGCCACGCGTTCTCCTATGACCTGCTTCGCCGCAAGCCGGAATTCCCTAAGCTGCCCGATGTAGAGCTGCCCACGTTAGATTAATTATTTATCTATACAAAAGAAGCCGATGCATGCGCATCGGCTTCTTTCTATCTAGCAATAATTAGCCCAGATTTGCCTTCAGGGTGGCCAGCTGGTTCTTCAGCTCTGCGGGAAGCTTGTCGCCAAACTTCTTGTAGTGCTCCTCAATCTCAGCGGCTTCCTTCTTCCAGGTCTCGGCATCTACCGTCAGGATGGACTTCAGGGTCTCCATATCCATATCCAGGTCGGTCAGGTCGATATCCTCAGGCTTCGGAACGAAACCAATGGCGGTCTCGGTAGCATCAGCCTTGCCCTCGCAGCGATCAATGATCCAGTTCAGGACACGCATATTGTCGCCGAAGCCGGGCCACAGGAAGTTACCCTCATCATCGGTACGGAACCAGTTAACGTTGAAGATCTTCGGTGCCTTGTCGCCCAGCTTTTTGCCCATATCGAGCCAGTGCTGGAAGTAGTCACCCATATGATAGCCGCAGAACGGCAGCATAGCCATCGGGTCGCGGCGTACAACGCCAACCGCACCGGCAGCGGCAGCGGTGGTCTCAGATGCCATAGCGGAGCCGATGAACACACCGTTTTCCCAGTTCTTGGACTGGTAAACCAGAGGCGTGCACTTTGCACGGCGGCCACCAAAGATGATGGCAGAGATCGGCACACCCGCACCCTTATCAAACTCCTCGGAAATGCAAGGGCAGTTCTCTGCCGGTGCGGTAAAGCGAGAGTTCGGGTGAGCGGCGTAGGTGCTCTTATCAGCCTTTACGAACATAGAGGGGTTCCAGGGGTTACCCTTCCACTCCAGCGCGTTTTCAGGCGGATTCTTATCCAGGCCTTCCCACCAAACGGTGTTGGTGTCAAGGTTGAGAGCAACGTTGGTGAAGATGGTATTCTTCTTGGTGGATTCCAGCGCGTTGAAGTTCGACTTCTCGTTGGTACCGGGGGCAACGCCAAAGAAGCCGTTTTCGGGGTTGATGGCGTAGAGACGGCCATCAGCACCGATGCGCATCCAGGCAATATCGTCACCAACGGTCCACACCTTGTAGCCCTTTTCCTTGAGGTACTTAGGCGGAATGAGCATGGCCAGGTTGGTCTTACCGCAGGCGGAGGGGAATGCAGCAGCAATGTACTTAACCTCGCCCTTCGGATTTTCAAGACCCAGGATCAGCATATGCTCTGCCATCCAGCCTTCCTTCCAGCCCTGGTAGGAGGCGATACGAAGAGCAAAGCACTTCTTACCAAGCAGCACGTTGCCACCGTAACCGGAGTTAACGGAAATGATGGTATTATCCTCCGGGAACTGGCAGATATAGCGCTTTTCGGGATCAATATCACAACGGGAATGGAAGGCACGAACCCAGTCATTGGAATCACCCAGGGTGTCCAGCACCTTGGTGCCTACGCGCGTCATAATGATCATGTTCAGCACAACGTAAACCGAATCGGTAATTTCAATACCGATCTTGGCAAGAGGAGAGCCGATCGGGCCCATCGAGAACGGAATGATATACATCGTCTTGCCCATATAAGAGCCACGAGCGATATCATACAGCTTCTTGTACATTTCGGCCGGCGCACACCAGTTGTTGGTGGGGCCTGCATCCTCCTGCTTGGTGGTGCAGATAAAGGTTCTGTCCTCTACACGAGCAACGTCGTTGGGGTTGGTTCTGTGCAGATAGCAGCCGGGCAGCATTTCCTCGTTCAGCTTATGCAGCTCGCCGGTCTTAACAGCCAGCTCGCGAAGCTCGTTCAACTGCTGCTCGCTACCGTCGATCCACATAACATTGTCAGGCTTTACGAGATTCTTCATCTCCTCAACCCAGGCCAATACTTGCTTGTTGTTGGTCATTTTTGCGTTCTCCTCTATACATAATTATTTTTTACAGAAATGTGGAATGTGAAAAATGCCAAACTTTTCACGATTTCTATTATAGCATGCTTTTGTCAAATTTGCAATACGAAAAACAAAAAATTGCATTTTTTCACAATTTTTTCACACGTCATCCACAGGTGCGCCCTACAAGACCTTGACAGCGCACGGAATATTCCTTATAATAATACTATGCACACATTTGAAAGGAGATAGCCACCTTGCTTGAAAGAATCTCCACCCATCTACAGGAAAACATAAAAAATGCCTGGCGCACGATAAAGGGCGGATGGCGTCAATTTCTTCCCTTTCTGATCGCGCTGTTTTTTATTCAACTGATGCTATTCGCCGTTACGCTCGGCTTTGACAGCAATTTCAAGGTTGAAAAGGCAACGATCGAGCAGGAATACAACTATCACCTCGCCATCAAGGGGCTGAGCCAGGGTCAAGCGCTTACCTTAAAAAACGACCCGCGAACGGTATTTTCTAATGACTACGTGTACCAGGTCGTTAGCATTTCCGAGCATTACGCCGAGGGGATCGACAGCGTATACGACGTATACATCCGCTTTGTAACCGGCAACAAAAACTTTGGCATATACGGTCTGTTCCGCAAGGATACCGTGCAGGCCTGCTACAGCACCTTTGCCTACACCTACCATGACGTGTACGCGCCGGATGGCGGTACTGCCACGCTATACTTTTCCCCGCTTTATCAGTTAGAATCCCTTTGGTGGCAGAATTACGGCATTATGGCCGCTGTTTTATGCATTCTTAGCCTGCTTTGCGCAACGGTGCTTGGGCGTGTATACCGCATACGCCTCAACCATGACCGCTTTACCTACGGTATCTACGTTACCTTCGGCGCAAATGGCCGGCGGCTGCGCACGACCGCCTTTTGGGAAATGCTGCTTTGTGCCTGGTTAGCCCTTGTTCCATCTTATATCTCGGCCTATTTTTTGTGCCAGCACCTATATCATGCATCGGGGCTGGCTTTTACCCCCGGGCTAAAGACACAGCTATGGGTCCCCCTTCTGGTTTTACCCATTCTCTATTTAGCCATTCGCCTGCCCATGAAGCTGCTGGCACAGAAGGAACCGCTTTTGCTGATCAGCGCGATGGACAACTCGCATTACGTCAAGCGCCCGTATCGCTCTGCCGTGATGCATCTTCACCGTTTCCCACGCTTCTATGAGTTGCTCAGCACGCTACGCTATCATCGCTACTATCTAAAGCTGGCTGTCAGCTCGGCCATTTTGTGTGCTATGTTCGTCAGCGGTGTTTATCTTTCACAGCTCTATCAGATAAACCGCGACATTCGTATTGAAAACGACTCGGCCTTTCACGTGACCATCCATGACCCCACGTATGAGCCGCAGGATTTTCAAAAAAATCTATCCGAGATCGCGCACGTTACCGCCGTATACAAGGATCGCCCTACCTTTGATTTAGAGGCGAACGGCATGTTCCTCTCTGTAAGCAAATCCGATCTTCTTCCCTTTTCCGGCGTGATGAACCACCCGCTTGACCGAGCAGCGGCCGTATTCAACACGGTGCAGCTGATCGGCGCGCAGGACGAGGATCTTATCCGGCAGCTTGAGAGCACCTACGAGATCGAGGGGGATCTTTCCGCCGTCCTGCGTGATGAAAATACGATCGCCATCGGCTCTTCGATAAACAACCGCACCGTATTTGACCTGCAGGTGGGCGACAAAATCACACTGGCTACGCCACTACTGATCCCCGAGGGGGCCGAGATCAATCCGGTGCTGAGCGGCAACGCGCTGCTTGAGGATCAGATCCTGCAGGCAGTTTACGAATACAAGACCTACACCGTTGGCGCTGTGATCACCAATTACCCAAGCGCCATTTCCGGCACACCGCTGATCGCCGGCGCGCCGCTTTATGAAAGCATAACCGGAAAAAGCGCCGTGCGCCGTAGCCTGAACATCGCCATTGACTCCAACATTTCGCCCGCGCAATACATCCGCTTAGAAAATGAGGTGCGTGCCTTGGCATCCACCGGCTGGAAGATCAGCATCGAAAGCCGGGAGACCTATTTCCAAAACCGCATGGAACGGCAATTCAATTATGAGCAGCTGGCGCTGCTGGTCTCCTCTACGCTGCTGATCTTTATTCCACTTGTTTGGTTTTTCTCGCAGCTCTTCTTTTACCGCAAGCGCGCGGTCGAATTCAATATTCTGCGTGTGCTTTCATCCCCCATGCAGGCTATCCGCCGCCTGCACCTACAAAGCACGCTGCTAGTCTTGCCGATCGCGGCTTTCTCGCTCTTGATCGCAGGGCTGTGTGTGCTTGCCGTTTACGTGCTGGTACAATACGTGCTGCCAAGCGCCTTGCGCATCTCTGGTGCCGTGGTGCTGCCGCTCACGGCATCGCCCCTGCCCTTTATCATTTGCTTTGTCCTCACTCTGCTATGCAGCGTTAGCTCCTCGCTGATCCCCTATTGGATCTATAAAAAGCGACAAACGCAGGATCCTATGGAATTTTTCAATTCGGAGGATGGTATTTAATATGGCCATTTTGGAAGTTACCGATCTGATCAAGCTATTCCGCCAATCGGATGAAACGATCACCGCCGTCAATCGCGCTACCTTCTCGGTAGAGGATGGCGAATTTGTAGCCATCATCGGCCCATCCGGATCCGGAAAATCCACCCTGCTGCATCTGTGCGCAGGGTTAACGCGCCCCAACTCAGGCAGCATTTGCATTCGCTCGCAGGACATTACCAAGATGAAGCCAGAAAAGCTGGCCCAGTTCCGCGGGCAGTACATCGGCATTGTTTACCAGCGCCACAATCTGATCCCCCACCTAACAGCGCTGGAAAACATTCTTATTCCGCCCATGATGTGCGGAAAGCCGGCGTTTTCTTATGAAGAAACGCTAAAAAAGATTGTCAATTCGCTGGGCATCAAGGATCGCCTGAGCCACCTGCCAAACGAGCTTTCCGGCGGCCAGCAGCAGCGTGTTTCTATTGCCCGTGCGCTGATCAACCGCCCGCAGGTCCTGTTTGCTGACGAGCCGACCGGCAATCTGGACCGTGCCAACGCCGAGGAGGTACTTTCCATGCTCTTGCGCGCGCAAAAGGAATTCGGCCAGACGCTGGTCATGGTCACCCATGATATGACGATCGCCCGCCGCGCCGACCGCGTGCTGAAAATGGATGACGGATTTCTTTCCCGCATGCTGCCGGAGGAACTGCAATAATACGCCAAACAGCCAAGCAGGCATATGCTTGGCTGTTTTTTGGTTGCCGACATATTTCGTGCTTATTTGCAAAACCTACTTGTTTTTTCCTCATTTTACCACTAAAACGCCATGTTTTTGGTAAATATTAACAAATATTCGCATGTGATTTTGTGCAACATTTTTCGGCCTCTCCTATTGCTTTTCATGGAAATATATGGTAAAATTACAACGTAATCCAAAATTTTCCAATTCATTCTTAAATTACCAAATATTTTCATATGGAGTGTAAAACAATGGAATATGCAACCAAAATTCTGATCGCCGACCCCAACCATGAAGAAAGAAAAGCCCTGCGCGAAAGCCTGTACAAGGCCGGTTACCGCCAGATCGAGGAAGCTACCAACGGCGAGGAGGCGATCTCTAAGATCGGGCTTTATCACCCCGATGTAGCGATTATTGATGCCTGGCTTTCTAAGATCGATGGCATTGGTGTTATCCGCAACTGCTCCTCCTTTAATTTCTCGCCTGATCCGCAACCGGTCTATATTTTAGCCTCCTTGGCTGCCAATCCACATATGTTTGTAGAGGCGACCAGCGCCGGGGCCAATCTTTGCTTAGTTAAGCCCTTTGATCTACCCAGCCTTTTTGAGCACATCAATGCCTTTGTGCAGCTTCGCGGTAAAATGGCAAGCCCCACAGCCGAGGGCATGGGAAGCGACATGGAAACGCAGGTGACCAAAATCATCCATCAGATCGGCGTTCCCGCCCACATCAAGGGCTACCAGTATCTACGCACAGCCATTTTAATGACCATAGCCGATAACGACATGATCAACTCGGTCACAAAATCACTCTACCCCTCGGTTGCCAAGCAGTATGCCACCACAACCAGTCGCGTTGAGCGCGCCATTCGCCACGCCATCGAGGTCGCCTGGGATCGTGGCGACGTAGACGTTCTCAATTCCTATTTCGGCTACACCATTCAAAACAACCGTGGCAAGCCGACCAACAGCGAATTTATCGCCATGATCGCCGATAGCATGCGCCTGAAACGCAAAATGCTGTAAATATGAGAACCCCCGCAGAGATCAACGATCTCTGCGGGGGTTTTGTTAGTCTATATCCTCGACTACCTTCTCGGGCGGGAGCTCGAGGGAGCGGGGGTTTTTGATGATGTGCAGCAGGTTCTTGAAGGCGGAGGCGTAATAGTAGCCATCGCAGATGCGCTCGTCGGTCACGACGCGGAAGCCGACGAAATTACGCTTATGTACCTCCCCTTCCTCGTCTACGATATAGCGGGTATATTTCTTACCGTAGGAAAGGAAGATCGGCAGGTTACCAAAATCATACAGGTGGTGGTAGATGGGGCCGATACCGAGCGAGCCCATGCTGGTGATGACCATAGAGCCATGGAACGGGCTGACCTTGGTCAAGGCACGCGGCAAGAGACCGATATAATCCAACCCACGCAGGAAGTTGATAGCCAGCTTCATCAAAAAGCCGGGGATCAGATTGATGAGCTTAGCCGTGTTATCAAAATCGGTGCTGGAGCCATCACCGATGGCTGCTACGGCAACCGCATTCCACTTTTCGTATACGTCATAGATCGTATCGGTCGGCTCAAAGATGCATTTCATCGTGGTATCGGGTGCGGTGGTAGAAAGCTTCTTTTTGATGGTCATAACCACCTCGATATTGTTACGAGAAAACACCTTATTACCGGCAATAAAGCGATTAATGCCCGGGCGGGTAGCCACGGTGCGCACGTACGCGGCGATCAGAATATGCAGCAGGCCGAGGTTTTTGTAGCCTCTGGCGCGCAGCTCGCGAATGTAGGGCTCGATATCGGTGATATCGATCTCATCCTCAAAGTGGTTCTGCGCATCCGAGCGGATCTTCATAATATAGGGCGAAATGCGGGCTGCCGGCTCCAGCGTGCGGATGCGGCGGCCGTCTGCACGGTCGCCAAGGCGGCGACGGCGCTTTTTCTTCTTTTCTTTTTTGGGATCGGTAACGGGGGTAATGTCAGTTTCCTCTGTTGTTGCACAGGCAGTTGCTTGTGTTTCCATACGGGCTGTGACCTCCGATGCTTTTATTACAAAATATAACTAATTATAACACATTTTTTACATTTTGTCAACTGTTTCGTAAAAAACTGCCCTGCCGCATCGTGCTGATGCGGCAGGGCAACTTTATTCAGATACGATGCGCAGCAAGCGGAACGAGAGTGGTGGCAAAGCTACGTGACCGGTGACGGTTTCATCCGTATACAGATCACGCCAAACGCCGTCAAGCGGGTAGGTACAGCGCTCGGCACCACTATTGACAGCCAGCACCAGGCGGCCGGCACTCTTCTCTGCCCGCTCGATCACCAGGCAGGCGCCGGAGGCGTGCAGCACACGATAATAGCCATGGGTAAGAATATCGGCAGCCGCAGCGCGGATGGCGCCGGTCTGCTGATAGAAGGTGCGTAGGGCTACATCCTCGTTCCCCCACGGATAGGTGCGACGATTAAAGGGGTCTCGCCCGCCCTCCATGCCTGCCTCATCCCCATAATAGATACACGGGATGCCGGGCATGACAGACAAGATCGCCCATGCTAAACGCAGGCGCTGCTCAGCCAGCTCGCGCTCAGCGGGTGTCAGGCGAACGGATCTGATCTCTTCAAACGAGAGGTCTGACAGATCGCGCCCACCAAGCACGGTCAAAATGCGCTCGGTATCGTGGGTGCCAAGCAGATTCATAAGTGACTCGCTGACAAAGCGCGGATAATGGGCATAGATGGTTTTGGTGACCTGCGCAAAGCCTGCCGCATCCCCCTGCAGCAGGTAGCGCACGATGGCGTTCTTTAGCGGATAGTTCATCACCGAATCCAGCTCCAGCCCGCGGAAATAGTGACGGCGCTTATCATAGGCAATCTTATTGCTGGCATCCTCCCACACCTCACCGATAACGGCGGTCTCTTGAGAGCGTTTTTTGATCTGCCGGCGAATATCACGCAAAAGTGCGGGGTTTAGCTCGTCGGCTACGTCCAGGCGGAAGCCGGAGGCACCAGCCAGCATATAGGTATCGACCACGCCACCATCCCCGGCGACAAAGCGAATATATGACGGATCAGCCGAACGAACGGTAGGCAGGATCTTCACACCCCACCAGCACAGATAATCATCTGGGAAGGAGAAAAAGCGGTACCAGGAATAATACGGCGACTCTTTTGACTGATGCGCGCCAAGGCTATCATACCGCCCATCGGCGTTAAAATAGCGGCTAACAGACCCGGTATGATTAAACACGCCGTCCAGCAGCACGTGCATACCCTGCTCCTTTGCCGCTTGCAAAAGCCGGTCAAAAGCGGGTCTGCCGCCAAACATCTCGTCAATTTTCATGTAATCGCCGGTGTCGTATTTGTGGTTGGAATAGGCCTCAAAGATGGGGCAAAGGTAAAGCACGGTTACCCCCAGCGACCGCAGGTATGGCAGCTTTTCGCGCACGCCATCCAAATCTCCACCGTAAAAGAGGTTGTTTTTCAGCGGAGCGCCGGGATAGGCCGGGTACTGCGTGATCTCGGCGTCCCAGCTTTCTGCCATTTCTACGTCTGAACGCGGAGCGGCGTTTCCGCCACGGCAAAAGCGGTCAACAAAGATCTGGTACATAACGCCCTGCTTCAAAAAGGCGGGGGTCTGATACGCATCACGGTAGATCAGCAGCTGATAGGGGGCGGCATAGCCGGCATCCTCGGTAAACCAGGCGTATTCAGAAATATCCTCGCCGTGGGAATACAGACGGCCGTAAGCAGTATCCGCCACCACGTGATAGAAGAAGAGGCCGTCCTCTTGCCCGGCGCACAGCGCGGCGGCTGTTACCGTGGCACGAAAACGGTCATAGGCAGCGGGCTGCTGCTCTTCTATCTTGATAAGCGGAAATTCATGGATCTGCCCGCTATCATCTGACCGAAAACGCAGAAAAGCGTTTTCGGTCAGAAAGGCGCGGTCGATCGACACCGTAAAAGTAAGAAGCTCCTTATGCGGGAAGGCGGAAAAAAGCTCTGCATGCTCCTCTGTCAGGGCAGTTTTTTCTACCTTCAAGGGAGACGGGATATCGCGAAAATTGGAATAAGCCAGCATAGCTGCTCCTTAGGGATTGTTTTTCTCGTGAATGCTCTTGATGCCCCAAATATTGTCTGCATACTCACGAATGCTGCGATCGGCGGCAAAAATGCCGGCAGACGCGATATTCTTTAGAGACATGCGGTTCCACTTCATCAGGTCGGCATAGTCGCGGCAGGCGCGCTCGTGCGCACGGTAATAGGAATCAAAATCGGCCAGGCACATATACGGGTCAGGCACGCCAGCACCCATGACGAGGTAATTAGAGAACTCAGCGAAGGACTGGCCGTTAAAGCCAACGGCAAGCGTATCGATCGTCTCTTTGATCTTCGGATTGGCATTATAATAGTTGGCAGATACATAACCGTGGCGCCAAAGATCATCTACCTCCTCGGTGGTGAGACCAAACAGGTACATATTTTCATCACCAACCGCCTCGTAAATCTCTACGTTTGCGCCGTCTAAGGTACCCATGGTAATGGCGCCGTTGATCATCAGCTTCATGTTGCTGGTGCCGCTAGCCTCTTTACCGGCAAGCGAGATCTGCTCGCTGATCTCGGCGGCGGGAATCAGCATTTCGGCCACGCTGACGTTGTAATCCTCCATAAAGACAACGCGGATCTTTTCGCGAATGCGGGGATCCTTTTCAATTTCGGCGCTTAGGTTGCAGATCAGATTGATGATCTGCTTGGCCATATAGTAGCCCGGGGCAGCCTTGGCGCCGAAGATAAAGGTCTGCGGCGGAATATCCAGGGCGGGATTCTCTTTCAGATCGTGATACAGCGAAACGATGCGCAGCACGTTCAGCAGCTGGCGCTTATATTCGTGCATACGCTTGATCTGCACGTCAAACAGCGAATCGGGATTGATGCGAACGCCGTTGCGGCGGTAGGCGTAATGGGCAAAGCGCTCCTTATTGTGCCGCTTGATCTCGGCAAGACGGGCAAGAACAGCCTCGTCACCCATGAACTTTTCAAAATCGGCAAGGCGCTCGGGCTCCTTCTTAAAGGAATCGCCAATGCACTCGCTGAGCAGATTAGAAAGCTCGGGGTTCGAGTAGCACAGCCAGCGGCGGTGCGCCACGCCGTTCGTAACGTTGGTAAACTTCTCGGGCTGGTAGTGATAGAAATCAGAGAAGATCGTTTTCTTCAGAATATCCGAATGCAGGCGGGATACACCGTTTACCGCGTGCGAGCCAACGATAGACAGGTTCGCCATGCGAACATAGCCGTGGTGCAGCACAGACATGCGCGAAATGCGATCCCAATCGCCGGGATAGCGGTTCCACAGATCGGCACAGAAGCGACGGTTAATTTCGCAAATAATGGCATAAATTCTCGGCAGACGCAGGCGGAAGAGATCCTCGTTCCACATTTCAAGCGCCTCGGGCATAACGGTATGGTTGGTATAGGACACCACGCGAAGAACGGTATCCCACGCTTCCTCCCAGGAAAGGCCATGCTCATCCACCAAGAGGCGCATCAGCTCCGGCACGGCAAGCGCGGGGTGCGTATCGTTGATGTGAATGGCTACCTTATCAGCAAAATTGTCTAAGCGATTATAGGTCTTGAGGTGATCGGCAATGATGCTTTGCAGCGAGGCAGACACCAGGAAATACTGCTGGCTGAGGCGGAGCAGCTTACCCTCGGTATGGTTATCGGCCGGGTAGAGCACCTTTGAGATCACATCGGCATTGTTGCTTTCCTGCATGGCGCGCACGTATTCGCCCTGCGAAAAGAGCTTCATATTAAAATTGGTGATATTGCGTGCCTTAAACAGGCGCAGGCTGTTGACAGCCTCGCTATCCGCACCGGAGATCATCATATCATACGGAACGGCCTGCACCTCTTCGTAATCCACATAATCAATATGCAGGCGCCCGTTTTCCCAGCGCTCCTTTACGCGGCCGCCAAAGCGAACGGCGCACGCCTTGTCGGTACGCGGTACAAGCCAGGCATCCCCACCGGGCATCCAGATATCCGGCAGCTCGACCTGGTTACCGTCTACAATCTTCTGCTTAAAGAAGCCGTATTCATAAAGAATGGAAAAGCCGGTAGCAGAATAGTCCAGCGTGGTAAGCGAATCCATAAAGCAAGCGGCAAGACGGCCAAGACCGCCGTTGCCAAGGCCGGGATCCGGCTCGAAGGTGTACAGATTATCCAAGGACTGCCCCATCTCCTCAACCAACGCGCGCATATCCTGATCGATACCGAGATTGCAAAGATTATTTTTAAGGGAGCGGCCGATCAAGAATTCCATGCAAAGGTAATAGATCTTTTTGGCGCCCTGCTTTTTTACGTTGACCTTAAAATCGGCACGCTTTTGCGTCAAGATATCCTTCACAACGAGGATGACGGATTTGTAGGTTTGCTCCGGGCTGGCCTCTTCAGGTGTGACACCAAAATAACGGGACAGCTTGCTATTGAGCATTTGCTTAAGCTCCTGCTTATCGGGTAAATTTCTCATTCTTCATTATTCCTTTGAGTAGATTATAAAGTGTTATAAATGCCAAGATAACCCTTGGCAGACGCACCCCACGAAAAATCATGAGACATAGCGTTATGCACAAGCGCCGACCAAAGCTCACCATTTTCATACAGCGCTACGGTGCGGCGAACGGCATCCATCATATCGTGTGCGTTATACGAGGCAAACGTAACGCCGTTCCCTTCCCGTGTTTCGGGGTTGAAGGGCTTGATGGTATCATACAGGCCGCCGATCTCACGCACGATCGGCACGGCGCCGTAAACGCTGGCGATCATTTGCGAGAGGCCGCACGGCTCGCTCTTAGACGGCATGAGGAACATATCAGCGCCGGCATAGATCTGCTTAGACAGCGCCTTATTAAAGGCCAACACAACGCCAACCTTTGAGGGATAGCGATCGGCCAAGGCGGTAAAATATTCCTCAAGGGAATCCTCACCCGTTCCCAGCAAAACGAACTGAATATCCCATTGCAGCATCTCCTCCAGCACACAGCGCACCAGGTCAAAGCCCTTGTGCGAGGCAAGGCGGGATACCATAGCGATCACCGGTGTGGTGGGCGATTCAGGCAAGCCGAGAATGCGCTGCAGTTCCAGCTTGTTTTCGCCCTTCCCTGCGCGGTCATTTACATCATAGCGGAACTTGATATCCGGGTCGATGGCGGGGTTGTAATACTGCAGGTCGATACCGTTGACAATGCCGCTGGTCTTATCGGCATACTGGCAGATGATAGCAGCAAGACGGCCACTGAAATAGGGTGACTGCAGCTCCTGCGCGTAACGGCAGCTAACCGTAGTCAAACGGTCACAGCAAACGATGGCTCCCTTGGTGAGGTTGATACAGCCATCAAACTCTACGCAGCTGCGCGCAGATTCCGGTAGGTCGAACACATCGCCCAAGATAGCAAAATCGTAAATTCCCTGATAATCGATATTATGGATCGTGTAGACGGTTTTTATGTTATAGAACCGTGGATCCGCGCTGTATTTTTGCCGCAGATAGATAACGGTGAGGGCCGTTTGCCAATCATTGGCATGCAACACATCCGGGAAAAACTGCAGAAGGGGCAGCATATCCAGCACCGCATGGCTGAAGAAGGCAAAGCGCTCGCCATCGTCATACTGGCCGTACAGCGCAGGGCGCTTAAAATAATACTCGTTATCTAAGAAATAGTAGATCACGCCATTTGTGCGGTATTCATACACACCGCAATACTGCTGGCGCCAGGAGAGGTGAACGGTAAATTCACACACCTTGGTCATCTGCGCGCGGTAAGCATCAGAGATCGAGCCGTAAAGCGGCATCACCGCGCGAACGTCAACCTCTTCGCCCTGCGCGGCTAAGGCTGCGGGGAGTGAGCCCATGACGTCACCCAGGCCGCCGGTGGAAGCAAACGGCACCGCCTCGGCACCGACAAGTAAAATCTTTTTCATCAGATTACCCCCTTTCAAGGATCAAAGCGAACGCCCCTTTTCTACGCAGAAGGGCAGCTCGGGATGGCCGGATAGAGATACATCGTCATGGAAGAGAACGTATTTATCAGCAATAACACAATTAAGCGACACGTTCTCACCCACGTAGGTATCCATAAAGAGGATCGAATTGCGCACAACACTACCCTTGCTGACCTTAACACCGCGGAACAGGATAGAGTTTTCAACGGTTCCCTCGATGATGCAGCCATCCGCGATCAAGGAATTAGACACCTTGGCGCTGCCGGTATATTGTGCCGGGGCCGAATTGCGAACCTTGGTCAAGATCGGGCGCTTGGGATTATTAAAGAGATCGTGGCGCACGGTTTCATTCTTGATCAGCTCCATGCTGTAATCATAATAGTCCGTAATCGAATCGATATTGGCATAGTACCCGTCAAAGCGGTAGATCCGCAGGCGGTCGCGGCCGATGCTACGGCGAATAATATCCTGGCTGAAGCTGGTATAGCCGTGTGCCTGCGCGTTAACCAGAGCGCCCAGCAGGTAGCTGCGGCTGATGACCCACACGTTGATATTCACGTCTGCTTCTGTCTTGTCATAGAAGGTGGGGTGAACGACAAGGTCGGTGATCTCGCCATTTTCATCCGAGGAGACGATGATATTCTTCTCTGCATTGGCGGGCGTAATCGGAATGCGCTTGACCGCCATGGTGAGCACAGCGCCACTATCCACATGCGCACGCACCATATCCTTGAGGTCGATGTTGCAAATACCGTCGCAATCCGAAAGCACGACGTAATCTGCCTGCATCTTGGAAATCGAGTGCTGAATGCTCATCAACGCCTCTAAGCGGGTGTTATACAGCTCGTTCTTATAGTTGGCATAGGCCGTGATATACGGCGCCAGGATGCGCACGCCGCCCGAGCGGCGCGCCAGATCCCAATCCTTACCCGAGCCGATATGCTCCATCAAGGAAAGATAGTTATAGTGCGTAATGATGGAAATATCCGTAATGCCCGAATTCACCATATTGGAAAGCGGAAAATCCACCAGGCGGTAACGGCAGCCGAAGGGCACGGAGGCCATTGTCCTCTTCTTAGTCAGATCGGCAATGTTTTTATCATGAATGTTTGAAAAGATGATGCCTGCTGCGTTCATGCGTTTTCCCCTCCCTGCTTCTTTTTCTCGTATTCAGCAACGTTGAGCATCTCGCCAGCCGCGATCTTATCGCCTGGCTGCACACACACACCGTTACCCACTACGGCGATCTTTTGCTCGCCATCGCATTTTTCGCCAACCACGGCGCCCTCGCCAATCACCGCATCGGAATCCAGAATGGCGTACTGTACGGTAGCGCCACGCTTGATCGTGCAGCCCTGCATGATGACCGCATCACGCACAACGGCACCTGCCTCTACGGTAACACCGCTGAAGAGAACGGAGTTTTCTACCGTACCGTAGATCGTGTCACCCTCGGTCACCACGGCATTGTGTACCGAGCTGCCCGCGCCGATAAAATGCGGCGGCAGCGCCGGCGTACGCGAATAGATGCGGAACCAGCGATCATGCAGATTATATACGGGCTCCTCACCCAAAAGATCCATGTTGGCATCCCACAGGCTCTTGATCGTACCAACGTCCTTCCAATAGCCGGAGAAGCTATAGGCGAACAGACGCTTGCCATCGTTAAGCAGCGCGGGAATGATGTTTTTGCCAAAATCATTGGCCGAGCCGGGGGTATTTTCATCCCGGATCAGATATTCCTTCAGCACGTCATGGCTGAAGAGGTAAATACCCATTGAGGCATTGGTGCTCTTGGGGTGCTTGGGCTTTTCTTCAAACTCGATAATACGCCCATCCTCATCGGTATTCATAATACCAAAACGGCTTGCCTCCTCGATCGGCACGTCGATCACCGCGATGGTACAGTCTGCCTTGCGCTCCTTGTGGGCGGCGATTAGCGCGCTGTAATCCATCTTATAGATATGGTCACCCGAAAGGATGAGCACGTATTCCGGATCATAGCGATCGATAAAATTCAGATTCTGAAAAATGGCGTTGGCGGTTCCCTTATACCAGGCGGCACCATCCTTGCCCTGGTAGGGCGGCAGCACCATAACGCCGCCGGAGGAGCGGTCAAGATCCCAGGGCTGGCCGTTGCCAATGTACTCGTTCAAGGCAAGAGGCTGATATTGCGTTAAAACGCCTACCGTATCGATGCCGGAGTTGATGCAGTTTGAGAGAGGAAAATCGATGATCCGATATTTACCGCCAAAAGGGACGGCGGGCTTTGCTGTTTTCTCAGTCAGCGTGTACAAACGACTCCCCTGACCGCCTGCCAGCAGCATGGCAACGCATTCTTTACGCTTGAACATAACTATATGAGCCTCCCATCAATGATTTTTTTCTTAAAATAAAGCGCCGCAAGGGGCGGAAGCGTCAGACGAAGGACACCGTCATCCCCCACCAGCTGGGTACAGGAAAGTGGCGTTCCCGCGCCGCCGTAGCGCGCATCATCCGTATTCAGCAGCAGCTCGTATTCGCCCGGGGCAAGGCTGGGTATCTCATAATTCGCTCGCATAACGGGCGAAAAATGGAAAACCGCGATCAGCTCCTCGCCGCGCAGGTTACGGCGCGCGAAGCAGGAAACGTTATCCTCCTTGCGATCGGGGTAGATCCAGCGGAAGCCGCCCCAAGAAAAATCATCCTCCCACAGGCAGGATTCCTGTAAGTAAAGGCGATTGAGGTCGCCCACCATCAGCCGCAGCTGCGCATGGCGCGGGTAATCACACATGAACCACTCTAACTGGTTTTCGTAATCCCATTCGCGGAACTGGCCGTATTCACAGCCCATGAAGGTCATTTTTTTGCCGGGGTGTGCCATCATATAGGCAAAAAACGTACGGTCTGTCGCAAATTTTTGCTCATAGTCGCCATAGCATTTATCAATCAGCGAGCGCTTGCCGTGTACCACCTCATCGTGTGAGATGGGAAGGATGTAATTTTCATCAAAGGCGTACATCATGGAAAAGGTCAGCTTGTCATGGCAGTACATGCGGTACAGCGGATCTGTTTCCAAATAGGCATACATATCGTTTGCCCAGCCCATATTCCATTTGAAATTAAAGCCAAGGCCGCCCTGGCATACCGGCTTGGTGATCATAGGCCAGGAAGTAGATTCCTCGGCGATCATCAGCACGTCTCCAAATTCACCGAACACGGCAGAATTCAGCTTTTGGAAGAAAGCGATCGCCTCTAAATTCTTATTATCACCGTGGGCGTTGGGCACCCATTCACCCGGGTTGCGATCATAATCCAAATACAGCATCGAGGCAACGGCATCGACACGCAGACCATCGATGTGGTATTCCCGCAGCCAGAATAGCGCGTTTGAGACAAGGAAGGACTGCACCTCCTCACGCCCCACGTCAAAAAAGCGGGTACCCCAGCTGGCGCTTTCCTGCCGGTCACGCCCCTGGTATTCGTAAAGCGGCCTGCCATCAAATTCATATAGCCCGTGCTCGTCCTTTGGGAAGTGGGCCGGCACCCAGTCCATAATCACCCCAATATGGTGACGGTGCAGCTCGTTAACGAAGAACTTAAAATCCTCCGGCGTTCCATAGCGTGAGGTGGGCGCATAGTAGCCACATACCTGATAGCCCCAGGAGCCATCAAACGGGTGCTCGGCAATTGGCAGCAGCTCTACGTGCGTATACCCCATTTGCGTGAGGTACGGCACCAGCTCGGCGGCCAGCTCACGGTAATTGAGGTAGGCATCCCCCTCTGTATTCGCCCGCCCCTCCCGCGTGATAAACGAGCCGGCATGGATCTCGTAGATGTTCATCGGCGCGCTGTAAAAGTGTGCCTTTTCCGAAATAGCGCGCCGCCTGCGAAGCCAGCTGCTATCCGTCCATGCATAGGCGGTTTCGGTATGAATGATCGAGGCGGTGTTCTTCAGAGTTTCAGAGGCGAAGGCGTACGGGTCGGCCTTATCATGCACGCCGGAATCCGAATAGATACGCAGCTTATAGCAGGCCCCCTCGATCGGCTTATCGGCTTGATAAACCAGCTCGAAGATGCCACGGTCGGTTACCCGGTGCATTTCGTCGCTCTCGCACCAATGATTAAAATCGCCAACAACAAAAATTCGGGTGGCATTGGGAGCCCAGGTGCGAAACACATAGGTATCCCTTGTTCCGCCCTCTGCCCGATGCACACCCAAGTAATGATATGCGTGAAAATTGGTGCCTTGGTGAAAAAGATATGGAGCAAGCTCCGTGTTTTTTGCGCATTGTGTATGATCGGTTTGCACGGCATAGCCCCCTTACTATTATGTATCTATATTTATTATAGCGCATCAATTTTGAAATTGCAACCGATTTTCGTCGATTGTCTAAAAAAATATGTACTTTTTTTGAAAAAACTATGAAAAATGACCAAAAAGTGGGGGCAAAAAACAAAGAAAAAAGGAAAAGGACACGAACCTTGCGTGTCCTTCTCTTTCTGGGGTGAGTAATCGGAATCGAACCGATGACCTCCAGGGCCACAACCTGGCGCTCTAACCAACTGAGCCATACCCACCATATGCAATTCGTTGCTGCAAGGTGCCACGCGTGTATGGCGTACCTTGGGGGACTCGAACCCTCGACCTACTGCTTAGAAGGCAGTTGCTCTATCCAGCTGAGCTAAAGGTACATGGACGCGGGTGGCACCCTTCGCAACGGTGATATTATACCAAGTCTTGCGCGATTTGTCAAGCCCTTTTTGCAAAATTCTTTCTTTTTTCTTTCAAAGCAAATACAGGGCGCAGCTGTTTTGCGCCCTGTAAAAAGCCAAGCTGATTATTTTGCAGCGGAATTGGTACCAAACTTTGAAATTTCAGCAGCCGAGGAGACCAGGCCCGCAAGCGACTGCAGCTCAGAGGGGATGATCAGCTTGGTAGACTGGCCATCGCCAACCTTAGCAAGCGTCTCTAACCCCTTCATAGCAATATAGCCCTCGCCTGGCTTTGCCTCGTTGATCATGTTGATGCCCTGGGCAACAGCCTCCTGCACCTTCAAAATAGCCTCGGCCTCGCCCTCTGCCTCGCGGATCTTCTTTTCCTTTGCTGCCTCAGCACGCAAAATGGCAGACTGCTTTTCCGCCTCTGCCTCTAAGATCATCGACTGCTTGCGGCCTTCGGCAACCAGAATGGCACTGTTCTTTTCACCCTCAGCACGTAGAATGGCCTCGCGGCGCTCACGCTCTGCCTTCATCTGCTTTTCCATTGCCTCCTGAATTTCCTTAGGCGGCATGATATTCTTCAGCTCTACGCGATTGACCTTGATACCCCACATGTCGGTAGCCTCGTCCAGGATGGCGCGCATCTTGGTATTGATAATATCGCGCGAGGTAAGCGTGTTGTCAAGATCAAGATCACCAATGATATTACGCAGCGTAGTAGCCGTCAGATTCTCAATGGCAAAGATTGGGTTAGTAACACCGTAGGTATACAGCTTGCAATCGGTGATCTGGTAAAAGACGACCGTATCGATCTGCATACGCACGTTATCCTTGGTAATAACCGGCTGGGGCGGAAAATCAACGACCTGCTCCATCATATTTACCTTTTTGTGAACCTTTTCTAAAAACGGCACAGAGATGTGAATACCCGTTTTCCAGGTGGTGCGATACGCACCAAGAAAGGTAACGACGTAGGCATGCGCCTGCGGAACGATGTGCACGTTGCACAGCAACAGAATAATAACGATAATCCCAAGAGCTCCTAAAACATACGGCATAAAATTAGTTCCTCCTATAAAAAATTATTTTTTACAAATCAGCTTAACACCCTCAACCGCGATGACAGTTACAATGTCCCCTTCTTCATATGTAACATCATCGTCTGTGGTTCTGGCACTCCAGCATTGACCGCGCACCTTTACCTGGCCCGCGCCGGCAATGTTTTCGATCTTTTCTACCACGATGGCGCGCTCGCCAATGATCGCATCAATATTCGTGGCATGCTTTTTGCAGCGGCGATTGAAGAGGGGCCGTGCAAAGATAATGCAAAGAATGGAAACAACCAAGAAAACAGGGATCTGCACAAATTCGGGCACCCCGCAAAACGCTAAGATCATCGCGATCAGCGCCCCCGGCGTAAACCAAATAGAAACCAGCCCGGGTGTAATAAATTCAAGCCCAATAGATAGTATCACAACACCAATCCAAACGTATTCCATATTCTTCTCTCCTTAAGACCTTGGTATATAATTTCTTACCTCAACGGCATAGATCTGCGCTTCATCATTTTCATCTATGACAACGGTGATAAACTGCTCGTGCGAGGCGTCGCTCCCCATATCCCTTCGCAGCGAGCCGTTGTTATCCTTGATCTTGTAGGTCAAGCCGTACACGTACACCTCGCCATAACCGGCAGGCGCCTGAGAGCCAGCCGAAAGCGTATACCGCCTGATGCAGATATCATAGATCTTTTGCGGCGTAAATGCCGCAAAGCGGCCGCTGGCAGCTATGTATTCCGGCGAAAAGCAGGCATTGTAGGCATCAGCATCCCCTGCTATAGCTGCCTGCACCAGCCGCACCAAAAGCTGAACGGCGCGGTTATAATCAGTAACGTTCTTTTCGGTAATAGCGCTTTTGAACTCGTAGCTCCCCTCGCTTGCCACGTAATAGAAGCCGCGATCCAGCGACAGGTACGCCTCGTCTGCCTCAATATTCTCGCTCAAGGCGGGGTCGGCAAACACAAAATCGTAGCTGGGCTCGGGCTCGCGCAGCAGCCACTCTGCCAACGGGATGGCAGCCAGCAGCAGCGCGATAGCAGCCAAGCAGACCAGGGCAACCACCAAAATTTGTTTCTTTTGTTTTGTAAGTGCCACAATATCCTCTCATCGTCAGGCTTGCTCGCCTGCATCCTGTTGCCTAAAATACTTGATCAGGGTTCCCTGCTGGTCCTCGCTTTCAGCCAGGGTCTGCACGTGTAGATAGCTCAAGCCATTGGGGGCTGTGCCCTGCAGCGCAAGCTCATGCTCGACATCCCCTGCAAAAAAGATAGCTTTACCAGCGGGCAGATCGTATACAATGCGCAGATCGACCCAGCCGCCCGGTGTTTCCCACGTGCAGCTGACAGGCGCCTCAAGCGCCACCGTTTCGTCTGCCGGGTTATACCAACGGTCGGTCAAGCATATCCGCACCCCCTGCCCCAGCACGCGTAAGCGCAGCGTGACCTGCCCTGCGTGGGAAGCAGGAAAATTCCAAACCACGCCCTGCTTTTTATACACCAAGCGCTCATCCTCTATACGGCATACCTGCAGCGCCTCTTCAAAATTCCCATCAGGATCAGGAACCAAGAGCGCGCCATGCGTGCGGTTATAGGCGCAATGGCCGGAAAAGCCGCGATAGCCGCCAAGATTGCTCTTGACATACATATGGGTAGATAGATTTGCAAGCCCTAAGCGCAGATCCTCGGTACGGGATCTTTCGTAAAGCCAATCAATATCTAAGATCACCACGCGCCTGGCCATTGGGTTCTGGCCAAAGTGAATCAGCAGCTTATTACAGGGCAGCTCCAGCATTTGCATTTGATGAACGCTTTTATCGCGGAATGCAATGCCGCCCGTTGCGCGAAAATCGGCGTAGCTTCTGATAGGATTGAGGAACAGCTCGCGAAAGCCCACCCAGCTTTGCATATCATCGCCGGAGATGGCTAAGTGATTGGCATCCCGATTGGTAAACACGTCCTCCCAGATGCCGTTGATCTCAGCCTGGCCAAGCGGTGGAAAGGCTTCTCTGTGATCAAGCTCTGGCATGGGCTGCGTGTTGCACCAGCAGAAAAGGATGCGCCCATCAGAAAGCTTATGTAACGTAGGCATAGTGATCGTGCCGTGAAAGCACGAGGGCTCAGGCCCGCTCCACGTCTCACCCTTATCAAGCGAGCGGTACATATAGTGGTAGTTATGCGAGGTACGCACCAGCATGACCAGCTCGCCGCTCGACAACTCTACCACGGTAGGCTCGCAGGAATATTCCTGCCAGCGCAGCCCCTTGTGATGGGGCAGTATATCCACATAGGGGGCTGATTTTTCTATCACGCGCTCGGTCCACGTCTCGCCATCATCATCTGAATAAAACAAAACGATCAGCTTGTCACTCATATCCGGCAGGCGGTATTCGCCAAGCACCAGCCAGCGCCCACAGCTTGCCAGATAAAAAGGAAGGCGCAGCACGTGTACAGCCTTATCGCTCAGCTTGACAAAGCGGTAATTCGTGCTATCGTAGCCCTCGTCACTCAAAACGGCCCAGGTGCCGCTCATAGAAAAACGCGCACTCCAATCGCGGTTAAATTCATTTGGAAAAACCGAAATATAGCGGCCGCTTTCTGCATGCAGGCTGGCGCTGCCAAGCGCGCCCTCCGGCACAAGATGCATCTTCCAGGAAAGGCCGCAATCACGCGAGGCAATATATACCTGTGTTCCCACGTCCTCAGGACTCTTCTGCTCGATAGCGCCGTAGATGCGAATTTCACCATCCGGCGTTACGCACATGCTCCGACAGGCATCGACAGGCGGAATGGCCACGACCTGTGGCGCATAAATTTTTTCAAGCAGCAGCCGATCCTCGTTTGAAAGCCCCTGCTCCATTCTCTGTAGCTGTGAATCCATAGCGGCACCTCTCTTTTTCTTCATTATAGCATACTGCCATCAAAAAAACAACTGCTACAAAAAATTTCACAATTCCATACCAAAATATACCTTATAAAAAAAGTATTGACAAATCCCTTCGTTTGGTGTAAAATAATACGGTGGAATTTTCATGTTATGCGAAAAAGGAGTAACTCTGCATGAGAATGGTAAACAACCTTCACGCAAAAGAGAACAAGGTTATTTCCAGCCTGCGTGATTTGGTAGACAGCAGCGCCGCCGTGTTTGGCGATAAAAATTTGTATCATTACGTTGAAGATGGCACGGTCAAGCAGTATACCTACAATGACCTGCAAGCCAACGTAAACGCGATTGGCACCGGGCTGCTGAAGCTTGGTCTTTCGGAAAAGCGCGTTGCCATTATTGGTGACAACCATCCGCTTTATACAACCGTATATCTGGCTGTGACCAATAGCAACAACACCATTGTGCCCTTTGACAGAGAGCTGGCTCTTGACCAGTTAGAGAATTTTTGCGAGATTGCCGAGGTAGAGGCTATCTTCTACACCGCGCATTTCAACGGTAAGCTGCGCGAGGCAACCAAGAACGTTGCTCGCCTGCAATACTACTTCCCCATTCAGCCTAACGCAGACGAGGTGGGTGAAAAGGTCATGCCGGCTGCCGAGCTGATCGCCCTGGGTAACAAGGCGATCGAGGAGGGTGACCGCTCGTACCTCGACCTTGTTCCGGACATGGAGCGCTGCTGCTCGCTGCTCTTTACCTCCGGCACCACCGGCACCAGCAAGGGCGTTATGCTCTGCCAGCGCAACCTGACTGCGGCTGTCAATTCCTCCTGTAAGTCGATGAGCTATGACGATGAAAACCGTTTTGTTTCGGTTTTGCCGCCGCACCATACATACGAAATGACCTGTGGTGAGCTTGGCGTGATCAACATCGGTGCCGAGGCGTTTATCAACGATAGCATCAAGCACGTCATGAAGAACTTTGCCTCCTTCAAGCCAAATGCTCTGGCGCTGGTTCCTTTGTTTGTAGAAACGATGCACAAGCGCATATGGGATGAGATTCGCAAGCAGGGGCTTGAAAAGAAGGTTCGTATGGCCATGAAGGCCAATGCAGCCCTGCTGAACGTAGGCGTTGATATTCGCCACAAGCTGTTTGGTCGCATCACGGCTGCCTTTGGTGGCAATCTGAAGAGCATCGTTTGTGGCGGTGCCCCGATCAGCCCCACCATTATTCAAGATTTTTACCACTTTGGCATTACGGTGCTGGAGGGCTATGGTATTACCGAGTGCGCGCCGCTGGTGGCAGTAAACTCCCCCGGCAAGGTGCGTTTCCATTCGGTTGGCCAGCCGGTTTACGGCGTAGACGTGCGCATTGATTATGACCCCGGCCAAACGACTGGCGAGATCCAGGTCAAGGGCGAAAACGTCATGCTTGGCTATTACCAAAACGAAGAAGCCACCGCCGAGGTATTTACCGAGGATGGCTACTTCCGTACCGGTGACATCGGCTATATGGATAAGGATGGCTACATCTACATCACCGGTCGCAAGAAGAACGTGATCATCCTCAGCAACGGTAAAAACGTATTTCCTGAGGAATTAGAGGAATATCTTTCTAAGATCGAGCTGGTCAGCGAGGCAGTCGTTGTTGGCCGCAAGAACGCAGAGGATGAAAAGAGCGAGGTGGCAATTACCGCCATCATCGTGCCGGACATGGAAAACCCTGCCCTGGCAGGAAAGAGCCCCGAAGAGGTGCATGAGCTTGTTCGAACGGCCGTTATGGCTATCAATAAAAAGTTACCGTCCTTTAAGCACATCACGAACGTAGAGATCCGCTACGAGCCGTTTGAAAAGAATTCGTCGCGCAAGATCAAGCGCTACAAGATCAAGTAAGAAACGATTATACTTTTGGAGGAAGAAACCATGTTTGAAAAGCTGAAAGCACTACTGATCGAGGAGCTTCACGTTGATGAAGAGAACATCAAGCCCGAATCTGAGCTGGCAAACGATCTCGGCATCAATTCTCTCGAGCTGGCAGACCTGATCCTGCTGTGCGAGGAGAAATTTGACGTGACCATCGATGATGACGATCTGCATACCTTTATCACCATTCAGGACGTTGTTAACTACCTGAACGAAAAGGCCTCCTGACCAAGCAGCATGATAAAAGCGCGGCGTTGCTATAAAGCAACGCCGCGCTTTTTCTATTAGCAATACACAACGGTAATATTAGCATTCTGACGATCCATATCCGGATCAAGCTCTACCTGCGGGCATTTATCGATCAGGTAGCGTGTCATGCTGTCAGCCATAGAGAACTTTTCGCCCGGGATCACAACAACAACACGTCCCTCCTTTTTGCAGGCACGCAGCTGCCGCCGTATCTCACCACGCAGGCGCGCGACCGATTTTCCAAGGCGCTCGTCATGGATAAATTTGATCAGATGCCCACCGCGCGCACGCACAGAGGCCAGCACGAATTCAACCTGCGTAAGAACCGTTTTGGTTTCCGGCAGACCCTCCTGCAGCTCGATTTGATAGATCTCATCAAAGGTATACGTTTCGTTCATTCACTTCACCTCTTCACCAATCAATCTACTTTGCTACACGACCTGGAAAATGTAGAATTTCAAATACTCGGTTTCGCTGACGTTCCAAAGAATGGGGTGGTCAGGTGATTGCTGCCGCGCCTCGATCTGGCGCAGCGAAACGCCCACGTCTGCTGCCGCATCATGCAGCATTTTACGAAACAGTGTCTCTGTCATGAAATGCGAGCAGGAGCAGGTGGCCAGGTAGCCGCCGCGAGGTAATAGCTTCATCGCCTTCATATTGATCTCTTTATACCCACGCATGGCATTTTTCACCGTGCTGCTGCTTTTGGTAAAGGCGGGAGGGTCGAGAATGATCAGATCATACTCTCGCTTCCCCTCCTCTGCCATGCCGGTCAGCAGATCAAACACGTCTGTACAGATGAAGCTCATGCACCCATCCAGGCCGTTACGCACGGCATTGGCTCTGGCTAATGACAGCGCATCGGCCGATACGTCTACTGCCGTTACGTGCATGGCACCTGCCTTAGCCGCATTCAGGGCAAAGGCGCCCGTATGCGTGAAGCAATCCAGCACACGCTTGCCGGGGCACAATCTTGCCACGGCGGCACGGTTATATTTCTGGTCAAGAAAGAAGCCGGTCTTTTGGCCATGGATATAGTCTACGTCATAGCGGATGTCGTTTTCCACGATCTCAACGTGCCCGTCCAGCGCAGTAGCAAGGCCAGGCATGGCATAAAAGCCAGTATACTGCTGCATGCCCTCCAGCTCGCGAATGGCCACGTCATTCCGCTCGTAGATCGCGCGCACCGGCTCACCCATTTCAGAAAGCACCTTGACGAACAAGGAAAACAGCAATTCCTTTCTTTTTTCCATACCAAGCGAAAGCGTTTGCACGACCAGAATATCACCAAAGCAATCTACCGTCAGCCCCGGGAACTGGTCTGCTTCACCAAATATCAGCCGGCAATTGGAAAAATCCTCTCCCATTACCGTTTTGCGGTAGGCAAAGGCGTAGCGAACGCGGCGCTCAAAGAACGCCTCGTCAAACCTATCATTCGCGTTGCGCGAAAGCAGGCGCACGCGAATCTTGGAATGATCGTTGATAAAGCCGGTGCCGATAAACCTCTTTCCCTCGGTATACACGTCTACCAGCTCGCCGTTTTCTACCGGCTCGGAAAGCGAGGTGATCTCCTCTCCAAACACCCACGGGTGCCCGGCGCGCAGGCTCTTTTCAGCCTTGCGGGTCACCGTCACGTATGGAAATTTTCTATTCTCCATCTTTATTGTCTCCCTTGATTGGCAAAATCAAACACAACACGCTCTCCCTCTATGCGCAGGGCGGCATCAAATGGCTTGCCCGCCTTGCTTATAAAGCCCTCGATCTTGGCGCTGCGACCCGTTTCCAGCAAGAGGCGCATATTGGAGGGCGAGATCACGCGGCCGCAAATGACCATATTGACCGAGAAGCGGCACCCCTTTTCTTTGTACTCACGACAGCCGTAACCAAAGGTGGTGCGCCGCACCTCGCCGCCACAAAGCGGGCAGGTGCCAACAGCCTCACCGAACAGACCGATATCGGTATCCTTTTCAGGCGGCATGGGTGTTTTCTCAAACACGGCAGCAATCTCTCTCTCGGCCTGCTTGACACTTTCCTCTACCGACATTTCGCCACGATAGACCTTTTTTAGCGCCCTACCAAGCTCAGAGGTCTTATACTTATCCATGCTGATGCCAAGCCGCATGATCGATTCGATCAAGAACGCACCGCCCGGTAGCAGCTTATATACGTCCTTTTCCAGCTTGATGTACTCGCTCTTTCTGGCATTATCTATGATGCCGGTTCTGGTCGCCTCGGTACCCAGCTCAAGCCCTTCAAAAATAGCACGATAATCCTCAGCATCATCTTCTGGTATGCCCGCATCCACTTCCTTTCCCGTCTCGGCGGCGGCAGCCTTATCATCCTTAAACGGATTTTTCAGATAATTGTTCAGCGTTTCAATGGTATAGTGGCGCGGTGGCGTTGTTTGCTTCTCTACCGGCTTGAAATCCACGTTTACCACATCGCCCTTTTTCAGCTCCGGCAGCACCTTATCCTTAACAGAAGCCTCTTCGTACTTCGTCCATCCTTTTTCAAGGATCACAGTACCGCGCAGGGTAAATTCTTCCCATTTATCAACGTTGATCTTGATCTCTGATCGCACGCACACACAGGGCTCTGCACAGAAAACGGCCACAAAGCGACGAAGCACGGTAGAATACACCAGCTGCTCCTTCTCTGTCAGCTTATCCTTTTGCGGGATGCGATAGGTGGGGGTCAGGGCGGAATGCGATTCAATCTTGCTATCGTCAAAAATCGTTTTCCCATCCTTAAAGGTAACGGGATAACCAAGCTTTTCAATATTCTTTAGAATATCCTTGATCTTTCCCTTTTCAGCGGTAGCGAGGTATTCCGAATTTGTTCGCGGGTAGGTCAGGTAGCCATCCTCATACAGCTTTTGCACGATATCCAGGCTTTCCTGCATCGACATTTTATATTTTTTGCCAAGTAGATTTTGCAGCTTGGTCAGTGAAAACAGCTTGCCAGGGGCAAGCGAATCCTTTTTGTTTTTCACAGAAGAGACGGTCGCGCCGATCGAATTATAAAAGGCGGCGGCCTTTTCGGCACGGGCTGCCTGCTCCTTCGGAAAGCGCAGCTTGCTGTTCAGCTCCACCACCTCGCCCTTTGTTTCGGCACGGCTGGCAATGGAATAATAGGTCTGCGGCACGAAATGCTCGATCGCCTTATCGCGGTCATAGATAGCCTTTACAATCGGCACGATCACGCGCCCCACGCGCAGCAGGCTGCCGGTCTTTAGGGTGGCGTAGCGCGTTAAATTCACGCCGTATAGCCAGTCGATATAGGTGCGGGCAAAGCCCTCAGATGCTAGGTTCTCATATTCGCTTTCCGGGTGCATATCCTCGGCCGCGGCACGAACGGTTTCGGGCGTTTGGTCCGGCAGCCACAGGCGATAAAGCGGCTTTTTTTCATGCAGGGCGTGCGAAATGCACAGACGAACGATGATCTCGCCCTCGCGGTCTGCGTCTCCAGCGTTAACGATCGCCTCAACGTCCTCGCGGTTACAAAGCGCTTCTATAATGCCAAACTGGCGCGCAACGCCGGCATCTGGCTTTTTATCATCCGTCTGACGTAAGCGAAAGCGAAACTCTCCTGGAAAGCAAGGAATATTCTCCATCGACCAGCGGCCATCCTCACGCCCGGGCTGATACTCTTCAATATCGGCCAAGGAAAACAGATGACCAAAGGCCCAGGTAACCAAATAACCATTCCCCTCTAAGTACCCTTCGCGGCGCATGTTCGCCCCCAGGGCGCCGGCAATATTTCTTGCCAGGCTTGGCTTTTCGGCAATGATCAGCTTCATGGCTCCCCCTTTCTTAGAAAGAAAAAAGAAACGGAAAATGCCGTTTCCTTTTTCACATCAAGCGAATGCGATCACTTTTCTTGCCGCTCACCTGTGAGCTGGTCGATCGTTGTGGCATCGGAATGCCTAATCTGCTTCCACTTCCCTTTGACAAAAATCGCCGCTACGTTGATCGGAATACCTGTTATTATAAACAGAGGGAAGGTAAACATATACCGTATTTTTCTGGCCGTAGAGCCGTTGATCTTCTTCCACTCGGTAATCACGGTCAGCATGCCAAGGAAAAAATTGACAAAATAAATGCTGCCAAGCGACACGATGAAGGATTGCATAAAGTGGCCAAAATCATACCCGTCTACAAAGGCCAGCGAATATACCATGGTCAAAGCGGAGATGGCGCCAAACACCGCCAGCAGAATGTTCGGCATGGTAGACATGACCTCATCAAAGCAGGAGAAGCCACAGCGCTTGGTAAACATACCGCGTAGAATGCGACCGCCACGCTTAAAGAAGGCTTGAATAAAGCCCTTTGTCCAACGAATACGCTGGCTCCAGGATTGGCGGAACTTGGTTGGCTGCTCGTCATAAAAGATGGCATCGTGGCAATAGCCGATCCTGTCTCCCTTGGCGATGCGATCCATCGTAAATTCCAGATCCTCCGTCAACGTATAATACGGCCAACCGTCGTTCTCGTTAATAATATCACGGTGAACAAGGAAGCCTGTGCCAGAGACGGCGCAGCTGCTATGTAGAATCATGCGGGCATTGTTCATGTGACGCGCCTCGCGCAAAAACATAACACCGTAGCCTGCCGTGACCCAGTTGTGGCAAAAATTCTTGGAATTACGATAGCTGGTAACAATGCGATAACCGTTGGAAAAAACGGTATTCATCTGGCGGATGTAGTCGGTAGCAAGAAGATTATCGGCATCAAAAACAAAATAGCCGTCATAATATTCCTTCCCCTTGTCGGCACGCAGCCGGGTAAGCAGCTCGTGCATGGCATACCCCTTACCGATATGGGTCATATCATGCCGCTCGTACACCGTAGCACCGGCCGCCTCGGCCACACCACGGGTATTGTCGGTACAGTTATCGGCAAGCAGATAAATATCGATCAGCTCGGCGGGGTAATCCTGCTTTTTAACACTGTCGATCAGCTGGGCAACCACAGACTCTTCGTTCCTTGCACAGATCAGCACCGCATAGCGATGTGCCTTGCCAGTGGCAAAACGCCGAGAAGGAAACAAAATCGAAACCAAAATATAAATATATTGATACGCCGACAAGGCGCAGAACAAAAGCACGATCACGGAGTTTAGGTTGGTGATCAATTCAGCATCCATGCTTCTGCCTCCTATACATATTCATCTTATTGATTATAACACAGGAATACGAAAAAGTCAATAGAGAGCGCATTTTCTCTTTTTCAGGCTCTTGACAAACAGAACACAGCCCGCTATAATATAAATAGCCGAATAAAAACAGGAGAGCAGCATGAAAAAACGCATTCTTTCGCTACTGCTGGCCGCATGCCTTTGCCTTCCGTTTACCGCATGCGCCGGGCAGGATACCACCACCAACATTTATTTTTCCATCCAGGCAGATGAGGTGCCTGCACTTGGCGATAGCGTAGCGCTGCCTGCAATTGACAGAGATATTTTCTTTCCACTTTACCCCTTAGAAAAGCAGGACGTAATGCATGCCATTGCCTACGCCTGCAATGTGCTGGGCTACGAATGCATTCGCGATGGAAAGTATAGCGAAAATCTGGTCAGCATTGAGGGGCGCGCCAATAGCGAGAGCAGCTATTGGATCATCGAGGGTAAGGATGAAAACGGCAAGGCCATTCCTCTGAAGCTGGATAGCAGTCTGCGCAACGTATATTCCATTTCCATTACGTATATCAATCTAAAGAAATAAAGGAGAACACAACATGAAATCTGTATTTGTACGCCTGTCTACCATCGAATCGATTCGCGACTTTGTATCAACGGTTTTGACCTTTGATTATGATATCGATCTGCGCTCTGGCCGCTATTTGATCGATGCCAAATCCATTATGGGTATCTTCAGCCTGGATCTGCTGAGTCCTATCGAGCTGATTGCCCACACCGACAAGCCCGAGGCTCTGCTTGAAAAGCTGCAGAAGTATATCGTAGAATAAGGCAGAACAAAAAAGAGCAGCCGCATGTGCGGCTGCTCTTTTTTGTTCTGCCTTGCTTTTTATTCCGTTTCTGGCAAAAGCATGCGGTATAGCTCGCTTTTTGAAATGCCCATTTCCTTGGCCACCAGCTTGATAGCTGCCATGCGTGTAATGCCTTGTGCTTCGCAGTAATACGTCACACGCTCCTCGGGTGAAAGAGCGGTTTCCGGCGCAGCTGGAGCAGAAGCAACAGGTGCGCCCGCCTCCTCACCCCCCTCGACGATCAAAACGTATTCACCACGGGGGCTGTTTTCTGTATAATACGCCACAGCGCCATGCAAGGTCGTTCGCATGACTTCTTCATTTATCTTGGTTAATTCACGGCAGAGCGATATTTTGCGTTCGCCGAAGGTAGTCGAGAGATCCTGCAGCGTGCGTACCAGTTTGTGCGGTGCCTCATAAAAGATCATTGTACGGCGTTCACCTGCTATCTCCTGCAGGCGCTTTTTACGTTCCTTATTCTCTACCGGCAAAAAGCCCTCAAACGAAAACCGCGCCGTATCCAACCCGGAAAGTGCCAGCGCCGTTACTGCTGCACAGCAGCCGGGAATGACCGTTGCCGGCAAGCCGCGCTCGGCGCACAGCTTGACAAGATCGGCCCCGGGGTCGCTAATAGCAGGCATACCGGCATCGGTTACCAGCGCGCAGGATTCCCCACCGCAAAGCCGCGCAAGGATCTCTTCCCCGCGCTCACGGCGATTATGCTCGTGATAGCTGATCAGCTTTTGGTGAATCCCCAGGCAGGAAAGCAGCTTGCCCGTATTGCGCGTATCCTCTGCCGCTACAAAATCCACCTCGCGCAGCACCTTGATGGCCCGCTCAGAAACATCCGATAGGTTGCCGATCGGCGTCGCCACCAGATATAGCATGCCACCCACGATGCGATTTTTCTCTTGGTTTGCTTGCATTTCCATGGTTTTTACCTTTCTGTTGCCTGTGGCAGCCGGCCGTTTTGCATGACCTGCTGCATATCATCCGTATAGATTCGGCACTCTGCCTCGCTTTTTTTATACAAAATTAGAGGTCTTGTCACCTGCATGCCGCTTTTGCCACTTGCTACCGCATCCAGCAGCAGCATAGAGGGCGGCGTTGCTTCATCAGCATGAACGAAGGTCAGGCGCTTCGGCTCCAGCCTGCTTTCACGCAAGGCCGCAAACAGGTCTGCCATACGATCGGTGCGGTAAACGCAATAAAAATGACCACCGTAGCGAAGCAGCCTAGCGGCTGCCGCGCAAAAATCGTTTATATCACCCATCACCTCGTGCCGGGCAATATTTTTTTCTTCTGTCATGTTGGCAGCACCGGAGGTCTGCTTCATGTACGGCGGATTGGTGAAAACAATATCTACCTTGCCCTGCTCTTCACCAGTTCGCGCTAAATCACGCACGTCTGCCTGCAGCACCCGCATCTGCGCCGCAAAATCATTCAAAGCGATATTTCTTTGAATCAGGTCCGCATATACCGGCTGTACCTCTGCGCAAAGCACCTCTGCTACCTTTTGCCTGGCAAGACACAGCAAGGAAATAATACCGCTTCCACCGCCGAGCTCAACAGCGCTTGCGTGTGGAGACGGCCTGATATACGAAGCAAGAAGAAGCGCATCCGTTCCGAAATTCAGCCCCTCTGTTCTTTGGATCAGGCGAATGCGGAAATTCACCTCGTCCAAGCGTTCGCCGGGCTGCAGGTCTATCCTCTCCATAGCGTTCCTTTCTGATACAAAAACGGAGGGGGAGAAAACTCACCCCTCCGTTTTTTGTATGGAAAATTAGTCTTCCTTTACGGGAGCATCAACCGGGCATACGCCAGCGCAAGAGCCACAATCAACGCACTCGTTCGCATCAATTACGTACTTGCCGTCTGCCTCGCTAATGCAACCAACCGGGCACTCGCCCTCGCAAGAACCGCATGCAATGCAGTCATCGGTAATTTTATAAGCCATGATATACACCTCCATATATGTGTTATTGTCACTATTCTATCACATTTCTCAAAAAAATCAAGTAGTTTTGCAAAAAAAGAATGAACAAGGCAAATTTTCGTCACTTTGTCTGAAAATGGGAGCGTGATTTGTGCAATACAACGAAGATATTATTCCTCGCCAGAGCCACTCTCCTTCTTTCGCTCGGCATTCCCGTCGCGCTTGCCACCGTCTCGGCGCGGGCGCTGTGGGCGGCGGTCATTCTTGTTTTTGTTCTTCGGCGGTCTGTCGCCGTTTTGCTGCTGCACACCTCCGGCGGGGCGCTCCTTTTTGCGGGGCGGTCTTTGCTGGTTCTTACGGCGGCCCTCACGCGCCTCGTCCGTTTTTTCGAGGTGCGCTGCCTTTTCCTCTGAAAGAACTGGCTCCTCTGCGACACGCGCCTGCTCTTCAGCCAGGAGTGCTTCTATATCGTCATCTGGCTGCAGGCCGCCCTTCCCCTTGCTACGCAGCACCTTGATATCCCGCACCGCATACAGCTTAGGAGCCTCTGCCTTCTCATCCAGCTTGACCTTGATCGTACCAGCCAGCGGGCGTGTTTCTACCACGGTGCCAAGCCCATTCGCCGTGCTGACATACGAGCCGACCGTGGGCGTTACCTTAATGGCCTCCTCATACACGTCATGCTCATAGCGCAAGCAGCACATCAGACGGCCACAAGCACCAGAGATCTTGGCAGAATTAAGCGAAAAATTCTGTTCCTTAGCCATTTTGATCGACACCTGAACAAAATCAGAAAGGAAGCTGGAGCAGCAGAACGGCCGGCCACAAACGCCAAAGCCGCCCATCAGCTTTGCCTCGTCACGAATGCCAATCTGGCGCAGCTCGATGCGAGTCTTGAATACCGAGGCCAGATCCTTGACCAGCTCGCGGAAGTCAACGCGGTTTTCTGCCGTGAAATAAAACAACAGCTTGCTGTTATCAAACGTATACTCGACACTGACCAGATCCATTTCCAGCTTGTGGTGGCGGATCTTTTGCTTGCAGATCTCTGCCGCACGCACCTCTAAGCGCTGATTTTCCTCATAGCGAGAGATGTCAGCAGCCGTAGCCGGGCGAATGATTTCGCGCAGCGGCGAAACGATCTCTCGTTCTGAAACCATACGATTAGCGATCGTGATCTTACCCATCTCCACCCCACGGGCAGTCTCCACAATGACGGGTGTGCCCAGCGTTAGCTGGTGCCCCTTGGGAGAAAAATAATAGGTCTTGCCGGCGGTGCGGAAGCCCACGCCAACGATCTCTACCTGTTTTTCTTCCTTTTCTTCGGCCGCTTCGACAACCGGCTCGCTCACGGCAGATACCGTGGCCTCATCGATAACGGCTTCGGCCTCTTGCTCAAGAAGCCCATTCTTTTCTTCCATAAATCGTCCTCAACTGTTTTTTATTTCGATGGTGCCGCACGTAGCGCATCCGCAAGGGATGCCGTTACAACACCGACATTGGCATTCCGACTAAGCTGCAGCACCGCCCCTTGCGCAGCATCGTATATCGCGAACAACGAGCGCAGGCTAAGCGAATTGCTTTTTTCACTTGCCTCTTCCCTGTTGCCAAAGAAGCAAAGCGGCGCCTCTTCGTCGCGCTTCAAAACGATGAGATCGCGCACGGCCAAGCAAAGCAGATTTAACTCCTCGATCAATTCAGGCCTCTTGGTGCTGAGTGTGGAAATTGCCTCGTATAGCACCGAAAAGCGCATGCGGCTATGCACCGCTGAAAGCAGCGCCAGCGCGCGCTCGCGCTTGGCATTGACAGCGCTCAGCTCCTTACGCTCTAATAGTGCCAAAGCGCGCCCGGGCGAGCCGGCGGCTGAGGCAAGCAAATCGTCAAACCCACTGCCCATCTCTGCCCGCAGGCGGGCTGCCTTCGGATTCGTGGAAAGGAACGAGGCCAACTGCTCGTTTGTAAACAGATTCATGCGAATCGTTTGCACGCGGCTGCGCACGGTTGGCAGCAGCGAGGCTGCATCCTCGCACAGCAAGAAGATCACCACGTCACGCGGCGGCTCCTCTAACACGATCAGCAATGCGTTTTGTGCTGCTACCGTCATGCGGTTTGCCTCGTAGATCACATAGACCTTTTTCTCAAACTCTGTAGAGGAAAGATACATATCCTCCTTCGCATGGCGAATCGCCTCAATACCGATGGTGGCATTCTCACCACGGTCGATCACGGTAAAATCAGGCGTGTTATCCGTTAGTATCTTGCGGCAGGCGTTACACGTGCCGCAGGGCAACGAAACGCCATCCTGCTCTTTTTTCTCGCAACAAAGCGCGGCGGCCAGCAGATGGGCAAGCATGCGCTTACCGCTGCCCTCCTCGCCCTGGATCAAGTATGTGTGAGCCATCCTTCCCTGCAGGATACGGTCGCCAAGCTGTTTTTTTAGCATGTCATTTCCCATCAACGTGGGAAAATACGTTTTCACAGTTCTGCGCCTCCTGCCGATATTTATACAATTTATTATAACAAATAGATTGCTTTTTGTCAACCGTTCGCGCAAAAAACGAAAAAAACCGGCATTTGCCGGTTTTTTCTATTCTTTTTGGCGGTGCTTGGCAAAGCGCCGCCACAGCCATGCAAAGGGGTCTGCCGGGTTATCCTCGCCCACCTCATCCTCATAAAACGGCTCTTCCCCATGCAAGGGGCAAAGGATGTTAAACTGCCGGCCGTCTGCCGTGCGGGAGATGCCAACGCGGTGCCCGGGCGAGAGCAAGCCCTCGTAAAAGGGCCTATCCTTGGCTTCAGAAGGAAGTGCATCCCCTAAATCACGATATCCATACTGGGCGTCACCAACGTATAGCTCCATGGGAAAGTCACGCTCCGGCAACCGTAGCATACCTACCTCTTTTGTATCAGCTACCGGGCAGCCGCCGCGGGCAAGGCCACCACCCGCAAAATCGTAGCGAACCATCACGTGACGATCGCAAATCTGCCTTGGAAGGTTATCTGCTGTGAAATAACCACTGGAAATGCGCGTGGCGCGCGCATCGGCACGGCAGGCCTCGCACGGTAAAAGGCCTGAATCCTTGCAATAGGAGCGCTGCACAACACCGAGCGCCGTTCTAAATTGCCGCCTTGTATTGCGACTGGCAAGCACCGGCCGATGCACGGCCTGCATCACGGCATCCCACACAGCAAGATGCGATTCGACCAATTCATCCGGGATCTCGGTGCTGCCGTTATCATACCCGCACCAAATGCCGGCCACGTAATAAGGGGTATACCCCACAAACCACTTATCATGCTTTTCACCCGAGGTGCCGGTTTTGCCGGCAGTTTCTACCATGGCATCCAGTTGAATACGCTTGGCTGTGCCATAATTAGTCACCCCCTGTAGCAGCTTTGTCATGATACAGGCGGTTTCTTCGCTGAAAACGCGGTCTGCCATAGTTTTTCTTTCTAAAAGAACATTCCCCTTTCCGTCAAGCACCAGGCAGTAGGAGCGTGACGGATGGTATACGCCACCACCTGCCAGACTGCAGTAGGCATTGGTCAATTCCCGCACGCTGACCCCATCTGTCAGCTGCCCCAGCGCAAGAGGCGCCGCTGCCAGATCAGTCACGCTTCCGCCCGCGGCCGTAGCACGCCCACGCACCAGCGTAGAAAGCCCCAACCGATTGGATAAATAGGCGTACGAGCGCTCTACCCCCAGCCGCTCAAGCACGCGAACGGCAACTGTGTTTTTGGAATACGCAACGGCATCCTGGATATCGGTCAGCCCCTGATATACCGCGGGCGAATTATGTGGCCATGCGGTATAACGGCCGTCACGCTTAAAAAATTGTAGCGGTACGTCATCAAAAACGCTGGCCCAGCTGATCAGCCCCTCTTCAAGCGCCGGCGCATACACCGATAGTGGCTTGATGGCCGATCCTGGCGCGCGTGTGGCACGCGCAGCATAGTTCAAAAGACGGTTTTCTTGCTTTTTACCAACAGAAGAGGCAATCGCAAGCAGGTCGCCCGTGTAGGGATCGCAGATGGTCATGGCGAAGCAAAGCCCCTGTTGACAGGCGGAAGGAAAATGCCCTGCTTCTTCAAAATACGCCGTTAGCGTATTCTGCACGGACATATCCATCTGCGTATAGATCTGCAATCCACCGTTATATAATAGCCGCTCTGCCATCTCGCGGGAAAGCCCCTTTTCCGCCATCAGATCATCCCGCACGTCTGAAAGCACAGTCTCGGTATACCAATCGTACACCGGCTCTTGCCGTTTTTCAAGCGACCGCAGCGCAAGCGGCTCCTCGCAGGCCTGCTGATATTCCTCTACACCGATCATGCCGGATTCGTACATCTCACGCAAGATCAGCATGCGCCGCGTCTTATTCCCCTCGGGGGAAGAATACGGGTCGTATCGCACCGGCGAATTGGTAACGGCGGCGATCGCCGCACACTCCCCTAGTGAAAGCTGCGACGGCTGCTTGCCAAAATACAGCTCCGCCGCCGCACCGATGCCGGTACACCCCTGCGACATTGGCACCACGTTCAGATACAGCTCTAAGATCTCCTCTTTACTATGCAGCCGCTCTAAATGAATGGCCCGGCACATTTCACGCAGCTTGCGCGTAATGGTAATATCATCCTCGGCAGAGACGTTTTTTACCAGCTGCTGCGTGATGGTTGATCCGCCGAACCGACCATCAAATTTCAGTAGATAATTGGCGGCAGCCTTTGCCGTTCGCAGCCAATCCACCCCGTCATGCTGAAAATACCGCTTATCCTCGATCGCAACGAAAGCATCTTTCAACGCCTGCGGAATATCCGCGTAGGGGCACCAGATGCTATTGGTCGTTCCACGAATGCGCTGTGTCTCCCACTCTACGGGGGCATACCCTGCCGGCAGACCGCGCGCGGCCCCGCCGTCTACCTCGCCCATCCTTGTCTGACCGCTACGCGCGGCATTATAATACAGCCGGGTGGTGTGGCTCCCCTGTGCCATTGAGAAAAGCGCCTCGTCGGCGGTATAATCAATGTGGTGATATACGTAGGCAAAGACGCTGAAGGCCACCAAGACCACCACGATCAAAAGAATCGCCGCGGCGGCGCATAAACCGCGCAGCCAACCGATCCTTCTCATGGCTGCTTTGTTTTTTCTATCTATTTTCATGTTTCCTGCTTATCGGTTTTATTTACAGTATACCCATAAGCATGCAGCAGCTTTCTGCCTTTTCAAGGAAAAAAAGAAAAAGGCCTGATGGCCTTTTTCTTTTTATTCCCACACAATCAACCCGTCAGGATAAATGACATGCTCTAACGTGAGGCCGCAGGCAGGCGCCGTCATACCGGCAAGCACGCGGCGCTTCGCCTCTAAGATCGTTTGCACGTCCTGCGGCGCAAGCTTATCGGTGGCAACGGCGATCAGCGTGCCCACGATAATTCTTACCATGTTATACAAAAAGCCGTCTCCATGCACGCGGATGTGCACGAGCTGCCCTTCCCGCTCGCAGGTGCAGGAAAACACCGTGCGCACCGTGTCTACAATGGCAGAGCCATCAGCCATGAAGGCTGCAAAATCATGCCGCCCCTCGATCAGCTTGGCGGCCTGCCGCATGCGCGAGAGCGCCCGCTCGTCTAAATAGCGCGGGTAATGCCAGGCGCGGTCGGTCAAAAACGGATTGCGCGCAGGCGCGTTCCAAATATCGTAGCGGTAGATCTTTCCTTGCGCCGCGTAGCGCGGGTGAAAATCCGGCGGCGCTTCCGTGCATCGAATCAACGAGATATCCGGCGGCAGATGCTCTGCAATGGCCAGCGGCAGCTTTTTTGGTGGAATGGCGGCATGCCCTTCGTCTGCCGGCTCGATCAGCACGCAAAATTCCTCGGCGTGCACGCCGCTATCCGTGCGGCTGCAGCCGCTGACCCGGCAAGGGCAAGCGAAGAGCGCTTCACATGCCCGGCAAAGGTCGCCTTGCACGGTTCTTCTATTCGGTTGTACCTGGTACCCGGAAAACGCCGTTCCCAGATACTGAATGAAAGCAAGATAACGCATGAAGACTTCCTATCTCTAACGCTTATAGGCTGATTCCAAGCGGATTTAGATAATTGATATAGAAAATGCTTGCAAGGAACAGGCACATCAAGACCAGCGCCACAAAATCACGGGCGTGGTACTGCAGCTTATGCAGCTTGGTTCTGCCCTTGCCGCCACGGTAGCAGCGGCATTCCATAGCGATGGCCAGATCCTCTGCCCGCTTAAAGGCAGAAACGAACAGCGGCACCAGCACGGGGATCAGCGCCTTGGCACGCTTGACAAGCGAGCCGTTTGCAAAATCGGCACCGCGCGCCTTTTGCGCATTCATAATTTTATCCGTTTCCTCGATCAGAGTAGGGATAAAGCGAAGCGCAATGGTCATCATCATGGCAAAATCGTGCACCGGGACGTGCAGCAGCTTTAAGGGGGCCAGCAGCTCCTCGATCGCATCGGTCAGGGTGATCGGCGAGGTCGTATAGGTCAAGAAGATGCTGGTAACCATGATCAGCACCACCACACGCACCGAGGTCAGCACCGCGCGCAGCACGCCAATGCGATAGATGGTGGGGCGCCAAACGAGAGAAAAGATCGGTATTTCGGCCTGCCAGAGCGGTGCCTCAGAGGCATCCCCTGTCAGAAAAATATTGATCAGCGCCGTAAACACCAGTACAAACAAGATCGGCTTCAGGCCGCGCAGGATCGTGATAATAGAAATACGGCTAAGAAGGATCAGCAAGAACGAAACAGCAAGCAGCGCCGCAAAGCCAATGATATTCTGCGCGCAGAAAATAGCCACGATATACAAGATCGCCACGATCAGCTTCGCGCGCGGGTCCATGCGGTGAATGACCGAATTGCCCGGGAAATATTGCCCAAGCGTAATATCCTTAAGCATGATCACCCTCCCCCGCCGATTGCGGAGCGGTTGACGCCGCCTTCTTCCTTTGCAGGGCACGCATATAGGCCTCTGCCACACCGGAAACGGTATACAGGCTACCCTCTAACGGCACGCCGCGCTTTTGCAGCGCAAGCGCAAAGCGTGCGATGTGCGGAATATCCAGCCCCACCTCAGCAAGCTCCTTAGAGCGAGAAAATACCTCGTCTACCGTGCCGGTCAAAAACACCTCGGCATGGTTGAGCGCCACGATGCGATCACAGTATTGTGCCATATCCTCCATGCTGTGGCTGACCAAAATGACCGTTGCGTTGCAAGAGCGCTGATACTCGCGCAGACCGCCAAGAATATCGCTTCTGCCAAGCGGGTCAAGCCCGGCAGCGGGCTCATCCAGCACCAGCACCTCAGGCCGCATGGCAATAATGCCGGCAATGGCGGCACGCCGCTTTTGTCCACCGGAAAGCGCAAAGGGCGATTGATCAAGCAGTTCCTCGTCCAGGCGAACGAAGGCGGCCGCCTCCTTCACGCGTGCCTCTACCTCTTCAGGCGAAAGGCCCATGTTACGCGGCGCATAGCCGATATCGGCACGCACGGTTTCATCAAACAGCTGGTATTCCGGATATTGCATGACAAGCCCCACGCGATAGCGGATCTTTTGAATCTCCTTTGGCTTTGCCCAAATGCTTTCGCCATTCAAAAGGATCTCGCCGCTTTGCGGCCGCAAAAGCCCGTTCAGCAGCTGCACCAGGGTAGATTTGCCGGAGCCGGTATGCCCGATCACGCCGGTGATCTTTCCCTTTTCAAACCCAACGCTTACGTGGTTTAAGGCAACCATTTCAAACGGTGTGCCGCCGCCGTAAACGTAGGACACGTCTTTTATTTCTAATATATTCTCCATCATGCTTCCTCATACAAGCGCACAAGCAGATCCACGCACGCCTCGTCCTCTGCGTAGCCGGCGGGCAACGAGCACCCCTTCTGCCGCAAAATATCGATCAGTTCTGTTGTTTGCGGCGCCTCAAGCCCGATTGCGTGAAGCTCATCAATCCGCGAAAACACCTCGCTTGGCGTGCCGTCCATATATACGCGTCCGTCATTGACCACCACGATGCGATCGGCATGTGCGGCCTCATCCATATAATGCGTAATATTCAGAATGGCGATATGCTTTTCGCGGTTCAGCATATCCATCGTTTTTAGCACCTCGCGCCGGCCAAGTGGGTCAAGCATGGCCGTTGCCTCGTCAAAAATGACACATTTGGGCATCATAGCGATCATACCAGCAATGGCTATACGCTGCTTCTGCCCGCCCGAAAGGCGGTGTGGCGCATGCAGGGCGTATTCGCTCATGCCTACCATAGCCAACGCCTCGTCTACGCGGCGACGCAGCTCCTCGCGCGGAACGCCAAGGTTCTCCGGGCCGAAGGCAACGTCCTCTTCTACGATGGTGGCCACCAGCTGGTTATCCGGGTTTTGAAACACCATGCCAACCTCGCGGCGCAAATCAAACATATCGTCCTCGGTAAAGTCCGGTGCCGTTACCTCGCGCCCCGCAATATGAATTCTACCGCTATCCGGCGCCAAGATCATATTCAGCAGCTTGGCAAAGGTAGATTTACCGGAGCCGTTATGCCCAAGGATGGCTACATACTCTCCATCCCGCACGTTGATCGAAACATCCTCCAGCGCCGGCTGCTGCTGCCGATCATTCTCCTCTTCATAAGAAAAGGCAAGATGCTCTGTTTCTATAAAGTTATTCAATGTATTCCCCTCTTTTACTCATCAAAGGTATAACGCACACTGCTGCCGCAAGGCAAGCCCAAGCCGCTTTGTTGCACCAGAAGACCAAGCTCGTCTGCCTCGCTCCTCCCCCCGAAGCGCGGGCGAAGGTGCAGATCCGTTAAATATTTCATGGCAGATGCCGAAAGACCGGTTGTATAAGAATTCAACAAAAAGAACAGCGGCTTATTGCTAAGCAGGTTCGCCGTCAAAGAAACGAACGCATCAATGCTCTCCTCGATCTTCCAAACCTCGCCTGTCGGCCCACGGCCATACGAGGGCGGGTCCATAATAATACCGTCATACCGGTTTCCGCGGCGTATCTCACGCTCGATAAACTTCTTGCAATCATCCACGATGTAGCGGATAGGCGCTTCGCCAAGGCCGGAAAGCGCGGCGTTCTCTTTAGCGGCGGCGACCATACCCTTAGCCGCATCCACGTGACAAACGGCAGCGCCAGCCTGTGCGGCAGCTACGGTCGCACCACCCGTATAGGCAAAGAGATTCAGCACCTTGATCGGGCGATTGGCCTTACGAATGAGAGAGGAAAACCAATCCCAGTTCGTTGCCTGCTCCGGGAACAGGCCCGTATGCTTAAAGCCCATGGGCTTTATGCGGAAGCGAAGATCACCATACGAGATATTCCAGCTTTCGGGCAGCCGGTTTTCGCTCCACGCGCCGCCGCCGCTGTGCGAGCGACGATAGCTGGCATCCGCCCTTTGCCAAAGCGGGTTCTTTTTTTCGGTATGCCAGATCACCTGCGGATCGGGGCGAACGAGCGTGTATTTTCCCCAGCGCTCTAAGCGCTCGCCATCCGAGGCGTCAATCAATTCATAATCCTTCCATGCATCACTGATCCACATAGTACACGATCCTATCTAATTTCATTAACGAAGCGAGCGAAGAAGCGAGCCCGCGCTTTGCCCGTGGCATAGCGCAATGGCGATCGCATCGGCAGTATCATCCGGTCGCGGTGGCTTTTCTAAGCGCAGCAGGTGCGTTACCATATCAATGACCTGATGCTTCTCTGCCTTGCCGTACCCCACCACCGCCTGCTTGACCTGCAGCGGCGTGTATTCCGAAACGGGAATACCGTGCTGCTCGGCCACCAGCAGCACAACCCCGCGTGCTTCTGCAACAGCAATGGCCGTTGTTTGGTTGGTGTTAAAGAACAGCGATTCTACCGCCATCTCATCCGGATGGTATTTTTCAATAATCAGATTGAGGTTTTTGTAAATCATGGCCAGGCGAGAGCCAACCTCTGTCTTTGCCGGCGTGTTGATCGAGCCATAGCCCACCGGGCGAAAGGTCATGCCGTTTACACGCTCTACAATGCCCCACCCGACGATTGCCAGGCCAGGGTCTATTCCCAATATTCTCATGCCCTCTCCCACATTCCATAATATTACATTTTATATTATAACACATCCTACGGCGTTCGTCAAAGATTTTTGCAAAATTCTTTCCACCAACCACAAAATTTCTTTCACAACGCCCTGTTTTTCCCTTTTTCGTGCTTGACAAACCAATGAAAAAGGGGTATAATATTACCGTTGCATCGAGGTGTGGCGCAATTGGTAGCGCGCTTGCTTTGGGAGCAAGATGCTGCAGGTTCGAGTCCTGTCACTTCGACCATCTTGGCTCTGAAAAGCGATTTTCAGAGCCTTTTATTTGTTTTCAGCGACGCAAATTTTGAGGGCTGACGATTGTTTTCGCCAGCCCTCGCTCAATGTCAAAACAGCGGTATTATAAATCAATATTCATACAAATACTTGCCTTTTTGCACTTGCTTTATTTTCACGCCAAATATATCCTCAACAATGTGCGATTCGCATATTTCGCTCGGTGTTCCGTAAGCAATGATCTTACCATTGCTCATCACGGTGAGCTTATCCGAAAAATCAAAGGCGAGTGGCAGGTCGTGCATCACGGTCACGATCCCCTTACCGTTATCGGAAAGCTGTTTTAACAGCCTCATCAATTCAAGCTGATGAGCGATATCAAGATAGGTGGTAGGCTCGTCCAGAAGAATATAATCGGTATCCTGAGCAAGAGCCATGGCAATATAGGCGTTCTGGCGCATACCACCGGAAAGCATAAACATCGGCTTTTCTGCAAAATCTGCAATTCCTACCTGTTCCATAGCGGAGTACGCAATTTCTCTGTCGCGGCTTGTATATTTTCTTGGATAGCTGAGATAAGGAAATCTACCGTGAAGCACCA
>JAGASL010000039.1 GCA_017621755.1 Clostridia bacterium
CCGGCCATAGCGTTCGTTATGCCACCTGCGGACAGTCGAGGTAGCGAAGCGGCGCGAGGGTCTTGAATGACAGCCCGGTGGGCTGTCAGACCCCGAGCGTGACCGAGCCGCAGCGAGAGCCTGTCCCTACAGTGTCATGCGGGCACCATATCCCTTTCCCCAAAAAGTTTTTGAGGGTGTGGGAACTTTTTTCAAAAAGTTCCCACATGCTCCCCCGTCCCTTACTTCCCTAACCGCTCCAAGATCTTAGCGGCGGCGGCCTTGCCGGCGCCCATGGCGAGGATGACGGTCGCGGCGCCGGTTACGGCGTCACCGCCGGCGTAGACGCCGTCCTTGGTGGTGCTAACGCCGTCCTCAGAGACGACCAGGCAGCCGTGGCGGTTACTTTCTAACCCCGGCGTGGTCATGCGCAGCAGGGGGTTTGGTCTGGTGCCAACGGCCTCGATGACGGCCTCAACGGCGATTTCGTAATCCGAGCCCTCGACCGGCTGCGGCCGGCGGCGGCCGCTTGCATCCGGCTCGCCAAGCGCCATCTCGACCACCGAGATGCTCTTTACGCAGGCATTTTCATCACCGTGGATGGCGGTGGGGTTGGTGAGCAGCTTGAAGATGATGCCCTCCTCCTTCGCGTGGTGGACCTCCTCGCGGCGGGCGGGCATTTCCTCTTCGCCGCGGCGGTAGATGATGTAGACCTCCTCGGCGCCCATGCGCTTGGCGCAGCGGGCGGCATCCATGGCCACGTTACCGCCGCCAATGACGGCCACGTGCTTCGCGTGCAGCACGGGGGTCATGGCATCCTCACGGTAGGCCTTCATCAGATTCACACGGGTCAGGTACTCGTTGGCGCTGTAAACGCCGCAAAGCCCCTCACCCTCTATGCCCATGAACTGCGGCAGACCCGCGCCAGAGCCGATGAACACGGCGTCATAGCCCTCGGCCTGCAGCTCGTCGATGGTGTAGGAGCGACCGATAACGGTATCGCAGGCAAATTCCACGCCGGCGGCACGCAGCACGTCTACCTCGGCCGAGACGATGGATTTGGGCAGCCGGAACTCCGGAATGCCGTAGACCAGCACGCCGCCAGGCGCGTGCAGCGCCTCAAATACGGTAACGCGGCAGCCGTTTTGCGCCAGCATACCGGCGCAGGAAAGGCCGGCAGGGCCGGAGCCTACCACCGCTACGCGGGGCGCGTTTTCGGGCAAAATGGCCGTTTGGGGGGTACCCGTGTGTTCTCTGGCCCAGTCAGCGCAGAAGCGCTCTAAGCGGCCGATGGCCACCGGCTCTCCCTTTAGCCCGCGCACACACTTGCCCTCGCACTGGTTTTCCTGCGGGCAGACACGGCCGCACACGGCCGGCAGCGCGTTGGTGGATTTGATCACGGCGTAGGCCTCGGCAAATTTGCCGGCAGCCGCCAGCTCTAAAAATTCAGGAATGCGGACAGAGACCGGGCAGCCATCCATGCACGGGTGGTTCTTGCAGGAAAGGCAGCGCGAGGCCTCTAACATCGCCTCCTCCGGCGTGTAGCCAAGGGCGACCTCTTCAAAATTCTTGTTGCGTACGTCGGGCGCTGCCTCACGCATCGGCACGCGCTCCTTTTGCATGTTTTTCATATGGTTTTCCTTTTATGTGAGAGATTTTTGGGATAGGGGACAAGGAGACGCTGGGGTCTTTTTGAAAAAAGAAGGGGGGACGCTGGGGTCTTTTTGAAAAAAGACCCCAGACCCCCAAAAACTTTTTGGGGAAAGGGTTTGCGCCCGCATGACACTGTAGGGACAGGCTCTCGCTGCGGCTCGGTCACGCTCGGGGTCTGACAGCCCACCGGGCTGTCATTCAAGACCCTCGCGCCGCTTCGCTACCTCGACTGTC
>JAGASL010000040.1 GCA_017621755.1 Clostridia bacterium
GCCTGCGGCATGCGCGTGCTCGCCCTGACCGGCGAGAGTGGCGGCGCGCTGCGCGCCCTTTCCGACCTGACCTTAGCGGTGCCGGAGCGCGATACCTACCGCGTGCAGGAGCTGCATTTGCCGATCTACCACGCGCTATGCCTGGCGCTTGAGGAGGAGCTTTTCGGGGGCGAGGCAGGATGAAGGCCGTTATCATGGCCGGCGGCCGCGGCACACGCATCGCCGCGGTGCGGGCCGACATCCCCAAGCCAATGATCCCGGTCTGCGGCAAGCCGATCTTAGAATGGCAGATCGAGTGCCTTGCGCGCCAGGGCATTACCGAGCTGATCCTGGTGATCGGCCACCTGGGCGAGGCCATTACCGATTATTTGGGAGACGGGAGCCGCTTTGGCGTTTCTATCCGCTACCTGACCGAGCGCGAGCCGCTGGGCACCGCGGGGGCGCTGTACCTGCTGAAGGATGACCTGCGCGAGGATTTTCTGCTGCTTAATGGCGACCTGATCTTTGACGTGGATATTTCCCGCCTGCTTGCCCGCCACAGGGAGGCTGGGGGGCTGGCCACCATTCTCACCCACCCCAACGATCACCCCTATGATAGCGGCCTGATCGAGGCAGACGAGGGGGGGCGTGTGTTGCGCTGGCTGCACAAGGAGGACGTGCGCGGCGACCACAAGAACCGCGTGAACGCGGGCATCCACCTGCTTTCCCCAGCTATCCTTACCCGCCTGCGTGAGCTAAAAAGGACTGACCTTGACCGCGAGATACTGCGCCCGCTGATCGAGGAGGGGGAGTTATACGTTTACGATTCACCCGAATATATCAAGGACATGGGCACGCCCGAGCGCCTACACGAGGTAGAAGAGGACATCCGGCGTGGGATCGTAGCAAGAAAGAACCTAAAAAACAAGCAGCGCGCCGTCTTTTTTGACCGTGACGGCACGCTGAACCGTTATATCGGCTTTCTGCGCCGGCCGGAGGAGCTGGTGCTGACCAGCCGCGCGATCGAGGCCGTGCGCCGGGCAAACCGCGCCGGCTACCTGGCCATTTTGGTGACCAACCAGCCGGTGATCGCGCGTGGCGAGGTCACGCACGAGGAGCTTTCTGCCATTCACAACCGATTAGAGACCCTACTTGGCGAGGGTGGTGCCTATTTAGACGATATTTTTTACTGCCCACACCACCCGGACAAGGGCTTTCCCGGTGAGCGACCGGAATACAAGATCGATTGCACCTGCCGCAAGCCAAGGCCGGGGCTTTTGCTGGCGGCGGCTGAGAAATACAACATTGACCTGAGGGAAAGCTATATGGTAGGCGACAGCGAAAGCGACAGGCAAGCGGGCCTGGCGGCCGGCTGCCACGTCTGCCTTTGGGAGAGAGAATAAGAAAACACACGGAGGCGCTATGCAAGAAGCGGGAAAATCGCATAAATACCGGCGCCTGGCAGGCGACACGCTGCTGTTTGGCATCAGCAGCTTTGGCTCGCGCCTGCTGCTTCTGCTGCTGACGCCGCTATACACCAGCCTGCTAAGCGAGGCGGAATACGGCACGGCCGACCTGGTGCAGACCACGGTGAATTTTATCTACCCGGTGCTGACCCTGGCCATGGCCGATGCGGCGCTTCGCTTTGCCATGGACAAGACCTGCCGCCGCGAGGCGGTGCTGGGCAATGCCCTGCTCTTTACGCTGCTTTCCACGCTGCTGCTATTGCCGGTCTACCCACTGATAGCGCTGTGGCAGCCGGGGCTTACCGAATATTTTGGCATTTTTTTGCTAATCTTTACGCTCTTTAACCTGCACAACACGCTGGCCTGCTTTCTAAAGGGGCTTGGCAAAACGCGGCTGTTTGCCGTGCAGGCCATTGTGCAAACCGCCTCTATCATTGCCGGCAACCTGATTCTGCTGCTGGGGCTCGGCTGGCGGCTGGAGGGCTACCTGTACAGCATAGCCCTTGGCTATCTGCTACCCATTCTGCTGATGTTTTTCGGTGGGCGGCTGTGGCGCTACCTGGCGCCGCCACGGCTGGAAAAGAGCCTTTTGCGCGCCATGCTGCGCTACAGCCTGCCCATCATACCGGCGCTGCTGGCCTGGGAGGTAAACAGCCACATCGACCGCTATATGATCATCGGCATGCTGGGGCTTTCGCAAAACGGCCTGTACAGCGCGGCGCACAAGATCCCCACCATGCTGACGGCGGTGTTGACGATCTTTTTGCAGGCCTGGCAGCTTTCGGCCATTGAAAACCACGGCGAGCGGGAGGAAAGCGATTACCACACCGAGATGTACGCCGCCTTTGAGGCGGTGGGGCTGCTGACCTGCACGGGGCTGATCCTGCTGGCAAGACCGGTCTCTTATCTGCTGCTGGCCGGGGATTTCTTTATCGCCTGGCAGTACGTACCGCTTTTGCTCGTTTCTGCCCTGTTTTCAGCCCTTTCCGGCTTTTTGGCGGCCGCCTTCCGTGCTGAGAAAAGGACGGGCGGGCTGCTTGTCTCCGTCCTGCTGGGGGCGGCGATCAATATCCTCTTGAACCTGCTGCTGCTGCCCACGATGGGCCTGCAGGGCGCGGCGCTGGCAACCGCCCTCAGCTTTTTCGGCGTGTGGCTTGTCCGCTTGCTTTCCGTACAGCGGCTGGTGCGCATCCGCGTGCCGGTGCTGCGCACGGTGCTTGCCTATCTGCTGCTTGGCGGCGGCGTGCTGCTTTCGCTGCACGAGAGCCCGTATGCCTACCCTGCCCTGGCACTTGTACTGCTGATGATGCTGGCCCTACGCGCCAAGGAGATCCTGGCGCTCTGCCGCCTTGGCCGGCGCTTGATCAAAAAGTGATAAAGAAAGCGGGTCGGACATGGTGTCCGACCCGCTTTCTTTGCGGTCATGCTTCCCCGGCCTCCTTGCGGTAGTGGCGGGGAGAGCGGCCGAATTTGGCCGCAAATGCGCGGCTGAATACGTAGACCGAGGCATAGCCCAGCGCTTCGGCGATCTCGGTGATCGAGAGGCGCTGCTCCAGCAGCAGCAGGCGGGCCGTCTCTAGCCTTTTTTCATGGTAATAGCCGGCCAGCGTTTCACCGGTGGTTTTTTTGAAGAGGGTGGAAAGGTAGCCGTAGCTGTAGCCCATGACCTCGCCAAGCTCCCCCAACCCCTTCATGGAATAGACGTGCGTATCGATATAGTTCATCAGGCGGTAGCAGAGCGCCTCGGCCGGCATAACGGTATGCGACTGCGGCGCAGGTGCCTCGCCAGAAAGATCACGGAAGAGGTAGACAAGGATCTGGGTGAAGATGGCGCTAAGCAGCTCGTGCGTGTATAGCCCGTCACGCCCGAATTCGGCAATGGCATCCCCGATCAGGGCGCGGATGCGATCATCGCGGAACACGCGCCGCGTAGGTGAAAGATACTCCGCCACGATACGCTCCTGTTCGCGCCTTTGCTCCTCACGCTCGGAAAAGAAGGAAAAGAAATCGTATTTCAGCGGCGCCTCGCTATCCGAGACGATCTGGTGCGCATCACACGGTAGCGAAAGATAGATATCCCCCCGCCCAACCGGGCAAGAAACGCCGTTGGTGATCACGCTGCCACGGCCATCGGTGACCACGGTCAGCTCCAGCCAATTCAGATGCACGTGGGTGGGCACAACCGCACCCGGGCGGCAATATAGGCGCCCGATCTGGCACAGGCGTATGCCGTAAAAGTCCAAAGGGGCTGAGAGATAGCTTTTGTCTAAATGATACTGTGCCTCCATATCGTCACCTCCAGGTCTATTATACCGCCACTTTTATCACCCGTCAAGAATAAATATAAGTTTTTATGAGCTTTATATGAAAAAATGATATCTTTTTGCTAAAAAACTGCCATTTACAAGTAGCCGGTAGCGGGCTATAATGAAAGCAAGAAATTGCCTGCGGGCATCAAGAAAGGAAGCATTCCTATGAAACAGCACGTTATCGCCGTGATCGGCTGCGGCCGCATCGCCAAAGGCGCCCATTTCCCCGCCCTGACTCAGATCGAGGGCGTTCGCATCAAGTATGCCTGCGACCTGATCGAGGAAAAGGCCGCTAAGATGAAGGAAACCTACCCTGACGTGGTAGAAAACGTGATCACCGATTATCAGGTAGCCCTCGCTGACCCGGAGGTTGACACCGTATATGTGCTGACCCCGAACTACGCCCACTACACCGTTACGATGGACGCGCTGCGTGCCGGCAAGCACGTATTCTGCGAAAAGCCCATTACCGTTAACTATGCCCTTTCCTGCGAGATGGCCGAGGAGGCCAACCGTCGCGGCCTGATGCTGAACATCGGCGTTTGCAACCGTTTCCACCGCTCGGTTGAGAAGCTGGAGCAGATGGTGCGCGAGGGCAAGTTCGGCAACCTGTACCACGTTTACTGCTCCTTCCGCTCCTTCCGCTCGATCCCCGGGCTTGGCGGTGCCTTTACCACCAAGGCGCAATCCGGCGGCGGCGTGCTGATCGACTGGGGCGTACACTTCTTTGACCTGATCCTTTACATTCTGGGCGGTGCCAAGCTGCAGAACCTGACCTGCGACGCCTACTGCGAGATGGCCAAGGACATGAAGAGCTATCGCTACACCGACATGTGGGCCGAGGATACCGCCGACGTCGAAAACGGTGTCAACGACGTAGACGATTTTATTACCGGCTATATCCGTACCGACAAGGCCAGCATCTCCTTTAACGGCGCTTGGGCGCAGAACATCAACAAGAACGAGATGTTTATTGATTTTCTAGGTGACAAGGGCGGTGCCCGCCTGACCTACGGCCAGCTGTTTGAGTACTATAATGGCGAAACGCTGGAGACCACCAAGGAGGAATACGAGATCCCCAACATGTATCTGTGCGAGGATCGCGCCTTCTTTGAGGAGATTGACACCGGCACCAAGAACCGCAGCCACATTGACAACGTTCTGGAAAGTGCTAAGCTGCTGGATGCCCTGTACGCCTCGGCCGCCGAAAGAAAGGAGCTTTCCTTCTGATGAAGACCATCGGCCTGATCGATCTGTATATCAGCGAGTGGCACGCCAACAATTACCCGGGCTGGATCGAGCGGCTGAACGAGACCGCCGGCACCGATTATAAGGTGGCCTACGCCTGGGCTGAGCAGGATATTTCCCCCGTTGACGGGGTAGATACCGCCACCTGGTGCCAGCAGCATGCCGTTACCCCCTGCCAAAGCATTGCCGAGGTATGTGAGAAGAGCGACGCGCTGATCATTTTAGCCCCCTCGAACCCCGAAACGCACCTTGGCTATGCCAAGGCCGTGCTGCCCTACGGCAAGCCGACCTATATTGATAAGACCTTTGCGCCCGACCTGGCCACGGCCGAGGAGATCGTTGCCCTGGCCAAGGAGCACGGCACGCCCTTTTTCAGCACCTCGGCGCTGCGCTACGCATCCGCGCTGCAGGAGCTTTCTGCCCCCCGGCATCTGATGCTCACGGGTGGCGGCTCGAACCTGCCGGAATACGTCATCCACCTGGTGGAAATGGTAATCTGCCTGCAAAAGGCCCCTGCCACGGCCGTTTCGGTGGTCAAGCAGGGCAGCCAGCGCATCTGCCATATCACGCATGAGGGCGGCGCCATGACCACCCTGCTCTATTCCCCCGCGCTTGGCTATGCCATCACGGCAGAGGATGCACAAGGCGCGGCCAAGCACGCGCCGGTTGCCTCTGGCTTTTTTGACGGGCTGATGGTGGATATGCTACGCTTCTTTGAAAGCGGCACCCCACCCGTGGCCGCAGCCGACACGCTGGCCGTGATGCGCCTGCGTGACGCGATTCTCGCCGCCGATGAAAGGCCCGGCAGCACCGTTTCTCTATGATTCTTCCTGTAAAACCGGGCGCGTGCGCCCGGTTTTTTTGTTACGGCCCTTGACCGTTTGTTTATTTTCTGCAAAAAATACAAGTGCTGTTTTCAAAAATTTTGTCGAACATGCCGATGGGTTTTTTTGGTAAATTCTCTTCACTTTTTTCGACTTTTATGGTAGAATATCATCGAAGCAGTTTGGGCTTGCTATCCATATAACCAACCCGTTCGCCCATGGGGCGGCTTTATATAGAAAATTGCCAAGGGGCAAGAGCCCCGCGGCAGGATGTCAGACGTTGTGAAAAGGAGAAAAAACAAATGGATCTATTTAACGTACTCGCCCTGGTGGGCGGCCTGGCCCTGTTTCTGTTCGGCATGAACGTAATGGGTGAATCGCTTGAACGCCGTGCCGGCAGCAGCCTGCGCGGTCTGTTGGCGAAATTCACCACCAAAAGATCGGCCGGCTTTTTGACCGGTCTGGCCATTACCGCCGTCATTCAAAGCTCGTCTGCGACCACGGTCATGGTCGTTGGCTTTGTCAACTCTGGCCTGATGGCGCTGCGCCAGGCCATTAACGTGATCATGGGTGCCAACGTGGGTACCACCGTTACCGCCTGGCTGCTCAGCCTGGGCGGCATTGATGGCGATGCCCTGTGGCTTAAGCTGCTTAAGCCCACCAGCTTTACGCCGGTGCTGGCGCTGATCGGCATCGTGCTTTACATGTTCTGCAAGAGTGATAAGAAAAAGGACGTGGGCATGATCCTATTAGGCTTTGCCACACTGATGTTCGGCATGGATGCCATGTCGGATGCGGTTGCCGGGCTGAGAGACGTGCCCGCCTTCCAGCAGATGTTTATTATGTTCACCAACCCGGTGCTGGGCGTGCTGGTGGGCGCCATCTTAACGGCGATCATTCAATCCAGCTCTGCCTCTGTGGGTATTCTGCAGGCGCTGGCTACCACCGGCTCTGTCACCTACGGTGCCGCCATTCCCATCATCATGGGTCAGAACATCGGCACCTGCGTGACCGCCCTGCTCTCCTCGATCGGGGCCAACCGCAACGCCAAGCGCGCTGCGCTGGTGCACCTTTCCTTTAACGTGATCGGTACGGTTTTCTGGCTGACGATATTCTGCATCGTCAAGGCCATCTTTGCGCCGGTGCTGCTCTCGCAATCGGCCTCGCTTTTCGGCATTGCCGTGGCACACTCGATCTTCAACGTGCTGTGCACGCTGCTGCTGCTGCCCATGACCGGCTTGCTTGAAAAGCTGGTCACGGTCCTGCTGCCCGAGCCGAAGAAGGTAGAGGACAACAGTGAGCTGGACGAGCGTCTCTTCAACACCCCGGCCATCGCGCTGGAGCGCTGCCGCATCGTGGCTGACGAAATGGCCCATTGCGCGGTAAATTGCCTGCACGGCGCCGTGCGCTGCCTGTACGATTACACGCCTGAGCTGGCCACCGAGGTGCGCGAGGGCGAGGACAAGACCGACCATTACGAGGATATTTTAGGCACCTACCTGGTCAAGCTGAGCGCCCTGCGCATCGGCGAAAGCGATAGCGCTGAGGCAGCCATGCTGCTGAAGGTGATCGGCGATTTTGAGCGCATCTCTGACCTGGGTGTAGACCTGCTCTGCTCGGCCGAGGAGATCAGGGAAAAATCCATCATCCTGACCGATGCCGCCACGCGCGAGCTGCGCACCATGACGACCGCGGTAGAGGAGATCGTTGACCTGGCGCTTTCTGCCTTTGGCCAAAACGAGGCTGAGGCCATTGCCGCCGTAGAGCCGCTGGAGCAGGTGATCGACCGCCTGAAGGAGACCCTGCGCTCTAACCACATTGCCCGCCTGCAAAAGGGCAACTGCACCATTGAGGCCGGGTTTGTCTGGTCGGATATGCTGACCGCCTTAGAGCGCACGGCAGACCATTGCTCGAACGTGGCCGGCTACATGATGGAGCTGTGCAAGAAGGATATGAACCTGCATGAGGCGCTTCGCGCCATCAAGGCCGGCGCCGGCAACTTTGATGAGCGCTACGCCGCCTACGAGAAAAAATACGCAATTTGATCCCCAAAAAGCTTGTGGCACCCGTGCCGGGTGCCACTTTTTTCTAAAATTTTTATTTTCCCTCTTGAAAAATCTACCGTTTTCTGCTATATAATGAATGTAGATCGTGACCTCAAAAAATTTTTTAGAATAATTCTAAAAAACTATTGACAAATTGCTTTGTATGGTGTAAAATATTTTTAGAACAATTCTAATTCCAAAATTTGAGGGCCTATGACCAAGAATCAATCGCTGATACTGGACATTATCCGCGCGGCACCGCGGCATATGACAGCAGAGCAGATCTTTCTTTCCGCGAAGGAAGCGCGGCCGGGCATCGCTATGGCCACGGTATACAATAGCTTGGGGGCGCTGGCATCAGCCGGGCTGATACGCCGCCTGCACATCGTGGGCCATGCAGATCGCTATGACCGCAATATTGACCAGCACGAGCACCTGGTGTGCGATGGCTGCGGCAGGATCACGGATGAGAAATTTGAGGATTTTCTTGCCGAGCTTTCCGCCCGGGCGGGCATCGCCGTTTCCTCTTACGAGCTGAACATGCATTACCTATGTGCCGATTGTAGAAAAGACCAACAATAAAAAATTTATCATAAACAAAAAGGAGAACACATGATGGAACTCAAGGGATCGAAGACCGAAAAAAATCTGGCCACCGCATTTGCAGGTGAGAGCCAGGCAAGAAACAAGTACACCTACTTCGCTTCGGTAGCAAGAAAGGAAGGCTACGAGCAGATCGCCGCCATCTTTGAGCAGACCGCCAACAACGAGAAGGAGCACGCTAAGCTGTGGTTCAAGGCGCTGGGCGAGCTGGGCAATACCGCCGAGAATCTGCTGGCCGCTGCCGAGGGCGAGAACTATGAGTGGACTGACATGTACGATCAGTTCGCACGCGAAGCTGAGGAAGAGGGCTTTACCCGTCTGGCTTATCAGTTCCGCGCTGTTGCCGCTATCGAGAAGACGCACGAGGAGCGCTATCGCGCCCTGCTTTCGAACGTAGAGATGCAGCAGGTATTTGAGAAGGCTGAGGAGACCATGTGGGAGTGCCGCAACTGCGGTCACCTGGTGATCGGCAAGAAGGCACCCGAGGTTTGCCCGGTCTGCACGCATCCGAAGAGCTACTTCGAGGTTCGCAAGGAAAATTATTAATTCGCATATCGCCATCAAGCGGGGTGCTTTCCCTCCAAAGCACCCCGCTCTTTTTATGCCGTGAGACGGACGGTTAGGGGATGTCTGCCCCTACGAAGCCCTCTCCGTCACGCCACCTGGCGGAGCCGCGACACCTCCCCCAAAAGGGGGAGGCTGCGTGCCGCACCCATAACCGGTAGGGGAGGGGCTTGTTTTTTTGTATAAAAGCGAGAAAAATTGCATTTTTTTGATGTTACCTATTGATTTTTCATAACTTATCGTGCTATAATGAAAATGGATAGAACTCTCTCTATATATATTGTAGAAAAAACGCGAAAGGAATGAGAATCATGCGTAACAGAATCCTATCCCTTCTTTTGGTGGCATGCATGCTGCTGGCGGCCGTGCCGGCGCTGCTGTTACCCACCACGGCGGCAGATGCAGCTGCGGCCGCAGAAATCGTTGCAGAAACAACGCTTTCAAAGACCTCAAATATGCCTACAAAAACGACCGATGCGTTCGTTTATAACGGCAATTGGAGCGTTGGCTACAAAACGGCGGCAAACAATTTTACCGCGTACCCGACCACCATCCGCACGGACGACTCGAACCTGATCGCCGCCTCCCCCTGGAGCGCCGCTGACGGCGGCGGCGGTATGTACATCGACCCGGACCGCCGCGGCAATCTGCTGGCTACCAAGTCGGGTAGTGCCTACCGCTATATGGTGCCCTATTACCAGGCAAAGGCAGACATTGTGATCAACGAGCTGATCTTTCAGAAATACGTAAAATCTGATGCTGAGGATAAGGCTACCGTTACCAGCGCCAATTACTCCTATTTTGCCGTCATCGTTGACGGCGTGATCGTATGGCCGAAAAACGCGACCTACGAGGATGTAGAGACCTGGTGGAACGGCGCTGAGGATGGTGACATTACCACCGGCTTTACCGCCGCCGAGAACGTTTCCGTCAGCTACGGTAGCTCGATCGAGTTCGTTGCCAGAACCACGGCAAACCGTTCGGGTGAGTATACGCGCTCGATCGCCTACCCCAATTTTACCGTGCGCATTACCGACGGCCAGCTGATCTCGCAGCACACCTCTTCGTCCATGAAGGCGGACATGAGCTACAAGGTCATGTATGGCGAAGAAGATAAGACCGGCATTGACCCGCGCCAACAGTCGAATCCTACCACGGGCTATATCAAAAGTGCAAAGGCCTTGAAAGACGAAGGAAAGACGGATGCCGAGATTTATGCTTACGTAACCCAGGAGATCGGCAAGATCAAACTGGATTATGGCAGCTCTGCCTGGCAGCTGGGCGTGCTCAACACGGCCGACGGTGCCAAGGCCGGCATCTTTGAGCCGTTTGTACGCTGGTATGCCTTTGCCGGCCAAAACCTATCGTATTGGAAAGAAAAGGACTGGGATGGACAGTGGTACTCCACGGAGGAGCACTTCCAGAGCGGCATGACTACGTTCCTTGCCGGTGGTGTCCCCAATGTATGGGGCTTTGGCAGTACGGCCGGTGCCGCCATGCATTCCGGCGTAACCGGTAACGTTATGGCGTGTGATAAATCTACCACCTGTGCCACGGCGTACCAGTACACCGTTCCGCATGACGGTTATCTGGAGCTCCAGTTAGCAAGCTTTGACGACCGCGATTGCTATGCGCGTATTTGCATTGCCATTAACGGCGTTGTGATCTGGCCTGCAAATGCTAAGCTGACCGATACGGCCACCTGGTTCGCCCAGGGCAGCATTATGCAACCTGCTGAATATTTGCTTGCCGTTAATGCCGAGCTTTCTACACTGAGCAACTACGTAAAGGCCGGCTCGCACGTACAGGTTTGCGTTTCGCGTGGTAATTGGGGCAGCAATGCCGGCATTACGGTAGATCCCTGCATCAACATTTACAAGCCGGCAGATACTCTGCCTGTCTGCGAGGTCATTTTCACCAAGGCAAATACCCTTCCCTTTGAGCGCCTGCTTGCCTACGAAGGCGCACCAATGAGCGACCTGATCCAGGGTACGGTTGCCTCTATCAACGGCGTAGCCACCACCACGCTGCCTGACTACGTGACCGAGGATATGACCATCGTGATGAGCGAGATCACCTTTGCCGGCACGAGCGCCTTTGCCAATTACGCGCCGAACGCCAGCAGCCCGGTTGACGAGGATAGCAATATCATCTACAACACCTCGGGTGATCATCAATGGACGATCGGCCGTGTAGACACCACCGAAGGGTTCCATGCCTTTGCCGAGGGCAAGACCTGGGATACCTTTGACAAAATTGCTACCAGTAGCCGAACGATTGACGATGGTAGTCTTTGGGGTGCTGCCGGCGGCGGTATGTATTACGCTGACCAGCGCTTTGCTATCCGTAACCTGACGGATACTGATGCGCCCACGATCGTAGGTGCCCAGTATACGGCAGACCGCGACGGCCTTGTGCAGCTTGGCTTTGACACCTTGGCCGTTAACCGTGATATGAACCCCACGCACGATGCTGCCCGTTATACGATAACAGCGGCAGACGGGGAAAAATATTACGCATACTTCGTGGTCGGCAATACGTCTACCATGTATTATTCCAAGAGCTACTCCTACACCGACTATACCAACAACTACAACGTGGTGGCGACCACTCTTGCCGATCACGGCACGATGTACACCTATGACAAGGCCACCAACACGATGACGGCAGTTACCGATGAGGCCAAGCTGACCGAGCTGGGGGCGCTTTCGTTCAAGGCTGCCTATAGCCTGCGCAAGCTGTACGAGCGCCTGTATATCTACCAAAACGGCGTGCAGATCTGGCCGGAAAACAACGGCACCTTTACCTATGAAGCTACCTTCACCAACTACACGACTAGTGGCGGTGCTGATGCCGGCATGAAGGCTGCCGTAGGCACCTTGCCCACTATCATCGTCAACAAGGGTGACACCATTACCTTTGGCCTGGTGGGTGAGGATGCCATGTCGAACCAGGTGTTCATGAAGCCGACGGTAAAATACGTTACCGAGGCACCTACCGTGACCGCCGAGGTCGTGCTGAAAGAGAAGTTCAACATTGATATGGAGATCTACGCCAGCCCGCTGGCTGAGGAGAGCGGCGTATACATCAACGGTGTAAAGAATGATTACGCTGCCCTGCGTGATCTGGCAGCCAAGGAGATCTGCGAGGAATTTACCTACGCCACCTACCAGGTCATCAACGGTGTAGAGATCAAATCCTCGACCAAGACCTATACCGGCAAGCAGGTGCTGGCACAGCACCAGGCAAGCACCAATGACAGCGTAGTAGCGCTGGCAAACGCCACCATCCACTATGCCGAGGCTGCCGCCTCCTACTTCAAGGGTGATGCCCTTTCTGCCGAGGCAAGTGCCGCCATCGCGGCGCTGGCTGCCCCGCAGGAGGCAAGCGCTTCGATCACCGATACGATCGAGGAGCAGATCACCTTCCAGGGTGCTAATCTGCTACTGAAGGATACCATTCAGCTTAAGATCACCTTTAAGAAGGTAGCGGGTGCCGGCGATATCGCCCCCTCGCTGCAGGTAGTCAGTTCCGGCATGACGGTCAAGGGCATGTTTGACGTAACGCTGGTAGGTGACACCTACGAGGCGGTTATTGAGATCCCGATGAGCGCCTATAACGAGACACTGGAAATCAGCGTTTGGAACAACACGGAGCAGATCAGCGAAACGCTGACCTACGGCGTAGGCGTATATGCCTACCGCGTATACCAGGCAAATGCCGGTAATACCGCACTGCAGAACGTACTGAAGACCATCATCGCCTTGGGCGACAAGGCAATTGCCTATCAACCCTGATAAGGAGGTTTACGATTTATGAGAATGTATGAAGCACCGATCTGCGATCTCCATATCTTTGGCGCAAGCGACCTGCTGATGGATTCCAATGGTCTGGTCGTGGACGATCTAACCAGCATCACCAAGTCGGTTAAAAACGCATTAGAGCAGGAAAACGCTTAAATTCGCTACGTTTCCCCCCGCCCTGGGTCTCCCCCCGGGGCGGGTTTTTCATGCCGTAGCACGGACATACTGCCGTGAGGGGCTTATGGGTGCGGGAGGAGCAAGCCCCTCCCCTACGAGGCGCGCCGTACACACTACCGTAGGGCGGGGGCTTGCTCCCGCCGGGGGAACAATCCCTCACCGCCTACGGCGGAGCTCCCTTGTGTAAAGGGAGCCTTTTGCCCCTACAAGGCGAGCCGCACCTATAACCGGTAGGGGAGGGGCTTGCTCCTCCCGCACCAATCTTATTCAACCTTTTATCTGTAGGGACAGGCGTCCCCGACTGTCCGCGCCAATCTTATTCAACCTTGTCAGCCTTTCCCCCATGGCATGACAAAAAGCGCCCATAGCGTGATGCTCCGCTTGGAGTATCGCGCTATGGGCGCTTCATTATTTTGTTTTAAGCCTGCTCGACCAGCAGGTATACGGCCGTCTGCTTGCGCGGCAGGGTCACGCTGAGGCCACCCTCCACCACCGTGGCGGTAGCATCGCTTGCTGCCGGGTAAAGCACGCGCACGCTCTTGGCACCGGGCAGGGGGATATGACAGGTATCGCTCTCCCCTTCCATGCGCCAGGCAACCAGGCGGGCGGTCTTTTCGTTTTGGTAGGCGGTAGCCAGCCAGCCGTCACCCGGCTGGGGCAGACCAAGCGGGTAGGTAGGCAGCGCCGTTTTGATCTCGTGGCGCCATTCCTTATAGCAACGCACGCCCTCCTTGATCAGGGCGATCTGCTCGTCGCTCATCTTCATGATCTCGCCGCTGAGGTGCATGCGCGCGGGCAGGGCGTTGATCATATTCAGGGCAACGGTATCGGTGCTATCCTTGGCCATGGGGTAAGACCAGATGGCTGCCTGCTCGGGCAGCAGGGCGGTGGCGCAGGCGGCCGCAATGGGCACCATCTGCATGACGTTTGACTGGTCGGTCACCGACATGATGGGGTGCAGCGAAAGCATGCCGTACTCCATACGCATACCGCCGGAGGAGCAGCTTTCAATGACCAGATCGGGATATTTATCCATGATGCTCTGCATCCAGGAGCGGTAGGCGCGGTTGTGGCCAAGCAGGCCATCGCCAAAGCTATCGCTATCTACCTCGGTACCGATGCCACCGTCGATGTTATAGTCCATCTTGATATAGCCGATGCCGTACTCGTTTACCACGCGGTCGATGACCGAGGTGGCAAAATCGCGCACACGCTGGGAGCGGAAATCAAGCTGGTAGCGGCCGTTATCGATCACGCGCTTGCCGTGGCGCATAAAGAAATCGCTATCCTCAAACTGAGAGAGGATGGGGCAATTCACACCCATGACCTCAATTTCCAGCCACAGGCCGGGCACCATGCCGCGCTCGCGCACGCGGTCAAACACCTCGCGGATCCCGTTCGGGAAGCGCCAAGAGCAGGGCATCCATTCACCAACCGTTTCCCACCAGGTGCCATCGGCATACCAGCCGGCATCCATGCAGTAGTATTCGGCACCCATTTCGGCCGCCAGGTCGATCACGGGCAGCTCCTTTTCGGTGGTGGGGTCTGCCCACAGGCAGTTCATGTAATCGTTGAAGATGACGGGCAGGCCGCAATCCGCACGGTTCCTGCGCACGATGTGGCGGCGATATTTGGTCATCTCGCCCAGGGCACTATCAAAATAGGTACCAACGGCGACACCGGCCGTGACAGAGACAAAGCTCTCGCCGGGGGCAAGCTCCTTATACCAGTGGTTTTCCCGCTCGGTGGGGCCGCTGAGCTGCACGTAGAACTGCGTGGCCGGCGGGGCGGCGCTGAATTCCCACTGCCAGGAGCCGTTATGCTCGATCTGGAAGAAGATGGCCCGGCGAAGGCCGCGATCCTCGATCACGCCGGCCGGGAGAAACTCCTTGGTCGACCAGGTGCCGTTGTTAGAGATCGTATGGCGATCAAGCGTGTTGTTATAGCCGGCGGTGGCATGCAGACCAAGATCAGAAAGGGAACGGGTTCTCCATTCCACCTCCTGCGCCCAGGAATTGTAGGGCAGGTGGAGAAGAAGATCCTTTTCAAGACGGTCCTCGCCTACCACGCCAAAGCCACCAAGGGCTAAGGAGGCAACGTATTCCAGACCTACGTTTTCTTCCGAAACGTTCTTTACCTCGACCCACGTGCGCAGACCGCCCACGCCGGTATAGAAGCGGTAGTGCAGGTCAGCCGTGATCTGCGCCTCGCGCAGGGTAAAGATCCATTCGCTGCCGTCTGCCTGCTCCTCTACGCGGTGGCTTTCATAGCGCAAGGTACCGCGGCCGCAGTTGCCGGCCTGCTTACCACCGTGGTGCATGGCCGAGTTGCGGCCGGCAATATGCACGGCGGCTGCCGGATAGGCATTCGGGCAGCTTTCCCCTTCCCCGGTATAGGGATAGGGGGCAAGATGGCAGAGCGAGAGCGTGCCTGCCTCGTCTACCGAAAAGGTGGCATACATGTTGCCTTCATGAACATGAAACAGCATGGCTTTCTCCTTTTTCAATCAAATCAGACCAGGGTGCGGCCGGTAAAGACGCCCATAGCGCCCATTACGTCAGCCTTCATGCCGGCGATGGCGGCAACCTCCATATCGTGGAAGAAGGTCTTATCAGCCAGGGCGGCAACGGCGTTGGCACCGGCCTTGGCCATGTAGGTGTAGTAGTTGATCTTGCGAATACCGAGGTCGATCACGCGGCGGTAATCCTCGTGGCTGACGCCCGAGCCACCGTGCATAACCAGCGGAACCGAAACGAGAGACTTGATCCTTTCCAGGCGTGGGAAGTCCAGCTTCGGCTGCTTGAGGTACACGCCGTGCGCGGTGCCAAAGGCACAGGCCAGCGCGTCGATACCGGTCTCCTCTACGAAGTGCTTTGCCTCCTCCGGGTCGGTATAGATGCTCTCATCCGAGCCGCCGGCACCCGATTCGCGCGCGCCCATCGAGCCAATCTCGGCCTCTACCGAGGCACCGTAGCGAGCAGCCAGCGAAACGGCGATAGACGTATTGGCATAGTTGAGCGCGGTATCGCCGGCCGAGCCATCGTACATGACCGAGGTAAAGCCCAGCTCTAGACCGCGAGCAACGTAATCAAGATCCTCACCGTGGTCGAGATGCACGCAGACCGGCACGGTCGCGCGCTCTGCCATCATCAGCATGATGGGGGCGATCTCATCCATGCGGCAAAGGCCCATCTGCTCGTGCACCTGGGCGTGCATGATGATCACAGGCTCGCCGAGCTCCTCAGCGGCGGAAAGGATCGCCTTCAGCGAGGTGAGGTTGGGGGTGTTGAAGGAGCCGATGGCGATCTTTCTTGCCTCGGCGATCTTTAAGATATCGGTTAAGGTGACCAGCATAATTTATTCCTCCGTCATGATAAATGTAATATGGTGCTGCTTTTCGGCGCCGGGGGCCAGGATCTCCAGCTTGCCCTGCTTGCGCATCACGTCGCGGCCGTCCGGCTCGCAGTTGCCGGGCTCAAGACCCAGCACGTAATCGCCCTCGCCCATCATCTTCCATTCGGTAAAGAAGGGCAGCTCGGCAGTATCGTAGGAGATGGCAAGCGCCTTGTTCTTGACAGGGTTCTTTGCCTTTACGGTCGTCTTGCCCTGCATCTTGTGGTAGAAGCACATTTCCTCATAGCCGCGCTGGGGCTTTTCCATCTTGGCCCAATCGGCAATGCCGCTCTGCGCGTGGGCGTTTCTTGCCTCTACGCCGGTAGAGGGGATCGAGAGCTGCAGATTTTCATCTAACAGCGGGTAGCCCAGGTTGCAATGATAAAGCACCTCTAACGGGCAATCGGCCGAGCCGATGTTGCGAATGGTATCGCACATACGAATGGTGTTTTCATACAGCGGGCAGATATACTCACGCTCGAGAAGCAGCTTATCGCCAAACAGGCGCGCATCACGCACCGTAGCGCGGATGTGGATCTCATCGTTTTCGATGAAGTGATAGATATTCTCGCACGGGATGTGCGAAACGGTGCCGTGCAGGGGCAGCTCCTCTCCCTCGTCCACGCAGGGCGAGCCAACGGCGCGCAGGCCGCAGGTGGTCATAAACCCGGCGGTGAAGGATTTTAAGAAGCCGGCGCCTACGTGGTCATAGTAGGCCGGGGCCACGAAGCCGCAGGCGGCAAAATAGCCGTAGTTGACACCGTTGAGAGAAAGGCGCACGATATCCGCGCAGCGGTCAGCCGATACGGTAAAGGCCAGGCCGGTCGCGTTACGCACCTCGAAAAGGCGCATGCCGTCGCCACGGCCGCCAACCAGGCGAACCTCCTCTACCCCGTAGATCTGGGCGGGATGGCCGATATAATTATTCATTGGTTACCTCCGCAATGATGGGCCGCATAGCGGCGTACATCTTCTGATATGCCTTGTAATTCTTTTCATAGATCACGCTGTTTTCCGCGTTCGGCGTATGCGTTTCCTTTTGCTTGACGAATCGGCTCTTTGCCTCGTAAAGATCGGCACACGCGCCCATGGCCACGGCACACATCATGGCGGTGCCGCAGGCACCTACCTCACGCGCCTCCAGCGCCGTTACCGGGCGGCCAAGCACGTCTGCCTTGATTGATAGCCACAGGGGCGAGGAGGCACCGCCACCCACCGCGTACAGAACGCGCGGGCGGATGCCAAAGCTTTCAAGCTGCTCAATATTGATGCGGATCTCGTAGGTCACGCCCTCCATCAGCGCACGGTAGATATCTACGTTCGTGTGCGAAAGAGTCAGGCCGGCGATCACCGCGCGGGCACCGTTATCCATATAGGGCGTAGCGGCACCGGCAAAATGCGGCAGGATCAGAATATCCGTAGGCGCCTTGGGCGCAGCGGCATCCAGCTCGGCATAGATCTTCTTGCCTGCCTCTCTTGCCAGCTGCTCCTCATACCGGGCAAAATTGTCGCGGTACCATTTCAGCGTGGCGCCGCCGGTAAACGAGAAGGCATAGCAAACGTAGGTGCCGGGGAACACGTAGGGAACGACCGAGTAGCCGCCCTCATACAGGCGCGGGTCCTCGGGGATATGATCGAACACGGGGGTAATGCACTCTACCGTGCCGGTACCGTCTACCGCCTCACCGGGGGTAAACACGCCAGAGCCAACGGCGGCGGCAACCTGGTCATGGCAGCCGCAGACGATGCGTGTCTCGGGCGAGAGACCAAGCTCCTTGGCCAGCGCGGGGCGGATCAGGCCGGCCACGCTACCGGTGGGCACGGGGGTAGAAAAGAGAGAAGGATCCACGCCGGCAGCGGCAAAGATCTCCTTGCTCCATTGTCTTTCCCGAATATCCAGCGCCATGGTACGCGCGGCAAGCGAATAATCGATCTTCGCCTCGCCCGAGAGGCGATAGACCACGTAGTCCTCTGCCAGCAGCACGCGCTTGATCCTTTCATAGATCTCAGGGCGGTTGTTCTTGATCCACATCAGCTTAGGCAGGCTGAACATGGCGTGGGGCTTTACCCCAGCGATATAGGTCAGCTTCTCCTCACCCAGTGAGGCGATCAGCTCCTTGACCTCGTCCTCACCGCGCGGGTCAGTATACAGCATAGAGGGAAGAAGCACCTCATCATGCTCGTCGAGCGCCACAAAGGTCTCACCAAAGGTGGTAACGCCAATGGCGGCGGGGGAATACCCCCGCCGTCCTACCTCGGTAATGACGGCAAGAACCGCCTCCCAGATCACATTGGCGTCGATCTCGTGCGCGCCGTGGGCGCGCGTGACGTCGTATTCACGATAGGCGCTATCTAAAAAGCGACCGTCGCTTTCATACACCGTTATTTTGGTACCGGTGGTACCAACGTCAAGACCGGCAATCTGCATCATGTCCTCCTTACAGGTCCATTACGTCGTAGCCCAGGTAATATACAAAGGCCTCGCGCAGTACCTTTGCCATATGGCCAACGCCAACCGTGGTGTGGTGGCGGAAGCCCTCACGGCCGAGCTTGATGAGCTTTCTCTGCAGGTCATCGATCACGGCAACGCCGCCGCAGCCGAAGAATTCCTTCTCGATATCGTCATCGGTAAAGGCACCCTCGTCTACGTAGAAGGTCAGCTTGCCATCCTCGGTCTTGCAGTTCGAGAAGGTCATGGGGAAGGATGCGATGCGCCCCTCGTTGGCACCCCAACCGCAGCCGGGGCAGCCCTTAGCGAACATCTTGTGGTCGGTAACCAGACCCTTTTCCTTCATCAGCTTCTGGGCGGTAGAGCCGCAGTGGAAGAGGATGACCTTGTTCGGGTCGTCACCGTAGTTGTTGTTCCAGTCAAGGCAGGCAGTAGGCTTCTCAGAGGCCAGCTGCATCGAGTACATGTTGATGGCCGAGCAGAGGTCGATCTCGCAGGATGCTACGATGCCGCGGTCATTCAGCTCGGAAAGCAGCACGCAGGGAGCCACGCCCAGGTCGGTCTGCATCTCTTCCCAGCAGCGCAGGGTGATGCAGTCAAGACGGAACTCGCGCATATAATCGTCGATAACCACGCTGACCTTGGCCAGGGTGTTCATCTTATCCTCCGGCACGAGGCCGCAGTTGGTGTAGTTCTTCAGGTGCTCCTTGCGGGCAACTACCTTTTCATCGTTGTCGGCATACTGTCTGACGCGCCAGAACAGGTCGGACAGGTCAAAGGTCTCGCAGGTGATGCCGTACTTCTGCAGGGTGATCTCATCATAGCGCACGGTCTTGAACTTCGAGGTGCGGGCGCCCAGCACGCCGATAGAGAAGTGGCGCATGCCGTTAACAACGCGGCAAATGGCGGCGAAATCATCAATGTTCTGACGGAATTCGGGGGTCAGGGGATGAACCACGTGGGGCTCGAGCACGGTAAACGGGATGCCATACTGATGGAACACGTCCTCAATGCTGAACTTACCGCAGTAGGAGTCACGACGATGGGCAAAATCCATCAGACCGATCTCATCCGGGTAGGCCTGGATCAGAATCGGCTTGCCGCAATGCTCAAGGGCGGCAACGGCACCGTTTTCATCGCTGAAGTTCGGCAGGGACATGATGACACCGTCATACTGCCCCTCATAGCCCTTCAGCCACTCGGCATACTTCCAGCCCTCCTGGCGGGTCTCAACAGCGCCGTAGCGGGTCATGTCTGCCGGGGGCATGATGTACTCGTGGCCGGCATCGGTCACCGCCTTGGCAACCTCCTCACGCGCACCGGCGATCAGGGTCTCCGGGAAAAAGCCTCTGTTACCAAAATATAATGCAAATTTCATAAATTTCCTCCTGCCTTTCTGCAGTTTTTTCTTGATTTTACCATAAAATGTGCTAAAATAATAGTAAAGAACATCCAAAAAATATGTAAAAACGTACAGAATGGTGGTGCTATTATGCCATTATACATCAATCAGGATCTGACTACGCTGATGGAGCACTTTCACGTGCTGACCGGGCTGCGCATGGTTCTCTTTGATGAAAACTATCACGAGCTGCTCTCTTACCCTGCCGAAGGTATTCCCTTTTGCGTATGCATGCGGCAGAACGCCGCCTTTGACGAGCAGTGCCGGGAAAGCGACCGCATCTCGTTTGAGCGCTGCCGCAAAACGCACGAGCTGACGGTGTATAAGTGCCACGCCGGGCTGATCGAGGCGACCGCGCCGCTGATGGCGGACGGAAAGATCATCGGCTACGTGATGTTTGGCCAAATCACCGACATTAAGGATAAGGATGAGCTGCTCCTCACCCTGCGGGCGCTGGTGAACATGTATGCCGACGGGCAGGATCTTGACGATGCCATTCGCCACATCAGGTGCAAAAACACGCGCCAGATCTTAGCCGCCTCTAAAATCTTAGAGGCTTGTGCCAACTATATTCTGCTAAAGGAAATGATCAAGCCGGCCGATAAGGAGTTTTTCGACACGGTAGAAAAATACATCCGCGACCACATCGGCGAGGATATTACCGTAGAGCGGCTGTGCCGCGAATTTCACATCAGCCGCACCAACCTTTACGCGGCCCTGCGGCCGCACGTGGACGGCGGTATTGCCGCCTACATCCGCCATTGCCGGCTGACCGTAGCGCGCGAGCTGGTCAAGAGCACCGACCTGCCCATTGCCGATATTGCCGCCCGCGTGGGCTTTGACGATTATAACTATTTTCTTCGCGTATTCAAAAAGGCCTACGGCACCTCGCCGAAGAGGCTGAGGTAACGATATGAAGCAACCGTTAGAGATCGAGCGAAAGTTTCTCATCCGCATGCCGGATGTGTCCCTTCTTGCCGCGCAGCCGGGGGCGCGGATCAAGCATATCACGCAGACCTATCTGCTCTCCCCCGCCGGCATGACCGCTCGTGTTCGCCGCGTGAGGGAGGACGGGGTGGTGCGCTATATCCGCACCGAAAAAAGTCGCCTTTCCGACCTCACCGCCATCGAGCGTGAACAGGAGCTGGACGAGGAGGGCTATCGCGCTGCCCTGCGCGTAGCAGACCCAGAGCGACTGCCCATCAAGAAAACGCGCTATGCCCTACCATATGAGGGACACGTGATGGAGGTGGATATTTACACCTTCTGGGATGACCGCGCCACCTTAGAGGTGGAGCTTGCAAGCGAGGACGAGTCATTTTCTCTCCCCTCTTACTTATCAGTAGTGGCCGAGGTGACAAGCGACCGCCGCTATAAAAACGCGCAGCTGGCAAGGGTGGTACCAAACGACCCCTTGCCGGAGGAATAACGATGGAGCAAGCAAGCCCCCTGCGCGAGCGGGCGGCTGCCTTGATCCACATGCTGCGGGCAGAGGGTAAGCGCACCCCCTCTCTTGCCATGATCAAAAGCGAGCGCGAGATCGCCGGCATACGCGAGGCGGGGCGTGTCAATTCCCTGGTGCTGGATGCGGTAGCCGCCATGATCGGTGAGGGGGTCAGCACCGCCGAAATCGACAACGTGGTGATGCGAGAGACCAAGCGCCTGGGCGGCAAGCCCACCTGCCTTGGCTTTCAGGGCTTTCCACGCGCGGTATGCACCTCGGTCAACGAGGTGATATGCCACGGCATCCCGGATGAAAGGGTTATCCTGCGCAAGGGGGATATCGTCAACGTGGATTGCACCACCACCTACGGTGGCTACGTGGGGGATGCCTCGCGCATGTTTATCATCGGACAGGCGGATGCCGCTGCCCGCCGCCTGGTGCGTGTGACAGAGGAATGCCTGGCGCTAGCTCTTGCCGGCCTGGGACCGATGATGCCGCTCGGCGATATCGGCTACCGCATTGCGCGCCACGCACATGAAAACGGCTATACCGTGGTGCGCGAGATCGGTGGGCACGGCGTGGGGCTTTCGATGCATGAGGAGCCCTTTGTCAGCCACGTAACAGCCAAGGAGGGCCAGGGCATGCTGCTGTTGCCCGGCATGGTCTTTACCATCGAGCCGATGGTCAACGAGGGCAGTCGCTTTTTTACCTGCGACAAGCGCGATGGCTGGACGGTCCGCACGGCGGATGGCCGCCGTTCTGCCCAGGTAGAGCATATGCTGCTGATCACCGAGGGCGGCTATGAGATCTTATCAAGGTAACTGCTATGATGATACTGTATGAGGACGCATACCTGATCGTATGCGAGAAGGAGCCAGGGGTCCTTTCCGCCCCCAAGGGAAACGGCGAGGGCAAGGATATGCTTTCCCTGCTTGCTGCCCTGTTTGCCGAACGCGGTGAAAGCACGGTACCCTACCCCGTTCACCGCTTAGACCGGCCAACCGGCGGCCTGATGGTCTTTGCTAAAGACCAAAAAAGCGCGGCTTCGCTTTCCACCGCCGCAGCAGGCGAGGGGATGAAAAAGGAATACCTGGCCGTTTTAGAGGGCGTGCCGGACAAGGCGCAGGGGGAGCTGTGCGACCTGCTGTTTTTTGACAGGCAGCGGGATAAAAGCTACGTGGTGCAGCGTCAGCGCACCGGGGTAAAGGAGGCGCGCCTGACCTACGAGGTGCTGGCCACACGCCTGCCGGACGAGGCCTGCCCCATCCCACTTTCGCTTGTGCGCGTGCGGCTATTGACCGGGCGCACGCACCAGATCCGCGCCCAGTTTGCCGCACGCCGCCTGCCGCTGTATGGTGACGCGCGCTACGGTGCTACCACGCGCGGGCGCATGGGGCTGCTGGCCGCCACGCTCACCTTCCCCCATCCGAAGGACGGGCAGACGATGCGCTTTGCGTTACCAATGCCGAAGGAGTCGCCCTTTTCACTCTTCGAAGATTGACCGATCGTGCAAAAAACGAAACGGATATGGTAAATACAGGTCTTCCTGTTTTTTCTATAATATAATTACCATGCGGCTACGGCCGAAAGAAAGGATGTCTGCTATGTTCAAATTAACTGCTGTCAGTGCCGGCGAAAAGGTCTATCGCACCGGTGCCCCCGTAGCACTGGAGACCCCGCTTTACCTCTTTGAGGGGGAAAGCGTATCCCTTCAGCTGAATTTGTTTGCCGATTACGATTACCGCAACGTATCCGTTCGCCTGGTGGGTGGCCCGGTTGCCCGCGCGACCCAGGTGCGCCGCGTAGGCCTGGTGCCCGCCGTACTGGATGCCAGCCCTTGGCATGACGATTATTATGAGATCCGCGAGGATCATTTGTACCCTGACGTGCTGGAAAAGTGCAATCCCCTTTTGCTGCACGGCATGGCCAACGCCAACCAGACCCTGTTCCTGACCATTCAGGATAGTGATAAGATCGCCCCCGGTAAGCACAAGATCATTGCCAGACTGTACGATAATGGCAAATATCTCACCCGTGCGACCTTTGAGGTGATCAAGCTGCCGGCCCGCCTGCCCGCGCAGAAGTGGGCACTGACCACCTGGATGCATTATGACAGCTTTGTTGACCAGCACCACGTAAAGCTCTTTACCAAGGATTTCTACAAGCTGTTTACCTCTTACTTAGAGAAGGCGGCCATCGGCGGCCAGAACATGCTGCTGGTGCCCCTCTTTACCCCCGCCTTTGATACCCAGATCGGCGGTGAGCGCCACACGGCACAGCTGCTGGACATCCGCGAGCCGGAGCCGGGCGTTTTCACCTTTGATTTTGAAAAAACCAACGAGTTTATCCGTTTTGCCCTCTCGCACGGTATGAAGTACCTGGAGATGCCCCCCTGCTATACCCAGTGGGGTGCCAAGAACGCGCCCAAGATCCTGGTTCGCGACCAAAAGGGCCGTCTGCGCCGCCGCTTTGGCTGGGAGACGGATGCCCTTTCTGACGAGTATAAGGACTTTTTGCGCCAGATGCTGACCGCGCTGAACGCCAACCTGCGCGAGAACGGCTGGGAGGAGATCTCCTTCTTCCACGTCTCAGACGAGCCGAACCTGGAGCAGTACGATCAGTACATGGCCTGCAAGAACTTTATCATGCCCCTGATCGGCAAGAGCCGCACGCTGGATGCCTGCTCGCACCTCGAGTTTGCCGGCAAGACCGACCGCGAATATTCCGTTTGCGTGATCAACACCGTGCAGAACTACATTGATGCCAACGTTCGCCCGCTGTGCACCTACTACTGCTGCGGCCCGGTGAACAACCACTACACCAACCGCTTCCTTTCTATGCCGCTGCCGCGCGTTTCGGTGCTGGGTCTGCAGATGTTCCGCTACGATATGGACCTGTTCCTGCACTGGGGCTTTAACTTCTACAACAGCATGCATTCCCGCCGCCCGATCAACCCGTATAACAACACGGATGCCGATGCCGTATTCTCGGCCGGCGACGCCTTTATCGTGTACCCGGATTACGCCGGCTTTGGCGCCAACGCCTCGCTGCGCCTGCACGCAATGGAGACCGGTATGCGCGTAGCGCGTATGCTGTACCTCTACCAGTCGCTTACCTCGCGTGAGACGGCGCTGGCATTCTTAGACGAGGAGGGTGTTACGGGGCTGAACGTATACCCCCTGGAGCACGGCTGGCTTGACCGCCTGACCGCGCGCCTGTGCGAGAAGATCGCCGAAAAGCTCGCTTGATCATCAGATAACCAACACACGGGTGCCCCCATATGGGCGCGTCCAATAACGAAGATTTGAAATAAAAACAACAACGCGCCCATAACGAAATTCGCCTGACGGCGAGTGAAATAGCTTCGCTGTGAAATATTTGCTTCGCAAATGTGAAATGTTTGCTGATGCAAACGTGGCGAATTTCATTTCACATTCGGCAACGCCGAATATTTCACAATTCACAAGGTGAATTATTTCACTTCCGATTGGGAGAAAAATGCCAAAGCAACGCAAAAGCACTCATGTCAGACGATTTTATCGTTCATCATAAGTGCTTTTCTGCTATTCTGTCAAAACTGCGTTGTCGGGCATAAACATATGGATAGACACCCGTTTTTTCAAAAAGGAGGAAACGAAAGATGGAACGAGAACTGCACTTTGGTATGTTTCACACCGGGTTAGAAAAAGGACGCAAGGGCTTTGATTTTGCGCTAAAAAACCCCTCGCTTGACCTGTTTATCTGCGAATGTGATTATCGCGGCGAGGTGTTTGAGAGTCAGCTGACTGAGATCGCGGCTGCCGGCAAAAAGGCCTTTATCACCTTCTCCTACCTGCTATTTCGCCGGGTAAGCCGCGAGGAGCAGATGGTAGACGTGGGCGGCGAATATTACGCCAAGTGCGTGCTGCAGCCCGACTACCGCGAGCGCCTGGTCGCCATGAAGGCCGTGCTGGACGAAAAGCCGTATAAGGACGCCATTCTCGGCTTTTACGTAGACGAGCCCTTTTTGCAGGGCATCTCGGCTGCCGATTTCACCGTGGCCACCAAGGCCATGCGCGAGATCTTGCCCGAAATGCGCATTATCCCCTGCTTCTGCATTGCGCCGGTAGCACCGAATTACTGGACCATTCCGCACGTAGACAGCATCACGCCGGACTGTATTCGCTACATTACCGACATTGCCTACGATCTCTACCACCCCTACAAGTCCGAGACCTATGACAAGATCCACGCCGAGATGCATGAGCGCATGGGCGACCTGGTTGACAAGATCCGTGTTTGGTACGTGCCCGGCACGATGAACTATCGCGGTGACAAGGAGGAGACGTACGCCCTAGAGCACCTATACAACTTTGCCCGTTGCTTGGAAAAGGAAAAGAACCCGGGCGGCCTGCTCTTCTATACCTGGATCACCTTTCCGAACGATAGCATTGGCAACGTAGGGCTGGAGGTCATGACCGAGCAGCACGGGTGGGATCACATCTTCCCGGCAATCGACACGGTGGTTGACCGCCTGCGCCGCGGCGAGCCGGTAGGCGAGGATTACATGGCATAATAACAGAAGAGAGAGCAACACGGAATCAAATTGCCGTGAAGCTCTCTCTTCTCTGCTTTCTATGAGTGATATTCTTTGCTTTCGCAAAGAGTGATATTGCCCTTCGGGCAGTAGTATTGTTCGGCTTCGCCTCACAGTGATATTCTATTCGCCCTAAAACTCGCGAAGCGAATATCACTTGGACGAAGTCCAAATATCACTGCGTAGCAATATCTCTCGCCAAGGGCGAATAGAACTGGCGTTGTGTTCTTTAGAACACAACGCCATGCCGCTTGGCTTCCTTCTTTTTATCTCTTAAACTGCACAGCGGGCAGGCCCTCGCCGTTAAAGAGGTGCATGGTGGAAAAGACCTCCATGCCCAGCTCGGCGCCTACGGCGCGCTCGATCGGCGCGGTGGCTACCAGCGTCTCTCCCTCTAAGCGGCAGGTGGCGAGGTGCTTGTTCCCTGCCTCGTCCAGCAGGTAGAGGTTATCGATCTCGCCGTCGGTTACAAGGCCGCCCTCAGTATGGGTAAAGGTGATGCGGGCGGTGCCCCCCTCGTAGGTGACGGTATGCACCATCGGGCCAAGATAGGGGATCTCGGTCTCGCCGAATACGGTGTGTCGCACGGCACGCACCAGGCGGTCAGCGATCTCCTCCTTATGCGAGGGGTGGATCTGCGCCTCTTCCCCGATATCACCGATGGTAACGGTGGCCAGGCCGGGCGTGATGTCTGAAGCGATCATCTGTGCCTCGCGGATCAGGCCAAGCGCCGCGCAGCCCGAGCCGAAGGGCGCGATCTGCACCTGCACGAAGGGCAGCGTGGGATCGCGGAAGGTCTTGCGGAAGTTCTCAACGAACAGCTTCATCAGCTGGGGGAAGAAGGTCGCCTCCTCAAAGCTGTTATTGCTCTCGCCCTGGTACCAAAGCACCGCGCGCATGGAATAGGGGGCAAGACGCTTGATCATAAAGTCATACAGGGCGCCGTCCTCGCCCCAGGCAGGATAGATGCGCTGGCTGACGGCGTGGTGGTCAGAAAAATGCTGCCCCATGGGCGTGGCCATCAGCACGTCACGCTCTACAAAGCTTTGCAGGTTGGCAGCGCCCTGATAGGCCGTCACGATGCCAACGGCAACATCGCGCAGCGCGGCCCATTTGGTGGCGAACATCCAGCCAAGCGCCGACATGGCCGGAGCAAGCTCCTTCGCCGCCACCGTCCAGCTCGCACCAAGCCGCTCGCCGCGCTCAGGCCGCTGGGTGTTATAATAGCGAACCATCGGATAATCGGCAATGCCGTCACGCGGCGGCACAACCTCTGACAGCTTCATCTGCATATTCGACTGGCCGCCGGCCAAGAACACCTCGCCGATCATGATGTCGGTAATGGTGCGTGCCTCGCCGTCTAAATCCACCTGCATCTCATACGGCCCGCCGGCGGGCTGCGGCGGCAGGGTGAGGCAGAAATCGCCGCCGTAGTTGGTCATTTCATAGGTCTTGCCGAGAAAGGTGACGGCAATATGCCCAGCCCCCATGCCGAAGATGTAGATCGGCTTTTCGCGCTGCAGCACCATGTGGTCAGAAATCAGATTGTGTAAGATCATATCTCTTCTCCTTTATTTGTTGCCGGTAGAGCCAAAGCCGCCCTCACCGCGTGCGGTATCCGAAAGCGACTCGCTTTCGCTAAAATCGGCCTGTAAGAACGGGGTAATCACCAGCTGGGCAACCCGCTCGCCGCTCTCTACCATTTGGGGGGCGGTTGACTGGTTATACAGCGCCACCATGATCTCGCCGCGGTAGTCGGCATCGATCACGCCTACCTTGTTGGCCGGCGCCAGGCCGCGCTTGGTGGCCAGGCCGCTGCGGGCAAAGATCAGCCCCACGTAGCCCTCTGGGATCTCAAGTGCCAGGCCGGTGTGTACCAGCGCGGTCTCGCCCGGTGCGAGTGTCAGCGCATCCAGCGCGTAAAGATCGGCCCCGGCGGCAGCGGCGGTACCATAGGTGGGCGCCACGGCGCGTGGGTCTAACCTTTGAAAACGAACGCTTGCTTTCATAAGACACCTCTTTTTTGTCTTTTTTTCTATTATACAGCAAACCTTTCCAAAAAGAAAGCCTTTTTTAGGAAAATATATTTCGCTTGACAGAGTAAGCGTTATTGAGTATAATAGTAGATATCAAGCATAACGGAGGACAACCATGCACGCAAAGATCTCGTTAGCCGGCGACCTGGGCAGCGGAAAAAGCACCGTAGCCAAAATTCTAGTCGATCAGCTGGGTATGGAATATTATTCCACCGGCACCATCTGCCGCCAGGTGGCCGCCCGCCATCACATGACGGTGGTGGAAATGAATCAATATATGGAAACGCACCCCGAATTGGATCACGAGATCGACGATGGGCTTGTTGCCCTTTCGGAAGAGGACAGGCCGCTTCTCATTGATTCGCGCATGGCCTGGCACTTTGTGCGCGGCACCTTTCGCGTTTATCTGTCTACCGAGACGGCCGTGAGCGCCGCGCGCATCTTTGGCGCCGGCCGTGCCGAGGAGCATTTTGCCACGGTGGAGGAGACAGAGGCCAACATCCGCACCCGCCGCGAAAGCGAAAAAAAGCGCTATATGGAGCTTTACGGTGTGAACAACAAGGATCTTCTGAACTACGATCTGGTCTTAGACACGACCTATGCCTCGCCCACCGAGATCGCCGATTGCCTGCGCGATGCCTTTGCCGCCTGGCAAAAGGATCACACCATGCGCGCCTGCTATCTTTCCCCGCTGCGGCTCTACTACCCGGCCGAGATCGAGGAGGGTGGCCGCCCCGACCTGCTGGCCGAGCGCATTGAGGCCGGCGAGCGCCCCGTGGTAGACGTGCGCTTTGACGGCGACCGCTTCTGCGTAGCAAGCGACCCGCTCGTGGCGCTTGGCTACTCGCTTTCCTCGCTGCCCTTTATCCCCTGCCGTCTGCTGCCCGGCGAACCGGAGGGGGAATACGTTCGCATGAGCGATACGCTGTAACGGAGCAGAAAACATCCCCCGAGAAAAAGGAGGTTCTACCATGAAAAAGAAAATCCTGATTGCCGCATTGATTCTGCTTGCCATCCTGCTGGTGGCGGGCGGCATACTGGCCGCTTGGCTACTGACGCCAAAAAAGATCACCAAGGCAAGGCTGATCAACACGGTGAACCAAGCCGTTGATTTTTTGAACGCCGAGGGCTCTGCCGAACGCCCGGATTTTTATACCCAGCTTGAGGAATGGCTTGCCGGGCACGAGATGAGCATGACCTGCCATGCCGAGCAAAAAGCAGACAGCTCGTTCACACCCGCCTGGGACTACATTTTTGCCCGAAAGGACGGCAATTTGTATGTCCACCAAAAGCTGCCTCACCAAAACGACGAGCATTATCTCTACACCTTGCGAGATAATATTTTCATACAAGCGGAGCTGTACAGCGGCGATCTTGACCCCTTTATAAAAAGAATAGAAGAAATAAAAAAATCAGAAGCAAGCCGCCTACAGCTTGATCTGCCGGCTATGACAGAGGAGGACGTGACCGAAGCGGAGGGCGAGCTGATTATCAGCAACGATTACATCAGCCGTGTATTGACCGCCGTTATCAATGCCATACCAAGCGAGGCGCTTGATGCGCAAGCGCTGGCTACCATCAAGACCGCTATCCCCGGAGTCATAGAAAAACTCGGTCTGCGCGTGGCGATCAAAACTGCCGGGGATTTTCAATATGCCGTTTCCCTCTCCTTTTCCGCGAACGAGGAGCTATTAAGCATTCTTGGCCTACCAACCGAGACAGACCTCAGCGGCGAGCTGCTTTACATCGTCAAGAGCAAGCAGGAAAGCACCCTAACTCTTCGTATTGCCGACCGCATAACGGCAGAGGCAAGTGCGAAGATGACCTATACGCGCGGCAAACCACAGTCCTGTCATCTTTCGCTTGACATGACGGAAAAATCGTTTTACTCCCATTCTTTTACATGTAACATGAAGGGCGAGGAAGCATACATATCCCTTCTCGCCGACAAAAAAACAAGCTTTACTGTCACCATAGACTTGTCGGAGCCGGACAAGGTGAAGCGCCTTCCACCGATAGAAGGCCGCATTCTTGTCACGCGCACGGCCAACCGCATTATCGTGAACGAAGAAGAGATCCCCTATGCCGATCTGAAGGGTGTCTTACGGCACAAGGTCGACGTGATGCTTGCTGAAAAAGAACAGGCTACCTTCACAATCGCGCACACCGACTCTGCATGCGATACCTTTACCTGGGAATCTGACCTTGCAAGCATTCCGTGGGCGACAGCCACGATCACGTTCCGATGGGAGGATGGATCTCTCTTTTACCCCGTCGAACCGACAGACAACCTGTACACACTGCTACATAATCCGCGTATGTATTGGGAACGTGGCATTGCGATCAGAGATGCTCTTGAAGCACGCATCCAGGAGGATGCTGCCAACAATCTGCACTATTCCGTCTCCTATGCTGTCTATCACCGTATGGGAGACTATACGCTTGTCATCAGTTATGAAAATCCCCCTTGGTCAACATCCCCACCCAACTTTTATTTTTGCATCCAAGAGAGCCGGGATCAAGTGATATGGCCCACCTACTATTATGAGGTCGTTTTAGAGGACGGCGTTTTTCGATTGGTCAAGCCAGCTTAATACTGTCATAACAAAAAAAGAGATATACCCATGAAAAAACTACTCTACTTACTACTTGTGCTTGTCATGTGCTTTGCCTGCCTTACCGGTTGCTTTGGTGACGCGCCAAGCAACGACAATGGCAACGGCAATGGCGGTGAGAACGGTGGCGAGAGCGGCGGCGAAAACGGTGCGTACGTGCCGCAATTCTCGGAAGACTGATCTTGCAAAAAGAAAAACGCCTGCGGGCGTTTTTCTTTTTTCGTTTTGCCCGTTTCGGCTTGACAAGAATGGCGCGGTGTACTATAATTACCTTATCAACCATAAGCGAGGCGAGGCAAGCACCATGGCACCAGCAGCAAGCAAAAAATATACCATTGATCTGACAGAGGGACCCCTGCTGAAAAAGATCTTGGCCTTTGCGATACCGATGATGCTTTCCAGCATTCTGCAATCGCTGTACAACGCAGCAGATATTATCGTGGTGGGGCGCTTTGCCGGCCCACAGCCGCTGGCGGCGGTGGGGGCCACCGGCGCAGTCATTGCGCTGTTTGTGAATTTGTTTATCGCCCTTTCGGTGGGCACCAGCGTTACCGTTTCGGTGGCGATTGGCGCCCGCGACCATGCGCGGATCCACCGCCTGGTGCACACCAGCATCGCGCTGGCGCTGCTTTGCGGCGTGGGTATTACCATCACCGGCATGGTGGGCGCGGAATGGATGCTTAGCCTGCTGGATACCCCGGCCGACATTCTGCCCATGGCCACCAAATACATGCGCATTTATTTTGCCGGCTCTATCTTTTCTATGCTGTATAACTTTGGCGGTGCCGTGCTGCGCGCGGCAGGTGATTCCCGCCGCCCGCTCTACTTCCTAGCCATCGCCGGCCTGCTGAACGTGGGGCTGAACCTGATCTTTGTGATCTGCCTGGGTATGGATGCCGATGGCGTGGCCCTGGCCACGGCGATCTCGCAATGTCTATCTGCCCTGCTGGTTATGATCACCCTGATGCGCATGCCGGGTGACTGCCATTTTTCGCTGCGCCATATGCGCTTTTACCGGCGCGAAACGCTGGATGTTCTAAAGACCGGCCTGCCCGCCGGTCTGCAAAGCGTGGTCTTTAACTTCTCGAACTCGATCATTCAAAAGGCCATCAACTCGTTTGATACCCTTGCCATTGCCGGCAATACCGCGGCCGGCAACCTAGATGGCTTTGTGTATACCGGTATGTACGCCATGCACACCACCGCCGTCACGGCCGCGGGGCAAAACGTGGGGGCCAAAAAATTCAGGTCGCTGAACAAGATCATCGGCATCTGCTTGCTGCTGGTCACCCTGATCGGCATCGTTCTTGGCGGTCTTTTGCTGCTGTTTGCCGAGCCGCTGCTCTCGCTCTACCTGCCGGACACGCCAGAGGCGATCAAGTTCGGCGTTCTTCGCATGTCGATCACTACGGCCACCTACTTTCTCTGCGGCTGGATGGACACCCTGGTCGGTGTCAGCCGCGGCATGGGCAACACGCTGCTGCCCATGATCGTCTCGGTGGTCGGCGTTTGCGGCATCCGCTTAGGCTGGGTGTATACCGTATTTGCGGCTTACCACGATCTGCGCGTTTTATATCTTTCCTATACCGCCTCGTGGGCGGTAACGGCGCTGCTGCAGCTGCTCTTATGCCTGTGGATCAAGCACCGCCTGATACGCCGCGTATGGGAAACAACGCCACAAGCTGAAAGGAGCACCATATCATGACAGCAAGAGAAGAATTTCTTTCCATCTACCGCACCCACATCCACCGCGAGGGGGCAGACAAGCTGCTGGAATATTTAGATTCCCCCGCTTCAGACTTTTTTACCGCGCCGGCCAGCACGCGCTACCACGGCTCGCGCGAGGGGGGGCTGTGCGAGCACAGCATCAACGTATACAAATGTCTGAAGAATTATCTGGCGCGGCCGGAGGTGCAGGCGGAATACGGCCTCTCCTACGATGAGGAAACGATCGCCATTGCCGCCCTTTTGCACGACATCTGCAAGGTGAACTGCTACAAGGTCAGTCAGCGCAACGTCAAGGGGCCGGATGGCAAGTGGCAGAGCGTGCCCTACTATGAATTTGACGATCAGCTGCCCTACGGGCACGGCGAAAAATCGGTGTATATTGCCAGCGGCTATATGCGCCTGACGCGGGAGGAGGCCTTTGCCATTCGCTATCACATGGGCTTTTCTACCGAAATGGATGCCCGCAACGTGGGCAATGCCTTTGCCGCCTATCCGCTGGCCATCGCGCTGTATATTTCAGACATGGAAGCGACCTATTTCGTAGACGATAAAAAGGAGAGTAAGCCATGCTGACAAGAGAGCAGATACACAAGGATCTTGAGGCACTGGGCATCCGGCCGGATGACACGGTGCTGATGCACACCTCGATGCGCGCTTTAGGCAAGGTAGAGGGGGGCTGCGACGGGCTGATCGATGCCTTTTGCGCCTATCTGACCGATGGGCTGTACCTCATTCCCACCCATACCTGGGCAAACGTGGATAAGGAGAACCCGGTCTATAACGTAAGAGAGACCATGCCCTGCATCGGCGCCCTGCCCTGCGCAGCGGCCTTCCGCGTGGACGGCGTGCGCTCACTGCACCCGACCCATTCGATCACCGCCTTTGGCCGGGGGGCAGCCGCCTTTGTAGCCGGCGAAGAGAAAGCCACCTCGCCCTGCACGCCGGGCGGCTGCTGGGCCAGATTGCCCGAGGTGGGCGCTAAGATCCTGCTGGTGGGCGTGGGGTTAAACCGCAACACCTTCATTCACGCAATAGACGAGATGCTGGATCTGCCCGATCGCTTAAAGGAGCCCATTCCTCTGACGGTGATCGACCGTGAGGGAAAGGCGCACGCGCTCTCCTTCCGCAAGCACGGCTTTACCGGCTCAGAAAATTTTGGCGTTTATCGCGAGGCCTTAGAGGCATGCGGCGTGCTGACCTACGGCAGGCTGGGGGAGGCAGACGTCATTTGCTGTGACGCGGCAAAATGCACCGCGGTGATCAAGCACCTGTGGCAGATGGCCGATTACGATCTGTGCAAGGAGCCACGCGAGATCCCCCGCGCCTATTACGAGGCGCTACTGTAATACAAGTGAGGGCGAGAGGAATTTTCCTCTCGCCCTCGCTTGTTAGTGATATCTTGCCCGGTATTCGCCGGGGGTCAGCCCGGTCTGCTTTTTGAACACGCGCTGAAAATACAGGCGGTCACCGTAGCCACACAGCTCGGCCACGCGGGCAAGCGATGGGCTGCCCTGCTCTAAAAGGTCACAGGCCAGGTGGATGCGCTGGCGCGTGATGTATTCAACGGGAGAAAGCCCGGTGGTTTTTCGAAACAGCTCACGGTAGCGCGAGGGGCTGAAAAACTCCATCTCGGCCAAGGCCTTGACCGACAGCGGCTTGGCAATGTGGGTGTGGATGTAGCGGATCGAGCGATCCAGCTTTTCACGCTCCTGTCCTTCGGCACGGTCGAGCCGGGCAGCCAGCTGCAGCAGGATATACTGCACCCGCAGCGCAGCCGAAAAGACAAAATTTTCCCGGCGGGAGCGGAACTCTGAAAACAGCTCCTCCATCGCGTGGGCGATCCGGTAATCGAGCCCGATATCAATCGGCTGCCCCACCGGCAGCCCGCAGGCGGCAAGGATCTGCCCGCAATCCCGCCCGGTAAAGTGGATCCAATAATAGCGTATTTTTTCTGTCGATTCGGCATTGTGATATTGATACGGCGTATGCGGCGGAATGCAGATCATCACCCCCGGGGTAAGCAGCAGGGGGCGGCCACCGACCTTGGCATCCAGCCGGCCGCTTTGCATATACATCAGGTAATAATCGTTTCTTCCCCGCGGCGAAACGGTGCGAAACTGCTTGCCGATCACCACCTCGCCCACGCAGTTGACAAAAAATGGCTCCTCGGTATTCTCTCGATCCCCCTCGGCGTAGTAGGATTGGGGGGTGTTTTTTCGTTCCTCGCTGATCATGCAAACCTCCAGACAGGCGTTTTGTCCATAAACGGCGGCGTTTTTTACATTGAAAGACGGCAGAATTTATTGTACACTTAGGCTAAGAAAAAGTCAATGGCTTTTTCGCAAATGACAAAAAATCCAATCAAAGAGGTGGTATGATCTTGAAAAAATCCATCAATGCATGGAGCTTCCCCGCTGAATACAGTTTTGAGGAGTGCATCGCAGCGGCAAAAAAAGCCGGCTTTGACGCGGTGGAATTTAATCTGGATGCGGGGAACGCGGGCCACGCCTTTACCATGGAAACGACAGCGGAGGAGATCCTTGCCGTCCGGGCGCTGTGCGAGCGCTACGGCATTTGCCCGGTCAGCATCTCCAGCTCGCTGCACGGCGGCCGCTGGGCCAAAGCAGACGAGGAATCTGTCGCCGCAGCGATGGCTATTCTTGAAAAGCAGCTGCAGATCGCCCGCCTGATGGGGGCGGATACCATTCTGCTGGTGCCGGGCGGCATGCCCGAGGGCATCACGCTGGCCGTGTCGCGCGAAAATTCGCTGCGCAACCTAAGGGCCGCCATTCCCCTGATCGAAGGATCGGGGGTGACGGTGGGACTTGAAAACGTGTGGAACGGCTTTTTCCTCTCGCCCTACGATATGCTCTCCTTTCTTGAAGAGCTGGGCAGCCCGGTCTTTTCACTCTATTTCGATATGGGCAACATGATCGCCTTTTCGACCTCGGCCTTCTGGTGCGAGATCGTGGGCAAGCATATTGCCAAACTGCATATCAAGGATTTTAAGCGAAACGGCGGCATCAACAGCGGCGGCCGCTTCTGCAATCTCTTAGAGGGCGATGCCGATTTCCCCGCCGTGATGGCCGCGCTGAAGAAGCAGGGCTTTGACGGCTATCTGACCGCCGAGGTCTTCCGCACCGACGAGGCGCAGCCGTGGGGGGCCTTCTTCCAAAGTGTGTCTGAAGCAGAGGACACCATCATCGACTACTATAACAAGGCATAAGGGAGGAGCTATTATGGAAAGCAAGAAAGCAAAATTGGCCCTGATCGGCTGTGGCGGCATTGGCGGCTATCACCTGGGGCATTTTATGGGTTTTACCGATATCATCGACATGGTTGGCTTTTGCGACCTGATCCCCGAGCGGGCACAGGCCTTTTGTGAAAAGGCCGGCATGGGCGAGGCCTTTACCGACTATAAGGAAATGCTGGACAAGACCAAGCCGGACATGGTGTTCGTCTGCATCCCGCCCTATTGCCACGGCGAGATCGAGTATACGCTGATCGAGCGCGGCATCCACTTTTTCGTAGAAAAGCCGCTTGCGCTGGATATCGAGCTGGCGAAGGACATTTTGCGCCGCGCAGAAGCGGCCGGCCTGGTCACGGCCAGCGGCTTTCAATGCCGGTACAGCAATCTGGTAGAGCCGAATATCGATTTTATCAAGCGAAACAAGATCTTTTTCGTCTCCTGCGAGCGGATGGGCGGTATTCCTATGGTGGAATGGTGGCGCGACAAGGCGCGCTCCGGCGGCCAGGCCGTAGAGCAGACCATTCACCAGTTTGACATTATTCGCTACGTATACGGCGAACCGGACGTGGTATTTTCGATGAACGCCACCGGCCTGATGCAGAACGTGCCCGAAGGCTATCAGACAGACGATCTGTCAGTAACCTGTGTCAAATTCAAGGACGGATCTCTTGGCACCATTTCGACCGGCTGCTACGTCACCGGCGGTGACGCCTATGATAGCAAGGTGGTCTTTAGCGCGGCTGATCGCCGTGCGGAGCTGAAGATCCTTGGCACGCTGAATATCTTTGGCGAGACGGAAAGCGAGGCCGCAGGCGACGAGGGCGGCTTTGTAGTCAAGGGCGACGGCGCTGTGGCCAAGGGCTCGAATAATGCCAAGACCTACCACCAGCAGGGGGATGCGGGCATTCTGTGCGACCGCACCTTTATTGAGGCGGTCATCAACAAGACGCCGGCGGCCGTACGCTCGCCCTACCGCGATGCCCTACGCTCACTGGCCTTTACCATGGCCTGCAACCAGTCTATGGAGACCGGCCTGCCCATTCGCATCGACGATCTGCTGCAAGGCATCTGATAATAAAAAGCACCCCGTGTGTTCAGAACACACGGGGTTTGCTTGATAGATCAACAGGCGGATGGTTGTCAGAAAAGGTCATGTAGGCAGACCATTTACCAAGCGCCACGTGCACGCGCCGAAGCCGTAGTCAAGCTCTGCCACCGTTCGGCTGCCGGCGTAGAGCGCCGTTAAAATGATAGAAAGGGCCAGGCAAAGCGCCAGAATACCCCACAGAAGATACCGCCGGCGCTTGATGCGCGTGCGTAGCGCCTGCTCTAATACGGTTTGCTGCATAGGTCTCCCCTTTCGTTATTTATTTTTCTCCCCCGCGGCAAGAAACGCATCTGCCTCCTCCCGCGTGTGAAAGACGACGGTCTGCTTTTTGGGGTAGGCCTTTAGCAGCGTAAGGATCCTTGGCCGGCTTTCCCCCGGGAAGGCACGCACGAAGGAAAGAAATTCCTCGTCTGCCTCTGTCTCTACCCACGGCATGTCCGGCCGGGGCTTGCCCTGCCGTTCAGCGATCCCCGCAAGGCAGACCTCGGTCGGGTAATCAAGAAAGAACACCGTATCGGCTGCCGCCAGGCGCCTTTCCATCGTGCGCAGGTAATTGCCGTCTATGATCCAGCGCTCGCCGGCAAGCTCACCCGCCAGCGCCTTGTCAAATTCCTCGTGTGAGACGGTGGTCTTATCGGCGCGCCAGTACAGCCTGTCAAGATAGACCAGCGGCAGACCGCTGATCTCCTGCAGGCGGCGCGCAAAGCAGCTTTTACCGCTGCCGGGGCAGCCAACCACGATGGCGCGCCTCATGCGGCGCAGGGTACGCCTTGCCCGCCGTGTCACCAGCATGCGTGAAACGGCCGCCCGGGCCAGGTGGTATTCCTTTTCCAGCACGGAAAGGGTGGCCTTATCGTGCGGAAACAGCAGGCGCAGGAGAAAGATGGAAATGGGCACGGTAATCAGCTTTTCAGGCGTAAAGGGGAGCCAAAGAAAGGCCGCATAGGTGCCGCCGACCGCCGCCATCCAAGGGATGCCCAGCGCCGCGCCAAGAATAACGAACAGATAGCACCAGCCGTTGGTGATCATCCACGCGATGCCAAAGCACAGCAAGAGGCGCGGATTCAGAAAAAAGGCCAGCACGCGCCGCACCAGCGCCCAAAGCCGTAAAACAAGGCGTTTCATAGATATGCTCCCCCCTCTCGCCCTTCAAATAAGAACCATTACCAAACAATAGGCACACCATCTTCATAGTGCCACCAATGCCCAGCAGCACCTGGTGCCTGCTCCGTATAAGAATACCAAGTGCTTTTTTTCGTTAGCTGATCATTAGAAATAGCAAAGCTGCAGCGTTTCATGGGATCCCCTTCGCCGCTGTAATATACCGTATACAGCTCGTTACAGTGGTAAAACGCGCCCTCGGCAAAGGATACGCCGGCAGGCACCACGATCCACTTGATGGCATAGCAGCGGTGAAACGCCCTGCTTCCCACCCGCTGCACGCTGCTGGGCAAAATTACCCAAGGGGTAGCCGCGCAGCTGCTAAAGGCCTCGTCACCGATCTCGACGATCCCCTCTGCCAGGGTCAGCTCAGCCAGTGCCATGCAGCCGGCAAAGCACCGATCGCCAATGCGCTCAACAGCTGGTATATGCAGCTTGGTGATCAACACGCATCCCTCAAAGGCTGAGTCACCCAGCTTTCGCAATGCCAAAGGCAGCTCAACATCGCCCATTTTCTCACACAGATAAAAGGCGCGGTCACCAATTTCGGTAATCGTATTAGGCAGGGTTAGTGTGTGTAGGCTGCCACATCCCTCAAACGTGGAGGGTGCAATGATCGAAACGCCCTGCGGAATATGCGCCTGCTCTAACCGCTCGCAACCATAAAAGGCCTGCTGCCCCAGCGTAGAAAGCGTGCGCGGCCATATGACCGTTTGCAGCGCCTTGTTTTCGAAAAAGGCTTGACTACCGATCTCCTCCATCGTGTCGGGAAGTCGCACGCTCCTTAGGGCGGAGCACTTGTAAAAGGCGCCTATTCCCAGGGAAAGCACGCCATTCTCCAGCACGGCGCTTTCTAACTGTGTACATCCAACAAAGGCCCATTCGCCTATCTGCTGCACATGGCCGGGAACGGTTACCGTCTTAAGTGCCGTGCAGCCGGAAAACATATGATCGCTGATCTTGTTTAATCCCTCTCCGAAAGAAATCTCACGCAGAGATGTGCAACCGGCAAATTCATAGGAGGAAAGCAGGGTCACATCCTTGCCCAATGTAGCCTTCTCCAAGGAGGTGCAGCCGGCAAAGATATGGTTTTCCATACGAACGCCGTCCGGCACCGCAATGCTGCTGAGGCTTATGCAGCCGGCAAAGGCATAGCTCTCCATGAACTCCAGCTCAGGCCCCAGCACGACCTCCTCGAGGCTCGTGCAATTCGCAAAAGCATCTTGACCAAGTGATCGCACACCTCTCAGCTCTACACGGCGCAGGCTTTGGCAGTTGTTCCAGGCACCATCCGGCATATCGAAGTAATAGCGCGACAGGGTGAGCTCCTCGACCAATTCACCCTGGCAATATAGTGTATAAGGCCGGTAGTGAAAGCCCCGATATTGCTGCTCCATCCAGGAGATCGCATCTCCGGCAAAATAGATATCTATAGCGAACTGAAAATCACCAAGGATGTTAAAGGTCTGAGCCTCCTCGTCTAGTTCCGGCACGATCAAGGACTGTAGACCGGTGCAGCCTAAAAGAGAGCCTAGTCCAAAATCCTTTATGCTGCTACTAAATTCCAAATATTTAATATTCTTACAGCCATACAGCCCCTCAGGAGCGATGCGCTCGCAATCCAAAACCACGCGCTCAATGCTCGGCTCGGAAAGAATGCTCTTTCCTTTGGCGTGGAAGAACGAGGAGCGATAAATGACCTCACGCAGGCTTGTACAGCCCTTAAAGATCTCCACGCCCATGTCCGTTATCGAGGCGGGAATGGTAAAGCTTTCAAGAGAAGTGCACCCCTCAAAGGCGCGATAGCCAATGCGCGTGACCGTTTCCGGCAACACGATGCGCTGTACCTTTTGCTGGCCGCTAAAGGCTCGGTTGGCAATTTCTACTACGATATATCCGTTTATTCGTTTGGGAACCGCTATCTCACTATCCTTGCAGCTGCCTATATCTACGATCCGACAGGTGCCGGGCTGGCCCGAAATTGGCTCATAAGCCAAGCCCCGCGAGCCGGTGGCCGGCAGGGTCTTCAGCCGTTCCCCTACGGCGCCGCACAAATAACATTGTTTCTCCTCATACCCGTCCTCCCACACGGTGGCCGGAACTCTTACGATTTTATAAGAGTGCAAAAACGGCGTTACCTCTTGCCACGTTTCGCCACACTCATCACAGGTGTATTGATGCAATCCCTCTTGGGTACAGCTCTCATTGCGCAAAACGATTTCGCACGACTTTTGGTGCCCCAGCGGATCGTGATGGTCGATTCTTTCCCACCCGCACACGGTGCAGGTGCGCTTGGTCATACCAGGCTCCTGACAGGTAACCTCTTGCAGGCTCACCGCCTCACCCAGCGTATGCTCGATCAGCGGGATCTCTGCCTGCAACGTTTTTCCACACAGTTCGCATGCCCGCTGCTCTCGCCCCGGAGTGTCACAAGTGGCAGCAAGCGTGGTTTCCCATTTGCCCCATACGTGCGAGCAGGGCTCTGCGCAGCCGGTAAGCGTCAGGAAAAACAAGAGACATACCATTACCAACAAAACACAAATACGAATACATTTCATTCTTACTACCTCCTTTATACATAATACACAGTTTTTTCATACCGGGGTTACGGGGCGGGCCCCTGTTTTTATTATAGCATAGATGGTAATAGGCTGTAAAGAGGCTTTTTCTGCCTGTTTTTCAGAAAGCCGCTTGCTTTTTTGCGGGGGGTGTGCTATACTGAGGCCAAAGCCCGCACGGGCAAAATTTTTGACAGAACTAAAGGAGAATTGCCATGAAGACCTACCTGCTACCCAAGGAGGGGCAATTTTACAAGGCGAACCTGCACATGCACACCACCATCTCAGACGGGCAGATGACCCCGGCCGAGGTCAAGGAGGAATATATGAAGCGCGGCTACTCGATCGTGGCCTTTACCGATCACGAGGCGCTGGTGCCGCACGAGGAGCTGACAGACGAGCATTTCGTAGCCATCACCTCTTACGAGATCGCCACCAACCGGGGCGCGGTGCCCGGCGGCTTTCCCTTTGAGCAGACCTACCACATCAACCTGTACGCCAAGGACCCCAAAAAGAATATTTCCCCCGTTTTTACCATGTCTCGCCTTTGGCCGGCACATGCGGGCAATTACATGAGCGACGAGGCCAAGGCCGTAGAGTGGCCGCGCGAATATTCGACAGACTCACTCAACGCCTTGATCGCCCGCGCCAACGAGGACGGCTTTCTTGTTTCCTACAACCACCCGAACTGGTCGCTGCAGAATTATGCCGACTACGCTAGGCTGCAGGGCATTTGGGGCGTGGAATACTATAACACCGGCTGCATGCGCGCCGGCTATCCGGATACCATGCAGCCCATTGATGACCTCTTGCACCTGGGCAAGCGGGTATTCCCCCTGGCGACAGACGATGCGCACGCCGGCAAGGACAACCCGCACGATTGCTTTGGCGGTTTTGTGATGGTCAAGGCAGAGGGGCTGGAATACGGCAAGGTGATGGATGCCTTGGAAAAGGGCAACTTCTACGCCTCCAGCGGCCCCGAGATCAAGGAGCTGTATTTAGAGGACGGCATTCTGCACGTCACCACCTCGCCGGCGGCAAAGGTAGAGGTGATCACCGAGCGGCGCGCGCGCTGGTGCCGTCGCGGCGAGAACCTGACCGAGCTGACCTTTGATTTGAGCGGATACCTGCGCACCTCGCGCGAGGTCAAGGAAAAGCGCTGCATGCCCTACTTCCGCATCACGGTGACCGATGCCCGGGGCGAGACGGCACAATCCTGCCCCTACACCGAGGAGACCTGGGGCGAGTAAACAAACAGAAAAGAACAGAGATCGTTGATCTCTGTTCTTTTTCTATTCCCTTGCACTATACCGCTTTTTCATCAAAGCGGCGGATAAATTCTTCCTTTTCCCGCTCGGAAAGCGTTGAAAACAGCACGTTCCACCCGCACAGGCGCACCTGCAGGTGCGGGTAGGCGGCGGGGTCTGCCTTGGCGGCGCGCAGGGTATCGGCATCCAGCACGTTATAATGCACGGCAAAGCCGCCCCGCGCAAAATACGCGCGCAGCGCGCTGGCCATCACGGCGGGGCCATCCTCTCCCTGCACGGCCGAGCGGTGAAGATCAAGATCCAGAATACTACCGTTTGGCGTTAGCACACCGCCAAGCGAAGCGACCGAGCGCATATGCGCCGTGACCCCCTTGCGGTCAGCACCAAAGGTGGCACCGGTGTTTTGCGAAAGCACCTCACCCGCATGGCGGCCGTCAGCCGAGGCGGCAGTATGCTCGCCAAGCGCCCAGCGCCAATCGATAGAGAAGGTTCCTAACCGGTATACCCCGCCCCGTGTGTTCGGGTGGCCGTTTACCAGCCGGTCTAACAGGGCAATCGTGCCCTGCGCCAAAGCATCGGTAGCCGCATCGCCCATGCCGTACTTTGGGCATTTTTGCCGGGCAAAAAGACGCAGCGCCTCGCCACCTGCCCAATCGGCACGCAGCAGCGCGATCAGCTCGCCCATGCTTAGCTTCTTTTCTTCATACACCAAATAGCGGATAGCCGCCAGCGAATCGATCACCGTAGCAAGGCCAACGGCGTTGAGCGAGGAGTTGTTGTACCGCGCGCCGTGACCGGCGTACAGGTCTCTTCCCTGCTCTACGGCAATTTGGTAGGTAGTGGAAAAAATGGGCGAGGCATGCCACTCACCAAAATGGCGCTCGTGCAGGTCGGTCACCGCGATGGCACAGGCCACCAAGTGCGCAAGCTGCTGCTCGTAGGCGGCCACAAGGCTTTCAAAGCTTGGAAAGCTCGTCTCTGTAGCAATGCCGATCTGCTCACCCGTCAGCATATCGCATCCACCCCCCAGCGCCAGCTCTAAGGCCTTGGGCAGATTGACACGGGTGCTGCAGGAGCAGGTCAGCTCTTCCTCTGCGCCACATTCATAGCAGCCCACCACGTGATAGGCAGCGGCATCGGCCGGGCGCGCACCAAGGCGCACAAGCGAGGCGCGCACGGTTTCATCCCCAAGGAACACGATGCTGTTTTTGCCATCCCGCACGCCACGCAGGGCTAACTGCAACAGCCCCGCAGGCATATCCTGCGTGACCAGCAGATGCAGCTTGATGTACGCATACTGCCCCGCCTGATAGGCTTGCAGCAGCGCCTCGGTCAATGCGTTGGCCGCACAGGCGCCATCATCTCCCACGCCGCCCAGGGCAAAGGGGATATTAGCATCGGCACGCAGAGCGTCCAGCGCGCAAAGGAAATCGCCGAGCAGCGCGTTCTCTTCCTCGCTACCGTGATAAAAGGAGGCAAGCAGCCTGTCAAGCCGACCAAGGGTACGCAGATTGGTCCCCTCAATATCATGCTGTAGGCGGTAATAGACCAGCATCAGCTGCATGGCCTCATACAGGCTCTGTGGCGGCTGTTTTTCTAAGGAAAAAAGGCCCCTTGCCATTTCCTGGCGGCCGGCCGCGCTTGCCTGCTCTGCCGCGCGGTGCACAAAGGCCAGCGCCGCATCCAGCACACGGCCTGCGCCACGGTAAAACGAGAGCGCCTGGACATCTGCGGCGCTTGCCTCACGCTCGGCAAGGCTTTGCCGCAGCCCGGGCAAACCAAGGCGCAGAATACGCGCCCACCCCGGGCAGGTATGGCCAAAATCCGCATCCCCCGTATAGGCCAGCGTGCGCAGCCCGGCGGCATACGGCCCCTCTGCCAGCGACTCCTGCATGGCATGCTTATCTATTTCGTAGGCGCCGTTTAGCAGCCCCCTGGTATTGACATCACCAAAAAAGCGATTCTCTTTTGGCAGCGTAAGCTCACAATTCGCGAGCAGGTAAACGATCAGCTCGCAGCTCGTTTCCCACACTGCGCCTCCTCGCGCCGCCTCACGTGCCGCCGCCACGTGGGCGCCCATTTCCTCTTTCTTCATAAGACACCTCCGATTTTCTTTAGTATAGCACGGCCACCCCGCCAGGTAAAGGGAGAAATGAAACATTTGTGAAAATCGAAACGCTTTTTCTGCGAAAAGAATATCGCATTCCCCCTGTACAAATCGGGGAATATATGGTATAATAATTTTGTATGTCATTATGGAAAGGAAGAAAATATGGAGCTTTCACACGAAAATCTTGACCTGACCGCTCTGCGCGAGAAAAAGGCCTTTCTCTGCGATATGGACGGCGTAATCTACCACGGCAATTCGCTGATCCCGCACGTGGATCGCTTTGTTCGCTGGCTGGAGCGTGAGGGCAAGGATTACTTATTTTTGACCAACGGCTCTGGCAAATCCCCGCGCGAGCTTTCTGAAAAGCTGGCACGCATGGGGCTTTCTGTCTCAGAAGATCATTTTTACACCAGCGCGCTGGCTACTGCCTCCTTTCTTGCCGGGCAGTGCCCGGGCGGCACGGCCTACGTGATTGGCGAGCCGGGGCTGGTGAACGCGATGTACGAAGCCGGCTTCAGCATGAACAGCCACGACCCGGATTACGTGGTATTCGGCAAATCCGGCTCACTGAGCTATGCCGAGATCGAGCGGGCGGTAACCCTGATCAACCGCGGCGCCAAGCTGATCGGCACCAACCCTGACCTGACAGACCCCGCGGAAAACGGCTTTGTACCCGCCTGCCGCGCGCTGATCGCCCCGATCGAGCTGACAACCGGCAAAAAGGCCTACTATATCGGCAAGCCCAACCCCCTGATGATGCGCCACGGTCTGAAAAAGCTGAATTGCAGCCGGCGCGATGCCGCCATCATCGGCGACCGCATGGATACCGACATCATTGCCGGTATCGAGAGTGAGTTAGACACCGTGCTGGTGCTTTCCGGCGTGAGCTCGCTTGAAACGGTGCGGCAGTTTGCCTACCGCCCCAACTATATCTTAAAGGACGTTGGCGAGATCGCTGGTGAGGAATAAGCGACCATGAGATCCCTGCTTAAAAAGATCGACATTTCCTTTTACCGCGAGGCGCTGGCCTTAGCCCTTCCAATCGCCTTTCAGAACCTGCTGACCTCCTGCGCCACGCTGATCGATACGGCGATGGTGGTTGGCCTTGGCAATGCCGAGACATCGGCCATGGGTGTGGCAGCGCGCTTTACCTTTCTGCTCAACATCGTTTGCTTTGGTATCTCCAGCGGGTGTGCCGCCCTGCTTTCGCAATATTGGGGCGCCAAGGATCTGCCAAACGCGCGCCGCTCGCTAGGCTTAGCGCTGGTGCTGGCACTTTCGTTTGGCTTCGTATACATGGGGGCTATGATCCTGTTCCCCGCGCAGCTTTTGCGAATCTTTAACGATGACCCTGTTATTATCGCGCTGGCGGCTGACTACATGCGCACCTTTGCCATCGGCATTCCCTTTTTGGTCTTTTCCCAGATCCTGTGCGTGGCGCTGCGCGCGGTAGAGAACGTGAAGGTGCCGCTGCTTTCCTCAGCGGTTTCGGTGGTGGTAAACACCTCGCTGAACTATTGCCTGATCAACGGTCATTTCGGATTTCCGCGCTTGGAGCTGCGCGGCGCGGCACTAGCCTCAGCCATTGGCTGCGGTGTGCAGGCGCTGATCATTCTGCTGGCGCTGATGCTTTCGGGCAACCCCTTCCGCACCGCACCTGCCAACCTCTTTCGCTTTGACCGCCCCTTTTGCCGCAAGTATATCAAGATCGCCTCGCCCGTTTTGCTGAATGAAACGATGTGGGGCATCGGCACCAACATCTACGCCATGGTGCTGGCACGGCAGGGGGTTGAGAACCACGCCGGCTACACGCTGTATGAGAATATGCAGCAGCTGTTTTTCGTATTCTTCGTGGGCATTTGCGGCGCCTGCTCGATCATGGTGGGCATGCGCATTGGCCGCGGCGACCACGAGGGTGGCTACCAGGCGGCTAAGCGCTTTGCCGTGATGACCCCGATCATGGGTGTGATCTTGGGCGCGCTGCTGATTCTGGTACGCAACCCGTTGCTCTCCCTCTTCCCGGTGGAGACCGAGGCGGCGCGGTTAGTTGCCTCGCAATGCATGCTCTTTTACGGCTTTTGGATCGCGGTGCGCATGATCCCCTACACCATGATCTGCGGCATCTTCCGCGCGGGGGGCGACACCAAGGCCGGCTGCATTCTCGACCTGCTTGGCCTGTATGCCTTTGGTATCCCGGCGGTGCTGATCGTGGGTCTCATCATCAAGCCCTCGCTGTTCGTGGTGCTGATCGCCACCATGTTTATTGGTGAAGACACGGTCAAGGGCATTCTGTGCGTGAAGCATTTTATCTCTCGCAAATGGATCAAGCAATTGACAAAAAGCGAAGAACCGGCAGATGCTGCCGTTATTACAGAATCATAATGGAAAGGAAGTATATATAACCATGGATGCACGTATTCTTGCCACCGTTGGTGGCCAAAACATTACCGAGGCTGACGTTGACATGTTTCTTGCCGGCCTTGGCCAGCGCGGCGAGGCATACCGCTCGCCCGAGGGCAGAGCCGCTATTTTAGAGGAGCTGATCAACCGCCGCCTGTTCCTGTTAGAGGCAACGCGCGGCCTGTTTGAGGCAGAGCCGACCTTTAAGGCGCAGCTGAAGCAAGCAAAGGAGACCCTGCTGGTCAGCTACGCGATGGAAAAGGCACTTTCCACCGTTACCGTAAAGGATGACGAGGTTGCCAAGTTCTATGAGGACAACAAGGACAAGCTGATGGGTGGTGACACCGTAAACGCCAGCCACATTCTGGTAGCGGAGGAGGGCGAGGCTGCCCGCATTCGCGAGGAGATCGTGAGTGGCGCGATCAGCTTTGAGGAGGCTGCCAAGAAGTACAGCTCCTGCCCCTCGCGCGAGGAGGGCGGCAGCCTTGGCGATTTTGGCCGTGGCCAGATGGTGCCCGAGTTTGAAGCAGCCTGCTACGCGATGAACGAGGGCGAGATCTCGGCCCCGGTCAAGACCCAGTTTGGCTACCACCTGATCCGCCTGAACGGCAAAAAGGCCGGCGAGGTGGCCCCCTTAGATGCCGTGCGTGACGAGCTGAAGGCAAAGCTGATGCGCGACAAGCAGCAGGCCGCCTACCAGAGCAAGGTCAACCAGCTGAAGATCCTGTTCCCGGTAGACCGGTTTTAATATAAAAGAATTGCAGAAAAAAGGCGCCCCGTGTAGGGCGCCTTTTTTGTTTCATCGTTTTCCCGTTTGTATTTCGCCATGTTTTTGTTCGTATGCCTCGATGCAATCGCGGATGAGAATTAAGATCTGGCTGTTCGCGCTTCTCCCCTCATAGTCGGCAATCACGTGCAGCTTGTCCAGCGTTTTTTCTTCAATCCTAATCGATAAGCTTTTTGTAGCCATAACAACCTCATTTAGATGTAATTTTGTATTTACTTTATACCTATTTTGTGTTAAAATGTGGTTGTTAGATACATTATATATCTAAAATATGTTCGTTTCTGTTAGGAGAAGATATGAAACTTGCGATTATAGGATCGAGAACACTATCCGTTGAAAACATGGGGCAATTCGTGCCTGCCAACACGACAGAAATCGTATCTGGTGGCGCAAGAGGAATAGATCGGCAAGCAGCCGTTTATGCGAAAGAAAACCATATCGCGTTAACGGAATTTTTGCCCGATTATGCCCGATACGGCAAGGGCGCAACCTTTCGGCGCAACAGGCAGATTGCAGAATATGCAGAAACGGCTTTAATTTTCTGGGATGGCAGTTCTAAAGGAACGCAATATATGATTTCGCTTTTTGAGCGGCTCGGCAAGAAGGTCACCATTATCAAAATGGGAAAAAACTCGATATGTGATTAACTCGCTCTTTTACATTTTTCCCTTTGATGCATAAACCATCTCTCAGCCGTCAACACTACCTCTGTAATTTTCTTGAAAGGAACAACAAGAGATGGAAAAAAAGACAAATCCCCTGAAGAACAGCCGTATTCTGTATATCGCCGTGGTGGCGGTGCTTTGCGTGACCGCGATCATTATTGGTATTGTGGCGGCCACCAGCCGCGCAAAGCCCAACCCCGATGATGGCAGCGGCACGCAGCCCCCTGCGGGTGACACCCAGCAGCCGGGCGGCGACACCACCCAGCCACCCGCAGGCGGCAATGAGAAGCCTACGGACGCCAAGCCGCAGTACCTTTGCCCCTTAGCCGGCGTTGTATCGAAGAAGCACGATACCGAAACGCTGGTCTTTTCCTCTACCATGGGGGACTGGCGCGTGCACGCCGGCCTTGATATTGCCTCCTCACTTGGCGAGACCGTGCGCGCCAGCGCCGCCGGCACGGTGAAGGAGGTGTGGGAGGACCCGATGATGGGTACCTGCCTTTCGATCGACCACGGTGACGAGGTGATCACCGTTTATAAGAACCTGAACGAGGTGCTGCCGGACGGCATTGTGGCCGGCGCCACGGTCAAGGCGGGCGATGCGATCGGCGCGGTGGGCGAGAGTGCCCTGTTAGAGCTGGCAGACGAGCCGCACCTGCACTTTGAAATGACGGTAGGCGGCCAGGCGGTCGACCCGCTTGCCTATCTTTCTGAGGAGAGCCTTTCTGCCTCGCTGACCTTTGACGAAGAGGTATACGAGGATTAGAGAAAAGCCTGTATGGAAATTCCATACAGGCTTTTTGCGTGAAAAGCACGCTTATTCCTCGCTTGTGTTCTTCGGCTTACCGGCCATGGCCTTGTTGAGTAGCACCATGCCGGCGATGATAATGGCGGTAATGACAAAAATACCGGCCATGCCAAACAGCATATATTTCAGCGACTGAATAACGTTGCCGCCTACCATTTCCCAATATCCCATTTGAAATACCTCCTTACAGCATAAAGCTGAGAATCAGACCGCCGGCGATGGCAGACGAGATCTGACCGGCTACGTTGGCGCCGGCTGCGTGCATGAGCAGGAAGTTCTGCGGATCCTCCTCCAGCCCCATCTTATGCACCACGCGGGATGCCATGGGGAAGGCCGAGATACCGGCTGCGCCGATCATGGGGTTGACCTTATTCTTCGAGAACAGGTTGATAAACTTGGCAAACATCACGCCGCCGATGATATCGAAGATAAAGGCAACCAGGCCAAGACCAATGATGATGAATGTTTCCAGCTTGACAAACTTCTCAGCCTGCATCTGGAAGGCGATGGTAATGCCGAGGAAGAGGGTGATGAGGTTGGCCAGCACCTTCTGTGCCGTTTCAGACAGAGAGCCAAGCACACCGCACTCGCGGATCAGGTTACCAAACATCAGGAAGCCGATCAGGGATGCCGCCTCCGGCGCGATGCAGCCGGCAACGATGGTAACCAGGATCGGGAACAGGATCTTGGTGCTCTGCTTGACCTGGGTGGTCGAATAGGCCATGCGGATCTGCCGCTCCTTCTTGGTGGTGACCAGCTTAACGACCGGCGGGATGATGACCGGCACCAGCGCCATGTAGGAGTAGGCAGCCACGGCGATCGAGCCGGCAAACTGCGTGCCCAGGGAGTTGGCCACCTTGATCGAGGTGGGGCCGTCGGCTGCGCCGATGATGGCGATCGAGGCGGCATCGTGCAGCTCGAAGAGCGGTATGAAGGATGCCATGGTAAAGGTGAAGAAAATGCCGAACTGGGCGGCAGCACCGAAAAGCATCAGCTTCGGGTTAGAAAGCAGAGGGGTAAAATCGATCATCGCGCCAATGCCGACAAACAGCAGAAGCGGGAACAGATCGTTAGCGATGCCGGCATTGTAGAGCACCTCGATCGGCTCCAGCGCGCCGGACATGGGCAGGTTGAGCAGGATGGCGCCAAAGCCCATCGGCAGAAGGAGCGTAGGCTCCATTTCCTTTTTTACGGCCAGATAGATCAGAATAGCACCGATCAGCCACATCACAACCTGGCGCCAATCAAAATTGGCCAGGTTGCCAAATACGTTTTGAAGAAATTCGTTGATAAAATCCATGATAGTTATTAGATCTTTTCACGAGGTCACTTTTCGTAGACAGAGCGGTCTAAAATGCGAACGTCCGGCAGAACGCGATAGCGCTCGGCATAGTCGAGCCCGTAGCCAACGACGAACTCATCCGGCACCTCGAAGCCGAGGTAGTCGATATCCACCGGCGTTTTGCGCCGCGAGGGCTTGCTGAGCAGGGCGCAGATGGCGATAGAGGCCGGCTCACGCGTGGCAAGCACCTCCTTCAGGTGGGCAAGCGTGGTACCGCTATCCACCATGTCCTCTACGATGACCACGTGGCGACCGTTGATGTGGCGGTCAAGATCCTTAATGATACGCACGTAGCCGGAGGAGGTGGTGCCGGCACCGTAGCTGGAGATGGCCATAAAATCCATCTCTGCCTCTATGTGCAGCTTCTGCAGCAGGTCGGAGAAGAAGAAAATACTTCCCTTCAATATGCCGATGAAAAGCGGATTTTTACCGGCATAATCGCGGTCGAGCTGGGCAGCCAGCTCGCTCTCGCGCTGGTCAAGCTCTTCTTTGGAAATCAAAACACGTTCAAATTCTGACATCTATACAATATCCTCATGGCAAAGGGGCTGTCTTTTGTGGGCAGCCCCTTCGTTTATTACAGATTCATGCGGTTAACGGTGGCGTACAGCGATTCGATGCTGGCGCGGCGGCGTGCGCAGGCAGCCTGCATCTCTGCGATCTGGGCAGCGGTAAAGCGATCAAGATCGCCTTCCTTGAGCTTGTTCTTATACATACGGTCTAAGATCAGCGAATAGTCGATATCCACCGCGCAGATCTCGTTGTTTATGTCGCAAATGACCTCGTTAGAGCGGCCGGCCAGCAGCTCGTCTACGGCAAACTCGCCCATGCGGGTAGCAAGCAGACGGTCACGCAGGCTGGGCACGCCACCGCGGATCACGTGGGCCAGGCGGGCAAAGCGGGATTCCACACCGGTCTCCTTCTCAATACGCTTGGTCAGCTCCTCACCGAAGGTAGAGCCAAGGCCCTCGGCCACGATGACGATAAAGTTACGCTTGCCAAGCGCGCGCGAGGCGCGGATCTTTTCGATCAGGGCCGCCTCGTCAAAGGGCAGCTCGGGCACTACCACGCCGGTCGCGCCGGTGGCAATGGCGGTCTGCAGGGCGATATCGCCGGCGTCACGCCCCATGACCTCTACCACGCTGCAGCGGGCGTGCGATTCGCAGGTATCGCGCAGGCGGTCGATCATCTCGATGGCGGTGTTCATGGCCGTATCAAAGCCGATGGTGTAATCGGTAGCGGTAATATCGTTATCAATGGTGCCGGGCAGGCCGATGCAGGAAACGCCGTGGGCGGTCAGATCGGTGGCACCGCGGAAGGTACCATCACCCCCGATGGCCACAATACCGTCGATCGCGTGGCGGCGGCAGGTCTCCAGCGCGGCGTTCATACCCTCTGCAGTCTTAAAAAGCGGCGAGCGGGCAGAAAACAGCACGGTACCGCCGTGGTTGACGATGTTAGACACGTCGCGCACGGTAAAATCCTTTACGTCGTCATGGATCAGGCCCTCGTAGCCCGAATAAATACCTACGACCTGTACCCCATTCGAGATAGCGGCGCGGGTAACGGCACGGATCGCCGCGTTCATACCCGGTGCATCGCCCCCGGAGGTCAGGACACCAATTTTACGAAAAACCTTCATGTTATTTCCCCCTTTTGATTTATATGGATCTTTTTGTTATTTCCTTTATCATGCACAGCACCGCCTGCGCGCGCACCTCGTCGCGCGTGCCGGATAGGTCAAGCGGGATGACCGTGCTGCCCCCCTTATCGCAAAGGCCGATATACACACGGCCAACCGGAATTTCGGCCGTGCCGCCGCCGGGGCCGGCCAGGCCGGTAACCGAAACGGCGATATCTGCCCCTGTCAGCTTTTGGGCACCTATGGCCATTGCCTCTGCCACCGGGGCAGAAACGGCCGTATATTGATCAAGCAGCGCGCGTGGAACGCCAAGCACCTGCTCCTTGATCCTGTTCACGTAAGAAACCACACCGCCCAAGAACACCTCGCTGGCGCCGGGCACGTCCACCACCGATTTGGCAAACCAGCCGCCGGTGCAGGACTCGGCAGCCGCCAGCGTAAGACCGCGCTCGCGCAGCGCCGCTACCAGGGCCGTGGCTGACACGCGCAGCTCTGCCTCAACCATCTAAGCGCACCTCCTTGAGCTGATCCAGCATGCAGCGTGCCGCCGCGCTAACGGGCAGGCGCCGCAGGTAGGCGACGTAGAAGCGGCGGGGCGGTATCTCCTCGCGCAGGGGCAGGCGCACCACGCGCCCAGCATCGATCGCCTCGCGCGCAAAATCCTCGGTGATCGAGCAAACGCCAATGCCGCGCTCGGCAAATTCCATCAGCATATCGCTTGTGGCCAGCTCAATGGCCGGCTCCGGAAAGCCCTCGCCAAGCCAAGAGGAAACGTATTGCCTGGTAGAGGTTGCCCTCTCCAGCATGATAAGCGGGTATTCGGCCAGGTCGGCCTTTTCTACCACCGCCTGGTGGGCGATCTCAAATTCCTCGCTGGCGATGAACACGTCTTGAATTTCGCGCACGGGAACCAGCTCGAAATCCGCGTGATCGGCCGCAGGGAGCGGACCGCTGATCACACCGAAATCGATCTGCCCTGCCCGCAGTGCCTCCAGCGTTTTGGGGGTGGAGGCGCTGAGCACGTGCAAATGCACGTCCGGGTAGCGCTGGCGAAAATCGGCAATGTAATCAAGCAGGAAGAAGCGCAGCGTCATATCCGAGGCGCCGATACGCAGCATACCGCTGCGCAGGCCGCTGAATTCGCGCATCTTTTCTTCACCCGCGCGGATGAAGGAAAAGCCCTTGGAAACGTGCTCGTAAAGCACCTGCCCCTCTGGGGTCAGGCTTACGCCGCGGTTGGTGCGGAAAAAGAGGCGCACCTTGAGCGACCGCTCTAAAAGGGCTATTTCGGCGCTGATGGCCGGCTGGGTGACATACAGGCGCTTTGCCGCACCGGAGATGCTGCCGCACTCTGCCACCGCCAAAAAGCTTTCATAATGGGCGATCGTATCGTTCATATTCCTCTTCCGTTTGCAAAAAATACGTGATCATCTTATTATACATCACAACAGCAAATTTTACAATATCTAACAGGAAAAAAACAACAAAACTTTTCGCTTTTTTCCTACTTGTTCTAAAAGCGGGGGCCCGCGCATAGGATGCAGCAAAAGAATTTTTACCAAGCAAAGGAGACCGATATGCACGAAGAAATGAAGGAACAGCTGTTGCCGCGGGAAAGCGTCTTGCGTGACCTGAGCCCCGAGCCCATCGTTTGTGAGGCGCAGGGGGATTATACCCTGCCCGACTACCAGCCTGAGATCCGCAAGATCCTGCACGTGCGCGCCACGGCACTGCCGGCCGGGCGCTATATGAGCGCAACGCGGGCAGAATTTGCCGGCACGGTGAGCCATACCATCGTATATGCCGATGCCGAGGGCAAGCTGGCCGCGGTGACCTTAGACGCCGATTACGAATTTAACACCCCCCTGCCGGAGGAGGGCGACTATACCGCCATCTCTGACAGCATGGCCGAAAGCACATCCTGCCGGCTGGCCGGGCCGCGCAAGCTGACCCTGCGCACCAAGGTGCGCAGCCTGGTGCGCCTTTATCGGGAGGAGACGATCACCCCCGTCATCCGCGGGATGGGCAGCGAGCAAGACCTGGCCTCGCTGGAGATACAGAGTGAGAAGGCCGAGAGCATGACCCAGACCTGCGGCTCCTCTGGCCCCTTTACCCTCAGCGGCAGCGTGCGGCTGGATGAGCCGGGCGTAGGGCTGGAGGCGGTGTGGGCAGGTGGCAATCTGCTGGTCAGCGAATGCCGCATGCAGGAGGGGGGCTGCCTGTGCCGCGGCCACGCCTGGGTGCGTTGCCTTTTGCGGCGCGGGGATGAGCCGCCCTACGCCGTGCGAGAAAAGCTGCCCTTTGAGCAGCTGGTGCCGCTGGCCGGCGCCGGCGAGCGGGATGCCTGCATCGGCTACGGCCGCCTGCTGGCGGCCGAGGTAGAGCTGCTGCCGGGCGAGGGAGAGGAAAACGGCAGTCTTTCCTTTACCGTGAGCGCCGAGGTAGATGCCTGTGCCACCGGCACCAAGGCCTGCCGCCCGGTAGGTGATCTTTATTCCACCGATTATGAGATGACCTGCGCCTATCGCCCGCTGCAGCTAACACGCCCCTTGGGCGCGGTGATGGGTAGCTACACGATCAGCGGCAGCCGCGCGCGCAGCGAATGCGAGGCTGAGAATGCCGCCACCGTGGTGGATACAGATGGCCGGCTGGAGATCCATAGCGTGAGCGTGGAGCGTGGCCGGGCGGTGGTGTGCGGCAAGCTGCTCTCTACCGTGATCTTTACCGCGGCCGAGGAGGGGGGCGCGCCGCTGCTGGCGGCCGAGGTGCCCACCCCCTTCCGCATAGAGACTGAGCTGCGCCCAGCACCGGGCAGCACGCCCCGCTTTGATTGCCACGGCGAGTTGATCGCCGCCCGCGCGCGCATCGAGCCGGGGGTACTGAGCGTGGATGCCGAGATCGCGCTTTGCCTTTCGGCCTACGAGGATGGCGAGCGTCGTATTCTGGCCGAAGCAGAGCCTGATCGCAGCCTGCCGGTAGAGCACCGGGGCAACCGCATATTCGTGGTCTACCCGCGCGAGGAGGATACCCTCTTTTCTCTTGCGGCGCGCTACCACAAGCCGCGCGCGGCCATTGCCGCGCAAAACGGGCTGGGCGAGGGCGTGCTGGCCGTTTCGCACCTGCCGGCCTCGCTGGACGGTGTGCACCATCTGCTGATCGAGGATTGAGCCCTTCCAATTTTTCAAAGGGGCTTGACACCAAGAAAAGGGCGTGATAAAATGGTCAAAAAAACAGGAGGCCCCTTTGATGGAAAAGGCATTTCTGAGCGTGACTGATTTTATCCCGGCGGACGGTAGCCGTGACGTGGCTGACGAGCTGCAAGCGATCATTGACGAAAACCCCAACCGCACCCTGTACTTTCCAGACGGCGTGTACCTTCTTGGCAAGCCGCTCTTAACCCCGGCAGCGCCGAAAAAGAGCGTTTCTCTTTCGCTTTCCTGCTACGCGATCCTACGCGCCACCGCCGATTGGGCAAGCGACGAGGCCATGGTGCGCCTGGGTGCCAAGGATACGGCAAACGACATCGTGACCGAGGGCAGCAACTATTTCTTTGAGGGTGGCATCATTGACGGCAGCGGCCGCGCAAACGGTATTTCGGTCGACGGTGGGCGCGAGACGGTGATCCGCGACGTGTCGATCAAGCATACACGCGTGGGCGTGCATATCAAGCGCGGTATCAATGGCGGCTCCTCTGATGCAGATATTTCGGGCGTGAACATCGTGGGCACCGGCGGCACCGATTCGATCGGCGTGCTGGTAGAGGGGTGGGATAACACCTTTACCAAGATGCGCATTGCCAACGTTTTTATCGGGGTAGATATTTATTCGGCCGGCAACCAGCTTCGTGCCATTCACCCACTCTACACCTCGGACTATACCGATTACGAAAACAGCTGCGGCTTTCGTTTTTCGCAATCAAACAACTGGTTTCTCAATTGCTACAGCGACCAGTTTGCCAACGGCTTCCGCGCAACCGAAAGCGCCTGCTGTGTTTTGGACAGCTGCTTTGCCTGGTGGTATTCGCCCCGGCAGGGCAAGCACGTGGCCTTCCGCGCTGACGGGCAATTCTGCTCGGTGGTCAAGGATATGACCATGGGCGGCCAGCACGGTACCGAGACTGAGGTGCACGTGCTGCTTTCCGGCAAGGAGGGCGGGCACGGCGTGATCGACCGTGTGATAGCCGACCCCACCACCGTAACGGGAAAAGACCACGAGCCCTACATGCAAGGGGAATTTATCTATTAACCAATGGAAAGCGCCGCTGGGTAACGTGTGATGTTCTTAGCGGAGAATTTGAAAAGCGCCGCTGCGTGCGAGCATCGCATTTGACCGGCCAAATACGAATTGGACTAAGCCCAAGCCCCTATACAAGCAGAAAGAGATAACAAATCGGTTTTCTTGCACCGAAATGTTATCTCTTTTTTCTGTCTGTTTCATGAAATCGCGGCAAGCCGCGATGAAATCAAATCCGTCTACATACAACCCTGCGAAGCAGGATTTCATCGCAAAAGCGATTTCATCCACCAAAGGTGGATTTCGCCCGTTGAAGACGGATTTGACTGCGTGATACTCCGTTAAGAGTATCACGCTAACCAGGCGGCGCGTTCTTCTGATTTCTTTCTATTCGGGTTCTTCCAAAATTCCTCGGCGGCGTAGCGCTCCTTGACCAGAGGCAGATAGTCCTTTAGCCGGTACAGGGTCACGAACATGCCGTCATGGTAATCCTTGGTGTAGCCGACCGCCTCGCGCACCACGTAAAGCAGATCGTCACCATCCCAGTCCCACATCACGTACTGAAAGCCGTGCGCACGGGCTGATGAAACGGCGTTCATCACCTCGCGATCGCAAAGCAGGATGTCGATGACCTTCCAGTTGATCAGGTCGGGCGAGGCGGCCAGGCAGAGCACGTTGCGGTGGCCGGCCACGGGGGCGCTGGCGCGGCTGGGGAACGGCATGGGGATAGAGGGGTAGCTGGGCATGGCCAGGTACAGGCCGCTTCGTTGGTCATAGCGCACCTGGAATTTCGATACGGTGGTGGGCATTTCCACCAGGCCGTTGGTGCTTTCCTCAAACGAGAGCTGCTTGCCATCCTCGGAAAGGTTCATCAGCAGGGCGTAGCCGTTATTCGGCTGGATCTCTAAGCGCATGATGACCTGCAGGCGGCCACCGGGGCCGATGAGAATATTATTTTCCAGCGGCCAGAAGTTTTCTACCGTCTCTGCCCCGGTCTCGCGCAAAAACCATTTCTTGGTGACAAATTCCCGGATGTTGTTGGAATAGGTCCAGGAGGCAGAATCCAGCAGGTCGCTGCCCACCGGTGCAGACATCAGATACGGATAGGTAGGCAGATACACGCGCCCGTTATGCACCAGCATCTCGTTTGGGCAGGTGTCGGTATGCGGCCCCTCCAGCACGCGGGAGGAAAGGCTGCCATCCGGCTCTAAGCGGGCCATCACAACCGTCTGCTGTGGCTCGATCAGCGTGCCGGCCAAGTAGATCACGCCCTCTACCTCAAACAGGGTGGCCCAGCGGGCGTTTTCTAAGGTGGCGATCTCTTCATAGCGCTCGCCCCCGTCGGTGCTGCGCAGCAGCACGGTAACGGTAGAGACCTCGCGCCAATCGTGAAAGAGCGAGCGCTCGTGGGCGATATAGATGACCTTGCTCCCTGCCTTGTCACGGGTGAGTAGAATGGTGGGGGAATAGAGATTGATATAATCCTTATCCTCAAAGCTCTTGTATTCATCTGAGAATGAGGAGGAGGCGATGACCTTGCGCGTTGCCTCTGACGCGTTGTAGCGCGGCTCGGGCATCATGGGGTCGCGGAAGGCATGCGCCATGCGGGCAAGAAAGCCGGCATCCTCTTCACGCGTGATGGGGCGGCCGGGCTTGGGCATGGCAATGGCCAGGCCTGTCTCGGCATCGTAGGTAAAGGCAAGCCCCCTCTCGGCACAGATGGCGCCAAGATCGGCGTAGCCCTGTCCGTCATCCGGCAGATCCTCGCCAAAATACAAGCGCAAATAAGACACGGGTACCATCACGCGCCCATCCCTTTCATAGGCTGCCTTGCTGTAATCGGCCGGGTCGAGCTTGTGGAAGGCACGGTCAAAGATCGCCTTTGCCTCTCCCACGCGCAGCACGGTGCCCGCGCCCAGTCTTTCTAAATGAACGTCTAATATTGCCTGATCCAATCGGTATTCCTCGGGCGTGCAGCCGCGGCAGGAAAACATCATCTCGCTTGACCGCTGCGGATAGATCGGCAGCTTAAAATCACGGTACATAGGGCCCCTCCCATTTTCAAAATTCAATTCATTGTAGCATGCTGCCCAGCAAAAAGCAATATCAGAAGCGGTCACGCAGCATATCATTTTGCGACAGCGAAAACTTCACTATCAGAAAAAGAGAGAACATTACGGATTAAACCGATTTGTTCTCCCTTTCTGCTTTTTAGTGATATTCTTTGCTTTCGCAAAGAGTGATATTGCCCTTCGGGCAGTGATATTGTTCGGCTTCGCCTCACAGTGGTATTCTATTCGCCCTTAAAACTCGCGAAGCGAATATCACTCGGCGTAAGCCGAATATCACTGCGTAGCAATATCACTCGCCGCAGGCGAATAGAACTGGCGTGATACTCCGTTAAGAGTATCACGCCAAGGCCTATCAGGTGATCTCTAACAGATCCTTAAAGCTATCTATGATGGTCTGGTTCTCATCCGATTCCATCAGCAGGTCGGCTGAGAGCAGCAGCAGCGTATATTGCGGGGCTTCATACTTTTTCATATGGCTTCTCCTCTCAATCAACCTGCACCGTTACGGGTGCGGAATAGATGTAAACGGTAATATCCGTGCTGCCAAGCGTAACCGGCATACGGAACATGACGGTTGCCTTGCCTGCCGCGGTGGCGGAAAGCGTGCCGTTTGCGTAGGTTAGCGTCTCGTTCCCCTCAATGATGACCATCTCGGCCGCGCTGACGTCAACGCTTGCTTCAGTCGTATAGGTATCTGCCAGCAGCACAACATCGGTGCTGCCACCGGCCTCCAGGCTGTAGCTATCGTACATCGAATACAGGCTGCAGGGGATATCCGACATCTTATTGACATAGTTCAGGCAGAGCGACCAGGGGTTCTTGGCATAGGAGCCGTAAATGCCAACGTCGGAATCCGGCGTCCACAGGTTGGTGCTGATGCCACGGTGTGCCAGATCCTCCAGCAGGTCGTAATCGTAGAAATCGTACTTCGCGAAATAGGCGGCGTTGGCATTGAGAGCACGGGAAACGATCGTGTCATACGAAAGCAGCGAGGTGCTGGAAACAAAGGCGGCGTGCACCGTGGGGCAGAGCTCGCGCATCTTCTTGATCATCTCGTCAGAGCCGCAGGCGACCCGGCATTTATCCCACAGCTCGTACTGCGCGATCTGCTCTGCAACGAGCTCAACGAGTTTTTCGCTGTAGGCCTTGATCTCGATCGTCAGCACGATGTCCTTATCCTTAGCCCATTCAAGCACGTCAAGGAAGGTCGGGATCGGCTGTGCCGGCGCGCCGGTATGAACATCTACCTTATACTGCTGGATCTCGGCCAGCGTCATATTAGCAATGGTGCCGGTGCCGTTGGTGGTACCTTGAATGGTGGTATCGTGCATCAGAACGAGCTTCTCGTCCTTGGTCAGGTGTACGTCAAACTCTACCGTCTTGGCACCCTTACTCATGGCCCAATCAAAGCCGTGAATGGTGTTGGGCTGGGTCTCGTTGCTGAACGTGCTGCCCTGGTGGCCGATGATGGGCACGTAGCGGGTCAGCGAGCCCTCGGCAAACCATTCGTCATTGCAGATACAGGCCTCTACGGCGGCGCGGTTTTCGGTCAGAATGCCACAGGCGCCGGCCGTCAGCAGGCGAACTGACTCGGTATCGCTGCTGCTTGCGGCCTCATACCACGGGATCAGATGGCGCAGGGTGCAATAGGTGGTATTTTCCATTGTTGCCAGCTCGGCCGGCAGCAGGCAGATGTAGGCGCCGGCGGTAGCGGCGCTGGCACGCATAGCGGGCAGCGTATCAGCCGTAGCGGTGCGGGCATCCCAGATCACGTACAGCTTGGGCTGCACTGCCTTCAGGGCGGCGATCTTTTCTACGTTATTCGAAAGCAGCATCACGTCGCCATACTTGTTGGCCTCAAAATGTGCCTTCAGCGCGTCGTAGGCGTCTGCCGCGGGAGAGAATACGGGAATCACCTGGTGATCCAGGCAGCGCAGCGCCTCCTCCAGCGTTGCAAGCGGCTCGCCACTCTCATTCACCACGTACAGATCCTTGTTCAGGCGCAGCAGCGCGTGGGAGGGCGACTGCTTCAGAATGTTGACAAGGATGGCGCGGCTATCCACGCTCTGCATAAGCGAGGGGTTAACGGCCAGGTTGCTTTCCATCTTGCGCACGTCTGCCACTTGCGTGTAATCGTAAGCGGTAACGGGGCGGTAGCTTGCGGCTGCCTGGCCAAGGGCCAGAACGGTATCTACCATGGTGTTGAGCTTCACGCCCTCGCTATCCGGCGTTTCGCTCTTATCGTATACGCGGCAGGCGTAGGCGCCTACGCTATAGGTGAGCACGTCGCTGACCAGGGTGCCGTTCTGGTATACGCCCAGCTTCAGGCCGGCACGGTAGTTGACCATGGGCACGTCGATCAGGATCTTGAAATACTTGCCGCTTTCATCCTCGCCGCGGGAAACGAGCGGCCATTCGGTCTCTACGGCTACGCCGCTCTCGTTAAAGAGCTTCAGCGTCAGGCTGGCGGGGTCCGTAGCGGCATCAGCATCAATCAGCAGCTTCAGGCGCAGCACGTCATCCAGCAGCAGGGTGGCGCTGTTCCAATGCAGGGTAGCGCCCTCGGTCGCCTCGATGGCGGCGGCAGCGTTAAAGCTGCCATCCTTAATGGACGAGGCAGTTACCTGCAGGGCGGCCGGCAGGGCGGCGTTTGCCAGATTTTCGGTATTGTAGCCAAAGTAATTCTGCGCGGCGGCACCGTAATTGAGGGTGGCCACCACCAGGGCGCTTTGCTTGTTGGTGGTATCGATCTCCCCACCGTTGTAGACTAAGTACTGGCCAAGCAGCCCGGCAAGCGAGAGGCTGCCGGATTGATACACGTGACCGTCAAACTTATTGGTGAAGGCGTACTCAACGGTATCGCTCATCTCCTTGGCGGCAATGCCGCTCTTCGTCACGATCACGTTATAGGAGTAATCTACGTTTCTCGTGGCAACCGGGCTCACGGGCTGGCCGTTCAGGGTCAGCACGGTGTTTTGCAGCACGGTCTCGTTTTCGTACACGGCGTGCAGGTTCAGCGCGAAGGAGGCACCCAGCTCTAAGCTGCCCTCAAGCTCCTTCACGGCATCCGCCGAGGAATAGAAGGTGATGATGGGGTTCAGCTTGAGCGCTACGTTACCGTCTCCCTTTTCACGGATGCACAGCTGCACCAGGTCGCCTGCCTGCGCATAAGGCAGCACGGTGGCAAGGGCGGCATTCAGATCAGCCACGCTGGTGTAGCTGGCCCAGCCGGTGGCCTTGGTCAGATCAAGATCCTTCTGCGGCCAAACGGTCTTGCCGTTGATGGCCACGGCCAGATACATGTTGGCGAGACCGGTCATCGTTGCGGCATCCTCATCGATCTGCAGGCCAACGAGACCGCCGCCCGTAGCAGGGATCTCGTAAGCGTAGGCAAAGGTTCCGTCGGTTGCGCCGGTCTCCTTGCCCGCCAGGCGGAAGTAGTTCAGCGTATTGTCGGTGGCGTGCAGCACGTAGCCATCCGTCCAGGGGCTGATATTCGCATTGTTATCGACAAAGTTCTTAACGATGATCTCGTAGGTGGACTTATTCGTCGTCCAGACCGTGTTCGTAAAGGAGGTAGCGGTTAGGTTCTTATCCGTCATGGGGATGATGCAATCGATCTTTTCATAGCTGCCGTCCGCCAGCATAGCGCCCATCGACCAGCTACCGCCCCAGGTCACCTTGCCGGTGCCAAGCAGGTAGGTCTTGTAGGCTTCCTTCGCATCTGCCCCGGCAGTCAGACTGTTGGCCTTGCAATACGCATCGTAGGTCAGCGGGGTGCTACCCTTCACACGGGTAACGTCATCCAGATAAGCGACAGACTTTGCCACGTTGGTATACGCAACGGTGGGGTTGAGCGCGATACCAGCGCTCGACAGGCACGTACCGCAGAAATCAAGAGCCTTGCCGGCCTCTACATCAAAATGCAGGCCGTTCAGCGCCTCGTTCAGTGCGGTGATCGTGGAAAATCCAGTTGCCCAGGTAGACTGATCGTCCTTCTTAGCGCCCTCGGGCCAGATGATCACACCGTCATACGCGATGTAGAAGCGCGCGGTGTTGGCAAGCACCGTGCCGTCTGCAAAGGTGGGCGTGATCTGCCCGGAGGCAGGCACCGTCCAGCGGTAGACAAAGGTGGCGCTGTTGTCAAGCGAGGAGCAGAGCGTCTTATCGCTCTTGCGATAGAGGGCGATGCCAGCCTGTAGCCAGATGCCGCCAAACGTACCGCCTACGTACTGGTCGATCATCTTTTCGTAGCCGCACCGGGTGGTGTACCAGGTGGTATTGCTCCAGGACGTGGCCGTCAAAATGTTGGCATTGCCTGTAAAGGGAATGCGGTAAGCGATCGGCTCAAAGGCGCCGTTTTCGCCGGTATAGCCGCCGATCTGCCAGTTGCCGGACTGCGTCAGCTTGCCGTTTTTCAAAAGATACTTGCGGTAAGCCTCACGCATCTCTTCGGTATCGGGCGCGCTGGCGGTCTCGCCATCGGTGCTGCCCTGGGCGGCTGCCCAGGCGCTATATACAGCGGGGAGAGTCGAACGTGTATAGCGTCTTTCTCCCGCCGTTGCATCATCCTTGGCTAAAGCAAAGCCTTCCGTTGCGGTAGCGCTGGCGGCCGTCTCGCTCTCGTAGGTAGAAACGATCGGGTCAAGACCGATCTTCGGGTCACCGGTGCCGTTTTCACAAATGCAGATCTGCACCTGCGCTCCCTGCTCTACCTGCTTGCGGCCAATACCCTCTAACGCTGCCTTTACCTCAGCAATGGTGGAATAATTGGCCCAGCTGCTACGGTCAGAAAGCGAAGCGCCGGCGGGGAAGATGACCGTATCGTTCACGCGCACCAAAAAGCGCATACTGGTGGGAGTTGCATAAGCAAAGCTAGTATCCTTTTTCGTATCGTAGCAAGTCTCGGAAACAGAGAGGCTGATATAGCCGCTCGCCGGAACGGTATAGACGTAGGCGCCTATGCCACTGGCATCACCGTTGCCGGGCATGCGGAGATTGACGGACTGAGTAGGATGGTAATTAAGCACGGCGCCAGTGGAACCCCAAATATTGCAATAGGGCTTATCCGCACCAAAGTATTTGTCCAGAATGCCTTGATAGCCAGAGGCTGTCGTCATCCAGCTGGTTTCGCTCCAGGCAGTTGCATCAATGGTTTGGTTTGTCATAGGAATAATGTAAGCCATCTTCTCGTAGCTGCCATCCACGATGGCACCCATCGACCAGTTGCCGCTCCAAGTGATCTTGCCGCTTTCCAGCAGATAAGCGCGATAGGCCTCGTAAGAGGTATCCGGTTCGGAGGGGCTCACATAACTCTCTACCCATGTTTTGTACGGGGTGGGAGCGGTCTCGTTTCTGGTATAGCGCTCTGCCTTCGACTTGGCGGTAAACTGGTTGGCGGTGCCGCTGGCAGCCTCGGCGCTTTCATAGGTGTACACGATGGGGTCAAGACCCAGCTTCGGGTTGTTGCCCTCTGCCTTTTCCGCGATGCAGATCTGCACCTGGTCGCCGGCCTTGACCTGGAAGCGGTCAATGCTCTCCAGCGCGGCCTTCAGATCGCTCATGGTGGCATAGTTGCCCCAAGAGGCGCGGTTGTCAAACGTAGCGCCAGTCGGGAAAATAACGGTGCCGTTAACGGCCACGGCCAGATACATGGCGGTGGGGGTATTAAAGGCAAACGCGGTGTCGTGAGAATCGGGATTCGTAAGACTGGCAGACAGGCTGATATAGCCGGCACTCGGCACGGTGTAGCAGTAAGCACCCACACCGCTGGCGGCTACGTTGCCGGAGGGCGGCATACGCAGAATAATATTCGTGTCAGACGCATGGCCAATGTTGCCGCTTGCAGCAGTCGACCAGATGCCGCAATCAGACGCACCGGCCAAATATGCATCAATCATGCTGGAATAGCCGGAGGCGTTGGTCATCCAAACGTGTGATGCCAGCGAATTGCTCTCCAGCGTTTTGCCCTGCATGAAAACGATGTACTCGATCGGCTCGTACTCACCGTCGATCATGGCGCCCAGCGACCAGTCGCCCTTCCAGGTGACGGAGGGCGTTTCCATCAGGTATTTCTTATAGGCCGTTTGTGGCGTTTCTACCTCAACACTCGCTGCCAAGAAATCCTGATAGGTCATAGGCAGCGCGGTTTCGCCGAGGACGATATCGTCATACAGCGTAGTCGAGGAGCCGATCTGCCCTAACGTGGGCGCGGCAGCCCCTGCCTGCATGGGCAGCACCGGCAGTAGCGGCAGCAGCATGCAGCCAATGAGAAGTAGCGAAAGTAATCTTTTTTTCATCACAAAACCTTCCTTATTGAATTTATTGTGAAAAAATATGCATACTTATCATAGCACAGCAAGATAAATTTGTCAACTTAAATTTATTTTTCTTCAGAATCGATACAGGACGTCTTTTTTTGATACACAGCGGTGCGTCTCATCCGCCACGCCACCTGCGCTGGCGGAGGCGGGCGGATATGGAATCCGCCCGTACGGTGGTAGGCGCGGTCGATGCTCGTAGGGGTCGACACCCTCGGCGGCCCGCCATGCGGGCGGAGAGGCGAACAACACCCATTGTCATTCAGAGCGGCGTAGCAAAAGCAGACCTATCACGCACCCACCGCCGCGTGGAATCTTGCTTTGGCAAAGAGACCAGGCGGGGGGATAGGCTCTCCGTTTGCGTAGATTCCACGGGAGACGGACAGTCGAGGACGCCTGTCCCTACAATGACAGAAAATGGGCTTTTGCGCGCCACAGGTGAAAGGAAAATTTTTGAAAAAGCTTTCATTATCCTCACGGCTTCAACATCGTTCTCCCTATTTTTGTTACACATAAAAATCCCGCCGCAAGCGCACAATGAAGAGTGAAAAATCTTGCAAGGAAAATGATTTGCGCCATGTAAATCCGGTTTTTGATATGTTGAAAAACAAGCTCCCCTTCCTGCGTTGCCTTTCCCTTTTGCTTTGCCTGCTTTGTGTATTTCCGCTTGCCGCCCTGCCCGGCGCGGCGGCTACCCCTTGCTTTTTTGCCATGCCTGCCACGCGTGGCAGCAGCCCGGCCGCGCCGGGCGAGCCGATCATGCTGCTGCCCGGCGGGCAGCCCTTTGGCGTGCGCATGCAGGCCGAGGGCGTGATGGTGGTCTCGCTTTCCGAGGTGGTTTCGGGTGGCAAAAATCTGCGCCCGGCCAAGGATGCCGGGCTGCGCGTGCGTGACGTGATCGTAGAGGCGGACGGTCGGGCGGTGAAAAACGCCGAGGAGGTGACGGCCCTGATCCACGCCTCCGGCGGGCGGGCGATCACGCTGCGGGTGATGCGCGGAGAGGAAACGCTTGCCCTGACGGTCACACCCGTAAAGAGCGATGCGGGCGGCTACGCCTGCGGCATGTATATCCGTGATTCGGCCTCCGGCATTGGCACGGTGACCTTTTTGGTGCCCGAAAGCGGCCTGTTCGGCGGCCTTGGCCACGGCGTATGCGATAGTGACACGGGCGCCCTGGTGCCGCTTTCACGTGGGAGCGTGCTCTCGGTACGCATTACGGGCGCCACGCGCGGCCAGGCCGGCAGCCCCGGCGAGCTGCGCGGCAGCTTTACCGGGCAGCGACTGGGCAGCCTGGTGACCAACAGCGAATGCGGCGTGTTTGGCCTGCTGAGTGAGACACCGCCCTGCAAATACCCCGCCATGCCGATCGCCCGTGCCGACGAGGTGCGCGAGGGCGCGGCCACCATTCTTTGCACGCTGGGGGATGACGGCATTGGCGAATACGCGGTAGAGATCTCAGGCATTGACCACAGCGCGCGGCCAACGAAATCCTTTACCGTGCACGTCACCGACGAGCGGCTGCTTGCGCGTACCGGCGGCATCGTGCAGGGCATGTCGGGCTCCACCATTCTCCAGGATGGGAAAATTGTGGGCGCGGTGACGCACGTGCTGGTGGATGACCCGACCACCGGCTACGGCATCTTTATCGAAAACATGCTCTCGCGCATGAAAATGCGCGAGGTAGCGTAGCCCTTTTCGCGACACACGGGGTGCCCAAAACGAATAAAAAGGCAATATCATTCCCTCTCGGGGTGATATTGCCTTTTCCTCATAGATTTTCATATTGTACTGGCGAAATGCCGACTCTTTTGGAAAACTCTCTCGAAAAATGACAGGGCTCTGCGTATCCGCAAAGAGAACTGACCTCTGACACGGAAAAATCTCCGGAAGAAAGCAACGTTTTTGCGTACTCAATCCGTTTTTGTATGATATATTCCTTGGGAGAAATGCCAAAGATTTGCAAAAATAATCGCCTGAAATAAACTTCGCTGATTCCGCACAGGGCGGCAAGCTTACAAACGGTAAGGTCATTTTGAGTAAAAGCTCGTTCCATCTTTTCAACGGCAGGAGTGATCAAGGATACTTGCGTCTTAGGTATGTATTGCTTTTTTTGCTCCTTTTGCATTTGATATATGCCGTCATACAGCGCACGCATGGCGAGAAGGTTTGCCTGGTCGTTCTTGCTTTTCCATGCCTCACATGCAGCCTTAAAATGATAAAGCAGAGATTCTGTGTTTCGAAAGGAAACAGAAAAAGGTGTGTCAGAAATTTCCGCGTCAAAATTGATGGCATAACATCCGCCGCTCCTGTGCTGATCGACGTGATAAAACGAACCCTTAGGCAAGTAAAAAAGAGCGTTTTCATCCGTACGCATAATACGTCCGTCATCAAAAACATAATCCTTCACACTGTCTGAATCATTTAAGACCAATCCGTGATATGGACGGCCCTTGTGTATATGTTTACCGGTATTTGGGGCAACATATACTGCAACGCTGATTTTCGTAATGATTATATTTTTCCACTGCTCGTTCATTTCATCACCTCGGTATTATTATATCATTTTGTTTCGGTTTCGTCAAGTGTTTTGGTTGTATCATTTACAAAACAGATCGTGTCTGCTATAATGAATCCGCAATCAATTCGATAGAATTTGGAGGAAATATCATGAAATATATCAACCAACAGGATTACGAATACATCATGAACAAGTATCACGATGTGTCTGAACCTTTTGACGGACATAATCGCTTTCTCCGTCATGACGAGATTTTTTCCTCAGATAGCGGCTTGGTGCCGGAGAGCATCCTTGTTGGAATTGTGGACAACGACAAGCAATATAAATCGCTCCCTCATCCCATTCGCAAGGCGAGAGCGCTGGAATATGTTTTGAAAAACACAAGAATTTCTTGTGATGAACGGGATATATTCCCTACAATCAATATGATAGACCGACCGATCAGCAAAACCATCGTCAAAGCATGGCGAAAAGAGGTTTTTGAAGAGACGATTCCCGAAATTCAGGCAAAGCGAAGTCAGTTGGAGCGTGACGGCATCGTGACGATCTGGCCCGATTACGATCACAGCGTTCCCGTATGGGATCGGCTATTTTCTCTCGGCTTTGTCGGCATTTTGGAGGAAAGCGAGAAAGTACGTGCAAGTAAAAATCTCACAGTAGAGGAGAATGCCTTCTTCGAAGGAATCAGGATAACCTATGAGGCGGTTCTTGCCTTTATTGACCGTTTGCAAGCAATGGCAACCGTCCCCAAAATGAAACATGCGCTTGCAAGCCTTCGTCACGGTGCGCCAAAGAGCTTCTATGAAGCACTGCTTTTGTCCTATCTTTATTTTATGATCAGCGAGCATATTGACAATCTGCAGGTGCGTTCGCTTTCGGCATTTGACACTTCTTTTTATAAATTTTATCAAAACGATATCCAAAACGGCATTTCCGATGAAGAAATCAGATGCGATCTCGCCTACTATTTTATGCAATTCACCGCCATAGGCAACTATTGGAATCAACCGGTCTATCTCGGCGGCGAGAATGCTGACGGCACATCCGTTATAAACGAGCTGTCCTACCTATTTCTCGACGTTTATGACGAAATGAATATCTATAATCCAAAAATACAAATAAAGGTCTGTGATTCTACTCCCAAGAATTTTTTGCTCAAAGCTCTGGATATGATACGCCATGGAAGGAACAGTATCGTGTTCGTTTCCGATAGGACAATCAGAAAAGCACTTGAAAAAGTTGGCGTTTCTCCCGATGAGGCAAGGATCTGCAATATTACGGGTTGTTATGAATATTCACCTCAGGGCTCATACAGCGCGGGAATGAACTATCTCAATCTGTTAAAACCGCTCGAATATGCCTTGCATCAGGGCTGTGACGGTGTTACGGGTGTCTTTTCGGGTATGCAAGCGCCGGATCTACCATATTATACAACCTTTGAACAGCTCTACGACGAATATAAGCGCCATTTGCTTCGCGTCATCGACTTAACCGTGGAAATGGTCAACGGATTTGAGGGCTATTTATCCGTCATCAATCCCCTTTCCTTGCTGTCCGCCACGTTTCCAAGCTGTCTTGAAAAAGCAAAGGATGCAATCGGCGGCGGAGGGAGCTATAACGATTCTGTTTTGGGTTTCGGTTTTCTCGGCGATATTACCGACTCACTGATGATGATTCACAAATACGTTTATGAGAAAAAAGAACTGACGCTTTCGGAATTTGTTTCGATCCTTGACAAAAATTATGAGGGCGAGGAGATGTTCCGCCGCAAGCTCCTTGCAGACAGAGAAAAATGGGGCAACAACAAAGAACGCCCCGATGCGATCGCGGTTGATCTTGTGAATTTCATTGTCAAAAATCTCTGTGGCAGAGCCAATTCACGCAACGGCAAATGGAACTGCGGCTTTCACGTGGCTCGCATGTCCTATACCCAAGGCAAGCTGACCGCATCCTCCGCAAACGGAAGGCTTTATGGCGAGGAGCTTTCCAAAAACATTTCGGCATCCATGGGACAAAACCGCGAGGGAGCGACGGCGGCAATTCTTTCTGCTACAAAGATCGATGCGACAGCCTTTACCCGCGATGCAGCACTCGACCTTGGATTGCTTCCATCGGCTGTCAAGGGTGAGGACGGACTCGAAGCAATGTACGGACTTCTTATGACCTTTGTAAAACGCGGTGGGCACGCAATGCATATCAACGTTTTTGATGCTGACACGCTTCGCAATGCGCAGGCACATCCGGAAAAATATCAGGATCTTCAGATCCGTGTTTGCGGTTGGAACGTGCTTTGGAACAACATTAACAAAGAAGAACAGGACGGCTTTATCCGTCAGGCAGAGGCACTGGTATGACCGCTACAATTTTTGAGATCAAACGCTTTGCCGTGCACGACGGTGACGGTATCAGAACCACGGTATTCTTCAAGGGCTGTCCGTTGCGGTGTGTGTGGTGCCATAACCCCGAAGGACTGACCACCGCACCTCAAACTGCCCGCTACGCACATAAGTGCATCGGCTGCGGAGAGTGCAAAAAAGAAGGCTTTACGCCCGATGATTGTCTCGGTGAAGCCACCGTTCTTTACGGCAAAGAGGTGACGGTCGAGGAGCTTTTGCCCATTCTTCTTGAGGACAGAGATTTTTATGAAACCTCGGGCGGAGGAGTGACCCTTTCGGGAGGCGAATGCTTGATGCAAGCAGATTTCTGCGCTGAACTTTTAAAGGAATTAAAAAAGGAAGGCATCCGCACTGCCGTAGACACCTGTGGCTTTATATCAAAAAGCGCTTTGGATAAGGTCATTCCATACACCGATGTATTTCTTTATGATTTAAAAGCCTATGATGAGGATATACATATCAAATGTACGGGAGTATCGAACAAGCAAATACTTGATAATATCGAATATTTAGACTCGCTTGGTAAAGCTATCGAGATACGTATCCCTTACGTTCCCAATCATAACGACAGTCAAATTGACAAAATTGCTTGCTTTCTTGCGCCATTCAAGAACATCAAAAAAATACGCGTACTTCCATACCATAATTATGCAGGCTCTAAATATGAGGCACTAAGCCTTCAAAATACCCTGCCCGATAGACTGCCGGCGGATGAAGAAATACAGAGAGTTGCCGAAAAGATAAAAGTTATCACAAATTTTGTTGTCCTTTCTTGACCACACTCGTGTCGGGCTCCACCAATCTCCAGGATGGGAAAATTGTGGGTGCGGTGACGCACGTGCTGGTGGATGACCCGACCACCGGCTACGGCATCTTTATTGAAAACATGCTCTCGCGCATGAAAATGCGCGAGGTGGCGTAGCCCCTTTCGCAACACACGGGGTGGCCGAAACAAATAAAAAGGCAATATCATTCCCTCTCGGGGTGATATTGCCTTTTTCTAAAAATAATTTATCACTATTGACAATCAGTTTGAATTGTGATATAATTATAACAAAGAGATAAATATATTACATGGGGGTATCAAAATGAGCAAAGCTCCAGCAGTTGATTACGCATTGGATATTATAGAATATTTTGCTATTAATAATTGTCCGATAGGAATATCGGATATAAGTAATGCGCTAAATATCAACAAAAACGCAGTTTCAAGAGTGCTGGAGGCTTTAATTGAAAAAAATTGGATCTATGCATGCGAAGAGAATCAGAAAAAGTATAAGCTTACTCTACGTCCATTTTCGGTGCTTTCGAATAATGTAAGACGTAACGGAATTGTTCGTATTGCCACTCCGCTTTTGGAGAATCTGAATAATGAGCTTGGTGACGCGGTTTATCTTGGTGTAAAAAGCGGCAAAAATGTCATGTATCTTCTTCATTTTGACTCAAAAAAAGAGGTTCGGATAAATGGTCGAGTGGGCGGAGAATACCCTCTTAACTGTTCGGCTCCTGGCAAGGTGCTTTTAAGCTATTCTGAAAGCGATGAAATTAAAACCTATTTCAACGATTCCATTAGCAAGATGACAGAGAATACTATTGTCGATTATTCCCATTTTAATAGCGAGGCAATAAATATCAGACAACGCGGTTATGCAGTTGATAATGAAGAATTTGCTAAGGGCATTATTTGCATCGCTTCTCCCGTTTTTGATTTTGATGGACGTATTGTAGCGTGTGTCGGACTTTCAACCCTTACACTTTATGACAGCATTGACTCATTAACCGATAGAAAGCTTGAGTTATTAAAAGGTGTTGCTGACGAGATCTCAAAAAAATTAGGATATAGCGCAAAGGAGTAATCGACCATGGCTATGTGTGATGCAAATATATACAGATATGTTGTATATCAAAATTTTGATTATCTGGATTCATTATCTCCGATAAAAAGATCGTCGGAAATTTTTAAATTGGAAACCGAAGCCCTCTCTATGGATCTGAAAAAAGAAGATGAATTTTTCGGTTGGATGTTTTTTGACAATCCAAATAAATACTGTGACAAGTTGTTTTCTGATTGCATTGTTGATGAAAAAACGCAGTCAATTATCCAAGAACCCGTTATTCATGGAAGCATAACAACTGTCGATAGGGCGCATACGCTGGTAGATTATCAATACATTCTTCAAAACGGTCTTTCATCATATCGAGAGAAAATTGAAAGCGAAATGCTTAAATATCCTGGTGATGAATATCTTTTGGCAATGAGGGATGAGCTTGTGGCAATAGAAAAGCTGGTTCTTAGAATGCAGCTTGCCGTAGAGGAAAATTCAAACGGCTGTGAAAACGCATCAAAAATCAAAACTGCTTTGAAACAGGTTCCGTTTTATCCCGCGCGCAATTTTTTAGAGGCAATTCAGTCTGTATGGATCATACATTTCTTGCTTCCTGTTGCGGAACATGCGTATTACAGTATTTCGCTGGGAAAATTTGATCAATATATATATCCGTTTTACCAAAAATCGCTGGCTGATGGGATGACACGGGAGGAGGCAAAGCGCATTCTTCACAATTTTTACAAGCTTCTGAACAGTTATTCTGACGGTGCTTGTCTCCTAAACGTGGGGCCCGAATACAACGAGCTTTCCGAATTGATTATCGAGTGTCAGCGCGAGTTTTCAATGCCCGCGCCTATCCTTGGAGCAAGGATATCGGAAAGCACTCCTGATCATATATGGAATATGCTGATTGATGAGAAGCTGTTTTCCAGAGGACAGCCGACCTTTTACGGTGAGGATTCCTGCGCCGCCGCGCTCGTAGAGAAAGGCGTGGCACGTGATCGCGCACTCGGCTTCTCAAATAATAGTTGTATGGGAATAGGACTTGCGGGCAAAGAGTTTAACAGCATGTGGGGTTGCGTTTTTTCGATCTCTGCGGTGCTTGAAGCTGCCTTGAATTGCGGAAAGCTTTTACATACGAATCTTGTGGTTCCCGGGATCGAGAAGATTACAAACCTGTGTGAATTATACGGTGCCTTTGAAAGATCCGCAGATCATTTGTTTGATATATGCATGAAGTCATATGAGGCAAGGGCTGATCTAAGCGAGAAAACTGATCCCGATCCGTTTGTATCTATTTTGACAGACGGATGTATAGAGAAGCGGTGTGATAGAATATCCGGAGCCGAGTATCACAATGTAACCGTAGAATGCATGGGTATGATAAATGTGTCCGACGGTATTTGTGCAATTGACGATCTGGTTTTCAAGAATAACAAGTATTGCCTTGAAGAATTAAGTGAAGCTGTTAAAAACGATTTTGTCGGATATGAAGAGATAAGAAATGACATTTTGAAATGTAATAAATACGGTCAGAACTCAGATGCGGACTTATATGCAATAGCGGTTGCGGAAATACTTCAAAGAGTAATAAGAAAAAAGGATCATGCAAACAGAAAGTATTCCCCCTCGCTGCATACACTCACGGCAAACGTAAATTACGGCAAGAATTGGGGAGCAGGATATGATGGCAGATTGGCGTACGAGCCCTTTGCAAAAAATGCAGGGCCGTCGGATCGTGTCAGAAAAAAAGAACCTACTTCCTTGATTTTATCTGCCGCAAAACTTCCGCAGCATAAGTTTTTTGGCGGACAGCCCGTTGATCTTAATTTCAGTACAGAGATCATTCGAAATCACAAAAAAGAAATAGCATCGCTGATAAGTACGTATTTTCAATTGGGTGGTTTACAGCTCCAAGTCAATTCTATGACATCAGAACTTTTGAAGGATGCTGTGAATCATCCCGAAAAATACAACGATCTTGTAGTTCGTATAGGCGGTTACAGCTGCTATTTTAACTGGCTGTCCGAACAAGTCAAGCGGGAATTTATTATGCGAACAGAGATTGAAGAGAAAAACGCATGACAGGGGAAATATTTAATATTCAAAAATTTTGTGTTAACGATGGACCGGGAATTCGCACCACCGTGTTTTTCAAAGGCTGTAACCTTTGTTGCGCTTGGTGCCACAATCCCGAAAGTCAAAGCGCATCAAAGCAGATATTGTTTTATTCGGACAAATGCACCCATTGTGGAAAGTGCAAAGATTGGACTGTAAACAACGACAACTTTTTCTGCGCAAATGAAGCAAAAGAAATATGCGGAAAAACATTTGAATTAAATGAGGTAATTGACGAGATTCTGAAGGATCGTGCATTTTATAAAAATTCGTCAGGTGGTGTTACGCTTTCCGGTGGTGAGTGTATGCTTCAGATCGATTTTTTGGAAGAGCTTTTAAAAGCGTGTAAGCAAAATGGAGTACATACCGCGATTGATACGGCAGGCCATGTTCCGTACGAAAGCTTTGAGAGAGTTCTGCCATATACAGATCTATTTTTATTTGACGTCAAATGTTATGACAGTGATAAACATAAAAAATACACGGGTGCTTCAAACGAGCTGATTTTCTCAAACCTCAGGAAGCTTTTGAAAACGAACAAAACCGTATGGGTTCGAATACCGATAATTCCCACCGTGAACGACACCGAGGAGGAAATGCTGGCTATCAAATCATTTCTCTATTCTTGCAGAGCACCTAAAAAGATCGAGCTTCTCCCGTATCACTCAATGGGTGAGCACAAATATGCCGCTCTTGGAAAAGCGGCGCAAGCTTTTTCTATACCAAGTGAAGAAAAAATGATGCAACTAAAAAACATTTTTTCATAAATTTTGTTGTCCTTTATTGACCACACTCGTGTTGGGCTCCACCAATCTCCAGGATGGGAAAATTGTGGGCGCGGTGACACACGTGCTGGTGGATGACCCGACCACCGGCTACGGCATCTTTATTGAAAACATGCTCTCGCGCATGAAGCTGCGCGAGGTGGCGTAGCCCTTTCGCGACACACGGGGTGGCCGAAACGAATAAAAAGGCAATATCAAACCGATTTTTCGGTCTGATATTGCCTTTTCATTAGGCTTCGTTTTCCAAAATCCAATCAAGCAGCTCTTGATACGCCATCTCCCCGGCTGCGATAGCAAGACCAACGCGAACGACCTCTGCATGAGAGGGGCGAAGCTTGATACCATTGGTTTCCAGAAACGTAAGCAAAACGTACATGCCGATTCTTTTGTTCCCATCCACAAAGGCATGATTGGAGATCAGCGCATAGCCGATTCGCGCGCCCTTTTCCTGCTTGGTAGGGTACAGCTCCTTCCCGTCAAAGGTAGCAAACGCAGATTCCAGCGCGCTGTTGAGAAGGGCGATATCACGCACATTCGGATCGCCACCGGTCTCCTCTGTGATCAGCTTGTGTAATAAAAGCACCTTTTCTTGGCTTAATTTGATCATTTCGCAAGCTCCTCGAAGGCGGGGCGGTAAAGCTTCAGGATCCGTGCCGCCACAAAGTCGATCTTTTCGTCATCCGTCATTTCTATGGTGGTATCCTGCTCGATATCTACCAGCTTGTATTTCGGCTTGTTGTTTTTGAAAATATAAAGCTCGCCGTGCTTGTCGGTCATTCTCGCTACACGGGAAAAGTTCTGATTTGCCTCGGAGATCGAAACGATCTTATTGGTATTCAAATTCATGATCAATGCCTCCTTTTTTCGTTTACAATGTTATTATAGACGAATTTTAGGATATTGTCAACCTAAAATGATAGATTTCATAAAAATTTCATGGCGCTGGCTCATCTCTTGCCTGGCACGCCCCAAAAATAAAGTAAGCAAGCCGCATCCTTTGATGCGGCTTGCTTGCTTTATTCGCCGAACACGGCCTTGATCGCCTCTAAGTATCCGTAGCCGTACAGGTCGTCCGGCTGGAGGTAGCTGGTCTCTGTCCACTCGTTCCAGGAATTGATGGTGACCAGCGGCACCTGGCCGGGGTGCTGCGCAAGATAGCGTTTGGCCATTTCTAACCCCTTTTGAAAATTTTCGGGCGTGTTGTTCTTAACAATGCCGGTCTTAAAGCTGCGAAAGCGCGGATTGTTATCCCACCCGCAGGAGATATGGGGAAAATAGGGCACGGTATATTCTTGATCGATCCGCTCCCATTCGCGCGCTACGTCAGCAAGGATCTCGGTATAATCCCGATCTATATTCGCAAAGTGCACGAACTGGTAGTGCGAAACGCTATCCGCCCCAAGCAGCCTTACGATATCCTTGGTCGAGCCCTTTTGGTTCGCGTCAAAGCCGCTGAGATTGCAGGAGGCCTCGCCCCAGATGGTCAGCTGCAGATGCAGATCGGGAAAACCGGCCTTTTTCGTCTCCTCACGGAAGAACTGCAGGGCCTTTTGGGTGTTCTCGATGCCGCCAAGCCCCTTGATCAGGTTGTTTACGTCATAGATCATAAACACCGGGCAGCCGTTGATCTGATAATAGTTCGGTTGAGAGAAATACTGCCCGATAACGCGGTGCACCACCCGCTCGAATTCCGGCCGCGGCTGGTCGCCGCGCCAGATGACCGTGTCACCGTAGGTGTCAGAGAGGTCAATGCTCCAGTAATGGTTGGCATCGTGGTTGGCCCACATGAGATAAAAGCGCATCTTGTCGCGGTTCTTGGCGCCAAGAAAGCCTTGGTTGAGACATTGCTCTAAGAACGGCCGGCCGTCAAACCAATACCAATCATAGATGAACACGTTTACGCCGTGCGCGGTAGCCGCCTCGATCTGCTTTTCCATCACGGCGGGGTCTGCCTCGTTTTCATAGCCCCACAGGGGCTTGCGGTTCCAAAAATAGTCGCCCTTTGGCTGGGAATTCTTCACCGATTGCCATTCGCCGATCCCCTCTGGCCAGAAGATGCGCGTGCGCGGCTCATCCCCCGTGTAGGCCGGCCAGATATAGGCGGCGATATCATACTGCTTGTTCATGCTGCCACCCCCTTATTCGCAGCAGGCGCACAGGGTGCGGTAGAGCTGCCATTCGTAATCGTAAGTAAAGGGGTTTTCCTTTTCGCCGCGCACCATAGCGGCAAAGGCGAGCATCATATCCTCATAGCGGTGGAACGGCTCGGATGCTACGTGGGTGCCGGGGTCGTTCCAATCCTCGCTCGTGCAGTAGGTATATTCGGTCCTTTGCATGGGGTAGGCCACGTTGATCTCTAAGGGGCGCACCTCAAACTTGCCCTTGGTGCCGGTAATGACCAGCTGGCGGCGCATGAAGCCGCCGCGCTCTGCCTGCGTGGTCTTGACGAAGGAAAGACCATGCTCGTATTCAAAGAGCGCCATGGAAAAATCCTTAGACGCGGTGGCAAACGCACCGCTTTGCTTGTTGTAGGGCAAAACGGCCTTGGGCGTGCCCTGAATACGCAGCACCAGGTCGATCAGGTGGCAGCCCAGGTAGAACATCATGCCGCCGGGGAAGGCCGAAAGAAAGCGGTTTTGCTGCTCGTCACGCCAGCCGCTCATCTGCGCCTCTACGCTGATCACATCACCGATCTCGCCGGCCCGCACGCGCGCAAGGATATCGACAAGGCAGGGGTTATAGCGGTACATATAGCCGAGGTGAAAGACGGTCTTATTTCGCTTGACCGTTTCGATCAGTTCTTCAAAGGCTACGGGGTCTATGCCGCCAGGCTTTTCCATATGCATATGCTTGCCGGCCCTTGCTACCTGCAGGGCGTATTTGGTGAGGTAGATCTCCTCTGTCTCGACCACGACCGCCTCAATGGTCGGGTCGGCAAGGATTTGTTCTACCGTCATTTCCCGATAGGGGGCAAACGGGCCCATCATGTGCGGGAATTTTTCCCGCTCACCCTCCGGCATGGCGTACCCCACGATCTCAAAGATCGCCGGATTGGTGGCCATGGTGCGAAAGATCTCGCTGCCGTGGCTATATTGGCTGGTGCCGATCTGCGCTACGCGAATTTTTCTCATAAGCTGCCTCTTGTGATTTTTTCTTTATTTTACCACGGAAAGAGAAAAAATGCAATCGCCCCGGCAAATTTTACATCAGCCTGCGGCAGCCGTCTACTAAGTACTCCTGGCCGGAGACGTAGCTTGCCTCGTCAGAGGCGAGAAAGAGCACCACGTTTGCACATTCCTCCGGCGTGCCGGAGCGGCCGACGAATGAAAATTCGGTCATGTGCTCGTCGCCGGTCACGTCGATGCTGCCGGGCGAGACGCAGTTGACGGTAACGCCCTTGGGCGTGACCGCCTTGGCCAGCGCGCGGGTAAAGGCAATGACGGCGCCCTTGGTCATCGAATAATCGACAAACCAGCTAAGCCCATAATGCCCCGCCACCGAGCCGATATTGACGATGCGGCCATAGCCGTTTTCAAGCATGTTAGGCAGGACGGCATGGCTGGCATACATGGTGCCGAGGATATTGATATCAATCATCCGCTTCCAATCGGCGGAGGTGCTTTCCAAAAAATTGCGAGGCGGATAAATACCGGCGTTGTTGATCAGGATCTGCACCCGGCCAAATTCGGCGATCGCTGCGGCAACGGCCGCGCGCACGGCGGGCTCGTCAGCTACGTCAAGGCAAACGGTCTTGACGCGCACGCCATAGGCGGCCGCCTCGGCGCCGGTGGCCTTGAGGGCTTCTTCATTGATGTCGCACAGGATCAGGTTGGCGCCGCCCTTGGCTAAGCCAAGCGCAATGGCGCGGCCTATGCCGCGGCCGGCACCGGTGAGTAGGGCGGTCTTTCCCGTAAAATCAAACATGGTAGGTTTCCCCCTTTGTGTTTTTTTGTTTTATTATACCGCCGGGGCCTTTTGAATGCAATAACCGAAACGCTACAAAATTTAGCCAAAAGCATACTGTTTTTTGGTTGCAAAACGGCGGCCGGCGTGCTATAATAAAGCAAAAAAGGTGCTTTATGGAACGAAGGCTTCCCATTCTGCTTGGCTTTCTATGCGCCATTCGCGTGCATAACCAGCAGGGCTACCGCCTGCGCCAAAGCGGGCGTGAAAGTGCGGTTTTGATCATTCCGCTGCGGGGCAGGATCCGCTTTTCGCAGGGCGAGCACGTAGTGGTGGCTGATGCCGCTACACCGGTCTACATCCCGCGTGGCGCTGCCTACCTCAACGAATGCTTAGAGGAGGCGGACAGCCTGCTTTTTAACATTTGTGATACCGAAACGGTGGCAAGCATTACACCGCTTGCCGCCGTGGAGCACGAGCGGGCGCTATCGCTGTTTGCGCGGGTCTGCGCCCTGCAGGCGCGCAAGAGCGCCGGGGGCGAGGCAGAAACGCTTTCCCTACTCTACCGGCTGCTTGGCGATTTGTACCGCGAGGCGCCGCCTGCGCGGGAGGAGGCGCTGCTTGCCCCGGCCTTAGAGATGATTGAGCTGCGCTATCATGACCCAGCGCTTTCGCTTGCCTCGCTGGCCGCCTGCTGCCATATCAGCCCGGCCTATCTTGGCCGCCTGTTTAAGCAGACGCAGGGTAAAACGCCCTTTGCCTATCTGACCGAGGTGCGCATGGAGCGCGCGCGCCGCCTGCTTGCCGAACGCTATCCGGTTGGTGAGGTGGCCAGGGCAGTTGGCTACGGCGATATTTACCAATTCAGCCGCGCCTTTAAGCGCTGCTTTGGCCGCTCGCCGCACGCGATGGCCGGCGTGAAATAGCCGAAAGGCTTGACAGATGCGCGCGCGCGGGGTATAATAAAAGAAAACCCCACAAGGAGGGCTTTTATGTACCATAAGATCCTGACCGTTTTTGATTCCCTGGTGGAATACGCCGTGCTGCTGATCGAGCTGGTGGGTGTAGCCATTATACTGTTTGCCGCGACACGGGCAGTGATCGCGTTATTCAAAAAGAACCCCCGCGTGCGGCTGGAGCTGGCCGAGGGCATTGCCCTTGCGCTGGAATTCAAGCTGGGTGCCGAGCTTTTGCGCACCCTGACGGTGCGGGAATGGGAGGAGCTGCTGATCTTAGGCGCGGTGATCCTTTTGCGCGCGGCCATGACCTTTCTCATTCAATGGGAGATACGCATTGAAAAGAAGAGCGAGCAAGAAAAGCTGTAGGCATTGCCTACAGCTTTTCTTGTTGACAAAGGCGTGCGGATATGGTAAAATATACCTGTGTGATTGTATGCCCGCCCGCGGGCAAATACTACATTCATATAAGACGAGGAGAACCTCTATGAAGCTGAATTACAAACGCACCATTCTGGTAGGCTTTGCCTTTTTTCTGATCTCGGCCTTCTGGCAAGCGTATGACACCATCGTGCCGCTGATCTTGGTCAACAAATTCGGCATGGATCAGACCGGCTCTGGCGGTATTATGGCGCTGGACAACGTGTTTGCCGTGATCCTGCTGCCGATCTTTGGCCGTCTTTCTGACAAGACAAGCACCCGCTACGGCCGCCGCACGCCCTATATCCTGTTTGGCACGCTGGCTGCTGCCGTATTCTTTGTACTGCTGGGCTTTGCGCCCTCGCTGCCCCTGTTTATCGCGCTGCTGCTTGGCTGCCTGCTGGCAATGGCCACCTTCCGCTCTCCTGCTGTGGCCCTGATGCCTGACGTGACCGTAAAGCCGCTGCGCTCGAAGGGCAACGCCGTGATCAACCTGATGGGCACGGCCGGCGGCATTATCATTCTGCTGTTTGCTACCGTGTTCAAGACCAGCACGCCCGGCAAGACGGATTTTTCTGCCTATATCATCGCCGTGGTTGGTGTGATGCTGGCTGCCCTGGTGGTTTTCCTTTTAACGGTCAAGGAGCCGAGGTGGGCGGCTGAGATGGAGGAAGAGACGGTCCGCATCGGCGGCGATGCCGAGGCTGAGGAGCGTGAGGCTGCCGGCGGCAAGCTCTCTCGCGGCCAGACGATCTCCTTCTTCCTCATTCTGGCCTCGGTCGCGCTGTGGTTTATCGGCTACAACGCCGTTACCTCGAAATATTCGTTATACGCAGTAGACGTGCTGCATATGAACTACGCCACCACCCTGCTGATCGCGCAGGCGGCAGCTATTGTGGCCTATCTGCCGGTTGGCTTTCTGGCATCGAAGATCGGCCGCCACAAGTCGATCCTGATCGGCGTGGCCATCTTGACCACCGCCTTTGCCGGCGCCTATTTCGTTACCTCGGCCACGCCCCCGCTGCTGATGACGGTGTTCTTTGCCCTGGCCGGCATCGGCTGGGCCACCATCAACGTCAACTCCTTCCCCATGGTGGTAGAGCTGGCCAAGGGTGGCGACGTGGGTAAATACACCGGCTACTACTACACCGCCAGCATGGCAGCGCAGATCGTTACGCCCCTGCTTTCCGGCTTCTTGATGGACCAGTTTGGCATGCGCAACGTGCTCTTCCCCTATGCGGCCATTGCTACCACGCTTGCCTTTATTACCATGCTCTTTGTGCGCCATGGTGACGCGAAGCCTGTGGCCAAGGCCGGGCTTGAGGCACTGGACGTAGACGACGATTAAATATGCCAAGGCGGCGCGGGATACCGCGCCGCTCTTTCGAGAAAGGAACTACTATGCCCCCTTATCTGCTGATCCCTCTGATCATTCTGGCTGCTTGCCTGCTGCTGTTCTTGCTATACGTGCTCTCTGTCGCGCCCGGCAAGCGGCGTGCCGAGATGCGGCCCTTCTTTGACTGGCATTACGCCCACCGCGGGCTGCATGGCGAAGGCCTGCCTGAAAACTCGCTTGCCGCGTTTGAGGCGGCCGCGGCTGCCGGCTACGGCATCGAGCTGGACGTACAGCTCTCGCGTGACGGCGTGGCCATGGTCTTTCACGATGCTACGCTTTCCCGTGTGTGCGGCATTGACGGTAAGCTTGCCGACTACACGGTGGCCGAGCTGCAGGCCATGCCGTTATGCGGCATGCGCGCGCATACCATTCCCACCCTTGCCGAGGTGCTGCGGGTGGTAGACGGTAGGGTGCCACTTTTGGTAGAGATCAAGGGCTATCGCGATATTGCCCCGGTCTGCGAGGCGGCCGTGGCGCTTTTAGACGCGTACAAGGGCCCCTACCTGATCGAATCCTTTACCCCCTACGTGGTGCATTGGTTCAAAAAGAACCGCCCGGCCGTTTTGCGCGGCCAGCTTTCCTCTCACCTGTTCCGCAAGGGAAAACGCAATCTTGGCAACCTGCTGGTAGAGTCGCTATGCACCAACTTTATCGCGCGGCCGGATTTTATTGCCTTTTGCTTTGCAGACCGGCACCTGCCCTCCTACCGCCTGGCAAGGGGCCTGTACGGGGCGTGGAGCCTGGCGTGGACGGTGAAGAGCGAGCAGGACGAGCGCGAAAGCGCGGGCTTTGACGATATTATTTTTGAGGGCTACCTGCCCGAGACGAAGGAGAAGAAGGCATGAAGCTGACCCTGGTGGCAACCTGCCTGTTTGGCCTTGAGCGCCTGCTGGGCGAGGAGATCGAGGCGCTGGGCTATGAGCGGCTGGAAACGATAGACGGCCGCGTGACCTTTGCGGGGGACGAGGAGGCCGTGGCGCTTTCTAACGTCTTTTTGCGCTATGCCGAGCGGGTGTTTATTCTGCTTGGCTCCTTTCACGCCGAGAGCTTTGACGAGCTGTTTGAGGGCACCCGTGCCCTGCCCTGGGAGATGTTTATCGGCAAAAGCGATGCCTTTCCCGTAAAGGGGCATTCGATCAGCAGCCGCCTGTTTTCTGTGCCGGATTGCCAAAAGATCATTAAAAAGGCGGTGGTCAACCGCCTGGGTGAATGCTATCACCTTTCCTGGTTTGAGGAGACGGGCGTGACCTACCAGATCGAATTTTTCCTGTTTAAGGATCGCGCATCCTTAATGATCGATACCTCGGGCGCGCCGCTGCACAAGCGCGGCTACCGGCGCGAGGCGGTGGCCGCACCGATCCGCGAGACGCTGGCGGCCGCC
>JAGASL010000041.1 GCA_017621755.1 Clostridia bacterium
AAGAAGTGAGAAGATTTCCAGACTGTCAATGAACTTATGTGCTTCCGCCTGCCCGCCTTTGATTTCAAACGTGAAAATGGAACCGCCGCCGTTCGGGAAGTATTTCTGATACAGTGCATGATCAGGATGGTCGGCAAGGGAGGGATGGTTGACCTTTTCCACCTGCGGATGATTTCTAAGGAATTCAACGACCTTCTTCGTGTTCTCGGCGTGCCGTTCCAGGCGCAGCGACAGGGTTTCTATACCCTGCAGTAGCAGGAACGCCGCAAAGGGAGAGATGGATGCGCCCGTATCACGGAGCAGGATCGCACGGATGTAGGTAACAAATGCCGCAGGACCAACAGCCTTGACAAAAGAAACGCCGTGATAGCTGGGGTTGGGATCGGCAATGGCAGGATACTTGCCGCTTGCTGCCCAGTCAAATTTACCGGAGTCAACAATGATGCCACCGAGCGTTGTACCGTGACCGCCGAGGAACTTTGTTGCGGAATGGACGACGATATCTGCGCCGTGTTCGATCGGACGGATAAGATACGGTGTACCGAAGGTATTATCTACTACGAGAGGCAGTTCGTGCTTATGTGCAAGCTCAGCCAGTGCGTCAATGTCGGGAATGTCGCTGTTAGGGTTGCCAAGGGTCTCGATGTATATCGCTCTGGTATTCTCCTGAATCGCCGCCTCAACTTCGGCAAGGTCGTGAATGTTTACAAAGCTTGCGGTAATACCGAAGTTCGGGAGGGTATGTGCCAGCAGGTTATAGCTGCCGCCGTAGATGGTCTTCTGTGCCACAAAGTGACCGCCATTTTGACCGAGCGCCTCAAGAGTATAGGTAATTGCCGCCGCACCCGAGGCGAGAGCCAAAGCCGCTACACCGCCCTCAAGTGCTGCCACACGCTGTTCTAAAACATCCTGTGTAGAATTGGTAAGTCTGCCATAGATATTTCCGGCATCGGAAAGGCCAAAACGTGCCGCTGCATGAGCGGAGTTGTGGAACACATACGAAGTGGTTGCGTAGATCGGTACTGCACGGGCATCGGTTGCAGGATCGGGATTTTCCTGACCCACATGGAGCTGTAAAGTTTCAAATTTGTAGTTAGACATAATCGTTATTTCCTTTCGTGATTGAATGTTTGATGGTTATATACCCGGCACATTCGTCCGAAACGGAAATTTTCTCTGACGAGCTTTTCAAAATAGTTTTCCATGAGATTTTACCTGCCTTACAAAAACATAAACCGGAAGACCCCGATAAAGTCTCCCGGCTGTAAGCGATTGTGATTCCGCCAAAGTCAGGCGGTACAAGGGTTTACTCCTTGAATGGAGAACACATCGGAAAAATGAGCGCAGTAAATCATACACATGCCGCAAGTCCACATGCACATCTCCATCATCATAGTATTGGTGATAGTGTACAGCTTTTTCATAACCGTGTTCTCCTTCTTCTTTTATTCACCCATCAATCAGGTTGGTAATAGGATATCACAAATCACCTACTTTGTCAATAGGTAATTTAAAAATTTTACTTTTCTTTTTTCACACAAGATTTTGACATTATAATTTTAGTGTTAAAACCGGATTCAATAAGTTTGTAGTTGCACGAAAATACCGCCCGAAGGATTTCTCCCACGGGCGGTGTGTCAGTTAGTAATCTAAAGATTTATATTCGGTTACAGTTTTCAAATAGGTTTCTGGATCACCGTTCAAAATAAGGTCGGCATACTCCAAAGGAGCGTTGTAAATCAGATAGTCCAGCTCTGACCGCTGATACATATTGTCGGCAACCTCGTTCTCAACGGCGATAGTATCAATCGATATCATGCTACCATCGGTAAATTTCAGTTCAACACAGCAGTTATCGAAGTTATATTCGCAGGAAATCAGCTTTTTCATAGGGTTTACCTCCAAAATTGTATTGTTTGGAAGTAATGTAAGCGTGGGTTTTGTGGTAGTATCTTTAAGTTTGGGAAACCCCGGTCTCCCACCGGGAGACCGATTGGCTGGAAACCCCAAGGATCTCGGCAACCCTTTCCTGCGTATAACCCTTTTCCTTGCGCAGAAGCTTGCAGGTTTCACCAAATTTCAGGTTCACAGGTCACCCCCACCTTTCCGAAAAACTGCATTTTATATATGATAGCATAAGTGCTGCCCAAAATCCATATCACGTTTGTTGATAGCAACTCACGGGCATGGTGATTTTCAAGAAAGGCGTGGAGCGTAGGCTCCACGCCAACCTATTATGAAAGGGAAATCGCCAGCAGATAGGCGATCTGCTCACCGGCGAGTCTTTCGTTCGAGCCGGCAGGTGCAGCGGCGTAATAGCTGCGCAGCGTGGTGGCTACCAGCTCCTGCACCTCGGTGGCCATGTCACTAAATTCCACGGCAAAGGCCGAGGGGGCGTTGCCGGTGGCGGCAACCACGTCATCCAGCGTGTTCATGCAGCTTTGCGAGATGGCAAGACAGTCCAGCATGTGCGTGATCTCCTGCTCGGTGGGGCGGTAATCGCCACCCTTGTACAGAATGCCGTCTAAGTATTCGTGCAGGGCGATGAAGGCATCCGGCTCGGTCTCCACGAACAGGGCCTCCTGCGTATGGCTGTCGTCCTCCTTCGCCTTGATCTCGCCAATATAGGCAAACAGGTTCTCCGTATAGGTCTCTATGGTGAAGAGGTAGAGTGCCTCGGCTGCCTCGTCACCCTCGTACAGGCCGGAAAGGTAGGCCTCGAATACGTCCTGCAGCATCTCGGCGTTTGCTTCGTTGTGGTTTTGGTAAATATTACGGAACTTGGCCTCGGTGGTGTTATCCACGTATCCGTCACCATGGTAGTGGATCGAAACGGTGATCGGCTTGGCGTAGCAGACGTAGCTTGCACCGTCAGCCATAGGGCCAAAGGGCTTGTTTTCACCAACCACCTGAATGGTCAGCTCGTCGTCAAATACGGCAGGGGCATTGGGCTTTACGACCAAGGCATCATTTTCGATGCTCAGATAGGTGCCCTCCTTCAGCGAAAGAGAGACACGGAAGCCATGCGCCTCATTCTTTAGTGAGGTGGTGCCAACGTTCTGCCCCTTTGCAGAATAGGTGATCACATCATAGATGCCGTGCTCATCTAAGCTCGTGTGCTGCTCGGTAATATCAAGCAGCTTGCTCGCCTCGCCCGATTGGTAAGCCAGCATGACGTAGGCATCGGTAAAGCCGTAGCGGCCAAGCGATATATCGCCCTGCCAGAAGGTGGTCTTTTCTTGAATAAAGAAGAACTGGCAGAGGCCGGTGAAGGATCCGCGCAGACCGCGTGCCCAATAACCGGCGGCTACGCCGGTGGCGGCAGCATCCGTCCAGGTCAGGCCAAGGATGCCGGCTGCCTCGGTATAGGCACCAAACTCGGTCTCAAAGCCAAGGCGCAGCCAGCTGCTGAAGCCGATCAGCGAAACGTAAGAGCTGGATTGCAGGCTTGCTCGTATACCGGCTTTACCGTGCAAGTACAGGTTTTCAGCATCCGATTGGCCGCTCTTGACGCTATACGGCGTAATACTTCCATCCGCGCTCCGGCGAAAGCCGGTGGTGCTGCTGGTGGTAGAGATAGCGGTGTAGGATATCGAGGCGTTCAGCTCAAGCTCCAGGTTGATGGCAAGCTCGGCGTTAAAGGTGATCAGCCCTAATGCGACCCGGAAGGCGGGCAGCTTGATCAGCTTTTCGTTATCGCTGCCGCTCCACTGCTTTTCCTCCAGCACGCGCTTGATGCTATCCATGCTGTCGGTCAGCCGCTTCACGTCCTTGAGCGAATCGGCGATCTTGGCTTCGATCTCGGCTTTCATATCGGGGCTTTCGTCCAGCTCGCCGCGCAGGCCGGCCTCCCAGCCCAGGCGCTGGCTTTCGTGCGTGGTCAGGGCGATATCAAAGGTGTCAATGCCGTAGGTAACCGTCCAACCAAAGATCTGCGTTTGCAGCATGGCGATATTGGCGCGCACCGAGAGTCGAATGCTCTCTGCAAATTCAAGGGCAAGGTAATAGTAGATGCCGGGCTTGATCTCTACGTTGATCGAGGCCTTGAGCTCTAGGGTCAGCGTATCCCCGGCTACGGTGATCGCGGGCTCCAGCTTCAGCATCTCGATCAGCTTTTTCAAGCTCATGGAGGAAACGTCGTAGCCACTTTCCTCCATATAATCGTGAATGCCGAGGTACGAGGCGGCCAGATAGGCCTGCACGCTTTCGTTAGCAAGGAACTGCTGCTCGATCCTTGCCAGCGCTTCGTCGGTGATCGCTAGATCGGTATCCTTTTCCAGATCGATGGAAACGTTCTGGTAGATATCCAGCTCCTCAAAAATGTTCTCAAGGTTCGGCGCCGTCAGCAAAACGAACCAGCCGTCCGCCTCTCGCCGTATGGCCGCAACCTCGCCATACAACGTGTCAAGGTCGTCTGTCTCGTCCTCGTCAATGCGAACGGTGGCACCAATGCCGCCGTTTTCGTACCCATCAAAGCAGGTAAGCGAGGCAATGCGGAAGCCGATCTCCTCTCCCTCGGGCACCACGGCCAGCAGCTCGCCCGGTGAGAGGGTAAGCAGCCCCGTCTTGTAAACAACGGTCTCGTGGTTTTCCTCTTCAATGGTAAAGGAAAGCTCGTTTTCCTCCTCGGGCAGAGCGGTAAAGCTGACGTCCTCTGCCTCGTCGGGCAGGGTGGCGGTGTAGGTGGTGCCGCCCTCATAGGGGGAGGCCGGGGTCACGGTATAGGTGCCGTCACCGTTATCTGTGACGGTAAAATCAATGCTCAGTCGATCAGCAGCCTGTGCCTTTTCCTCCTCTGTCAGGTCAGCGCTTGCGAAAAAGGCATCGGCGATCACCAGGTTGTCTTGAATGTAGGAAAGGGCGTTTTCCTTGTCAGAGGAAAGGGTGAAGGTAAAGCCTTGGTTGCAGTCAAGCAGCTCATTCAGGCTTTCATAGCTGCTGCCAGCCTTCTCTGGCACGGGGGAAAAGGCTACGTACAGGCGCCTGTCCTCGGCCACCGTGAAGGAAAAGACGGGGCTGATGCTGAGCAGGGTGTGCGTCTCGTCATACCAGCCAGAGAAGAGATAGCCCTCTCTCGGTGTGGCCACCAGGTCAAGCTGCTGACCAATGGGGTATACGCCGCTTGGCAGATTAACAGAGCCGCCCGGCGCTACGTCAAGGATGATATCGCATTCCGTGCCGGTGCCGGCAGCGGAAAGGCGGGTCAAAAAGGCATCCTCGTCAAAGGAGCTGATGGTAGGTGCCACCACGGAAAACAGGATCACGACCGAAAGAATGACCGAGATGGCCGAAAGAAATGATCTTAAAAATTTCATACGTCTCCTCCTTATGCCGCTTCGTCACTGATCAGGTTCAGCATGTTTTGCAGGAATATGGTAAAGGATTTGTAGGTCGTTTCGCCCGCCTCTACCTCGCGGTTCAGCTCGGCGATCGTCTCTTTGGAAATAAAGGTCTGTACGTCCTCATTCTGCATCAGAATGTCAAACAGCGTATCCGAAAGCTTGTGTGCCGGGTCAGAGACGTAAAGCGCATCCATTACCTCGCCCACAAAGCGTATGTTTTTGATCAGCACCTCGGCCATTGCCTCATCCTGGCTTTCGGCGCGGGTCAGGTTCTTGGCAAAATCGTTAAAGAAGTTGTTTTCGGCTAGGTGGCTGCCGGCGCGCAGTACGATGCGCAGGTCCTCCTCGATCTCGTCATGCGTTTCAGAGGTATATGTTACGGCGAATACCTCTAAAATGTAGGCCGAGGTGGTATCATTCGTTTCCGGATGTAGGAAGATGCCCTCTTGCCCGGCGGCGTAGGCCTCAGCCTCGTGCTTGATGATATCAGCAATGGCGCCCACGATCAGCCCGTCTGCTGCCAGCGCCTCAAAGTCCTCTGCCATTGGCTCGTCTGATACCGTCCATGCCTCCATATGTACGTAAATGTGCGGCGCATGCTTGAGAACGGTGCGCAGCGTTTCACCGGCGTACAGCGTTTTTCCATCGATCTCTGTGCGTCCGCCCAGCTCAGCCGTGTGGCGCATCAGCCCGGCCAGGCCAAGCGCCTCGTAAAAGCGGGTGGCAGCCGCCTGCTCGTAGGGGGCTACCAGCTCCTCATCGATCACGATCAGCTCCTCCCGCAGGGGGATCTCCTCGTCACAGGGCACCCGGGCGCAGTTGACCAGCGCCGTTCCGAAGGAGAGGGTGTAGAATACCGGCATCAGCAGCACAGCAGAAAGCAGCAGCCCGCCCACGGCACCCACCAGCGTAGCACCCGTGCGGCGCACGGCCGTGATGATGCGGTTAGACATTGGCCGATCCAGCAGGCGAAGCAGCAGCCGGTCAAGGATCGCCTTCAGCAGCCCGCGCATGACAAAATAGACCAGCACAAACACAATGGGGAAGAGAACGGACGATGCAATAGCGGTAACAGAGCCCTCCAGTAGCCCGGTCAGGTAGGGGGAGGCTGCCAGCATCTCGCCGATCAGCGGTTGCTTTTCCAGTATTCCCTCTACGAACGCACCAAGCGTGGCAAATAGCCCAAAGCGCTGCAGCAGGTAGCAAATCACAAAGGCAAGTGGAATGGCCAGAAAGCGGCGAATACCCTTGGCCAGCGGTGAAAGCAGCGCCCGCAGCGCACAGCCGAGGGTAAAGACCAGCAAAAAGGTGAGGATGATAATTTGGTAGTTCATGATGCCTCCTGTATAGAAAGGTGGTTGTAAAACGCATCGATCATGGTCAAATCGCTTGTCAGCTTTTTGCCCGCGCGGGAAACGGTAAAGGTCACACGGTCGCCGGGGGTGCAGGAAAGCAGCAGCTCACGCAGCGCACAGGCGCTGGTGGCAGCCTGCGTCACCCCACCGTTGATAGAAGCGGCAAGAATGATATCCCCCTCCTTCAACGCCACGTAGGCCGCGCTGCCCGGCTCAATGGCATGGGCGCGCACGCCGCTTGCCGTATCGGTCAGGGTAGCGCCAAGGGAAAGGGTGGGAAGGGCTGTGCCGCTTGGCGCGGCGAGAATGGCTTCTATCGGGGCGCGAAGATAGGCGACGGGTATGGCAAAGGAAAAGCCGCAAAGCGCCTCGCGCCCGCCGGCGTGCAGCAGGCCGACCAGCTGCCCTTCGCTGTCAAACAGGCCGCCGCCCGATGCGCCGTCGCCCAGCGTGATATCGCAGCGCAGCGAGGTCAGCGGTGTGGCAGCGCGATAAGGCAGGTCGTAAACGGTAAGCAGCTCCTGTGGCAGGCTGACGATGCCGGCCGCTGCGCAAAGCCCGTGGCCGCCGGGGGCGGCTAAGGCAATGACCGGGTCACCCATAGCGGGCAGGCTGTCGCGCAGCGTGGCTTGCGCGGCATTGGGGGGCGCGGGGGTCTCTAATACGGCCAGATCATGGGCGGCATCTACCCCCAGCAGGGTAGCGGAATAGGGCACTGCCGGATCTGCGGCAAAGCAAACAGAGATCGTCTCGGCTAGGCCAAGTGGCTCCTCGGCTACCACGTGGTAGTTGGTTAGCAGTATGGCGCGTTCGTCACGCAGGGTGTAGATCACCGCGCTGCCAAGCTCGCGCACCCGCCCACCGGAAAAGGAAGCCTCTACCGTGGCCATGGCGCGCATCGTATCAGCCGGGCTTGCCCCGGCTTCCCTTGGCGGCGCGCAGCCCGGTATAAGCAGCAGGGAAAGGCATAGTGCCGGTAAAAGCAGCAGGCATAGCAGCCGTTTCATGCGGCAGACCTCCTTGAAAAAGAGCTATATCATACTTTTTATTATACTACACCTGTTCGATTTTGTAAATAATTTTTGAAGAAAAAGCGGCGAAGGTGTAAAAAATCTTGTATTTTGCCCGGGGTTGTGGTATCATGTAGGAAAATCGAAAAAGGAACTTTTTTATGAAGCATATGGCAAAGCTGCGGCTGGTGGCCGCCATGCTGATCTTTGGCACGATCGGCCTGTTCGTTCGCTATCTCAATCTCCCCTCGGGCATGATCGCCTGCGTGCGCGGCCTGGTGGGCACCCTGGTGCTGTTGCTGATCATGGCGCTGCTGCGCAAGCGCCCGTCTCTTGCCGCGATCAAGAAAAATCTTTTGCGGCTTCTGCTCTCTGGTGCCTTTATCGGCTTTAACTGGATCCTGCTGTTCGAGGCCTATCGCTATACCACCGTTTCCACCGCTACGCTCTGCTACTATATGGCCCCCATTTTCGTGGTACTGGGCGCTGCGCTGCTGCTGCGTGAGAAGCTAACGGCGCGCAAGCTGCTTTGCGTGCTGGTGGCGCTTGTCGGCATGGTCGGCGTTTCCGGCATGGCGGAAAACGGCCTGCCTACGCTTGCCGAGGCGCAGGGCATTCTCTTTGGCCTTGGTGCCGCCCTGCTGTACGCCAGCGTCATGCTGCTGAATAAAGGGCTGCGTGAGATCGATGCCTATGATAAGACCGTGGTGCAGCTGGCCGCTGCGGCGCTGGTCATTCTGCCCTACACGCTGGCGGTAGAGGGGGGCGGGGCATGGCTCTCGCTTGATCTGCCCACCCTGCTGCTGCTGTTGCTGGTGGGTGTGGTGCATACTGGGCTAGCGTATTTTCTCTATTTTGGCGCCATGGGTGGGCTTCACGCCCAAACGGTGGCCATTCTCAGCTATATCGACCCGGCCGTGGCCGTGCTGCTTTCCATGCTGGTGCTGCATGAGGGGATGACCCCCCTTGGCCTGGGTGGCGCCGTGCTGGTTCTGCTCGCGGCGTTGGTCAGCGAATTGCCCGCAAAGACAGCCAAAAAAAGCCGGTAAACGTCAAACTGACCCCTGTATAGCGATTGTACAGGGGCCAAATTTTTATTTTTCGTATAGACGCATAAATTTTAGATCGTTTTTCAAAAAGTTTTGGTTATATTGCACAAAAAACGCATTTGCTGATTGACATTGACAATAGTTTGTGATATAATCTACAAGCACAAGGTGTGGTCGCAGGCCTTTTTGCCTTGTTTTCGACATAGTTTTACAAGAGGTGCGAGTCTTTTTTGGGAATAGGGCTTGTACTGTCTTTTTGCGCTCTTAGGCGGTTTTTGCCGTCTTTTGCCTATTAAGAAAGGAAAGGAAAAACCATGAACTCCAAAAACCTGCTCTACATTGCGAAGCGTATCCTGCTTTGCCTGCTCACGATCTGGGTGGTCATTACGGTTACGTTCTTCGTGGTACATGCCGTTCCCGGTGGCCCGTTCAATGGGGAAAAGGCGCTCTCCCCCGCGGCAGAGGCTGCCTTAAAGGAAAAATACGGCCTCGATAAGCCGGTATGGCAGCAATACCTGACCTACCTGAGCGATATCGTTACCAAATTCGATTTTGGCCCCTCTATCAAGCTGCGTGGTCGTCAGGTCATTGATATTATTGGCGACGGTATGAGAACCTCGGCTAAGCTGGGTCTGATCGCAGCGGGCATCGCGCTGGTTACGGGCGTTGTGCTTGGCGCGGTAGCGGCGTTGCGCCGTAATAAGATCGTTGACCGTGTGATCATGGTCATTACCACCGCCTTTATTTCTATGCCCTCGTTTATCATGGGTACACTACTACTGTTGATATTCGCGGTGAACTTAAGGGTCTTTCCTGCTAACGGCACCACGGCTGCTGGCCTGGTGCTGCCCGTCATCACCCTGTCGCTGTATCCCACCGCCCACATCACGCGCCTGACTCGCTCTGCCATGCTGGACGTGCTGGGGCAGGATTACATCCGTACCGCTCGCGCCAAGGGTGTTTCCGGCGCCAAGATCATCTTTGGCCACGCGCTGAAGAACTCGCTGATCCCGGTTATCACCTACTTTGGCCCCATGCTGGCTTATATCGTCACCGGCTCTATCGTGGTAGAAAAGATCTTTGCCGTGCCGGGCATTGGCCGTGACTTTGTAAACAGCATCATCAACCGTGACTATCCGCTGGTTATGGGTACCACCATCGTGCTGGCCAGCCTGATCGTGATCATGAACCTGATCGGCGATATTATGTACAAGGTCGTTGATCCCCGTATTAATCTGGAGTAAAGGAGGTAGCATCGTGAAAAAGAATCCCTTTAGCATGCAGGTAGATCTGGATGCCTTTATCCCCGCCACGAGCGAGGAAAAGGAATACATGGTGCAGATGCGTCCCTCCTCCACCTTCTTCCGTGACGGCGTGAAGCGCCTGCTGAAGAACAAGGTAGCCACCGTTTGCTTCTTTCTGATCGTGGCGATCGTGATCGCCTGTATCGTGATTCCGTGGTTTTGGCCCTACTCCTACGATCAGATTCTTGGCCTTGGCGAGTTCGGTAAGACCGATAAGTCCTTTAACAATCTCAAGCCCTTTGAATATGGCGAGACCGAGCTCGCACGTATAGAAAACGGCGAAAGCGTGTTCCCGCACGTATTCGGCACCGATTCACAGGGGCGTGACTATTTTATCCGCGTGGTGTACGGTACCCGCATCTCTCTGGTGGTCGGCTTCTTTGCCAGCATTATCGTGCTGGTGATCGGTATGACGATCGGCTCGCTTGCCGGCTATCTGGGTGGCAAGGTAGATATGATCATCATGCGTATCGTAGATATCATCTATTCCTTGCCGGATGTGCTGATGGTTATTCTGATCGGCACCGTGCTGAAGCAAACGCTTGGCGAGGCGATCGAGGGAACCTTCCTGCAATCGATCGGTACCAACATCATCAGTCTGTTTATCGTGTTTGCCGTGCTGTATTGGGTCTCTATGGCACGCCTGATCCGCGGTCAGATCCTCTCTCTGCGTGAGCAGGAGTACGTGCTCTCTGCCCGGGCCACCGGCGCCAACGGCCGCTGGATCATTACCAAGCATCTGGTTCCTAACTGCATTAGTGTCATTATTATCTCTACCGCCCTGCAGATCCCCAGCGCCATTTTTACCGAAAGCTACTTGTCCTTCTTGGGTCTTGGCGTTAACGCGCCCATGCCCTCGCTCGGCTCGCTTGCTTCGGATGCGCTCAGCGGTATTTCCTCGTATTCCTACCGTCTTGTCATCCCCGCCATCGTCATTTCGCTGATCGTTCTGTCGCTGAACCTGTTTGGCGACGGTCTGCGTGATGCCTTTGACCCCAAGCTGAATAGTTAAGAAGGAGAGGCAGATTATGGCTTTATTGGAAGTAAAAGACCTGCACACCTCTTTCTTTACAGATGCAGGCGAGGTAAAGGCCGTTAACGGCGTGTCCTTTAATCTGGATCGCGGCCGCGTTCTCGGCATCGTGGGTGAATCCGGCTCTGGTAAGTCGGTTACCGCCTACTCTATTATGCAAATTCTGGCGAGCACGGGTAAGATCGTTTCCGGCTCTGTCAAGATCGATGGGCAAGAGCTTGTCGGTGCCGGTGAAAGGGTCATGCGTACTGTGCGCGGCAACCGCATTTCGATCATTTTCCAGGACCCGATGACCTCTCTCAACCCCACCTACACCATCGGACACCAGCTGATGGAGGCCATTCTTCTTCATACCGACCGGGATAAGAAGCAGGCCTATGACCGCGCCGTTGAAATGCTGCGTCTGGTAAATATCAACGAGCCGGAAAAGAGAATGAAGCAGTACCCGCACGAGTTTTCGGGCGGTATGCGGCAGAGAATCGTTATTGCCATGGCGCTGGCCTGCGAGCCGGATATCCTGATCGCTGACGAGCCGACCACCGCGCTGGACGTAACCATTCAGGCACAGATCCTTGAGCTGATGGGCTCGCTGCAGAAGGAGCTGGGTATGGCCATCATCATGATCACGCACGATCTGGGCGTTGTGGCACAGATGTGTGATGAGGTGATCGTTATGTACGCCGGCTCGATCTGCGAGCAGGGCACGGCAGATGAGATCTTCTATAATCCCAGCCACGAATACACCAAGGGCCTGATGCGCTCTATCCCCACCGTGAATACGATGGGCGAGAAGCTGAAGCCCATCGCCGGTACGCCGATCGACCTGCTGAATATGCCGGCCGGCTGCCCGTTTGCGCCCCGCTGTGAGGCTGCTATGAAGATCTGCCTGCGCCAGCGCCCCGCTAAGATGATCATTAATGACGACCACCACGCCTCCTGCTGGATGAACGTGAAGGAGGAGAAAGCCTTAGGGCTGGTTGAAAAGGAAAACAAGGAGGGGGAAGAGAGCAATGGCTGATGAAATGAAAACACCCCTCATTGAGGTGCGAAATCTAAAGGAATATTTCGATATCAATATGGGTCTTTTCAAGACCAAGCCGCTGAAGGCGGTAGATGACGTTTCCTTCTTTATCAATAAGGGCGAAACGCTTGGTCTGGTTGGTGAATCCGGCTGCGGCAAGACCACGGTCGGCCGTACCCTGCTTCACCTCTACAAGCCCACCGGTGGTGAGATCCTGTACAATGGCAAGCCCATCGTTACGAAGGCGGATATTCGCGAGTTCCGTAAAAAGGCAACCATGGTATTCCAGGATCCCTACTCCTCGCTGAACCCCCGTATGACTGTTTCCGATATCATTGGCGAGCCGCTTGACGTACATAAGATGTACAAAACGAAAGAGGAACGCCGCGATATGATCTTAGAGCTGATGGGTCAGGTGGGACTGAACAGCGAGCATGCCTCCCGCTACGCGCACGAGTTTTCGGGCGGCCAGCGCCAGAGAATCGGCATTGCCCGCGCCCTGGCTATGAAGCCGGATTTCATCGTGTGTGACGAGCCTGTCTCGGCACTCGACGTATCCATCCAGGCACAGGTCATCAATATGTTTGACGAGCTGCAGGAGAAGATGGGTCTGACCTATCTCTTCATCGCGCACGATCTGCTTGTCGTTCGACACATCAGTGATCGTATTGCCGTGATGTACCTTGGCAAGATGGTTGAGCTGGCAGATGCCGAGGAGATCTACAACCACCCGCTTCACCCCTATTCTAAGGCGCTGATCTCGGCTGTGCCGATCCCAGACCCGAATATTGCCCGCGCTAATCAGCGTATCCCGCTGGGCGGCGATATTCCCAGCCCGCTTAACGCCCCCTCCGGCTGTCCCTTCCGCACCCGTTGCCCCTACGCGACCGAGGCGTGCGCGGCAGAAATGCCGGAATTCCGCGAGGTTTCCAAGGGTCACTACGTGGCCTGTCACAACCTCGAAAAGATCAACTGATCCCTTTTGTTCATCATTTGCCGCAAGCGGGGTGCAATACGCTTGCAGCGGTGTGAAATACACGTAAAAAACAAAAAAACCGAAAGGAAAACGTATCATGAAAAAGCTTTTGGCTCTTATCCTGGTTCTGTCCACCGTTCTGTGCGTTGCTGCCTGCGGCCCGGCTGATACCACGGATCCCAATGCGACCTCTATCAACGTATGTCTCGCATCGGAACCCCAGACGCTTGACCCCGCCCTGAACTCTGCTGTTGACGGCGCTACCATGTGCGCTCACCTCTTCTCTGGCCTTGCAAAGTGGGCACAGGATGAGGATGGCAAGCTGGTCATCGTTCCCGACCTGGCTATGGCCCTGGTTGACGGTGTTGTCGGCGAAGACGGCAAGGTTACCTACACCTACACCCTGAAGGAAGGCCTGAAGTGGAGCAACGGTGACGATCTCACCGCCGCTCACATCGTTGATTCCTGGAACCGTGCTGCTTCTGCTGCTCTTGGCGCAGACTACGGCTACATGTTCGAGGTTGTTGACGGTTATGCTGAGATCTCTGCTCTCACCGAGAAGCTGGATGAGAACGGCAACGTTGTCATCGACGAAGAGTCTGGCGAGCCTGTTATGGTTCCCGCCAATCCGGATGCAAAGCTGAACGTAACCGCAAAGGACGAGAGAACCATCGAGGTTGTTCTGGCTAACGCTGTTGCTTACTGGAACGAGCTGCTGGCATTCCCGACCTACTATCCCGTTCATCCGTCCGCTCTCGATAATGATGAGTGGGCTACCGATCCTTCTACCTACATCAACAACGGCCCGTACGTGATGAAGAGCTGGGCACACAACAGCATGATCACGCTGGAGAAGAATGATAACTATCACGCAGCTGATACTGTAAAGATGGATATCATCAACTTCTACCTGTCTGATGATGCCAACAACATGCTGGCTAACTTCAAGAATGGCGAGTGGCTGCTGATCGATGATGTTCCGGTTGACGAGATCAAGACCCTGGAGACCGAGTATCCGGATGAGTTCGTTATCGCCGGCCAGATCGGTACCTACTATGTATGCTGGAACGTAAACGAGGACATCCTGCCCGAGGGTAACGAGCTCACCGGTGCTGCCGCTGAGGCTGCTAAGGCTGAGATCCGTAACGCTATCGGCCTGCTGTTCGATCGTAACTACCTCGTAGATGCCATTGCACAGGGCGGTCAGCTTCCCGCTTCCTCCTTCGTTGCTATGGGTATGACCAACCCCGACGGTTCTGAGTTCTACAAGACCGCTGGTAGCGCTGATGATGATTTCGATGGCTACTATGACGTAAGCGAGGACGCTCAGGAGAGCAACTTCGCTGCTGCTATCGAGACCCTGAAGAAGTACTACACCTGGGATGATGCTGCTAAGAAGTTCACCAACTTCCCGTCCATGACCTACCTGTACAACACCAACGATGGTCACAAGGCTATCGGTGAGTACCTGCAGGGCGTTCTGGCCAGCGTTGGTATCGACATGCAGCTGGAGAACCAGGAGTGGAACGTATTCCTGGAGACCCGTAAGAACGGTGAGTATTCCATCGCTCGTAACGGCTGGCTGGCAGACTACAACGATCCGATCTGCTTCCTGGATATGTGGACCTCCATCTCCGGTAACAACGACGTTCAGTACGGCAAGGGCGCTCACAAGGATCTTGCTATGTACAACCTCGACCTCACCGCTTACGGCTACGAGACCAAGGTTGAGAACGGCACCTGGGCTGAGACCTTCGACGTTCTGATCAGCACCATCAAGTCCTGCACCGACAATGAGACTCGTTACGAGCTCATGCACCTGGCTGAGGATATGCTGATGGAGACCGGCTGTATCGTTCCCCTGTACTACTACACCGACCTGTACATGGTTGATGATAGCGTAAAGGGCTTTTTCTCCAACCCGCTCGGCTACAAGTACTTCATGTACTGCACCGTTGAGGGCTAATTCGAGAAATATAGCCGACCACGGTAGGGATATCTTATAATTGCACCATTGGTAAGGTGTCTTTTGACCGTATATACGGACAAAAGGGAACCGTGCTATTTCAGCACGGTTCCCTTTTCTCGTATAGGCGATTATTTTCCTCTTGCAGGCAGTGAAAAAAGATGGTACAATCATGGTAACGATAAAAATGCGAGGATAGGTATATGATCACGATTTCCGTATGCGGCGAAGAGCAGCCGATTCGCCTGGCGGCGCACGAGCTGTGTGATACGTTACGCGCTATGGGGCTTTCCGCCCGCTTGGCCGAGCAGGGGGGCATACGCCTTTGCCTGTTTGAGGCGCTTGGCCTTGTGCCGGTGGGAAAAGACCCTTCGTTAGATGACGAGATCGCTATTGCGGTTGCGCATGAGCAGGGCTATATTGCCGGCGCTAATCCGCGCAGCGTGCTGATCGCCGCCTATCGCTTTCTTTCTGAGTGCGGTGCTCGCTACGTGCGGCCGGGTAAGGACGGCACCTTTCTGCCGCAGATTACCGCCCTGCCGGACGTTTCCTTGCGCGAACTGGCAGACATGCGTTATCGCGCCATCTGCCTTGAGGGGGCGGTGAGCCAAGAGCACGTGATGAATATGATCGAATGGATGCCCAAGCACGGCTTTAACGCCTATTTTATTCAATTTCGTGACGGCTTTACGTTTTATGATCGCTGGTATTCCCATATTGGCAGCACGGTCAAGACCCCCCAGCCCATCAGCCGCGAGACCGCTATGGCGTACACCATGGCTGCGCGCCGCGCAATCAAGATGCGTGGTATGCAGTTTCATGCAGTTGGCCACGGCTGGGCGTGCGAGCCGTTTGGCGTTCGCAACGACGGGTGGGATCCGGTAGAGGAGAGTACGCTGCCAAAGGAATATCTTTCCGTTTGTGCACAGCTGAACGGCAGGCGGGGCCTTTGGGAAAAAATGCCGCTTTGCACGCAGCTTTGTTATTCCCGCCCGGACGTGCGACACAAAATGGTGGATGCCGCCGTCTCGTATATCCGGGAAAATCCGGACGTAGATTATCTCTGCTACGATCTTAGTGACGGGTATCGCAACAGCTGTGAATGTGAGGAATGTCGCCGTTTGCCGCTTGCGGATTATTATTGGATGATTCTGAACGAATTGGATGAAAGGCTGACAGCAGAGGGGTTAGACACCAAGATCGTTTGGGAGATCTATTCCGATCTTCTCTATCCCCCTATGAAAACGCGCTTGAAAAATCCCGGCCGTTTCGTGCTGATGTTTTGTCCGACCGGCCGCGCCTATTCGCGCCATCTGCCGGATGGCTTCCCTGTAACGGAAATTCCTCCTTATCAGGTGAACGGGGTCTATGATACCTGCATGGAGGATAGCCTGGCCTATCTGTATTACAATAAAAAGCTCTTTGACGGTGATATTTTCTGCTTTGATTATCACCTCATGTATAACCACTTTATGGATGCCACTAAGGAGAATTTGGCACGGGTGATCTATGAGGATATTCAGCGCTACGATGCCTTCCCGTTTTCCGGTCTGATGAGCTGCCAGCTACAGCGCATGGCGCTGCCCACCGCCTTGCCCATGGTGGTAATGGGCAAGACCCTGTGGAAGAGAAGCACCCCGTATGAGGACATTCGACGTGAGCTGTATGCGGCTGCCTTTGGCGAGACCGATCTTGGTGCCGTTACCGACTATCTTGTCGCCCTTTCGGATTGCATCAACGTTGGTGTCTTAAAGGATGACCGCCGTCCCGCCGACGAGGTGATCGCGCTGATGGAGCGCGCTATCCGCCTGATCGAGGATTTTCGCCCCACGATCGAGCGCCACCTTTCCGAGGGGGATCCCTGCCGCGCCAGTAGCTGGCGCCAGCTGCTGCCGCACGGCGAGATCTATACGATGATCGCCCGCTCCTGCATCGCCGAGCTGACCGAGGGCAGGGAGGCCGCCGCCGCATGGCGCAAGCGCGCCGCGCAGTACGTATGGGAGCATGAGGACGAGCTTGTTGATGTGTTAGACGGCCACTTCTTTGACGATATCATCAGCTCCCGCTGCCGCATCGACTTGGGCGACGGCAGTGGCGTAGACGGGCTTGTGCCTGTTTAAGAAAGAAAAGAACCGCATGCAAGGCCTTGGCTTCTTAGGACAGTTTTTTAACGAACGGCAGACAAACAAGCGGCTAAAACCAGAGGCTCCCTTGTGTAAAGGGAGCTGTCAGCGAAGCTGACTGAGGGATTGTTTTTGTGTAAAATTCAACTTTTACAATCCCTCCGTCTCGCTTGCGCGAGCCACCTCCCTTTGCACAAGGGAGGCTTTTTGTTTGCCTTCAAGTGCGCACTTACTCACCACCAATCGTGGTTGTGCGATAGAGAACAATTCGAATAGAATACCGCCGAGAATTACCTTTTTGGTAACACTCGGCGGTATTTATTTAATTCTTCACAACGCAAATGGCAGGTTTTTCATTATCTCCAACCGCTTTGACCCAATCCATTTCAAACAACTTACTCACTAACTTGTCTATCGAATAGAAGCGATACACAAATGCACCAGCGTATTCTGCGTTTTTACGGATATGAGAAGGAGCAAGATCTGCAGTAATATTTGCGGCAAGCTCGGCAGTCTTTCGGTTCAAGTCCGAAACAATAGTGATGCACTCTTGCAGCATCTGCTGAAGTTCATCGTATTCCTCATTCGACCAAACAGCAAAATTAGCCTCGCTGTCCTTAGCATAATGAAGATCATTCAGTACTTTTTGCCAATCCTTCGGCAAATACTCAAAGCAATCAACAGCTGTGCAAACTATGGGATCGGTCATTTGTCCTTCGAAGTGCTGTGCATTTAGTGTTTGTCTGAAATTCATGGCGATAACACTTCCGTGCCCATCACTTGCCGGACAACCATTGTAAATACCTTGAATACCTCTTGGTAATTTATCTCCAACAACGTTCTCGGTACTTCTGCCCCAAATAATACCGTGTCCGCCACCACCGTTTACAAGTGAATACGGTCCGTCTTTGGGCAATTCGCCGTAATCCTTTTCAAGATCGTTTTCGGTATCAATCAATGAATAATGTAAACACAAAAGAAGCTTTTGCCAATGCGCGAGATTGGCGTTTGCAAATCGGTTTCCAAAGCGAGCATCGAACTCATCAGCTACAGCAATAAACTTTTGTGCGCTTTCCTCGGTAAGTTCTTTCAGTTTTCCATCAATCGTTTTTGTGCAATCAAGCGTAAAAATCGGAATGTTCGTCAGATACTTTCCATTGTTGCAAACAAGATATTGACGGTCAACGAGCAATTTGATCTCGTCCTCAAGGTAAGGGAGCGCAACCCCAAGCTCTATACTGATTTCCTGTATAGTTACTGGGCTGTAATATGCCGCGAGTAAAATATTCCCTTTGATCTTTCTTCTTTGGAAATCACGGTATTCGCGATCATCTCCTGCTTTTGTTCCCCAAAAATCAATCTCAAAAATATTGGGGCGATAGCTCTTTTCTCCGTATAGTCTTTCCATATTCATACCCTCTCTGATAATCTTTCTTGCACGGAACAAATAGTACTTTACCATTTCCGTGCTGATCTGTAGTTTTTTTGCTACTTCGGAACAGGAGAGATTTTCAATATAGTATAAAACAGTTGTCTCTCGGTATTGCTTTGACAACAATGAGAGTTCGCGCCGAAGAAGATTTAGTTCTTCTTTTTTGACGATTTCATCCAAAACAGACTCTGATTCATCAGCGATACTTTCATCGAGCTCCGCGGTACGGTTCGCAGTTTTTGCTTTTTTGCGAAGATGGTTCATATAGACATTCTCAGCAACCTTCCACATAAAGCCGTAAAAACGTTCCTCGTCTTTTAGGTTTGAAGCTGACCTGACGATTTCATAAAGAATATCACTCGCAAGCCATTCTGCTTCTGCTACATTTCCGAGTCTTGTCAATGCAAAGCCGAATATCGACTTCATATTTTCCGTTATCAGTTGTTCAAGCTTTATACTATCCATTTGTTTCTCCATTTCCGTTTTCAGGCGCCTTCATACATATAGTCGTTGGATAGACAAAACGGTTAAGATGGTTTTGAATATTTCTTTGAAATAATTATATCATAAATTTGTGAATTAGTATACATAAAGGCAGTTGTGTCTACAAATGCAGTGCTTGTCAAGAAAAATAGACAGAGAAAGCAAAAACATTCTCTGTCTATTTTCTGTCGGTAGGTAACGAATTCTCAAAACTGTCCTTTAGAGCCCGTCGCTAATGCATGCGGTTTTTTCTGTTACAGCTTTCTGAAGTACGGAGTGCCCATCAGGCCGACCTGCTTAAAGGCTGCCTGGTCGTGGCGAATGATGTAGTCGATATACGAGGCTACCATCTTGGCCGTCAGCAGGTAGCCGGCGGCGTTGAGATGCCCCTCTAAGTAGAAGGCCTGCATAAATTCCTCATCGTATGCCGGGGCATATTTGCGAAAATCAAGCAGATAGGTGTTTTCAAACAGACCGGCTATATCGCGGATCAGCTGTGAAAATGCTTCCTTCAGCTCAGCCTTGCTGTCGCCCTCGCCGCCGCGCGGAATGGTCATTAAAAAGAATTTCGCCTCTGGCTGGATCTCCTTGTAGCGCTGAATGATCTTGGCATAGTAGCCGGCAAAGGTGGGCTTGTTCTGGTGATAATCCTCTAAGCACACGTCAGCTACAGAGCCCATTTCCAGGCCCCTATCATTCATATCGTTTACGCCCAGCGCCAGAATGTAGGCGTTTGCCGCCTTTTCCTTGTCCCAGCAGCCGTTTTCCTCACCCCAGGTTTCGGTAAACCACTTGGCGCTCATGCCACCGCGCGAGAAATTATAAACGCTAAGCCCGGCCATGCGTGCCAGGTACTGCCCCCAGGAATAATCGTAATAATCCAAATAGACCTTCTTGCCCTCGGCATCAAAGGATTCAAACTCGCCAGAGGAAAGACTGTCGCCCACGCAGGCGATCTTGCGCAGAATGCCGCAAAAGCCCCCGTCCTCTACCAGCCGGTCAAGCGGCTTTTCGTCTGTTTTGCCAAGAATATAGTTCATATCCATACGGTTGCACCCCATTTTCTTTTTTTTCATTATAGCATAGCTAATCTGTATTTTCAATGTTTTTTTGCTTTTTTTGCCGCATGAGAAAAAGAAAAAACGCTTGTAATATATGGAATAATGTGCTATAATAAAATCGTTTTCTCCGTAATGAACACCATGAATTTTTGAGGTTTACTATGAGCGCGTTTTTAATTGCCTTTTTGATCCTGCTTTCCACCTTTCAGTCGCTGCTTTGCCGTAAATACAGCGATCATTACCCGGGTGAAGAGCAAATGTCCTCGCCGGTCTTTTCGGTCATCAGCGGTCTGATCGTGGCGCTGGTCTCCTTTGCCTTTGCCGGCTTCTCCTTTTCGCCCGCGCCGATCACCGTGCTGCTTGGCATCGGCAATGCCGTGGCGCTGTTTATGTACAACACCTGCATGATCAAGGCCTCGCAAAGCGGCCCCTACTCGGTGCTGATGACCTTCATGCTCACAGGTGGCATGGTGCTGCCCACGGTTATTTCCTTCTTCGCCTTTGGCGACCGTATTTCGGTCGTGCAGATCATCTCTATCATCGTGATCTTCGTCTGCATCTATATCACCTGCTATAAAAAGGGTGAAGCAAAGGGCAGCCTGGGCTTTTATCTGGCCTGCCTTGGGCTCTTCGTGTTCAACGGCTCCTATACCACCCTGCTTAACGTGCAGGATAAGCTGACCGGCGAAGCAGATAAAAAGGAAATGGTCATCATCACCTATTTCGGCTGCATGGCCATCTCGGTCATCTATCTGCTGATCACCAAGGGGGGCAGATTTATTCGCTCCATGCGCCAGACAAAGCGCTCGCTGTTCTATCTGCTTTCCTGCGCGGTGGTCATTTCGCTGGCCGTTAATCTGCTGGTCTACATCCTGCCACTGATCAATGCCACGCTGCTTTACACCTTCGACCATGCCGGTGTGCTGCTGCTCAGCGTGCTGATCTCGCACTTCTTCTTCCGTGAACGGCTCACCCGGCTGAACTGGGTCGGCTGTGCGGTCATGTGCCTGGCGCTGATCTGCATGTCGGTCTTTACGGTAGACTTTATGCAAGCCCATTTCGCTTAATATGAAAAAACGCCTGTTTTCACAGGCGTTTTTCTTTACGGAGTATACACCGTGCCAACGAAGAGCGGCAGACCATCCGGCCCGGTGATCACAAAGATAAACGGGCGGTCAAGGATAAAATCGATCTCCTCGCCCGGCGTGGGGGGCGCACCGCCAGCCTCATGCATCACCGTATATGCCGCTGCCTCAATGCCATCCTCATCAATGATCACGCGTGCCGCATGCTCTGCCTTGTCCAGCCATACCGGCATGCTGTCATCTGCCAGCAGTGGGCTGAAATCAGAGGTGGCAGGGTCCAGGCAGGCCTCGACCCCTAAGCTGCGCAGGCCGGCAAGCAGATCTGTGTTCGCGGCCACGTCAAACTTTGGCAGGGAGAGGTTCAGCTTTCCCCCAGAATGGTTTTCCCATTCACCGCTTGCCGTCATAAAGCGCAGCGCCTCGCTGTCGGTAAGGAGCGCGGCAGGATCGACACCCTCGTCCGGCAGGATCAGGTACATATAGCCTTGATAGCCGCCATCCGCAAGACGTTTCCTGGTCGCTGTGAAGTGCTCGCCCCAGTAATAATCGCCGTCATGTAGCGTTTGGTTCATAAAATCGCACAAAAGCTCCCCGCCCGGTGTATAGAAAGTCCGCTTGGCAGTACGGGTGTTTTGAAATCCTACCGTCCATTTGGCGCGGTAATAGACCGTCGTCGCCAAGGCCATCACCGTCTCCTGAGAAAGCTCTACGCTGTTGGCGTGCTCAGCAAGCAGGCCGCCTGTTTGCTCGTTCAGCCAAGCGGAAAGCGCCTTGTTATAGCCGGCCGAGCCCATCTCGCCCTGAAAGGAAGAGGCATAGTAGGTGTCTGCCAGCCTGTTTAAGGTGTCTGCCTCATAGACCAGATCCTTGTTCAGCCATACCGAGCTGCCCAGCAGGCTGGTCACAGCACCGTCATTGCGATAGTTGGCATTCCATACCGCGTTTGCCTGCGTGCGCAGTGCCTCTATGCTTTCGCTGCCCAGCAGGGCAAGGATCTCGGCACGGCTCTCGCCCTCGGTCACCTCGGCCAGCATGGCCAGCGCCATATAGACGTTCAGCGGGGAATATACGCGGTTTTCCTGCTCCTCATCCGCAAGAAACGTGGACATGGTAGCAGAGAAGAAGCTATCTAAGTCCTTGCCTGCGCCTGCATACTGTTGCCGCTCGTCGATGCTGCTGCGCCAGGCATCATATTCCTCATGTGTGCTATCCTTAGCTGGATAAGGTGCCATAACGGGGTAGCTGGCCTCTGCGATGGCGTAGCTGCCCTGCAAGGGGGGGATGTTCCATAATGAGCCAAGTAAAAGCACCACCGCCAGCATGGCCGCCACGGCAGATCGCCACCAGCGCGGCAGGCGCCGCCTGTCAGGCGGCATGTCGGCACGGGCGATCAGATCGCCGTCTACCATGCCAATGGCATCCTGTAATTTGTCTGCTTTCATATCGTAACCTCCCGTTCGGTCAAATAGGTCATGAGCCTTTCGCGCGTGCGCTTCAGCAGCATCTTCACGCGGCTTTCGCCCATGTTGTAGCGTGTGGCGATCTCCTTGATCGAATCAAGGAACCAATAGCGCCGCAAAAAGATATCGCCCTCTGCCCGTGGCCGGCTTCTTAAAAAAGCGGAAATGTGGGCAGCCAGCTCTTTCGCCTCAATGCCGGCATCCGGCGCCGCCTCGCCCGGCAGGCACTCTGCCAGCTCGTCAAGCGAGAGCAGCACCCGGTCGCCACCGCGCTTCTTAGCCTGCCCCTTGCGCCACCGGTCTAACGCAATGCGGCGGGAAAGCATACCAAGAAAGGCCGAAAGCGGCTGCGGCCGCGCCGGTGGTATGCTGTTCCAGGCATCGAGATAGGTGTCATTCTCACATTCCTCCGCCTCCTCGTGCGAGGCAAGAATGCGGTAGGCAATGGCGTAGCAATAGCGCCCATATGTCTCTTTCGTGGCGGTAATGGCGCGCTCGTCGCGTTGCCAATACAGGTCTATGATTCGTTCATCCTCCAAAAAGATCACCTCCCATCGTCACCCTATATATCGCAAAACGAATACGGTTGGTCACCAAATACGCTATATTTTTTCCCTTTCCCGATAGGCCGCCGGTGAAAGACCATATTTTTCCTCAAAATCACGGTAGAATTGTGTGCGGTTGCTGTAGCCTACCGCGGTAATGACCTCGCTTACCGTCATCTCCCCCTCGGCAAGCAGCCCGGTCGCATACGCTAAGCGGCGCAGGCGCAAATAGTCCTTAATGCCCATGCCGTACAGGGCGCGAAAGGCACGGCCGAGGTAGGTGGGGTGATAGTGTAGCGCCGCCGCCATCGAGGCAACGGTAAGCGGCGTGGTAAAGTGGCTGTCTAAATAGGCGGCCATCGCCTTTTGCGAAAGCCGCTTGCGTACCGGCTCCGGCTCCCCGCGCTGCAACGCGCGGATCAGCTTGGCAAATACCAGGCGCATATAGCCGTTAAGCACGAATTGCCGGCCAATGGCGTTGTCCTGTGCCTCGCGGTGCATGCGCTCGATCAGCTGCTCGGTCTCTGCCCGGTCAACGCCGGCAAGATGCACGCAGCGCGCAGTCACGGTGGGCAGCTCCTCTCTCCCATCTGAAAAAAACAGGCGAAAAACGTCGTCTACGCTACCGCTGTCGATTAGGTTCTCGCATAAAAATTCCGGCTTCACTAACAGGTTGTAAAATTCGGTGCGCTCCTCGGTCTCAATAGCGTGCGTCTCGCCGTAATTGATAAACAGCAGATCCCCCCGTCTGACCGGATAGGTCTGTTTACCAATGGTGTGCGTGGCGTTGCCTGCTACGGTGTACACCAGCTCTACAAATTCATGGCGGTGCGGCAGCTCCGGCTTGTCGGCGACGCATTGCGAGCGTTGCACCAGCACGCCGCGGCTCTTTTCAAAATTATATACGCGCATATCGTTCTCCCTTTGGCTTCTTTCAAGATCATTGTACCAAAAATTTTTCAAAAAAGCAATATAAAGTATAAAAATGATACACAAGGTTCGCTTTTGCTATTGCAGAGCGGGGAAAAACACGCTATAATCAAGAAAAAAAGGAGGTATTTTCCTATGCAACAATTAGATTACAGAACCTATCTTGATAAAGTGCGCGCCTGCTGGCTCGGCAAGAACGTAGGCGGTACGCTGGGCGGCCCGTTTGAGAGCATGCAGGGCGCCGTAGACCTTGATTTTTACACGCACGATATTGCCAAGGGCGTTCTGCCGAACGACGACCTTGACCTGCAGCTGGTCTGGCTGATCGCGGCCGAGCGCGAGGGCAGAAAGGTCAATGCCGAAACGCTGGCCAACTACTGGCTCACCTACATCGTGCCTGACTGGTCGGAATACGGCTTTGGCAAGCGCAACCTGCGCGCAGGCCTGCTGCCCTCTGTTTCCGGCGGCTATGAAAACGATTTCCGTGAGAGCAACGGCTGCTGGATCCGCAGCGAGATCTGGGCATGTCTTGCCCCCGGCCGCCCGGATATCGCCGTTAAGTACGCCTATGAGGATGCCATCGTCGATCACTGGGGCGAGGGCGTGTATGCCGAGATCTTCTGCGCCGCCCTGCAAAGCGCCGCCTTTGTGGAATCGGATATGGAAAAGCTGATCGAGATCGGCCTCTCCTACATCCCGAAGAGCTGCGCCACGGCCGGCGCCATCCGCTACGTGCAGGAGCTGGTGAAGGATCCCTCGCTTGATTGGAAGAACGCACGCAAGAAGCTGCTGCAGAAGTACACCAGTTCCTTCGGTATGCGTCCTGCCCCCGGCCAGGAAATGGATCCCGAGATCCCCACGCCTATCCGCGGCTTTGATGCACCTGCCAACGTAGCCATCGTGGTGCTGGCGCATTACTACAGCAAGGGCGATTTCTCCCGCGCCGTTTGCATCGCGGCCGGCTGCTGTGAGGATGCTGACTGCACCGCCGGTACCATTGCCGCTCTCTACGGTATTCGCGGCGGCACCGCCTGCATCGACCAGAAGTGGCTTGACCCGATCGGCGACGAGATCAAGACTATCTCACTTGATCTGACCAAGCACGGTGATTGCAAAACGGTTACCGAGCTGACCGCCCGCGTTGCCCGCCTGATGCCTACCTTTATGGAGGATGGCGTTTCTTATGATGAAGAGGGTAAGATCGCCCTGACCGTGCATAGCGGCAACGAGCTCTTTGCCCCCGGCTACCACCCGAACGCAGAGGAAAACGTCTTTGCCGGCGTCTTCCATGCCGATCGCCTCTGCCTGCGTGCTGAAACCCCGATGATCGCCGTTAAGGCCCTCTTTGATACTGCCAAGGTTGAGGCCGATAAGCCCCTGCCGATCGATATCGCCGTCTCTATGCGCTACCCGCAGTATCAGAATGCCAATTGGATGACCCTCATCTGGCACATGCCGCCGGAATGGGAGGCCATCGGTGGCCGTGAATCTACCATCGTTATCCGTGATTATTGGGCAGGGGATCAGGTGTTCTCTACCGGTATCATCCCGCACGAGCTGAAGGCCGGCCGCTACGAGATCACGCTGGAGATCCGCCAGCCGTCCAACCCCTCGCGCATGTATATCCCGTTCACCTTTATGAACACCCTGTAAAACAAACCAAGCCCCCGTGTGTTGCACGCAACACACGGGGGCTTGGTGTTTCTGATTCCGCCCGGGGCGGGGATTAGACCTTAGTGGCAAGGTAGGTAAGGCTTGGACCTTTTCTTTCATGCCCGTCTTTTGTCAAAACCGTTTCAATCCGGCAAAGCAAGGCCATTTTCTCCTCCTTTAGCCAAACAGCGGTAAACGTGTGCGCCGTGTACGTAACTGTATCAAATGCAAGTCGGTCTTTCTGTGTGGCCATTAGAGCATCTGCCTGACGATAGGCGGCTTTCTGAATAGCTTCTTGGTCAAAATCTGGCATCTGATTTGCTTGTGGAAAGAGGCTATGCTGTATGATCAGATAGCCCTTTGGTGTACCGTCTAAATAAACGTTGGCCGTGATGATATCTGTAGTAGCATAGCCGGCAATATATCTTTCGAATCGCACATGCCAGCAATCTGCCTGCAATTGGCAATCTGCCACGCGGAAGGTAGCAATATCTGTGATACCGGCCGCCGAAAGCATCTCCCGCGCCATCAAAACTGCGGCATCCTTTTTTATACGATTATCCTGCGAGAAGCTTGCTTTTTCACCATAACCTGCATCTTCATACCCAAGCAGCTGGCCGTCCTGGTTGATATAGGCCGTGATATTCTTGCGTGAATTCATATACTGATAAACCACGCTGTTGGTATAGGGACTCCAGCAGGCGCCCGGTTGATCATCCCACGTCAACTCCATCTCCTCGCCGTTCATGTCATACGTGATCACTGATATAGGGGCTTCTGCCTCTCCGTTTTCGTAGAAGTAATAGTCCGGCTCTGTCAATGCCACATGCGCCAGCATACCCCAATCGGCACCCACGTATTGAAGTTGAAAATTCTTGCTTTCTATGGTTGCCGGCTGACAGGCAGCCAACGCAAGCAGCATGCAGGGCAGCAGTATCCATATGATCCATCTTTTCATAACTCGCTCTCCGTTTCCCTGGTGACCAGATAGCTGATAGAATGCGTTCTTTCCATATAGAGGCCATCGCTATCGGTTACCAGCGTTGTGGTCAGGGAGCAGGCAAGACCAACCTGCCCATCCTTAAGCATGACCAACGCATAGCTTGGCTTTTCGTGCCGCATATAGTCACATAAGAGGTGCGAGGAATCCGAGGCGTAGATATACTCGCTTTTTTCCTGTATGGCTTTTTCGATCTCCTCCAAATCAAATATACTGGTATCAAAATTCTGGGGGATCATGCTGTTTTGATTGATTTCATACGAAAAAACAGTTCCGTCCGCACATACGTTTACCTGCATGGTATCGCTGGTCGGGAATCCCTGTACGTACCGTGTCATTTGAACCTTGTACCTAAATGTCAATTTCGTTACCACAGCAGAAAGTTGCGCGGCATCCGCAATGCCGGCCTTTTGTAGCGTTTGACGCGCGATCTGCACGGCATCTGCCGAGCTGATCGTCCCCTCATTATGTTCTTGTCCAACATTGTACCCTACATACACTACATTGCCATATGGATCAAGGGAAACGTCGCGTATAGCGGCATCATTACTGACACTACGATAGTAAAGTCGGGGCGCCCACTGATAGAAGGAAAAGCTTTTTCTTGCAAAACGCAACATATGCTCTTTTCCATCGATCTCAAAAAAGATCAACTCGCGCGGGACAATATCTTCAAACTGTTCATCCTGGTAGCTGTATTCTTTTTCATAAGCAGAAAAAGCCTCCGGAGAACAGTCACAGCCCCAACCTGTTGTTTGAATACGGTAGGCAGGGGCTTCGCCCTTGGCAGCACAACTGCCACTGCCGAGACAGATGAGTGATAGCAGCAAAAGCACGATAACTATCCGTTTCAAAAAACATATCTCCTTTCAATTTTTCAATTGCTCTAATGAAAGATTACCGGCACCAGGGTCTTGCTCTTATCGCGGGTATGGCCATCAGCATCGATATACTTCGCCGGCTGGCCGTAGAAGTAGGCGGTCTTGCCGCCATCGCGGTTTTGGAAGAGGATATGAGAAAGCCCCTCCTCCTGCTCAAAAAGGCGGTTTACGTGCCCCTTTTCCGCGTTTTATTGAGAAGTCTATTGCCGTGTGGCGAATATACTTCCATGTATAGTATACCATATTTCCCCAAATGCTGTCAATAGCGCATCATGCACAAAGATATTGTTCACAAATTGTGCATAGTATCTAAAAAATCCAGAGAATATGAATAATGTAAAAACAAATTATGCATTTTCTGCAAAAAGCAAGCCCCCTCCTGTCGAGAAGGGGGCTTGCTTTTCGGTTACAGCTCTCTCATCAGCAGATCCAGGTTGATCAGCTTTTCAAGGAAGCTGTTTTGGGTGAAGTAGTAGTGGTTGCTGGCCTCGTAGCCGATGCGGGCATCACTTGCTGCCAGGCGGTAGAGCCACTCGGTCAGTTCCTTTTCCTCAGAAAGCAGGGCGGGCAGCTTTTCACGCTCGCCGGCGTCACGCGCTGCGTTGTAGCGCGCCTGCACCACCGCGCTGCGCAGATTGACGTAGATCACCTCGGCAAAGCGCCGCAGCTCACAGAAGGCGGTGTTGCCGACTACGTCCTCTAACAGGGCAAGGCCCTTTTTCCATTCGCCCAGCAGGCTGTCTAACAGCCCAAGCCACTCGTTTAGCGTATATTTGCCGCGCCATGTGTTGTAATCGTCATGGGCGTAGGTCACCATGGTGGCGGTATAGCCGGTGGCCTCCTTGTATAGCAGGTTAGAGGGGCCAAGCTCCTGTGGCCCATCGTATAGCATGGGAATGGTGTGTGGAAAATGGCGGAAACCATCTGAAAAATGCTTGACCGCCTGCTTGACAAGCGCCGCCTGCGCGGCAAAATGGTCGCAAAGGAAATCGTCATAGGAGAAGCCATCGGCAAAGAACCGGTTGACAAGATCCAGCGAAACGGTCGGGTAGCCGCCCACCGTCCAGGAAAGCATCAGGCCGCCAACGCCCAGCTCCTTCAGGTTCTGCATGTGCGCCATGATCAGGTCAAAGACCGGGATATAGGGCACCACGGCCATCTCCCAGCTGCTGTTGATCTGCACCTTGGCCATGATCCGATGACCCAGCGCCCGCGCGTGCGAAAGCGCCTTTTTTGTTTCCTCACACGGGCCGATCTTGCTGATCGCGTATTCCTCAATCTCTACGCGCTGCCCGTCGATCATCACGCCGCCCATCTCGCTGACAGAGAGGATATCGATCTTCTGGTCCATGCGGGCAATGCCCTCTAAAATATCCTCCTCGCTCCAGCCGTAGGGGGCTGTCCATGACCACAGGTTGGCCAGCACGCGGGTCTTGACCCCGGCATCGCTGATCGCGCGCTGGATGATGTTGTTGACCTGCGGCACCACGTCCTGATGGCGCAGGTGCTTGCAATGCGGGCAGTTGTTATGGGGGCGGCTATGGCAGTTGGTCATGTTCTCCGACATGGTGATGGTAATAATACCGGCAAGCTCGGGCGTGGCGGTCACCAGCCCCTTCACCGCCTCGTATAGGTAGTCCTGCACCGGCTTTAGCGTGGTGCACAGGCTCCAGGTATTGTCAAAGAGGTTGCCCTTCATCGGCTCGGTCTCTGGGGTCAGCTGATCGGGCGCCAGGCCACGCGGCTCGTTAAAGTACAGGTAAACGCCGATGCCGTATTGCTTGCACTTGGCAATGATCTTGTTCAGGTTTTTTCGCCGGGTCTCGTAGCCCTCGTCAAGCCCCTTCACAAACGGGTAGGGCGAGAGCTTGGAAAGCACGCCCTGCATCCACAGGCCGTTGACCCCCACCGCCTGCAGGCGGGCAAGCAGCTCGTCTGGCAAAATATCCTCGCCGTCAAGAAACGTATCGCCGTAGAGCATGGAATAGCTGTAGGCGATGCGTAAAAACTGATCGTTTTTCGCTACGGCTGCCGCCTTGATCGGCTCGCCCTTGTAGAAATCAAAGGGCTTGGCATAATCTGCCCGATAGGCCGCACGGATGATGGCGGCCAGCCGCTCGGTCTCGGCAATCTCGGTATCCGAGAGGGGCGAATAGATCACCGGCTCTGCCTGAGGCTTAAAGCTACCAAGCTTCACGCCGAGAAAATCGTCCTCCTTGAGGCAGTAATCCAGCGTTTTTTCGTCCATATCCAGTATGGTAATCAGCTGGTCATAGGGCAGGATATGCCAGTTGCACTTGATGATATTGATATAGCCCAGCTTTTGCCAGTCTGGGTTATAGGTAATCTGTTCCAGGCCGAGGCGGCAAGCCTCTCTTGTAATCGTTTCTTCGTCCGTGCCAAGCACGGCGGCCAGCCGCGCGGTGGGCACAAGCCCATAGTTGCGCAAAAGCACCGTTTGCCATTTTTGCGGGGTAAAGTAGGGAAGCGGCTTTAGGTCTCTGATCTCGGGAAGCATAGCGTGTCTCCTTGCAAAAAGAAGTGATGGCTTGATTATATCACCGATGAAAAAAATTGTAAAGGGGAAAGGTGAAAAAAGGGAGATGTTGAGAGCTTTTTAGCCTGTTTTTGTTGACAAGGAAAAAAAGCTAGGTTATAATGATAAAAAAACAAAAAGGAGGACTATAATGTCTAACGTATGTGTTATAACGGGCGGTGGCAGCGGTATGGGGCTGGAGGCCGCTAAATGTATGCCAAAGGAAAAGATCATTGTTATTTCCGGCAGAACGCTGTCAAAGCTGGAGGGAGCCGTTGAGGAGCTGAAGGCGCTTGGATATCAGGCTTACGCCAAGACCTGTGATACCTCTGACCGAGAAAGCGTTCGGGAACTGGCTACCTATGCAGCCTCGCTTGGCGAGGTGAAGAACGTCATCAATTCGGCTGGTGTATCCCCGGCGATGAAGGGCACGCAGGAGGGAATCTTGCGCATCAACGCGTTAGGTACGGTATACGTTAACCAAGAGTTTTCTAAGGTGATGAAGCCGGGCAGCGTGATCGTAGACGTATCCTCAAACTCTGCTTACGTGCTGCCCTCCTTTTTGATCAATAAGAAGGTGTATGCCCTTGCCGAGACGGATGAGGAGACCTTTTTGAAAAAGCTGGTCAAAAAGAGCAACCTCGCCAAGGGGGAATATCAGCGCAAGGGCTTTGCCTACTCGCTTTCTAAAAACTTTGTGGTTTGGTATGCTAAGAAATGTGCCTTTGAATATGGCAAGCAGGGCATTCGTGTCGTCTCCCTCAGCCCGGGGCTGATCGCTACCGATATGGGCAATCTGGAAAAAGAGGATGGCGGCATGCTAATCCCCTTCTCGGCCGAGGAAAGAATGGGAAGGCCAGAGGAGCTTGGCTATGCGCTGGCCACCGTGGCAGACGAGCGCAACGGTTACCTGGCCGGTGTAGACGTTCTGTGCGATGGCGGCAGCACGACCGGTATGAAGGAATTTAAGAAGAAAAAATAATTTTTTATCGCTATAACGCCATGCGCTACTTCCCAGGCGGGCCGCCGGCTCGTTCGATTCCTGTACGGGTCAGGGAATACGGGAATCCCGCTTGTCAGCGGGGATACCCACGCCCTGCGCCTGACAAGCAAGCTTGTCGATCTACGGGCGGGGTATGCGAACCCATGCGACGGTGCAGACTCGGTACAAGGTAGAGCTTCGATTTCCGTCGCCGTGCCGCTTGCGGCACGGGGGCAGCAAACAAAAAGAGACGCACAGAGTGCGTCTCTTTTTGTTTGGTGACCCGTACGGGAATCGAACCCATGTTTTCGCCGTGAGAGGGCGATGTCTTAGCCTCTTGACCAACGGGCCGTGATCAGAACGTTGATATTATAGCACATCCTTTTTCAAATTGCAAGGGGTTTTTGAAAAAAAGTTGAAATATATTTTATTTTTTTGCATCGCCGCGCGCAGGCCTTAGCTTTTCCCGATTCCGCTTTTTGCCAGGGCTGCCATGGGTATCGCTTCCAGGGGGCCAAAAAGACACGGACGGTGTTGCTTTTGCGTGTTTTTTGCTTTTCATCGGGTGGAAGAGGATGCCAGAATTGCCATCATTCGTGCCTTGCATGGGGCAACCAATTCTGCTACAATATGGACATGGCGCAAGCCAAATTCGATGAAAGGAGGAACCCATGAAGTCTAAGACCAAGAACAAAAAGAAACGGTTTTTCGGTCGGCTGACGGCCATCGCGCTGGCGTTGGCAGCGTTATGCAGCGTGATGCTGCCCGCTTCCGCCGCTACGATCAGCGCCTGGCCGCGCGGAGACGCAAGCGACCGCGTACATACGCACTATGAAAACATCCCGGTAACGGTTTCCGCAAGTGCAAGGGAGGTAAGCGATTGTTACCTGATCGACGAGACGACTTACGCACCCCTGCGCTCTCTGTGTGATGCCGTTTGCACGTGCCAGGTCAGCTTTGATGCTAGAACACGCACCGCCTACGTAGAGGCAGACGGTCTTTCGCTTTCGGCGCAGGATGGCTCGTATTACATCGTGGCCAACGGCCGCTATCTGTATGCCGATACGCCTGTGCGTATTTTAGATGATGGGCACACCTATCTGCCCATTCGTCTGCTTTCTCGTGCCCTGGGGGTAGAGGTGAACTGGGATGCCGGCACGCGCAGCGTACGCATCGACGGTAGCTTTTCACCCATTCTGTCCGGCGACCGGTTTTACGATCCGGACACGGTATATTGGCTTTCCCGCATTATTTCGGCCGAAAGCCGTGGCGAGCCGCTGCTTGGCCAGATTGCCGTGGGCAATGTGGTGCTTAACCGTGTTGCCAGCCGGGAATTTCCGAATACCGTTTGGGGTGTGATCTTTGATCGCCGCTATGGCGTGCAGTTTACCCCGGTGGCTAACGGCAGCGTATATGCCGCCCCGGCAGCCAGCTCAGTCATTGCGGCCAAGCTATGCCTTGAGGGAGTGACGGTATCGCCCAAGGCAATGTATTTTCTGAACCCGAATAAGGCCGCCTCTTTCTGGATCACATACGCGCGCCCCTATGCCTTCCGCATCGGGACCCACCAGTTCTACTATTAAATTTTAGAAGAAAGTTCTCCGAAAAAATGGCAAACCACTTGAAATGGGGGGGAATTTGTTGTATACTATCAGGTGGAGATCCCATTCAAAGGAGAATGACCGATGTTTTACCGTATCAATATCGCGGGGCTTGAGCGTGACCTCAAGATCTGCCCGCTGAACGAGAATCTTTCTATTGCTGGCTTTGTGATGTTTGGCGACGTAGAGGTTACCGAGCATTGCGCGGCTGAGCTGCTTCGGCGTGCGCCGGAATTTGACGTGATGATCACGGCAGAGTCCAAGGGCATTCCGCTGGTATATGAAATGGCTAAGCAAGCGGGCATGAACCGCTATCTGCTGGCGCGCAAGGGCATTAAGGCCTATATGTCGGACGTGATCAAATACGAGGTGACCTCGATCACCACGCAGCATAAGCAGACCCTGTATTTAGACGGCGCCGATGCTGCCTATATGAAGGGCAAGCGCGTGCTGATCGTGGATGACGTGATCAGCACCGGCGAATCGCTGGCTGCCTTAGAGAATCTTGTGGAAAGTGCCGGTGGCCAGATCGTTGGTAAGATGGCTGTGCTGGCCGAGGGTGATGCCCGCGACCGCACCGATATTACCTATCTCGCATATCTGCCGCTCTTCCATGCGGATGGAAGTGAGCTTGTTTAATAATCTTTGCCGTGGCCGTACCGGGTGGCCTGGCAAAGCCTTTTGTGGATAATTCCACCAAGAGAGTCTGTATCCTGCCGGATACGGCTCTCTTCTGTTTTGATGATCAGCGCTGGTAAATAATCCCGTCTTGGGAGATGGAAGGAATTGTGTGGTATGAAGAAACTGGGCTTTGATAGTGAAAAATATCTTTCAATGCAGTCTGCCCGCATCGAGGAACGCATCAAGGAGTTTGGCGGCAAGCTGTACCTAGAGTTTGGCGGCAAGCTGTTTGATGATTTTCATGCCGCGCGTGTGCTGCCTGGCTTCGCGCCGGACAATAAGATCAAAATGCTGGAGATGCTGAAGGACCGCGCCGAGATCGTGATCGTGATCAGCGCCCAGGATATTGCCAAGAACAAGGTGCGTGCAGACCTGGGCATCACGTATGATGCCGACGTGCTGCGCCTGATCGGCATTTTCCGCTCCTATGGGCTGTTCGTTGGCTCTGTGGTTCTTTCTAAGTTTACCGAGGATAACGAGCCCGCCATCAACTTCCAGCGCCGGCTGGAGAGCATGGGCATGCCGGTCTATCGCCATTATAACATCAAGGGCTACCCTAGCAACGTAGCGCACATCGTCAGCGATGAGGGCTACGGCAAGAACGAATATATCGAGACCACGCGCAACTTGGTCGTGGTAACCGCACCGGGCCCAGGCAGCGGCAAGATGGCCACTTGCCTTTCGCAGCTCTATCACGAATACCGCCGCGGCCAAAAGGCGGGCTATGCGAAATACGAGACCTTCCCGGTCTGGAACCTGCCGCTCATGCACCCGGTCAACGTGGCCTACGAGGCTGCCACAGCAGACTTAGACGATGTGAACATGATCGACCCGTGGCATCTAGCCGCCTATAACGAATCTACCGTCAACTATAACCGTGACGTAGAGATTTTCCCGGTGCTGAACGCCACCTTTGAAAAGCTGATGGGCAAATCTCCCTACCGCTCGCCCACCGATATGGGCGTGAATATGGTGGGCTACTGCATCGAGGATGATGCCGTATGCTGCGAGGCCTCACACCAGGAGATCATTCGCCGCTATTATAAGGCGCTGGTCAACGAGATCAAGCACCATAAGGAAAGCACCGAATCGGATAAGATCGCCCTGCTGATGCAGCGCCTCGGCATCAGCGTAGAGGATCGTGCCGTGGCGGTGGCCGCGCGCCACCGGGCAGAGGAAAAGAATTGCCCCGCCGCCGCTATTGAGCTGGATGATGGCCGCATCGTGACCGGCCGCACCACTGACCTTTTTGGCTGCTCGGCCTCGATGATCCTCAATGCCCTCAAGACCCTGGCCGGCATTGATGATGAGGTAAAGCTGATCGACCGCCGTTGTATCGAGCCGGTGCAGGAGCTAAAGACCAAGTACCTGGGCGGCAAGAACCCGCGCCTGCACGTGGACGAGATGTTGGTTGCCCTTTCCTCGTCCGCAGCGACCAACCCTGTTGCGCGCCTAGCGATGGAGCAGCTGCCCAAGCTGGCTGATTGCGAGGCACATACCACGGTCATCCTTTCCCACATTGATGAAAAGATGTTCCGCCAGCTGCGTGTGCGCCACACCGCCGAGCCGGTCTATCGCGATAAAACCATCTATCATGAATAAAACAAAACAAGCCACCCGTGTGTTAGCGTGATACTCTGTAAAGAGCATCACGCAGTCAAATCCGTCTTCGACGGATGAAATCCACCTTCGGTGGATGAAATCGCATTCGCGATGAAATCCTGCTTCGCAGGGGTGAAGTTAGACGGATTTGATTTCATCCAAGGCAACGCCTTGGATTTCATCTGAACGAAGTGAAGATTTCATCGTGGCATAGCCACGATTTCATGAAACCAACAGAAAAAGAGAGAACATTTCGGCGGTGGGGTGCTTTTTACAAAAAGCACCCCACCGCTTTTCCCCGTCAGATCTCCTCCGCGCGCTTGCCGGCGCGGTAGGCGTGCGGGGTCAGGCCGGTGGCCTCGCGGAACATTTTGGTGAAATGCGCGTGCGAGAGAAAGCCGACCTCCTCGGCGATCTTTTCAATACTGTGGTCGCTTTGCACCAGCAGCTGCTTGGCCGCGCGGATGCGCCGATCGATCAGGTAGCGGTGCAGAGATGTGCTAAGGGCGGCAACAAAGCATTTATTGAGATAGTAGGGGTGGTAATGAAATTGCTCGGCGATCTGCTTGTTGGTCAGGTGCTCGGTATAGTGCAGCTCGATGTATTGCAGCACCTCGCGCAAAAGCGGCGAAAGCGCCTCGCTTGGGTCAGAGAGGCGGCGCAGCGCTAAGATCAGCAGGCTACGTAACAGGGAAGAGATGCGTTCATCTACCCATAGTGGCTTGCTATCCCACTCGTTTTGGATACGGTAAAGCGTGTTTTCTCCCTCTGGGAAGCTGTCTATCACAAACGGCCTGGCCAGCTCGGCGCATGGCGGTGCCCTGTGCACCAGCTCCGGCTGGAAAAAGGCCTGCTCGCACGGCGGCATGGTGGCACGCTCGGTCACGCGATAGTCGATATCAAAATTCAAAACCGTTAAAAACAGGTCGCCGCCTATCAGGCGGTAGGGGGTAGCCGGCGGAATGACCACCAGAGTCCCCATACCCAGGTCATGGCGGCGCCCGTCAATATCGATCGCGCCGTGGCCATCGTGAATATAAAACAGGCGAAAATCATAGGCGTATACCGGCGCCCCGCGGGTCGTATCATAGATCCGCTTATGTACGTAGCGTACAAAGGGGGCAAGCTCTGCAATCGTCATATTGAACCTCAATGTTTGAAAAGTGATAATTTTTCTTTTCTTTACCCCTTTATATTAGCATGCTTTTGTGATATAGTCAAGTAAAAGAACAAAAGTTGCGGAGGAAATGATCATGGCAAGTGGTATTGTGGTTTATTTGAATGGTGAAAGGGCTGCTTTTTCAATCGCAGAGAACCGCGTAGGCGAGCGCCTGCTGCTGACGGTTGGCGAGGAGCTGGATTATACCAGGATCGCGTATTTGGATTTTGATATCGATCTGTTTCACGCAAGGAAGGGGGAGGAGGGGTATTTTCTCATCACCCAAGGCACCGGCACCCTGCGCGACAGCGGTCTTTGCTATTTTCACGAGCGGCCGGATTGTGAGGTGCTGACCCCGGCGCTGACAATGTATCTTTACGGCGCAAGGACGCCGCGTGCGACCTATGCCGCCATCGTGACCGGCCTGCCCTACGAAAGCACCCGCGTGCTGCGCGTAAAGGATGGCGAATATGCCTGCTACCCCCGTTTTATGATCGAGGGCAAGGCACCCTATGAGCCGATCGCCGTTGAGGTGACCTATCTTGCGCCCGATGCACGCTACCCAGAGATGGCGCGCGTTTACCGCCGATACCGCCTTACCCAATGCGGCTACCGCACGCTGAAGGACCGCATGAGCGCTACCGTGCGCTACGCAAGCGAATCGCTTTACGTGCGCGTGCGCATGGGCTGGAAGCCCGTGCCCAGCCCGGTTGCAGAGCAAACGCCGGAAACCGAGCCGCCGATGCACACGGCCTGTACCTTTGACCGCGTGGGGGAGATCATGGATGCCTACCATGCCTTGGGGGTCAAGCGGGCAGAATTTTGCCTGGTTGGTTGGAATGTGCGCGGGCATGATGGCCGATGGCCGCAGGTTTTTCCCGTTGAGCCGCAGCTGGGCGGCGAGGAGGCGCTGCTGCGCCTGATCCGCCACGCAAAAGAGCTGGGTTACACGGTATCCTGCCATACCAACAGCATGGATGCCTATCGCATTGCCGAGAATTTTTCAGAGGATGATCTGATCGTCGAGCGTGACGGTAAGATCTTCGTTGCCTCTAACGGCGTTTGGGGCGGCGGGCGCCCCTACAATCTTTGCCCGGTATGTGCTTTGCGCCAAGCAAAGGAGCAGCTGCCGCGCGTTGCGGCGATCGGCTTCAACGGCCTGCATTATATCGACGTGATCACCGCCGTGCCGGCGCGTGATTGCTGCAGCCCGGCGCACCCCGTTACCCGCCGTGAGGGCGCCCGCACCTTTGAGGATATTATGCTGTATGCGCGCGATCTTTTCGGCGGCATCAGTAGCGAGGGTGCCTTTGATGAAAGCATGCGCGATTGTGATTTTATTTTGTACACGTCCTTTGCAAATGAGCGAGATCATTTTGATGGAATGCTTGATTGCCGCGTGCCGCTGTGGCAGCTGGTCTACCACGGGCTGGTCATGTCCTGTCCCTATTCGGTGGCGGTCAATGCCATCATCAGCGGGGAGCAGGATAACCTGCTAAAAACCATCGAGTACGGCGGCCGCCCGGCGATCTACTATTATTCCAAATTCGTGACAGAGAGCAAGGAGCGCCAAAACTGGATGGGCGATTGCGACTTTACCTGCCATGACGAAAGCGATATGCAGTGCTGCGCGCAGGCCGCCAAGCGCTGGTACGATATCTACGAGCCGATGGCCTATCTGCAGCTTGAAACGATGGAGGACCACCGCGAGGTGGCACCCGGCGTGTTTGCCGTTACCTATTCGGATGGCAGTTGTGTAACGGTGGATTATAACCAAAAAACCTGGAAGTTAGAAAAGGCATAAAGCAAGCAGCCCTGCCGTGCGGCAGGGCTGCTTGCTTTTTTTTATATGAGAGAGGCGAAGCGCGGTGGCAGAATGTCCTTTAGTGCTTCCCACCGTGCGTGATGGCTTTCGTGCAGGTATACCGGCCGAAAACCCAGCGAAAGATAGGCGCACAGCGCGGCGGTGCGGCCATCATCCGTAGAAAGCAAAACGCTGTGATAGCCGCGCGCACGCAGCGCGTACAGGGCGGCCAGAATGATCGCCTTACCAAGCCCCAGACCCTTGGCCTCGCTCTTTACGCCAACCATGCGTAGCCATCCCTCGCCGGGGAACTGCGGATTTTCGGTGGCGGTGGTGGTGGCCATCTCCTCATCACCGCGCCGGATATACAGCACGTATTCCGGCGCATAGGCGCCAGCCCTTTTTAGAAAATCAAAATCCATATGAAAGCCAAAGGCGCTTTCAATAATCTCTTCCCATGCTCTCTCCAGCCCCGTTCGGTGGGTGTGCAGGGTGTCGCCACGGGAGAGCGAGAGCGGTGGCAGATCCTCTAATCGGTCAAGCCGCATAATCAGTTGTGGTTGTTGCTCCATGCTTTATGCCTTTCTGTGCGCATCGTAATTGTCTTCGTTCTGTGCCCGGTCCTCAGAAAGCACCTCGCCTTGCGGGTCACCAAGATCCGGCACCTCTAACGTCTCACCGCCGCGCAAGGCACTTTGGTGGGCAACAAGGCCAGGCAGATTGTACCTGGCGGCCTGCCATGCATTGGTGGGGGAAAGCTTACCCGTTACGTAGGCTTGGCAAAAATCGTCTACCATGAATTTATGCGTGCCGGCGTGCCCGGTGTGAATATCGGCAAATTCACGCGGCAGACGGTCTACGATCTGAATGGGGGCTTCACCTGCCGTCCATTCACCGTTTGCCACCTGCTGCAAATACCCCTCCTCTTTTTTGTGCTTGGTCATTTCAATGGGGTTGAGCAGGTCGCTCACGTCCTCATAGTCTACGTGCACGCGCTCGGGGCGCATTTTTACGTAGCTGTGCTGTACCATCGAGCATTCGTAGGAGGCGTTTGTGCCCTGAAAGACGGAGATATAGGTCTCCGGCACGTGCCAGGCCACACGCCTGTTCTCGCTGATGCGAATGATGGAATCGTCGCTCATCTTCATCAGCATAGAGGTGTTAGAAAACGGGTTGTCCCAATAGTTCTGCCCCTTGCCAAAGATGTCGGTATCTATTTTCTCCTCGTATCCAAAGGCGCAAACACGAAGGGCGTGCGCCTTGGTGGCTGAAAGAACCATGGATGTAGAGTGCGTGGGGTAAAAGAAGGGGGGAAACCCTGCCATCTTGCGCCACGCATCCCCTTCGGTATACTTAAATACGTCGTAAAGGCCAGACATATCGTGGTTATACTGTGCCTCGGCATAGACCAGCGTGCCCATTTCTCCCGTGGCGTATTTTTGTCGGCAGAAGATAGAGGCGGGGCGGTAAATACCCGTTTCCCCCATCGAATAGGTCAGCCCGGTTTCCTTGACAAGACGCACGATCTCAGCAATCTCCTCTACGCTGATGGCCATGGGAACGGCGCTATACACGTGCTTACCCGCGCGTAGGGCGGCAATGGCCATTGGCCCGTGCAGATCTCGCTGTGAAAAGATGGCCACGGTATTGATTTCGTCTGAGGCGACCATCTCGTCATAGGTGTCAAAAATGCGATCGGCCTGAAAACGCTTGGCGTAATCCTCGGCTCGCTCGCGGAACTTGTCGCAAACGGCCACGTATTCCACCGCGGGGTGCACCTTGAACAGCGGCACAAAGTTTTTGCAAAATTGGCCACAGCCAACAAAGCCAATGCGGATCTTTTCTTTCATAACTCCCCCATGTGCAGGTTTTTGATTTCATTATACCGTTTTTTACGTGAAAGTAAAGAAGCTTTTGTTGTGAATTGGTTAGACAAATGTTGTTTTTACAAATCGTGCACCAAAAGAAGCCAAAATGTGCTATAATAGAAAAAAGAGGTGAGACGATGAGCTACGAAACAGACCGATATCATTTACAGCGCCTGCCAGGGCACAGCCTGGCGGTGACCGAATGCGGCATACAGATCTGCCATGCGGGGCATGCCACACCGCGTTTGAAATACCCGGATTACGCCGCCCATTTTATTGTAGAGGGTAAGGGCGTTTTTTGTACCGGGGGCAAAGAGATCGCCCTCTCTGCCGGGCAGGGATTTTTGATCCTGCCGGGGCTTGACTGTACGTATACGGCGGATAAAAAGCACCCGTGGAAATACATCTACGTTTCCTTTCGTGGGGTAGATGCAGAGGCACTGGTTAAGGCCGCCGGTCTAACCGAGCCGATACCGGTGTTTGATTTTGCGTTAGATGACGATATGATCCGGGATATCTATGCCATGCATTCGGCCGGCAAGCGGGATGAGGCGCTGGGTTATGACGTAACCGGCTATTTTCTGCTGGTGATGAGCCGCCTGATCCGCAGCCATGCTACCAGTCGGGTGCCGGAAGAGACGGTACAACGGGAATACGTGAGGCGTGCGGTGCAATATGTCGAGGATAACTATGCCTTGTACATTTCGACATCGGATATCGCCCTTCATATCGGGTTGGACCGCACCTATCTTTATCGCTTGTTCGTGCGGCAGATGGGTATTTCCCCCAGTCAGTATTTGATAGATTATCGCCTGAAAAAAGCGGTTCAGCTGTTAGAGGAAAGTGAGCTGACCATTGCGGAGGTCGCTGCTGCTGCCGGTTTTCGGGACATGGCGTATTTTTACCGAGCGTTTGCGCAGCGCTATCAAAAAACGCCGCGCGAATATCGCGCGGCAACGCGAACACAAGCATAAAAAGCAGGGATTTGCCGCAAAGCGGCAAATCCCTGCTTTTATATGGTCTGTCAGCTTGCGGCATCAGCCAGCTTGCGCGCGATCTCTGCCATGCGGCGGGCCGCCTCGGCATGGCCGTCCTCTTGCATGTTACGCACGTCAAGCGATGCTTCGATGGAAAGCACGCCGTTAAAGCCGGTTTCACGAAGCGCCGCTGTAAAGCTCTCCCAGTTGATCGTGCCTTGATAGGGGGGCAGATGGGCATCCTTATCGCCCAGGTTATCATGCACGTGCAGCACCTTCAGCACCGGCGCGATCAGGCGAACCATATCACCGCAATCGTCACCAAATACGTTGGCGTGGCCGGTATCCAGACACATGCCCAGATTGGGATGGTTGATCTCCTGCACGAATTCATACATCCGCTTGGTACGCGAGATGGCCAGCGCGGTCATTGGCATATTTTCTATACAAATCGTTACGCCTTCTTCCTCGGCAATCGGTAAAATTGCACGTAAGAGCGCGGTGTTCGTTTGCCAGGCGAGGGCTTCATCCTCCTTCCACCAGCCAAGCGGCATGTCGGAGTGGATGACCAGATAGCGTGCGCCAAAGGCCGGCGTCAGGCGGATGGCGCGCTCCATGAAGCCGATCTTTTCCTTGCGGTTCTCTGCGGTGGTGTCATCGGTCGGCCACGGGCCGTGCACCTGGTGAATGCGGATGCCGGCGGCGGCCGCCGCCGCGCATTCGGCGCGTGCCATTTCCTTGGCTGTCTCCAGGTCGGCCGTATAATAGATGCCCTTGGTATTGCAGATCACGCTTAGGTCGGCACAGGTGAAGCCCGCCTGGCGCATGCGGGTATACCCTTCCTGTCGCATGGCTTGGCGTTGCTCAAAGGAAGCTTGTCCATCGTGAAAATTTTCCGTATGAATACCGATTTCCATGATGATTCCCTTCTTATTCTGGCTTCTTATCGAAATCCAGCGTCAGGTCGTAGTCGCCCAGCTTGTTGACGCGGAAGCCGTTTTTCTTGTATTCCTCGTAATCAAAGGCCTCTAGCTCGTCGATTGCCAGCTTATGGAACTCATAGAAGTTGTGCCACCATTCCCAGCCGCTGCCCAGCTCGTTGGAAAGGTAAGCATCGGCAATGTCGCAGGCGGTCTGGGGCGCTACGTAGAAGGCACCCATGGCCAGCACGTTAACGCCGTTGCCGGTAATAGCACGCAGGGCGGCCGGCAGGCTCTCTACAACGCCGGCATGCACGTGCGGGCACTTGCTGGCCGCAATGTGAATACCCATGCCTGTACCGCAGAAGAGCATGGCTCTTTCATAATTCCCCTCCGAGATCTCGGCGCCTACGCGCAGACCAACGCGGTGGAACATCAGGTCGGTATCGTTCGGGTCGCTATCCTTGGTAACACCCAGGTCAAGGATCTTCCAGCCCTTTTTGGTCAGATGCTCAACCACTACCTCCTTGAGCGGGAAGCCGGCAAAATCGGCACCTACGACCAGGTATTTGTCCTTTACGGTTTTCATGATATGCTCTCCTTTTTATTCATATTTTCCGAACACGGTGAAATCTACAAGGCCAAAGCCGATCTTTTTCGGGCGGTTTACGGTTATTCTGACCCGCTCGCAGCTGGCATCGGCAAAGGTCTGATAGTCGATATTTTTTTCTTCAGTTGGGTGGCGGTTATCCAGCAGCGTAAACCAAGCGCCGTTGGCAAAGCCCTCCAGTAGGTAGCCGATCGGCTCTGGCAGAACGCCCGCCTGATAGTCAAGCCCGATCTCCTTCCAGAACAGACGCACCGCGCTGACTGTAAAGACATTGCTGAAGGTGCATTCCAGCCAAGGGGCTTTGTCACCCTCTGTCGGCTGCCACCAGCTAAGGTTGCTTTCATCGGTGGCGTAGATGGAAAGATGCCCGTCCTTTTCCGAGGAGGCCGTCGGGCGGATGCCGCCCGTGAGCGAGAGAAGCCCGGGGCTGTTTTCACGGGTCGCATTCTCCCGGTAGCCGGGGATATATTGCGGTGTATCCGTTACCCCGTGTGGGCAGTACAGCTCACCGTTTTCATCAATGGCGACCAGATCCATGCCGATACGCCGCTCATAGCGGTGTGTGCAGGCGGTGGCAATCGTGTAAAAGGCCCACAGTGTTTCACCCGGCCCACGCTCCACACAGCCGTGCCCGGCGCCGGTAATGATGCCGGTGCGGTGGGCGGTAAGTGGATTTTTCTGTTGGCAGATAAAGCCGTCAAGCGGTGAGGTATCGCTGTAATACACAGCGTTCACGTAGGCGGCATTGCAGGTGTCCGGCGCGGCGTAGATGAGGTAATAGCGACCGTTCACCTTTAATAGGTGTGGCCCCTCTACCCAGCCAAAGGTGGGGTCTTGGTTGTACAGACCCTGCCGCTCCCACGGGTTCTTTTCCGGGTTCATTCTAATCACGTCTACCGGCCCGCGGACTACGTGTGTCGGCTTCTCGCGGTCCAGCTCGTAGCCAATGATCTTGCAGGCCGAGCCCTTTTTGGTATCCGTCGGCTCCATAGCAAAGGCAAGCATATAGATGCGCCCATCGTCATCACAAAACAGGCAAGGGTCACAGGGGGTAAAGGGCTGTCCATCCAGCCCGATAAAGTCGCCAAGCTCTGTAAAAGGGCCAAGCGGCGTGTCCGCCACATAAAGCGGGCAGCACCAGGCGGTCAGCAAAAACCGCTCTCCCCAGGAGATGATACAGGGGCTGTATTTGGGGCAGTACGGTTCGGTACGCACGTGCTGCCAGTGCTCAAAATCCTCACTTACCCAGGCCATGCCGTAGCTGGGGTAGAGGTACCATTTCCCCTCGTGGTAAAATACGGTCGGGTCGCTGATCGAGCGGTAATCCGCCCCCGTAACCGAGGCAGGCTTGTTTTCATGGCTGAACATGCCGTGTTCGTGGGGGTACCATTCATCCTTGCCGCGCGGGATGCACGGCATGGGCAGGGGGTTGACAAAGGTGTGTGCCGCGGCACTATTTATTTGTTTCATAAGCGGTTCTCCCAGCAGAAGTACAAGATCTTTTTCCATTATAAAGCATTCTATCGCCGTTTGCAACCCTATTAGGAAAAAAAGCCCCTGGGAATTTTCTTTCCCAGGGGCTTTGCTTAGCAAATTAGTCGAACAGGTCGCCCAGGTTCTGTAAATCCTCGTAGCAATCAGCGCAGTAAATGACCTCCTGGCCAAATACCTCTTCCTTATACTGCTTGCCGCTCTTCTCCTCATTACAAAGATCGCAGGTAAACTTGGCACCGCAACCGGCAAGGGCGGTGGCCAGCGTAGCTGCCAGCACCAGCGTGCAAAGAAGCTTTTTCATGATAATGTCTCTCCTTCTGTGAATTTTGAATGGAGCGCATAGCACATCCTATTCTGTCTCTATCATAGCATAAGTTGCTTGCCGTGTCAACCGAAAAATTCATTTTTTGTTAACAAAATGCATCAAGAACAAAAAACAACCTTGCAAATTGCTTTGCAAGGTTGTTTTTTCTATTGATCTTGGCTCGAATTACTTCTTCAGTGCAGCCTGTGCAGCGGCCAGTCTTGCGATCGGCACGCGGAAGGGCGAGCAAGAAACGTAGTCAAGACCGATCTGGTGGCAGAACTCAACAGAGGTCGGGTCGCCGCCGTGCTCACCGCAGATACCAACGTGCAGGTGGTTGTTCACCGGTCTGCCCAGGGTAACTGCCATGTTCATCAGCTTGCCAACGCCGGTCTGGTCAAGCTTTGCAAACGGATCGTTCTCAAAGATCTTAGCATCGTAGTAAGCGCCAAGGAACTTGCCGGCATCGTCACGAGAGAAGCCATAGGTCATCTGCGTCAGGTCATTGGTACCGAAGCAGAAGAAGTCAGCGTTTGCGGCGATCTCGTCAGCGGTCAGACAAGCTCTCGGGATCTCGATCATGGTACCAACCTCATACTTGAGGGTTGCGCCGGCAGCAGCGATCTCAGCATCAGCGGTAGCAACCACAACAGACTTCACGTACTTCAGCTCCTTCACGTCGCCAACCAGCGGGATCATGATCTCGGGAACGATGTTCCACTCGGGGTGCTTCTTCTGTACGTTGATAGCAGCGCGGATAACGGCGCTGGTCTGCATCTTTGCGATCTCAGGGTAGGTAACGGCCAGACGGCAGCCACGGTGACCCATCATCGGGTTGAACTCATGCAGGGAAGCGATAATAGCCTTGATATCCTCAATGCTCTTGTTCTGTGCCTTAGCCAGCAGGGCAATGTCCTCTTCGGTGGTAGGAACGAACTCGTGCAGCGGGGGATCCAGGAAACGGATACATACCGGGTTGCCCTCAAGAGCCTCGTAAAGAGCCTCAAAGTCGGACTGCTGGTAGGGCAGGATCTTAGCCAGAGCAACCTCTCTCTCCTCAGCGGTGTCAGAGCAGATCATCTCGCGGAATGCGGCGATTCTGTCAGCCTCGAAGAACATGTGCTCGGTACGGCAGAGGCCGATACCCTCAGCACCCAGCTCACGAGCCTTCTTAGCGTCAGCAGGGGTATCAGCGTTGGTTCTAACCTTCAGAGTACGGAACTCGTCAGCCCAGCCCATGATGGTGCCGAAGTTGCCGGAGATCTCAGCATCAACGGTGGGAACGATGCCGTCGTAGATCTTACCGGTAGAGCCGTCGATGGAGATATAGTCGCCCTCGTGGTAGGTCTTGCCTGCCAGGGTGAACTGCTTGTTCTCCTCATCCATGTTGATCTCGCCACAGCCGGAAACGCAGCACTTACCCATACCACGGGCAACAACGGCTGCGTGAGAGGTCATACCACCGCGAACGGTCAGGATACCCTGAGAAGCTTTCATGCCGGTGATATCCTCAGGCGAGGTCTCAAGACGAACCAGAACTACCTTCTTGCCCTGTGCCTTCCAAGCCTCAGCATCCTCAGCAGAGAATACGATCTGGCCGCAAGCAGCACCAGGGGAAGCACCCAGACCACGGCCAACCGGCACAGCAGCCTTCAGAGCCTTGGCGTCAAACTGCGGGTGCAGCAGGGTGTCCAGGTTACGGGGGTCGATCATCAGAACGGCCTCTTCCTTGGTCTTATGACCCTCAGCCACCAGGTCTACAGCGATCTGCAGAGCGGCGGGAGCGGTTCTCTTGCCGTTTCTGGTCTGCAGCATGTAGAGCTTCTCGTTCTCAATAGTAAACTCCATATCCTGCATGTCGTGGTAGTGATTTTCAAGAATCTCGCATACCTTCTTGAATTCCTCGAAGGCAGCCGGGAACTTGTCAGCCATTTCAGCGATCGGCATCGGCGTACGAACACCGGCAACAACGTCCTCACCCTGTGCGTTGGTCAGGAACTCGCCCATCAGCTTCTTCTCGCCGGTAGCAGGGTCACGGGTAAAGGCTACGCCGGTACCGCAGTTGTCGCCCATGTTACCGAATGCCATTGCCTGTACGTTAACGGCAGTACCCCAAGAGTAGGGAATGTCGTTATCGCGGCGGTATACGTTTGCGCGGGGGTTATCCCAAGAACGGAATACGGCCTTAACGGCACCAATCAGCTGCTCCTTGGGGTCAGAGGGGAAGTCGGAACCGATCTTTGCCTTGTACTCTGCCTTGAACTGGTTAGCCAGCTCCTTCAGATCCTCAGCGGTCAGCTCGATATCCTGCTTAACGCCCTTCTCTTCCTTCATCTTATCGATGAGCTCTTCGAAGTACTTCTTGCCGACCTCCATAACAACGTCGGAGTACATCTGGATAAATCTTCTGTAGCAGTCGTAAGCCCAACGCGGGTTGTTCGACTTCTTTGCCATAACCTCAACAACGTCCTCGTTCAGACCCAGGTTCAGAATGGTATCCATCATGCCAGGCATGGATGCGCGCGCACCGGAACGAACCGAAACCAGCAGCGGGTTCTCCAGATCGCCAAACTTCTTGCCGGTGATCTCTTCCATCTTTACGATGTACTCCATGATCTGCGCCATGATCTCGTCATTGATCTGTCTGCCATCCTCATAGTACTGGGTGCAGGCCTCGGTGGAAATGGTGAAGCCCTGGGGAACCGGGAGACCAATCTTGGTCATCTCAGCCAGGTTAGCACCCTTACCGCCAAGCAGCTCACGCATGTTCGCGTCGCCTTCGGTGAACAGGTAAACATACTTCTTGCTCATCTTTCGAAAATCCTCCAAATATAATATTATTTATTTTTTTCTTCTTTGGCTGCAAATGCGGCAAGCCGCAATTTGCATCCTACATTATACCATACTGAAAGCGAAATTACCATATTTTTTTATTCTTTTGTGATGCAAATGGCATTGTTTACAATTTGTTCACATTTGATTGGCAGCTTCATTCGGAACGTAGATACAAAAAACCTCATTCAGCATATCCTTGTAGTTGGTGAGCAGCTGGCCGTCGGTGCGGGAGACGTTAAAGGCGCGGTACAGATAGCCATCAAAGAAGCTTTCATCCAAAACGATAGTACCCGCTCCGATCTCATCCGGGCGGGACTCCTGCAGGGCAGCATCCTTCCATGCCTCCGGGCGGATCTTCCAGCCATCAGCAATGATCAAGATCGTGTCGGCCGGCAGCTCGTCTGACGTGAAGCGTTTGGTGGCGGCAAATTTCATGCCGAAATCACCACTGCCGTTGAGCACGTTATGGCTGCCCGCGGCCATCGAATGCCAATACTTGCCTACGGTGAAGTCAAGCTCCAGCTTAGTATAGTCCTCGATGGAAAGATCCAGAACCGGTTCCTTGGTATAAGACGAGGCCGTCACATCCCAATCGCAGAGAATGGCGTTACGCGCGCTCTCGCGGCAAACGGTAATGTGGTCGCCCCACAGGCCAAGCGGTGCGTAGGAAACCTCCATCGGGTCAATACCGGTCAGCGCGCCCAACGTTGTCAGGGAAGCAATGTAGCGGCCGTAGTTCAGCGAGAGGTGGTAGCCGTCTCGCGTTAGTGTGTCGCCTAGGAAGGACGTGCGCGCGTTCTGAATCGCGGTGCCGCTTGGTACCAGCACGGCAAAATCGCGTGTCAGCACCTGGTCGGAGACGGCAAGCAGAATGCTCTCATACATCTCTATCTGGTCGCGCTCGTAAGCGGCAAAGCCGCCGTGTGTAGAATCTTGCTGATAGGCCCAGGTCATTTGAAAGGCCAGCTCTGCTTCGGGTACCTTTTCGCGCACGTAGGCCATCAGAGCGTCAAGCGGCGCATAGGTCAATGGCTTGCCCGATTCGTGGCTGGCCTGCTGCAGCATCACAAAATCCCATTCGGCATAGGCAAGGCCCATGTCCACGGTATAATTGGTCTCTGTGGTTGTCCCGCCCTCGCCAAAGAGGTGAAATTCATACGCTGCCGCGCCACCTTCAATGTTGGTCAGATGCTGCTGCAGGGTGCAGCCGCCGATATACAGATTGGCAAGACAAATATTCTCGGCCGGTATGCCGGCAGAAAGGGCTGTTTTGTAGAGGTGAGCCATTGCGTCATCGCCAAAGCTGTTGCCGAGGATCAGCAGGCGCAGGCTGTCGCGCGGCGAGACCGTGACCTCATAGGTGATGGGATCAGCCAAGCCGGAAAGATCCTCTACCGTTATCGTATAGGTGCCTACCAGGTTAGCGTTGTAGCTGTCTGCGTTTACGCGGTATTCGTCTGCCGAAAGGGCAACCTGGCTGCCATTGTTTTCATCACCGCCCGTGCGGTAAACGACCAGCCCATCAGCCGAAAAGGCTTCCAGGTATGAAAATTCCGTACGTCCGCCCTCCAGCGAAAGGGTATACACAATGGGGTCATTTGGCGGCGTGTCATCCCCTGCCGGATCCCCTGTCGGATTCCCGGTCGGATTCCCGCCACAGGCGGTAAGTAACATCATCCCAAGCAGGGCAAGAAGAATTGAAAAAAGAACTCTGATCGCTTTCATGCTGCACCTCGTTGTTTTTTCCCATTATACCATGCCGCTCTCGTTCTGTCAAGCGACATTGCCCTCGTAGAAGGCGGTGAGAAAAATACGAGAATTTACAAAAAGCGGTTGACCTTTTCTGCCAATTGTGCTATAATAGCTACATCCGCCTGCATAGTTAAATGGATATAATAGCCCCCTCCTAAGGGGTAGTTACAGGTTCGATTCCTGTTGCGGGTGCCAAAAGGGAGCCGGCGCATTGCGCCGGCTCCCTTTTGGCACCCGCCAGGCGAACCTGCTCCGCGCTCGAAAAACAGCCCACTTCTCTAAAGCAGAGGCGCGGAATCAGGTTCGCATATGCGACGAGAGCGGCGGCCGCTTGCGAGGCGCCGGCGAGGAGCAAATATCATTGCCCGCCAAGGCGGGCGATATTCCTGTTGCGCATGGCACCGGCTCCCTTTTGGCTTCGAACCTGTTACTTCATAAGAATATATTGAATTCGTAGAACTTCAGTGATATAATGAATTAAAACTATTTGCATTTATGAGGAATTCTTTATGAAAAACTTATTGCTTATTGGCGACTCAATCCGTGCAGGATATGATAAATCTGTCAAAAAAACCTTAAGCGGCAAGGTGAATGTAATTTTCCCGGAAGAGAACTGCCGCTTTGCTTCGTATGTATTAAGAAATTTTCACGAGTGGTTTGGTGAACTTAATGCCAAAGATATAGATGTAATACATTGGAATGCAGGACTTTGGGATTGCTTAAGATTATTCGGCGAGGAACCTCAAACACCGCTTGACGTCTATGCTTATTATATAGAAAGAATATGTATAAGAATTAAAAAATTGTGTCCTAATGCAAAGGTGGTATTTGCAACATCAACCAAAGTTATTTCCGAACAGATGAGCGATAATTTTAAGCGCTATAATGAGGAAATCGAAAAATATAACGAAGCTGCCGTAAGCATTGTTAAAAAATATGGCTTTGAGATAAACGATTTGTATGCTCTCTCTGCAAGCTTACCAAATGAATTACATTCCGACCCAGTTCATTATTACACACCGGAGGCAACAAGGGTGCTTACGAATCGGGTGCTCTCCGTTGTTTCACCGATGTTGGGATTGGAAGAAATACCTGAATACAGCGAGGATTTATATACAGATAGCCCGGTTGGTATATAATTCAACGGTTTCAACGGATATGATTTTACACATCACTTCGTGATGATTCCATACGTGCCAAGTCATCGTTCCTTATTCGCATAGTTGCTGGCAGAAAAATAGAAACAGGCAGCCGTTACGGCTGCCTGTTTCTATGAAATCTTACAAATTCAAGAGTATAACGGCCGCCACGCCGAGAAAAAGACCGACAAGCTGCCGCTTGACGAGCTTCTCGCGGAACAGGAGCGTGGATATGACGTAGGTGAGCACGATATTGCCGGCCGAGATGGTGGGGTAGAGCAGCGAGGCCGAGAGTCGGTTCGCCAGCACCATCACCAGCAGGTTGGCGATGCCGTTTGCAACCCCGCAGCCGCCGCCGTACAGCAGGCCGGGCTTATAGCAGGCGCGCAGCGCGCCGCGTTCGCGGACAAGGGCAATGGTGCCGATCACGCAGGTCACCAGCAGTAGGGAAGCGATCATAAATTCGTTTTTGTAGGCCCCATCAAAGCTGTCCTGCTGCATCTTCTGCACGATCGAGCAGGCCCCGTTTCCAATCGAGGCAAGCAGGGTGTATAGCAGCCATTTGCCGGTGATCTTTGCTTTTTCACGCTTGGCGCAGATCAGGTATAGAGAGACCACCAGCAGCAGAATGCCGCCGATGATGCCGATGTCGGCCTGCTCCTTTAGAAAGATCAGACCGTATAGCGTAGGCATCAGGAGTGAATAGGAGATCAGCAGCGAGGTGATCGAAAGCGGCCCGCAGGCGATCGCCGCAAAGCTGAAGATCGTGGCCACCGCATAGGAAAGGCCAAAGGCTACCGCGTAGGGCAGCAGCTCGATGCAGAAGGAAAGCGGACCGGCTGTGACAACAAAAAAGAGCAGCGCGGCCAGTGCCACGATCGTGCTGAAGCAATATTTACCGTCAACGGTGACCTTGTCATTGTAGATTCGTTTGGTGATCGTTTGCATCGTTAGGCAAACGGTGACCACCGCCAATAATAGCGCGTTCAAAATTGACACCTCGTAAGTGAACTTTTCTATAGGATCGCTGCTTGCTGCTGCAAGCCCGATGCAGAGTATAGCACAAAAACGAAAAAATGTAAAGCCTTTTCGGCTTTTCTCTTTACTGAAAAACAAAGTTATGCTATAATGAAGAAAAAACAAAAAAGGGGTGCCTACCATGGCAGAGCAAGAAAAAAGAATTCCCGCGATCGTTGAAAGAAACCGCGATGTAGAGCATATCGTATACGCCAGCAGCCGCTACGGCCACCACGGCTTTGGCCGGCGGAATAAGGACAAGCTGTTTTCTATGCTGGTCAGCACCGATATCCACCACTGCCCCTCGGTGATCGAGGCAACGGTTGATTATCTGAATTATCACGAGCCGCTCGATTGCGGCATTTGCTTAGGCGACATTATCGCCGCGGATTTCCGTGAGGACGGCAGCTGGTATACCGAGCACGTGCTGCGGGCAGAGAAGCCGTTTTTAACGCTGCTTGGCAACCATGACGTGGGCAATAGCGCCGAGCCGCCGCTTGCCGCCACCTCGCAGATGGCCTTTGAAAAATATATGCGCCCGGTTGCCGAGAAGATCGGCGTAGCGGGGCTGGACAAGCCCTATTACGTCCGTCTCTTTGACGAGTATAAGATCGCCCTTGTCGCTCTGCACGTGTTCGACACGCCAGACGGGATGGATGAAAAGGGCAACTATGCCGTTCACCGCGGGATGGAGATGCTCTCGCAGACGCAGATCGATTGGCTGATCGGCACCCTTGCCGACATCCCGGCCGATTATCACCTGGTCATTGCCATGCACGCTTATCCCTTCGGCCACGTGGCAGAGCCCGGTGCATGGACACAGCAGGGCAAGGATCTTGGCTCGCTTTCCGCCTGGGATAAGGCGTACGGCACCACCAACCTGCTGCCGGATATCATCCACGCCTGGAAGACCGGCACCGCCCGCCGTGCCAGCTACGCGCCACGCTATAGCAATCTGCCCACCATCACCGTTGATTGTGATTTCTCCGCGCGCGGAGAGGGGCAGTTCGTTGGTTACCTGGTCGGCCACTACCACCGCGACGTGATCGCGCATAGCGATCGGTATCCCTCGCAGAAGATCATCGCCTTTGCCTCTGCCGCAAGCGATGCCTGGCAGAATTACGATGGCGATCTGCCGCGTGCCGAGGGCACCAAGGCAGAGGACCTGCTCACCGTTTGCAGCATCGACACCGAAAAGCGTGAGATTCGCTTAGTGCGTGTTGGCAGCAATATCACCATGGAAATGACCGAGCGTACCTACACCGTTATCCCGTATTGATCGGCAGGCAGATATGGATTCCTTACTGTTTGCGCTGGGGGCGGTATCTCCTATTATATGCATGGTTGCCATTGGCTACGTGCTGAAAAAAATAGGCTGGATGAGCATTGAATTTGCTAAAAAGACGCATAAGCTGGTCTTTCACGTCTTTTTGCCGGCCATGCTTTTTCTTAATGTGTATAAGATCGAGCAGCTTGGCAGCGTAGACCCTACCTATATTTTTTACGTGGTGGTCATGCTACTCTTGGTCTTTTTATTGGGCCTTCCGCTGGTGCTGCTGGTGGCGCGGCGGCCGCAGTACCGCGGCGCGCTGATGCAGGCAGTCTTTCGCTCCAACTATGCGCTGATCGGCATTCCCCTGGCTGCCTCGCTCTTTGGCGAGGAGGGGGTCATGATCGCTACGCTGCTTTCGGCCGTTTCGGTGCCGGCACTTAACGTACTGGCCGTGATCGCGCTTACCGTTTTTCGCACCGATGGCGGCCGGGTGAACGTGAAAAGCATTCTGCTTGGCATTATCAAAAACCCGCTGATCGTTAGCGTATTGGTCGGCCTTGGCACGCTTGGCGTGCGTGCGCTGCTGGTGCAGGCCGGCATCTCCTTCCGTCTTTCGGATATCACGCCCCTGTACCAGGTGCTGACCTACCTATCCAACCTGGTCACTCCCCTCGCCCTGCTGGCGCTGGGCGCACAGTTTGAGTTTTCTGCCGTGGCGGCCCTGCGGCGCGAGATCGTGTTTGGCACGCTGATGCGCACGGTGGTAGTGCCCCTGATCGGCATAGGCGTTGCCTTCCTTTTCTTCCGCGAGCGCTTTGGCGGTGCGCATTTTGCCGCCTTTATCGCCATGTTTGCTACGCCGGTATCCATTTCCAGCGTGCCCATGGCGCAGGAAATGAAGGCAGACGCCACGCTTGCCGGCCAGCTGGTGGTGTGGACCACACTGGTCTCGGCGCTGACGGTTTTTCTCGTTTCCTTCCTCTTGCGCCTTGCCGGCGTGTTTTAGAAAAAAGATCCGGTCAAAAAATTGACCGGATTTACATATTTTTTGACGGTTTTTACCATTTACTATCTGCCTTTTTGTGGTATGATAGGGGGTGAAGGAAGGTGTTTTACATGACAGAGCAGCAAGAGCTTCGGCAAACGCCGGAAAGGGATCCCTATCGTAAGAGCCGTGTGCTGTATATTATCGAGGCCACGGTAGAATATTTTATCGCCACCATGATCGCCGGTGCGTTTTTGGCTAAGGTGACTGATGCCATTGGCATGAGCGATGCGCAGACCGGCATCGTTTCCTCCTTCGTCTCGCTTGGCCTCGGCTTTCAGCTGATATCTATTCTACTTGCGCGCTTTACCCCGGTCAAGCGGTGGGTCACAGCGCTGAATATTCTCAATCAGATTTTGTTTTCGCTGATCTATGCTGTGCCCTTTTTCCCCCTTCCCGGCCCGGCTAAGATCGCGGTGTTCGTTTTGCTGCTGCTGGGCGGCGAGCTGGTGGCCAACATAGCCATCTCACCAAAGACAAACTGGTTCATGTCGCTGGTGCCGGATAAGCAACGCGGCCGTTTTACCGCCAATAAGGAGATCGCTTCGCTGATGGGCGGCATGGTCTTTTCCTTTGCTATGGGGGCGGCAAACGACCATTTTCACGCCATTGGCCGCTCGGATATCGCCTTTATGATCTGCGGCTTCACCATCTTTGCTTTAGCCCTGATCCATACGCTGACGCTGGTGTTCTCTAAGGAGAAGCCGGTACCCAGGCAGAACCTGGCGATCGGCAAGCAGCTTTCCTCTCTTGTGCGAGATAAAAATCTGTGGCTGGTCATTGTGGTGATCTCGCTGTATAAGATCTCGCAATACGCCGTGACGCCCTTTCTCGGTACCTATCAGAACAAGGAGCTTGGCTTCTCCTTGACGGTGGTCTCTGCCCTTGGCGCGCTTTACAGCGTGGTGCGCTCGCTCTGCTCGCGCCCCATTGGCCGCCTGGCCGATAAGACCTCCTTCAGCAAAATGCTGCAGCTTTGCTTTCTCTTAGAGGCGCTGGCCTATCTTTCGCTGGTGTTTACCGGCGGTGCGTTTGGGCAGGCTGCCTTTGTGGTGTATAAGGTGCTTAACGCCATTAGCATGGCCGGCATCAACAGCGGCAGCCTCAACCTCGTTTACGATTACGTTGCGCCCGACCGCCGTGTGGGCGCTCTAGCCCTGCAAAATACCGTGGCCGGCGCGGCCGGCTTTTTAACCACGCTGGGTGCCAGCGCGATCGTTGATCACATTCAGGCAAGCGGCAATCTGGTGTTCGGCATTCCCATGTATGCCCAGCAGGTGCTTTCGATCTTTAGCGCGCTGATCTGCCTGGTGATCGTGGCGTATCTGCACGGGGTGGTTGGGAGATCTCAAAGGGCTGCGAGCTCTGATATTGCTTAGGCGTCATGCCAAAGCGACGCCGAAACAGGCGAATGTAGTTGGAATAATCTGAAAAGCCGGCCGCCGTACAGGCATCGTATACGCTGTACCCCTGCTTTAGCAGAATGCGCGAGCAGGAAAGCCGCTTGGTCTCTAAATACTGCTTAGGTGTAGTATGCAGGTAGGTGCGAAACAGGCGCCCAAGCGTGCTGGGGCTGATAAAATAGGTCTCGTGCAGGTATTCCAGGTGGTCGATCTTGGTAAAGTTCTCATTGATATCGCTTAAGATCTGGTGCAGCACCGCCGGCATTTCAGCCTTTTCGGTATGGGCGGCCGGGCTGCTGCTCTGCACCAGCCACAAAAATTCCATCAGTAGGTAGAGGCGCTGGATGCGCGCCGTTGGCTCCTCTAAGCACTTGGCGATCGTTAGCACGCGGTCAAGCCGCTCCTTGCCTAAGCTAACGCAGCGGCTGCCGCTTGCATGCAGGGAAAGAAAATTGTCAAACAGCCCGTCTCGCGTGGGCGTAAGCTGAAAGCACAGATGCTGAAATAGGGTCTGGTTATGTAAAATGCAGTTGTGCGCCTCGTTGGGGCTGATGATCACCGCATCCCCCGGCTGCATGCTGTATAGCCCATCCTCCACCGAAAAGGCACATTCGCCCTGTAGCAGGATCAAAATTTCTATGGCATCATGCATATGGCGCGGAAAAATGCGCGGCTGTGCCTCGTTTGGGCTTTCGCTGACGTAAAAGGTCACTTCAAAATCACCTATAGCGGGAAATGGCAGGGTCTTTCTTGGCTCTTGACGCATAATAAACCTCAAAAAGGAGAAGAAGTATGGAACGCTTACAGATTGATTTTACCACAGAAATCGGAAAAATCAAGCCCATGCACGCAACAAATAACGGCCCGGCCGGCTCGGCTGTGCGCAACACGGGGATAGATGCAGCCTTTGCCGCTGCCGGCATCCCCTATGCGCGCAATCACGATGCCGCCTTTTACAGCGGCTACGGTGGCGAAAACACCGTAGACGTGCATCGCATCTTCCGTAATTTCGCGGCCGATGAAAATGACCCCGCCTCCTACGATTTCCGCGCGACCGATCAGTACGTCCAGCGTACCGAGGCGTGCGGCACGCATGTCTTTTACCGCCTGGGTGCTGCTATTGAGCACGACATCAAGCGCGGTACCTTTCCCCCGGCCGACTACCTGAAATGGGCCCGCATCTGCGCGCACATCATCCGCCACTATAACGAGGGCTGGGCAAACGGCTTCCGCTACGGCATCGCGTATTGGGAGATCTGGAACGAGCCGGATTGCCGCAACGGCGATGGCTCTAACCCCTGCTGGCAGGGAACGGATGAGGAGTTTGTTGAGTTCTTCTGCACCGTGCTTTCTTATCTGAAGGGGCAGTTCCCGTACCTGAAGATCGGCGGCCCCGCCTTCTGCTGGGGCTGGGGCGGGGAGGAGCGTCTGCCGCACAAGCTGCTTGCCGCGATGCAAAAGCGGGGGCTGACGATGGATTTTTATTCCTTTCATTGCTACGCCCACGATCCGGAGCAGATTCGCATCAACACCGAGGAGGTCGATAAACTGCTTGCCAAATACGGCTTTGCGGGGATGGAGACCAACCTTAACGAATGGAACTACAACTGCGGCTGGAACGGCGAGGATTTCATTCGCGGCATTGAGATCATCAAGGGGCAAAAGGGCGCCTCCTATACCACGGCCTGCATGTGCGTTGGCCAGGCCTCTTCGCTTGGTATGCTGATGTACTACGATGCCCGTCCCTCGGCCTATAACGGCCTGTTTGATACCGATACGCTGCGCATCCTCCATGGCTACTACCCGTTTAAGATGTTTGGTAGCCTGTACCGCCTGGGCGCCTCTGCCGCGATCAGCGCGTTGCCTAAGGGCCTTTATGCTGCCGCCGCCACAAACGGGCAAAAGCACGCCCTGCTGCTTACCCGCTTTGATGATGCGGCTGCGCAGGGCACGGCCGGCGGGGCGATCACGCTGGCGCTTGGCCTACCGGCGGGAAAGACCTATCGCGTGAAGCAGTACCTGTTGGATGAAGAAAACACCATGGCCGAGGAAGAAATTCCACTCTCGCCTGACGGCAGCGTGGTCGTCTCTTGCCCCATGTACACCGTGCTGTACCTGGAGATCGAAGAGGCCTGATATCATATTGCAGGAAAACCCAAGAAAAGCACCGCCTTGATATTGCAAAATATCAGGGCGGTGTGTTATAATAGCCAAAAAAGCAGGAGGTATCCTATGGCTACTTGGATATGGAAATATCGTGATTTTGAGTTTTACCATGGCATGCAGTATATGCTGGCGCGAGAGGATCGCGGGAATTTTGTGCCTGCCTTTTATAAAATTCCGCGTCATAGTGCATCTGTTCGATTTTCAAAGCGTGTAGACCTTGCGGAAGCAGAGGAGATTACGTTGACCTCTGAGGGGGAATGTGCCCTTGAATTGGACTGGATACGTTTGGCGTATGCAGAGCGGTATCTGATCCCCGCCGGTCAGCATCAGATCCGTATTTCGGTTGGTAATGCGACCGGTATGTGTGCCCTGTGGATTGACGGAAAGACAATTGAAAGTGATGAAAGCTGGAGCGTCGAGGCCTATGATAATGATTTTGCGCCCGTCGCGTCTTCTCCGTTGTGCAATGACCGCAACCAAAAGCCGGGAGATTTTCGATTCCCGGAGGAGGTCTGTATTCCCGCCTCGGATGTTACGAAAAATGGCGAACGTATCATCGATTTTGGTCGTGAGACCTTTGTGCGCTTGCATGTGACGGGCGTGACGGGTGAGGTATGTGTGTTCTATGGCGAATGCCTGGAGGAAACCTACAGCGACCGTTGCGTCATTATTGATCGTTTCCATGGCGACGGCGAATTGCCGCTCCGTGCCTGCCGCTATCTGCGCTTTACGGGTGCTACCGATTTTAATCTGCAGGCTACCATGCCCATTCTGCCGCCCCTTCGTGCTTCCTTTGACGGCGACGCGCAGATGAACAAGATCTACGAGACCTCGGCCTATACGCTGGGGCTTTGCAGTCGTCTTTTCTATCTGGATGGTATCAAGCGCGACCGCTGGCCCTGGGCAGGGGATGCCTATATCACCATGCATATGGATGCCTACGGCTATGCCGACCCGGATATCATGCGCCGCACCATGCTCGTCTTGCGTGGTGAAAGCCCCGTGCGGCAGCCGGTCAATAACATTCTGGAATATTCCTTCTACTGGCACATGATGCTGGGCGCCTATTATACCTATACGGGGGATGCTGATTTTATCAGGCGGAACTATGAAAATGCCCGCTCGCTGATCGAATATTATATTGAAAAGCGTGATCAGTATGGCTTTGTTCCCCCTATTCCCGGTGTGTGGCTGTTTGTAGACTGGCACCCGATGGATAAAAACGGCGACGTTTGCGTGGTGCAAATGCTCTTTTACCGCTCGCTTACCGTCATGGCCGAGCTGGCCACGCTGTGTGAGCGGCAGGCAGATGCGGCGCGCTACCGCCAAATGGCCGAGGAGCTGGCCGCAGCCATCAACGCGACCTACTGGCGCGAGGAGCTTGGCGCTTACGTTTCCGTTTTTCGGAATGGGGAGGCGGTAAGCGAGGTGCGCCGCCACCAGAACTATCTGGCTATTCTCTTTGGCCTGGCGGACGAGGGGCGCACGCAGCGCATCATGGAAACGGTGCTGCACAATCCGCAAATTCCGCCCATCACCACGCCCTTTTATAAGTTCTTTGAATACGACGTGCTTTGCCGCTGCGGCTTTGTAGCCGAGGCCTTTGCCGAGATGCGCCGCTACTACGGCGGCATGCTGGCGCTTGGCGCTACCGCGATCTGGGAGGATTTTAACGAGCGCGAGGAGGGCCTTGCCCATTACGCCATGTATGGCGAACCGTTTGACCGCAGCCTGTGCCATGCCTGGGGTGCCGGGCCCCTCTATTTCACCGGTCGGTACCTGGCCGGCGTGCAGCCGGCAGCGCCCGGCTGGCAGCAATTTACCGTGGCACCCTGCCTCGATTTGGGAGATTTCTCTGCCACCGTGCCGGTTGGCACTGGCAGCGTGACCGTTACGCTGTCCGGCAATCAGCTGACCGTGCTGGCCGACCGCGATGGCGGTTGCTTGACGGTAGGGGATGCATGCCATCCGCTTTCCGCCGGGCAGGCACTTTCCCTCACGATATGAAAGTAGGAGCAAGCGGCAAGCCGCTTGCTCCTATCTTTTGCTCAATTCAGCCAGGTAGGCCTCTGGTCGGTGCGCGTCAACGGGCGAGTAGCGCCCGCGCTGCCCGATGGTCAGCACCTGCCCTACGTGGTGGTAGCCAAGCAGGGCGGGTGGCAGATGGGTAACGGCATCCGGGATGTTGCGAATGACCGTAAAGCACGCAAACCGTGCCTGCACCGCGCGCGGCAGGGGGCCAAAGGCAAAGCGCGGGCAGCCAAAGCCGTAGCCGCAAACAGAAAGCCGCTCGCCGTATAAAAATTCCATATCCTCGCAGGCCAGGCCGCATAGCGCCGCCCCGTGCGAATATCCCACGCAAATGATCTCCCGTACTCCACCGCGCGACACACGGGTGGCCACCTTTGCCTCTATTTCGTCCCGTACCGATCTCCAAACTGAAAGAAAGCCGCGGTGCGCGTACCAGCGCTCGCCACCGTTATGGTAGGCACGGGCAGGGAAGTTGAGATTGCTTTTCCAGTCCTCGCCGCCATCCGAGCATTCAAAAAGCAGGTAGAGGGTGGCCCCGCTCTCGTGGATCGCGTAATCGGCCGAGCGGCCGGTGTGTATGTAGTCGGCGTATAGGCATCGCCGAAACAGGCGAGGTAGATCGTCATAAGGGCAGGGCATTTTCATAGTACTCTCCTTTTTTGACAGGATATGCGTCTCTTGCCCGCCCTGCTACCGTTCGCAGAAAGAAAAAATAAAATTTTTTGCATTACCCCCTTTATTTTCCGAAAAAGATGTGCTATAATAGTTAGGCAATGCAGGTATAGTTCATCGGTAGAACGCGAGCTTCCCAAGCTCGATAGGAGGGTTCGACTCCCTTTACCTGCTCCATTGACCAAAAACCGCTATATATAGTGGTTTTTGGTCTTTTTCTTTTGCTATATATAGTTTTTGGTCACGTTTTGGTCACAAAAACCTAACGTAGCCCCCCTTGAAATCCTTGACAAACCACTCCTTTCGCGCTTTTGATTAATTAAAAAGAACGGCCAAAGCCGTTCTTGCCGAAAGGAGGTGAACCTATGAAAACAATTCAGCGCTTGATTGCTTTGCTTTTCATGTGCAAGATGTTAGTAAAGTACATCACAATTAAAATTGCTTTCAAGGACTAACCGTCCGGCAAGAACGGTTTCGGCCGTTCTTGTTTTTATTGTAGCACAAAAGGAGTAATTTGTCAAGGCAATTCGGTTTTTGTTTAGAATATCACGCACAGCGGGCCGGGCAGAGAGATGGTTTGCACCAGCCGCTCGAACTTGCCGTTTTCACGGGCGAACACGGTAACCAGATCAGAGAATTCGTTGGTGCAGATCAACAGCTTGCCATCCGGCGTGACGTTGAAATCACGCGGCGAGGCACCGCCTGAGGGGATGCGGTAAGAGAGGGTAAGCGTACTTCCTTCACGCCGAAAAACCGTGATGGCATCTAAGCCGCGGTCAGAAACGAACAGCTCGTCCCCCAACACGCGAATAGCGGCGGTGGTGTTTTTGCCTTCAAAATCGGGTGGCAGGGTCGGCACGGTCTCTAACAGGCGGGAAGAAAGCCCGTCATAGGCGAAGATCGAGACCGAGCAGCTCAGCTCGTTGGCACAGTAGAGCAGCTTGCCGTCAGGCGAGAAGGCCAGGTGGCGCGGGCCGGCACCGGCCGGTAGAGACAGGCGGCCACATTCCCGCAGGTCGGGTGTGTAGAGAACGATCGCATCAATGCCCAGGTCGGTTACCAGCAGGTATTTGCCATCCGGCGAATAGCCCACGTAGTGGGTGTGCGCGCATTCCTGCCGCGTGGGGTGGGGGCCATGCCCCTCGTGCGTGGCAAGCTGGCCGCCCGGCAGGCGGGTCACGTTGCCGGAGAGATAGTTGACCACGTGGGTGATCCCATTGCGCACCACCAGGTGGCAGGCACACAGGCCACGGGTGGCGTACAGGCCATCGCCCGGGACGGGGTTGCCGCTTGGATCAATATACATGGTCAGCAGGCCGCTGTGCTTGGTGGCTGAAAAGGGCTGCTTGAGCAGGGCATACATGCGGTCGCCCTCCCGCGCCAGATACATGGGCGCGGGGAGCTTGGTCACGCTTTGCTCGGCCAGCAGGCCGCTTTCGTCGATCGTGTAGTGATAAATGCCGCCCGCCTCATGGCATGCGGCGATATAAACGTGCTGCATACGGTTTCTCCTTTATTTGTTACGAAGCCCCTTGGGGTACAGATTTTTGGCCATCCCACCCGAGACCTTGCCTCCGCCAAGCGGGCAGCCCTCTACCATGATCGCGCAATAGCCACCGCCCAGCTCGCCGGTTGGGATCACCTCGCCGTGCAGGTAGTCGGATAGGCGCTTATCATTCAGCGAAAGAGAAAGGTTGCGCGCAAAGCGCCGGCCATAGGCCGAAAACAGCTGATGGTGGGGGAAGAGAAGATCCTTTCTTACCTCGCCAACCAGCACGCCTGCGGCAAACACGTTATGCGGCGGCAGCGCCACGGGTGGCGGCAGGATCAGGTTGCCACGCAGCGCACGCACCGCATCGGCCACCTTGCCATCCCCCCACGCATCGGCAAAGAAGCTGCGCAGGGCAGGCATGGCTGATTTAGGCGGTGCCTCGCTTGTGTCACGGTAGGCAGGCGCCTCGGCACGCTCGCCCTGCCCGTCTCTTTGCAGCAGGGCCAGGTATTGCCCCTCGCCGGGGGCGATGTGTGGGTAAAAGCGGCGCGTGCAGGATAGGTCAAGCCCGCTATAGGTGATGCCGGGCGCGGTATGCCGGCAAAGTGCCTCTGCCACCGGGCAGAGATGAAAATCAGGGTGCTTTTCTAAAAAGGCGGCCACCTGCGCCTCATTTTCCTCGATGGCAAAGGTGCAGGTAGAATACAGCAGATAGCCACCCGGTGCCACGGTCTTGGCAGCATTCTCTAAAATCTCAGTCTGCCGTGCCGCGCAATGGCGCACGGTCTCCTCGCTCCAATCGGCCAGCGCCTCCTCGCTTTTACGGAACATGCCCTCGCCAGAGCAGGGGGCATCGACCAGCACCAGGTCAAAAAAGCCGGGGTACCAGGCGCCAAGCGTCTCGCTATCGGTATTCAGCACCAACGCGTTGGGAATGCCTAACCGTTCAACGTTGCCAACCAGCAGCTTGCAGCGCGCCGGCACGTATTCGTTAGAAACCAGAAGCCCCTCGCTGCCGATGGCGGCGGCCAGCTGGGCGCTTTTGCCACCCGGCGAGGCGCACACGTCCAGCACGCGCCACCCGGGTGCAACCGTCAGCGCATTGAGCGTGGCCATGGCGCCGGGGTCCTGGGAATAGACCATCCCCGCGTGGTGAAAGGGGTGGGTGCCGATCTTTTCTTCCTCGTGGTAAAAGCCGTCAGATGTATAGGGGATGCTTCGCGCAGGGATATGCGAGATCGCGGAAAAATCCTCTACGCGGCATTTTATCGTATTCACACGGAAGGCGTGACGCGCGGGCATTTCGGTCATCTCGCGGTAAAAGGCGGGATAATCAGCCCCCAAAAGTCCCTCCATGCGTTTGGCAAAGGCGGATGGCAGCATGCTTCCTCCATCGTTTTTTCTTTTATTGTAGCACATCCCCACGCCGTTTGCAAGGTGGGTATAAAAAATATCGCGCGGTGCATACTGTTGGTGAGGTGATGAGGATGAATGAAAAGAATCAGCTACCAAGCTTAAAGCTACCAGCCGGTACGCCCTGGTCCGGCAAGAAGGAATGCCCACCGAGGAAGGCGCCGGATCCGAACGACCCACCCGTGCCCGACCCCACCGTGCCCAACCGCGCGCATACCGAAATGCGCACCACCTTCCCGCCTGAGCTGCCGCATAAGGAGCAGCCGCGGGAGCTGTAAGAAATAAGCGGGAAGAGATTCTTCCCGCTTATTTTTTTTCTATCGCGCGTACTGAGCGCGCATATTCGCTGGGCGCCATGCCGGTCACGGAACGAAACTGGCGTGAAAAATAGTGAATGCTGTCATAGCCCAGCAGCTCGGCGATCTGCGTAAGGCTGTAATTGCCCTCGCGGATGTAGACCTTGGCGGCATCGATTCGCAGGCGGATCAGGTAGGCCATGGCGCCCATACCGGCGCGTGCGCGAAAGGCCGCCTTGACGGTCGATTCGCTGACCCCGGCATAGTGCGCCAGGTCAGAAAGCGTGAGCGGCGCGGCAAGATTTTTTTGCATATGGTCGGCCAGCTGCAAAAACAGGTCTCCCTCTATACGGTGGCGCAGGGTAGAGGACTGGGCGGCCGGCTCGCTGCGCAGCAACAGGATCAGCAGCTCCTCCAAATAGGCGCGGATCAGCTGCTCTGCCCCTAAGGGAGAAGTCTCGCGCTTTTCCATCTTCATAATGCCGGGGTTGCCCAGCGGGGTGGAAAACACCGCCTCACTTTCCCGCAGGATGCCGGAGATCAGCTCTCGGCTTCGTTGCCCCAGCTTGGCGTGCAGGCCGCGAAAGGCCGCCATCGCCGGTGAGGGGGAAGAAAAGGAGAGTACCACCAGGTTCGGAGCTACGATGCCGTTGGCACGCAGGGTGTGCCATTCGTTGGGCTCGTGAAAAAGGATCTCGCCGCGGCAAAGGCGGATCTCTCGCTCGCCGGCCGTGGCAATGATCTCGCCCCGGTCAACGTATACGCATTCCCAAAAATCGTGTGCCTCGCCCGGATAAGCGTAGCTTTTAGAGTATTCAAAATAATGCACGGTATACAGCTTGTCAACCGCAATGTCGCGCATCAGCTCTGTTCCCTCGTATCCCATAAGCACCTCCGTTTTTTCTATTATAGCATGCATGACCAAAAATGTAAATATTTTGTCGGATTTTATCAATACTTTTTCATCAAGAATGCTATAATCAAGATGAAAAACAAAAAATATATTGCAAACCCGCCATAGTAGTAGTATAATAAAAAGGAAATTGATTATGGAGGCTTTGCGGAATGGAGCTTACTGTGAACGAAATTCTTCACCATTTTGCTGCTCAGCTGGATGACGACCAGCCGGTTCCTTATGGCAACGGGCATATTAATTCTACCTTTGTGGTTGGTAAAAAGACCAGATACATCCTGCAAAAGATCAATACCAACGTATTCCGTGATCCGGATGCGGTGATGCGGAATATCGTAGCTGTTACCGCCCACCTGAGCGAAAAGATCAAGGCTGCCGGTGGCGACCCCACTCGTGCTACGCTGACCCCCATTTACACCAAGGAGGGGGAGAGCTATTGGAAGGCGCCGAACGGCGATTGCTACCGCATGTACCTCTTTATTGAGGATACGATCTGCTATGACCAGGTAGACAATGCCGAGCAGCTGTATTATGCAGCGCGCGAATTTGGTAAATTTCAGAACATGCTTGACGATTTCCCGGCCGATACCCTGGCTGAGGTCATTCCCAACTTCCACAACACCAAGGATCGCTTCCGCCAGTTCCGCGAGGCGGTAGAAAACAACCTGGCCGGCCGCCGCGACGAGGTGGCAGAGGAGATCGCCTTTGCCATGGCGCGTGAAAAGGATACCGCCGTGGTGCTGGATGCCATTGCCGATGGCAGCGTGCCGCTGCGTGTCACGCACAACGATACCAAGCTGAACAATGTCATGCTTGACCCCAAGACCGGCGAGGGCGTTTGCGTGATTGACCTGGATACCGTGATGCCCGGCTCGCTTCTTTACGATTTTGGCGATGCGCTGCGCTTTGGCGGCAACTCGGGCGCTGAGGATGAGACCGATCTTTCCAAGATCTACTTCCGTTTGGATTATTTCGAGGCGTTCGTGCGCGGCTTTGTGCAGGAGCTGGGCTCTAAGATGACCAAGCGCGAGATCGAGCTTTTGCCCTTCTCGGTCAAGCTGATGACCTACGAGTGCGGCATTCGCTTCCTAGCCGATTATCTTAACGGCGATACCTACTTCCGCATCCACCGAGAAAAGCACAATCTTGACCGTTGCCACACCCAGTTCAAGCTGGTGGCAGACATGGAAGAAAAGATGGCCGAGATGCAGGCTATCGTAAAGAAATACATAGGGTGATGAATATGGAATACGTTAGAATCGGCCTGATCGGCCTTGGTCAGCGCGGCTCGCAGATCATGCGTGACGTGCTGCTGGCAAACGAAAAGATCCGTGTTGTGGCGGTGTGCGACCTGTATCCCGATCGGGTAGAGGCTGCTATCAAGCAGGCGACCGATGCCGGCTTTGCTGCCCCCTTTGGCACTGCGGATTACCGCGAGGTCATTTCGCGTGATGACGTAGACGCTTGTCTCGTTATCTGCTCGTGGGAGGATCATATCCGCGTGGCGGTGGCTGCTCTGCGCGCCGGCAAGCCGGTGGGTATGGAGGTAGGCGGCGCCTACTCGGTTGAGGAATGCTGGGAGCTGGTGCACGCGCAGGAGGAGACCGGCACACCCTTTATGTTCCTTGAAAACTGCTGCTACGGCCGCCGTGAGATGATGGTGATGAACATGGCAGAGCAGGGCATTTTGGGTGACATCATCCATTGCGCCGGCTCTTACGAGCATGATCTGCGCTATGAGATCACGCACGGCAAGGAGCTGCGTCATTATCGCCTGCGCAACTACATTCACCGCAATTGTGAAAATTACCCCACGCATGAGCTGGGGCCGATCGCGCAGATTTTGCGCGTTAACCGCGGCAACCGCATGCTGTCCCTGACCTCTACCGCCTCGCGCGCTGCAGGCCTGCACCAGTACGTGCTGGAGAAAAAGGCAGATGACGAGGAGCTGGTGAATACCACCTTCAAGCAGGGCGATGTGGTGACCACGGTCATCAAGTGCGCCGGTGGCGAGACTATTCGTCTTACGCTGGGCACCTGTCTGCCGCGCTTCTACAGCCGTAACTTTACCGTGTGCGGCACGAAGGGTATGTATGAGGAAAACTCGGATTCTATCTTCCTTGATGGAAACGAGGAGATGATGAAGACCGAATGGAACTGGCACACCCAGTTTGGCAATGCCTCGAAGTACGAAGAGCAGTATGACCACCCGGTGTGGGACAAGTTCCTACATGACGGTGTGCGCGGTGGCCACGGCGGTATGGACTGGCTGGTATACGGCGAGTTCGTTGACTGCCTGCTGGAAAACAGACCCTTCCCCATCGACGTATACGATGCCGCCGCATGGATGTCGATCACCCCGCTTTCCGAGCAGTCGATTTCCACCGGCAGCATGCCCGTCGCTATCCCCGACTTTACGAACGGCAAGTGGACAAGCCGATAAAAAACAAAGCCCCTATTCTTGCGAATGGGGGCTTTCTTATAAGGAGAAAAGAAATGAACGAGACCATTCGTGGGCTATGTGAAAGAAAATCGGTGCGCGTGTTTACAGCAAGAGAGATCACGGCTGAGGAAAAAGCCACCATCCTGCGTGCCGCCACCGAGGCACCTACCGCCGGCAACCAGCAGCTGTACACCATTTTGGATATTACCGACCCGTCCATCAAGACACGCCTGGTTGAGACCTGCGATCATCAGCCCTTTATTGCCGATGCCAAGCTGGTGCTGATTTTCTGTGCTGATTGCCGCAAGTGGTATGATGCCTTTCTTTCTGCTGGCTGCCAGCCGCGCCTGCCGGGCGTGGGCGATCTGCTGCTGGCGGTCAGTGATGCCAATATTGCCGCCCAGAATGCCGTTACTGCTGCCTGGAGCCTAGGTATTGGCTCCTGCTACATTGGTGATATTATGGAAAACTGCGAGCAGCAGCGCGCCCTGCTTTCGCTGCCGGAATACGTATTCCCGGCCGCTATGCTGGTCTTTGGCTTTCCCACCGCGCAGCAAGAGGCGCGGCCAAAGCCGCAACGGGCAGACGTGCGGCACATTGTGCATGAAAACGCCTATCGCCTGATGGGCGGCGAGGAATTAGAGACAATGCTGGCCCCCCGCGCTGGCAACCGCACGTATGAGGAATATATCAGCGCCTTCTGCGCGCGCAAATACAATTCCGATTTCTCTCGCGAGATGACCCGCTCGGTGGGCGAATATCTCAAGCAGTATGAAAAATAAAAAACAGCGCACACCTGCCCTACGGCAGGTGCGCGTTGTTTTATTCTTTTTGCGAATGGGAAAGGAAGGCCTGCAGCTTTTCACTTTGCGGGTGATCAAAGATCTCCTCGGGCGTGCCCTCCTCGGCGATCACGCCGTCGGCAATAAAGATCACCTTATCGGAAACGTGGCGGGCAAATTCCATCTCGTGCGTCACGATGATCATCGTGCGCTCAGAATCCTTCAGCGAGCGGATCACGCGCAGTACCTCACCGGTCAGCTCCGGGTCTAGGGCAGAGGTCGGCTCGTCAAAGCAAAGGATCTCCGGCGAGAGCATCAGCGCACGGGCAATGGCCACACGCTGCTGCTGGCCACCGGAAAGCTGGCAGGGGTAGGCGTCTGCCTTGTCGGTCAGACCAACTGTAGCCAGCAGCTCCTCGGCGCGTGCGCGGATCTCTTCCATGCTTTCGCGCTTGCCTATCGTGCTCTTGCGCTTGGCGCGCAGCTTGGGCGCCAGCATCAGATTTTCCAGCACGCTGTATTGGGGGAACAGATTGAACTGCTGAAACACCAAGCCAAAGGAAAGCTGTGCCTCTGGCGTTACCACCGGCTTTTCGCCCTCGCAGGCGTGATACACGCTTTTGCCGTTTACCATGATCTCGCCGCTGTCGGCCGTTTCAAGAAAGTTCATGCAGCGCAGCAGCGTGGTCTTACCACCGCCAGAGGAGCCGATGATAGAAAGCACCTCGCCCTTGCCAAGCGAAAGGTCGATGCCCTTTAGCACCTCAATGCTGCCAAAGCGCTTGCGCAGGCCCTTGATCTCTAACATATTCATTCTCGATCAACCTCCTACGTCTTAAAATAATCCAGCTTCTTTTCCAGCCAGCGGAATAGAAGCGTAAGCAGAGCGGTAAATACCAGGTAGTACACAGCCGTGTAGAAGAGCGGCCACAAAAGACCAGCGTTCTTGCTGTAGCGCTGCGCGAAATAGATCAGCTCGTAGTAGCCGATCACGCGCGCAAGCGAAGTATCCTTGACCAGGGTAATGACCTCGTTCGACATGGGCGGAATGATCCGCTTGACCACCTGCAGCAGAATGACCTTGAAAAAGACCTCGCCCTTGGTCATACCCAGCACCTTGCCGGCCTCATACTGCCCGCGCGAGATGGATTCAATACCGCCGCGATAGATCTCAGAGAAATAGCAGGCATAGTTGATGGTAAAGGTCAGGTAGACCGCATAGGCCTCGGTCAACAGGATCTGCCCCATCACCAGGCCGGGGCCGTAGTAAACGACCAGCAGCTGCAGCATCAGCGGTGTGCCACGAATGACCCAAACGAAGCCGCGCGTAAGCGCGGAAAGCGGCTTGAACCTGGACATAGAGCCAAAGGCAATGAGTAAGCCAAGCGGCAGCGCCAGCAGCAGCGTGACGAAGAAGATGGTCAGCGTCTCGCCAAAGCCGTTTAAGAGGTCCAGGGTAATTGAAATAAATTGCTCCATATTTCTTTACTCAAACAAGTGCCCGGGGCATCGCGTGCCCCGAGCACCGGTCGTATTTCCTTGCTTATTTAATCAGGGCCTTTGCCAGGGTCAGGTCAACGATGGCAGCCTGCGAGGAGCCGGAAAGCACCTCAAGCATGGCATCGGTCTGGCCGCTCATGCTCTTCAGCCCACCTGCCAGGGCAGCGTTCTCCTTGATCACGGTCTCGCCGGCGGAGCCGGATTCAGCCGCGATACGCAGGCCTGCCAGGTCGTCAATGGTCTTGTACTTTTCAGCATCAGCCTTCTTAACAACAGCCACCTGGGTGTTGTACATGTAGGGCACGGTACAGTCGGCATATACCTCGATCACATCGGTGATGGTCATGCCGTTCCAAATGCAGTCGATATCCTTGGATTCCAGTGCTTCCTGCTTGAAATCCCAGTCGATCTCCTTAAACTCAACCTCTACGCCCAGCTTTTCGGCAACGGCACGCGCGTAATCCGCGTCAAAGCCGATCCATTTGCCGTTCGCATCACGGTAGTCCATGGGCGGGTAGTCGGTAATGCCGACAACCAGCGTGCCCTTGCCCTGAATGTAGGCCCAGTCGCCACTACCCTCGCAGGGGTCGGCCACCGGGGTGTAATCGCCCTTGCCAACAGCAGCAACCTCGTAGGTGGTAGAAAGCGCTGCCAGCTTGCCATCATTGATCAGCTGCAGGGTAATATCCTCTACCTTGCGGGTCATATCCGAGCCGGCGCGGAAGGCGATGCCGAAATACTCACGCTCAAGGCCAAGATCTACGATGGCCAGGCTGGAATAGTCTCTGCCACCGCCGCAGGCGGTAAAGGCAAAGCAGGCAGTCAGCAGCATCAGGGCTGCCAGCAGAAGTGCGGAAATTCTTTTCATAGTCATGTCTCTCTTTCTGTTACCAAAAACTTTAGCTTGGTAAACTTTAGTCTAGTGAAGTGACCTTATTTTACCACTATGCAGGCCTTTTGTCAAGTCCTTTTTTTGAAATTGTCATGCAAAACGCTATTTTTTCTATTTTTTACAAATTTTATTTATGCAGTTAGGCGCTTTGTTGTCGAAAAGGGTTTGACAGAGCGCGAAAAAGGGTGTATAATGGGGGTGTTAGATAAAGGAGTACGTATGGGAAAATCAGGAAAAAGAAGGGGCTACCGTGCCCGCTCACAAAGAGAGCAGGCGCAGGATGCCGCACGCGCCGCAGCGGCGCAGGCAGAGGCGGCCCGCCTTTCATTTTATAAAAGACTGGTAGGCGTGCTGTGCGCGGTTCTGTTGGTGATCGCGCTGGTTTTCGGTGCGGTCTCTCTTGCGCGCAGCTGTCAAGGGGATATCGCGCTTTCTACCCCCCATTACCGGGTAGATACCGCCATGCTTGCCTATTATTTTTACGATTATTATCATGCCGAGCTGGGGGAGAAGGGCGACGCGTATGCAGCCGCTGGGCTTGACCCCGAGAAGCCGCTTGGCGAGCAGATCTACAAGGGAGAGACGACCTGGGAGGCGCATTTTATGGCCGAGGTCAAGGCATCCCTGCGGCGCATGCTGGTGTTTGCCGAGGTAGCCTACAAGGAGGGCGTTGCCCCCTCGTATGCCGAAAAATGCCGCCAAGCGGCTGATGAAACGGTAGCCGCCCTGCAGATCGAGGCAGAGGAAAACGGCCAGGCGCTGGCCGACTATCTCGCGGCGCAGTACAGCAACCGCGTGGATGAAGCCACCGTGCGCCGCGCCGAGGAGCTTTCTGCCCTGGCAGAGGCGCGCTACGCGATCTTTGCCGCTGAGACCTATACCGAGGAAGAGCGCATGGCGCTGTACGCTACCCGCCCAGATGATTTCAAAACGGGTGACGTGATCGCCTATTCGATCAAGGTAGACATGGCCGGTCTGACCGGCGAGGCCGCTATTCGCGAGGCCTATCAGCAGGCCGAGGCAAGGGCCCAGACGCTTGCCGCCGCCGGGAGCGAGGAGGCCTTTTGCGCCGCTATGGCGGCCGATCTACAGGCACAAAACCCCGGCTACACCGCGCGTACCGTGGCACGCCGGGTGGATGAAGCGTATATCTACCACATTCCGGCCGCCGCTACCGGCCTGGCCGAGGATTGGCTGAACGAGCCGGGCAGGCAAGCGGGGGATACCGCCGTGCTTGGCGCCACGGGGGATTATACCGTGGTCTATTGCCTGAACGCGCCGCGTGAGGTGACCTACCACCGCGCCAGCGCGCGCTACATTCTGCTGCCCTATGCTGCCTATCAGACAGATGCGCTGGCAAGAGAGGCTGCCGACGGGCTGCTTACCGATTTCTTAGCCGGCGCGCCCAGCGCCAAGGACTTTGAGGCGCTGGCGCTGCAGCACACCGCCGCTGCCGGCATCGCCCTTGAGCGTGTTGCCTACGGCGATATCGAAAAGCCGCTGTGCGATTGGCTGACAGACGAGGCGCGCGGGGCGGGGGATACCGCCGTGATCGCGGGTGTAGAGGGATATTATATCCTGTATTATACCGAAAAGGCGCCTCTGCCGCTGTGGCAGGAGCTGATCGCCGATGCCCTGCGCGAGGCAGATTACCGTGTGATGCTGCAGGAAAGCGGCCTTACGGTATATGAAAACGCCTGCACTGTGCCAGCACTTTGAGCGTTATTTATGCGTGTGGGAAGCACGTACAAATAAAAAACAATAGAAAGGAGATACAGCATGAAAAAGCTATTTGCAGATTTCAAAAAGTTCATCACCCGTGGCAACGTGGTGGATATGGCAGTTGGTGTTGCGGTTGCCGGCGCCTTTACCAAGATCGTAAACGCCTTTACCAACGGCTTTATCGGCCCGCTGCTGGCCCTTCTTTCCAAGGATGCCAATCTGGCAGAATTCAAGTGGGTGCTGCGTGAGGCAGTAACGCATTTAGATGAGGCCGGTGTTGAGGTGGTAGACACCCCGGAGGTTGCCATTCTGTGGGGTACCTTCCTGCAGACGATTATTGACTTCCTGATCATCGCGCTGGCACTGTTCATCGTGATGCGGGTATTCAACCACGCTATGGCAAAGGCAAAGGAAGCCTCTGCCGAGCTGAAGGAAGGCTTGAAGGAAGGTCTGACGCCCGAGCATGTAAAGGCCGAGCAGGAAGCCGCCGCCAAGGCTGAGGCAGAGAAGAAGGCCGCCGAGGAGGCTGCTGCCAAGGCTGCCGCTGAGGCAGAGGCCGCAAAGGCCGAGGCTGAAAAGCAGGCGCAGCTGGCTGCTTGCCAGGCACAGGTCGCCCATACCGAAAGCACCACCAAGCTGCTGGAGGAGATCCGCGATCTGCTGAAGAGCCAGAAGTAAGATCCATACAAAAACGGGGGAATTGCTTCCCCCGTTTTTGTATACCTCTTGTAATAGTTATTTTTTGGATAAACTGTTAAAAAATCTTTTGTGTGTAGATAATAACCTTTTCAAATAGTCGCATCATGATAATATAAAGTTTTATAACAGTATATCGAGCTGCCTTTTATTCGTATAATGATGTAGGAATAGAAGGAGGGCTCTTCATGGATGCCAAATTTGTCAGAGAGCGGATCACCGGCCTGCGTCTGCGGCGCGGCATATCCGAATATCAAATGAGCTATGATTTAGGACACAGCAAGGGGTATATCAATAACATTACCTCCGGCAAGGCGCTTCCCTCGCTTGCCGAGCTGCTGGCCATTTGCGCCTATTTTTCGATCACCCCGGCCGATTTTTTTGATGAAAGCAATCGTGCCCCCGCCTTGGTCGATCAGGCGAAGGAGGAGATGAAAAGCCTAAGCGAGTCGGATATTCGCCTGGTGCTGGATCTGATCCGCCGTTTGCGCAAGGGGTGAAAAACCGCTCTGCACATAGGTGCAGAGCGGTTTTTTTCTTTGGTTATGCCGGCAGCTCCATGCCGAACAGATCGCAGATCTTGGCGGTCAAAACGGCAGCAGCCTCCTCGTGCGCGGCACGGCAGGGGTGCCCACCATAGCCTGTGCGGGTCGGCAGCACCACCTCGTAGGCCTCAATGCCTGCGGCACGCAGCTGCGAGGCCACCGCCTTAATAGAGGGGGCAAGCCCCGTCTCCATCAGGCCGGAGCAGAGGATGAAGGTGGTTTTATCGCCGTATACGGCGTGCAGATTTTTTACAAAGGTCACGTAGTGCCCGATGTATTCCTCAGCAGTAAAGGGGACGTTGCCGATAGAGCCGTTTTGCGCCCAGATATCGTTGGCGCCCACGTAGATCACCACCAAATCGGGCGTGTAGCTCGTCATATCCCATTTCGTGTCGCTTGCCGGGCTGACGTTGGCGTAGATATCCTTCATCCAACGGGTCCCGTTGTAGGGGTTGGTATACAGGCCGAGGCCGCTTTGGCAGAAGGTGCGATATTCTGCGTTCAGCGCGGTGGCCGCGAGACCGGCGTAGGTCAGCAGTCCGTTCTGGCGCTTTTGATCATCCGGCTCGCCTTCGGCACGCAGGTTGCCGTAGCCCGCGGTGGTCGAAGCACCGTATGCCTCCATTTTGAAGGCGTATTCCGGCGTATAGGGTAGCAGGCCACCCTTTTCGATCGTCAGCGAGGCAAAGCTGGCGCGCGAGATCTGCTCCTCGCTCACCTTTTGTACGCGCAGGGTGTGAATACCCGGCTCGTCAAAGCTGGCCAGCGTGATTTTGCCGCCCTGCAGGTCGGTCGTGAGATTGATCTTGTAGGCCTCCGGGTCGGTCTCGCCGTCTAAGAATACCGAAAAGACCGATTCGCCACCCGCATTGCCCATGGATAGGGTAATGGATTTGCCGTAGAACTTGACCTCAAAGCCGGCGGCCGTGTTGTTCAGCAGCACGCGGTCATTCTGCGTTTCCGTACGACCAAGGTAATAGATCAGCGGGTCATCCGGCGTGATCACATTCTCTAAGGGGAAGATGCTTACGGTGCAGGAGGCAGTCAGCTCGCCGCTTTGCACGGTGGCGGTCAGCTCACCCGCCTTCAGCGCGCGGGCAGAGAATACCAGCCCCTCTTGCCTGGGTGCTGCCGTCAGGCTCGTGTCGGAAAGGGTCAGGCTCAGGTCTTCGGCATCATAGCCCTCGCCCGATACGGTGAATTTCAAAATGCTGCCCTCCGTAATAAATTCAGCAGAAGGTGTCAGGGTCAGGGTAGGCGTGGGGGTGGGCTCTTTCTCAGGCGGGGTGTCCTCGCCCGGGCCGGGGGTCTCGCCGCCGGGGGTGTCATTGCCGCCGGGCGTTTCGTCACCAGGGGTCTCGCCACCGGGCACTTCGCCACCGGGCACTTCGGTACCGCCGGGGGTGTTGCCCGTATCGCAGGCAACCAGGGTAAACAGCAACGCTGCCATCAGCAGCAGACAAAGTAGCTTTTTCATAAACGTTACTCCTGTTCTTTTTTTGCTTCAGTCTCTTCCTCGGCAGGGGCCTCCTCGCCCTCTTCCTCGGTCGGCGTTTCAGGAACCTCGTCACCTAAATCAATGCTGGGGCGATCGCCAAAGCTGGCGGGCGCCTTTGGCGTGCGCAGAATGGTATACATGATGATGGCCACGCCAATGGCGATGGCGGCAATACAGCCGGCTACTACTGCAGGATGCATAAAAACTACCTCTCTTATTATTTGGTATCACCATTATAGCCGATGGCTGTGAAAAAATCAAGAGAAAAGAAGATTATAAAAAACAAAAAGAAAAATAATGCAAAAAACTATTGCAATTTCAGATTTTGTTTGAGTATAAAAACCGCTCTGCACATCGGTGCAGAGCGGTTTTTTCTTTGGTTATGCCGGCAGCTCCATGCCGAACAGATCGCAGATCTTGGCGGTCAAAACGGCAGCTAATATATTCTTGTGCAAGTACCGCAAGCAACAGACGAGAACAGCAATGCAAGACGTGCAGGTTTCAAGAAAATCAGTGACATCACTATTG
>JAGASL010000007.1 GCA_017621755.1 Clostridia bacterium
ATCCGGGCGCCCGCTCTCCGCCATTGCTACCAACGCCGGGCAGGGGAGAGACAGCGCCGCAGCGCCGCACCCCTCGCGTATCCGCCTGGAAAGCAGCCCGGCCTCTACAGTTCTCTTGGTGGCCAGCAGCGCCACGCGGCAGCCCGGTCGGCCGCCCACCTCACGGCAAACGGCGGCAGCAAGCGGCTCGATCACCCCCATCAGCGGCAGCGCCGTCTCTTGCTGTAGCGCCCCCAGCACGGTAGAGCTTACCGTGCCGCAGGCCGCCAGAATAGCCCCGGCCCCCTGCCCGCGCAAAAGCGCGATCGCCCGGCGCGAAAGGGCCAGCAGCTCCCAGCTCTCGCGCCCGCCGTAGGGCAGGTTGCGCGTGTCACCGAAATATACGTAATCCGCCTGCGGCAGGCAGGCGCGCAGCGCGCGCAGCACGCAAAGCCCGCCCGCACCGCTGTCAAACAGGCCGATCACGGTCTAGCCCCCGCGATCAGGGTGTCTAACAGCTCGCCCATCGTGCGCCCCTCGGTCAGCAGCCGTGGGAACATGCTGATCGGCGTAAAGCCCGGCAGGGTATTGATCTCGTTAAAATATAGCTGCTGCGTACCCCGCGTGAGAAAGAAATCCACCCGCACGCCCCCGCGGCAGCCAAGCAGCGCAAACATCCGCCCGGCATAGTCTCGCACTCGCCGTTCCTCCCAGGGCGAAAGCGCGGCCGGCACCGTCAGGGTCGCGCCGGTGTTGCCGTATTTGGCCTCGTAGCTGTAAAAATCCCCCTTCGGCGGGGTGATCTCGCCCGGGCGAGAAATTTCAAGGCCGCTCTCGGTTTCCAGCACCGCCACCTCAATCTCCCTGGCTGTCAGGTAGCTCTCGGCCAGTACGCAATCGTCTATGCGCGCCGCCTCGGCCAAGGCCTGCGGCAGATCGGCCGCCCGGTCTACCCGCGCCGCCCCAACCGAGGAGCCTGCGCGGCAGGGCTTAATAAAGATCGGATAGCGCAGACTGCCCTCGATCAGCCGCCTTGCCTGCGCCGTATCACGCAGCGTGTCGTCGCTAAGAGAGACCCAGGGCACCACCGGAATGCCGGCAGCGCGTGCCAGCAGCTTGCAGATCGCCTTGTTCATCCCCACGGCGCTTGCTTCGGTCCCGCACCCCACGTAGGGGATGCCGGAAAGGGCAAACAGCCCCTGTATCCGCCCGTCCTCCCCGTATTGGCCGTGCAGCACGGGCAGCAGCACGTCGGGTAGTATCCGCCGCACCGCCTCGCCCGGGCGAAAGAGCCATAGCCCCGGCATGCCGCGGTCGGGCGAAAGAAAGCAGGGAAAGGAACGCCCCTGCCAGCTGTCGTTTTCAATGGCATCCGCCCCGGCCTCGGTCAGCAGCCAATGCCCGGCGCGGTCTATGCCGATCGTGTGGATCTCGTATTTCTCCCTGTCCAGCGCCCGCAGCACCGCCGCCGCCGAGCAAAGAGACACGGCATATTCCTGCGATGCCCCGCCAAAAAGCAGGGCCAGCTTGATTTTCGTATCATCATCCCCTTTCTCTGCCATATTATGCAGGAAAAGGGGGAAAAGTTAATGCCTTCTTGTCAGTATAGCCACGCGGTCCAGGCCGCTAAGATCTCGCTCGATCACGCAGTCAAAGCCGTGTTCGGCCGCCAGCAAGCGCAGGGCCTTCCCCTGCCGCCAGCCGATCTCAAATACAAATTGCCCGCCCTCCTTCAAAAAGGGGGCAAAGACGCCGATAAACCGGCGGTAAAAGACCAGCCCGTCCTCACCGCCAAGAAAGGCGCAAAGCGGCTCATGGTGCAGCTCAGGCGCCACCGCCTGCCACTCCTCCTCCGTTACGTAGGGCGGGTTAGAAAGGATCATATCGTACCGCCGCGCCAGCCGGTCGCAGCGCAGCAGGTCGGCCTCGTGCAGGCACAGGCGGTCAGACACGCCGTTTTCGCGCGCGTTCTCGCGCGCCAGCGCCAGCGCCGCGCTTGAAAGCTCGTAGCCATCCGCCGTGGCATCCGGCCGGTGGCAAAGGGTCGAAATGGCAATGCAGCCGCTGCCGGTGCAAAGATCGGCAAAGCAGCCGCCGCGCGCAAGCGTGGCGATCGCGTGCTCCACCAGCAGCTCGGTCTCCGGCCGCGGGATCAGGCAGGCGGGTGAAACGCGATAGCGCTCGTCATAAAACCACGCCTCGCCTAAAATATAGGCAAGCGGCTCGCGTGCCTCTCGCCGCGCAAGGGCAGAAAGCAGGGCGGGGGCGGAACAATCCGCCCCCGGCTCGGCCAAAGCAGCCGCGCGGCTCATGCCGGAAAAATGGCAAAACAGCCGCTTGGCCTCCTCCTCGGCCTCCTCAATGCCCGCCGTACGCAGGCGCGCGCAAAGCTCCGCGCGCGTCATCCCTCAGCCTCGGCGGTCGGCTCCGCCGCGTCGGCATCCGCGCTTGCCGGCGCTGCCGCCTCCGTCATCACGTCAAAGCCGGGAAATTCCTCCGGCAGGGCAGCCTTCAGCGAGGTGATCGCCACCTCCAGCATGCCGTCATCCGGCTCGCGCGTGGTCAGGTTCTGCATCCAGATGCCGGGTGCCGAAAGTATACGGGTCAGCAGGTTCTGGTGCTTGCCCGCGTACATGATAAATTCAAAGCCCAGCCCCACCACCACCGGCAAGAGCAGCAGGCGGATCAGGGTGTACAGCCACTTCATATCGATGATCGAGGCCGGCAGCACGTAGCGCAGCAAAATACCGATCGCTACGCCCAGCAGGATCATCACAAACATAAAGCTGGTGCCGCAGCGTGGGTGAAAGCGGGAATGCTTGCGCGCGTTCTCGGGCGTCAGCTCCTCGCCCGCCTCGTAGCAGGCGATCGATTTGTGCTCCGCCCCGTGGTACATAAAGGTGCGCTTAATGTCCGGGATCAGCGAGACCAGCCAGATGTACAGCACGAAAATGCCCACCTTCATGCCACCCTCGATCAAGCCCTCCTGCCAGCCAACAAAGGTGTAGCCTGAAAGCCATTCGATCAGGTCAACGCACTTGCTCGGCAGGTAAAGAAATAGTCCCACCGCCAGCAAAACGCCCAGCACCATGGCAATGCCCGTTACAATGTCAAACAGGTTGATGCCCAGGTGCTTCTTCAGCCACTTCTCAAATCTTCCTTCCTCCTCCACCTCGCCGTATGCCTCAGCACTCAGGTTCATGGTGTGCATGGAAAGAGACATCGATTCAATAAAATTCACCACGCCGCGTAAAAGCGGCAGTCCGCAGATCTTGTATTTCTTGCGTAGCGGCACGTGCTTCTCGCGCGTCAGCGTCAGGCTGCCGTCCTCCTTGCGGCAGGTAACGGCCACGTCCTCGCCCGCGCGCATCATCACGCCCTCGATCAGCGCGCCGCCACCCACGCGCCCAAGGCGAGAGGGGCAGGCTGTCTGTTCTTCTTTTTTTGCCATATTTTCTTCCTTTCTATATAGGGCGCCGTCAGGCGCCGGGTACATGTCATTCTTCCTTTTATAAGTATAGCACACTTTTACGGCAAAATAAAGACGTGATGTAAACATTTTCGCCGCCCTAACGCCTTGCTGCTATAAAAACCGTTTATTGCAAGCTGCTTTGCCATCAAAAACATAGTTTTTATGAAATTTTTTTCAAAAAAGGGCTTGACAAACGGAGTTGGATTTAGTATAATAGCAAAGCACCTCGCGGGAAGAGCGCTTCCGGCAAGGAGCAGCCACAGAAGAGAGGCCGGGGAGGCAATAAAAATTTTTGAAAAATCTTTCAAAAAGGTATTGACAAACGGCTAACGAAGTGGTATAATAAAAAAGTCGCAGGCACGAAGGGGAATGCCCGGAGAGCAGCGGCAATCGGTCTTTGAAAATTGAACAACAGAATTTCTAAAGCACTGAAAAGTGCGATGGAATCTCGTTAAAACACATTGAGTAAACTCAAAAAGTAAGAGAAGCTTGGAAAAGCAGCTCTAAAAAAGGATTTACCTGGC
>JAGASL010000042.1 GCA_017621755.1 Clostridia bacterium
CCCTCCGGGAACCCGGCTGTGACGGAGGTTCAAATCCGCCCCCTCCGCCGAAGGCGGCAACCAAAACAAAAAGGACACCGCTTGGTGTCCTTTGTTTTGGTTGCGGGGGTGGGATTTGAACCTCACGACCTCCGGGTTATGAGCCCGACGAGCTACCAGGCTGCTCTACCCCGCGATATAATGGTGCCGGAAACCGGGCTCGAACCGGCACGAGAGTGAATCTCACGGGATTTTAAGTCCCGGGCGTCTGCCAATTCCGCCACTCCGGCATTCGTGCGCTGCGGTTATTCCGCTTTCCTTTTTGTGTTATTAGTATAACACGGATTTTCCCTTTTGTCAATAGGTTTTCAAATCTTTTGCGTTTTTCTTTTATGCGAGTTGCCGTCTTTTTTGTCGCTTTTGACGTTTTTTGTCACAATAAGAGGCGGCAGGCGCTTGCAAAGCAAGCGCCTGCTTGATCGTATTCGTTAATCATGCTCGCTTTCGTCGTGCATGCGGAAATCGAGATAGGCGGGGAGGGGGTATTCCCGCTGCTGACGGGCAGCGATCTGCTCCTCGCTCTCGGACGGGTGCTGCTTACGCAGCAGCGCGCGGTAGAGATCAAACCACAGGTGCGAAAGCGAGATCTCGCCCTCGCGGATGTCATCCATCTGAAAATCCGGGTTGATGATGGTGGCGGCCTTTTCGTATGCCTCTTGCCTCATATAGGCCATGGCGAGCAAAAGGCGCATGCGCCCGCGCGCCTTGACCTTCTCCGGGGCGGCGGCATAGAACGCCTCCATTTGCGGATAGCGGCCGTCTGCAAGCAGGCAGCGCATAGCATCTGGGTAGAGATTGACGCAGGCCGGGCAAAGCGCCACGGCGGCCAGCATGCCGTCTGCCGCTTTAGCGGTCTGCTTACGGTGAAGGGCGATCAGCGCCAGGTTGCGGCGTGCCCAGGCATTATCGGTGCAGGACAGCGAGGTGCGGAAATACCCTTCTGCCTCCTCAATCTGCCCCTGCTGATACGCGATGATGCCTAAGTGATAGTAGGTAAACCAATGTCTTCCCTCTTCCCTCTCGCAGGAGGCGAGCAGGCGCTTCTGCCACCGCTTGCCGATCACATAGCTGGCGGGGTGCGCCGCTGCCGGCTGTGCGGGCAGGTAGCCCTTTTCTATCAGCGAAAGCCACGGCGCCTGCTTTTCGGTGCAGGACGATGGGTAAAAATCATAGATCCCGCTCAGTTTCATTCCCTGCTCGCGCTCCTCTAAGGCGGCGAAGCCGGAGCCGTATGCCAGCACGTCATAGGATACAAAATCAGTAGGCACGGCGTGTTCTAAGGCCACGTGCAGATCGTCTGCCCCTAAGCGGCTGTGGATCTGCCGGCCGGCCTCGGCCTGCGCCTGCTGCCAATCGGCAGAAAAGACGGTGGCAGGATCACAAGCGATGCCGGTATACGCCTCGGTCCAGGAGAAGGTGGTCTTGCCCGGCATGGGAATATGCTCCAGCTGCGTGTAGGCGAGGCCGGCCTGGATCTCGATATAGCCGGCGCTGCCATCGCTGAGGAATTTGCCCCAGTTGCGCCCCCCCTGCCCCTGGCCCCAGACGAAGAGCTTACGCCCAAGCATCTCCTTGGTCGAAAGCTGGGCAAGGCCGCTGCCATCACCCTCTACGGCAGCGATCCAGCGCTCGTGGCTCTCTTTGGGTATCTCGTAAAAGAAATCTAAGGAGCGGCGCAGGCGGGTGGGATAGCTGGCATCTACCCCATGCCAGAAGGGGATATCGGTCTTATCCAGCACGTAGTGCCCATCATCATAGGTGGAAAGGAAGGAACGGCCGGTCGGTACGATCACGCGCGTCTCTTTTGTCTCCGGCACGGCGATATTTGACCACCAGTAGGTCCAGGTCTCGCTTTCCTGCGGGTTTTCAATGGTATCGCGCAGATAAAGCACGCGCGAGCCGGCGGGCAGGTAGGCATTGATACCGAACACCGTGCCGCGAATACGCTCGTATTCATAGATCTGCAGCACCTCTTCCCCCGCTGCGGTGTGCGCTATGCGGGCAAAATAGGGGTCACAGGTGAGCGGGTTGTGCCCCTTGATGCCCACGTTGAACTCTACGCCGCCGGAGAACCAAGCGTTACGAATGGCCAGGTTTGCCGGCTGGAATACGGGGTTAACGTACAGCAGCTCCTTACCGTGCTCTTTATCATAAAGCGACCAGAGCCGCCCACCCAGCTCGGGCAGGAAGGTGGCGCGAAGATATTCGTTTTCTACGATCGCGGCGTGAAAGCGGCGCGGCACGCGCACGCGGTTAAAATTATCCTGTATCGTATAGGGCAGGATCGTGCCGATCATGCCGCGGCCAATGCGGCCCTTCTCTTCCTCGCTGATCTGCGCGGTGACCTCGTACCCCGCGTGGATATATTCGATATTCCCGATATCGGCTAAGGGATTTTCCTCACCCATGCCGGCGGCGGGGAATTCGATCGTTTCCCATCTGATCATAAAAGTGCCTGCCTTTCTTTCCCTTTTTTCTCATTATAGCGGCCGGGGCGCCTGCTGTAAATGCCATCTTTTCAGCAAAAACATATCATTTTTTTATATCCGCAAAAAAATACAGGGATTGCGCCCACGAAAACTTATATTTATAAAAGATAACGGCCGCACAAGGCGGCCGTTATGCATGGTTTTACGGTTATTTGTCATTCGGGATCAGCGGAATGCCTTCAAACTCTACGTCTGAACCGTACACGTGGATGTTCTTTTCGCAATGGATATAGTCATCCACCGTCCAATCCTCGCGCGAATACTTGTTACCGGAGATCTCAATATCCATGGCGGCGAAGATATGGATAGCCGGCTTGGGATTGTTCTCACTTTCCGGCTCCTCCGGCTTAATACCGAAATCATTGCCGACAAACGGGCCGAAATCGTTGTTCAGGATCTTAACGTTCTTGGCCGAGTTAACGTATACGGCGTAATCGGTAGTACGGTTTCTCATCACGTTGTTGGAGATGATGATATCCTTATAGAGTAGGAAGTCCTCGTCCACGCTGGAGCCAAGGCCGGTGATGGAGATGGTAGCGTACAGATCCTGGTTCTTAAAGTAGCCAGTATGGTCGAAGAGGTTGCGGTCAACGAGCAGATCCTCGGTAACGCCGGATTCACCCCAGTAGATCTCATACAGGATAGCGCCACAGGACATACCGATGTTGCGGAAGGTACAGTTGGTAATAGTACCGTTCGAGGCCTTGATCAAGAGGCCACGGGAACGGATGTTCTGGAACTTGCTGTTATCAAAGTTGAAGTAGTTGGAGGCCATGTCCATGTTATCAACAAGCACCTTGTTTTTAGACTCCCAATGGTCATCAGAAAGGTCATAACCCTTCAGTGCCTCAAAATTCACGCTTTCGGTAGGCACCGTTACGCTATAGAGCTGGATCTTGGATCCTGGCAACAGGCTGTTCGGCTCTGTTTCGCTCAGCTTAGAGGTGACAGAAAGCGCGGGGGTATCGCAGACCAGCTGACCCTTGGAGGTGTAGACGTATACACGGTCGCCCACCTTAAAGTTCTTGGCCATGCCACCCGGGGAGCGGCTGCCCGATTCCGAGGAGCGTTGCGACAGGTTTGGCTTATAGATCAAGAGGGTCTTGCCGTTGCCCTGATCGCGCACGTCGGCCAGGCGAGAGTGGTGCGCATGCTGGTTGGTAGCATCATCACACATATTCTCAAAGAGGCAGGAGGTAGCCTGCGAGCCCTGAGCACAGGCAACAACGTGGGTCGCATCGATCGAGCCGATGTGCGCCGGCGAGCCGCGGAAGCGACCAAGCTCGTCGATCTCGATCTCCAGGTCAATACCATACTGGTCCTCGAGAGCCAGGTAAGCGTTATAGGTCTCTTCATCAATGATAAAGCCGTTTTGCGTGGTATCGGCTACGCGGTAGTACTGAATACCGGTATAGGCCTCGTTTTCATAGAAGGCAAGGCCGGCTGCGCTACCATACAGGGTCACGTCCTTAAAGGCAATATCGGTCACCTGCGAGCAGGAAACGCTGGTGGTACCATTGTTCGCACGACAGGTGAGAATGTCACCCACGGCCAGCATGTTGTATACTGACTCGCTCAACGTCATGATCATGGTAGGCACAGCGGTGCTATTATCCTTGGTGATGGAACGGAAGCTGGTATCGCAGTAGGCGTAGAAGGTACCCATTCTCTGGGCGCCCATGCCGGTTACGTCATAGTACTTGGCATTGGTATTGCCAAACTCGTTCATCATGCCGGCGCCGGTTACCACGCGCACCTGCTTGTTGCCCAGCTTTTCCAGCACGTAGACCTGGCCACAGGTCTGCTGCTTGTAGCCCATGGTCAGACCCTTGAGGGTAATATCCTCAGTCTGATAATAGTTGCCCATCTGACCAAGGCCCTCTTGACGCTCCATGTATACGCCGTAGGCGTAAATGGTGGTATGCGCGTTTGCCAGCTGGAAGTTCAGGGTCGAATCACCAATGTAGGCACCGGGCTGCACGATCACGATCTCGTCCGTCTTGGACTTTTCGGTAATGTACTGCACCAGGGCCAGCTCCTCCTCGGCCAGCACGTCCTTCACGCGGGAATAACGCTCCATCCCCACGAATTGATCCTTATCTACGTGCGGCAGCAGGCGATCGTCAGCGCCTACCTCCAGGCGGGCATCCACGTCCATCAGGCTGTCACCATTGTGGTTCTGGTTACCGCTCTGCACGGTCTCGTGATCATACTCGTCATCCGGGTAGGTATTACCATCGGCAATAAAGTAATTGTTGTTGTTTGCCGTCAGGCGGCCGCCCATGGCGTTATCAATGATATACAGGTTCTTGCTGTTTTCAGCCTCGATCGAAATGACCGAGTTCAGCACCAGCGAGGTATTGGTGACACCGTTGATCGCGATCGAGCGCTGGGCACCGGTGACCTCGTTCTGGGCAACCAGGGTGTTGAACGTATTCTGACCAAGCAGAATACCGGTATCCTGCTCGCCCATCTTCAACGTGCAGTAGCGAACGGTGGCCAGGGTGGCGGTGGTAGCAATACCCGTACCGCTTCCCTCCAGAATGCAGTTCTGCACGGTGGTATCACTCTTTGCCGTATCGGCAATGCCGGTCTCGGTAAAGGCGATGTAGGAGTTCAGCACGGTTGCGCCGTCACCTGCCAGCGCCAGGGCGGTCTTACCCGTCAGGCGGCAGCCGTCAACCACCAGGTTAGCGGAAGCGGCATCGGCGGTCAGCGCCGTTTCGGTGCTGACGATCTCTACGTTTTCAAAACGAACGGTGTTAGAATTTTCAAGCGTAACAGCGCCTACGATGACCAGGTTGGTCAGCGTGATCTCATAGCTATCCTTGATCAGCAGGCCGTTCGGCGCGACCAGGATGGCGCCCTTACCGTCATAGGTCTGGCCGGCAGAATTGCCGATCGTAACAGGCTTGCCGTCAACGATGCGGATCACCTTGCCCTTTTCCTTCACGGCGCTGCGGAAGAACTGATTGGCATTGACCTCGTCAGCACCTGTCTCGTCATAAACGGTGGGGGTCAGGATGGCGCTATCGGATGCGATCGTAGCGCCGGCACTCTTGATCTCGCCGCCGTTGGGGTACACAGTAGGCTGGGGGTCATCCGTGCCGGGGCCGGGGGCAGGATCCTCGCCACCGGGGCCGGGCTCGGGCGGCGTATTTTCATCTGCACCGCAAACAGAGCAGGTACCGTTTTCATACTGATGGGCAGCAAGCGAGCCATAGCTTTCGCCACATTCGTCACACACGGCCTTCTGCGTACAGGTGGCCGTGCCACCCGCGTGCGTGTGAGCAGGGGTATCGGGTGTCTGATTGCAGGCCGCCAGCGGCAGCAGCATGCAAAGCGCCAGCACCAGGCCAAGCACGCGCAGCCACATCTTGTTCGTTCGTTCCATAGGTTGATTCTCCTCTAAAAAATATAGGTACATTTTATCATATATGGCACAAGAAAGTCAATGCGCAGTTTTCACGAAAATCTTCTACCTTTTTTGTGCATTATGACAAAAGCCATCCCACTTTTATTTTACCATATATAGATAAGATTGACAATAGGCATTTTTTACTTTTTATAAAACAACATTGGCATTTCTTACTGCTTCCTTCCTTTTGCTATTTCTACAAAAAAAGGCGGTGCCTGCAGGCACCGCCCTTTGATTACAAAACGTAAGGCTCCTCGTCGGTGATAAAGCGCACGTGCGGGCAGCCGGTCATCTGCCGATAGGTGGGCGCAACAAAGCGCACGGCGTTGCGAATGACCGTTTGCACGTCCTTGTTGTAATAGGTCGGGAAGGTCTCGTGGCCGGGCTGGAAATAGAAGATCTTACCATTGCCACGCTCGTACAGGCAGCCGGCGCGCAGCACCTCGCCGCCCGAGAAGCGGCCGATAAAGAGCAGCTTATCCGGCGTGGGAATGACAAAGGGCTCGCCGTATGTCTCCTCGGCCTCCAGCTTGATAACGCGATCAATGCCGGCAACGATCGGATGGCTCGGCTCAATGACCCACAGCAGCTCGCTGTCGCCTGTCTCACGCCAGGTGAGATTGCAGGAGGTGCCCATCAGATACCGGAAGGGCTTGGAATGGTGCGCCGAGTGCAGGAACACGGCACCCATACCGGAAAGCACGGCATCCCGCACGAGGAAGGCAACCTCGTCCGGTACCTTTTGGTGTGCCATATGGCCCCACCAGATCAGCACGTCGGTCTCTGCCAGCCGCTCGGCCGTGATGCCACAATTCGGATCATCCAGCGTGGCGGTGCTGACCACGATCTCCTCATCGCCAAGGAAATCGGCCAGGGCCTTGTGAATGCCATCCGGATAAACGGCGCGCACGCGCTCATCGGTCTTTTCATGCTGGTACTCATTCCAAATCAATACGCGAATCATAGTAGCCCTCCTTACAGGCGAATTTCCTGTCCGCTCTCGGCAGAGCGGTACATCGCTTCCAAAATTTTAATCATATCCAGCCCCTGCTGCGGTACAAACATCGGCTCTGCACCGTTCAGAAGAACATCGGCAAAGTGGCGCAGATTTGCTTCATGGATCGGCGTACAGCGCGTATCGTCAGTCGCCGGGGTGATATCCACCGTCTTCCCATACTCCTCGGTGAAGAGACGCAGGCGGTTTTCCTGTGCGCTCCAGGCGCAGCCGGACTTACTGCCGCGCAGCTCAAGGAACTGATTCTCATGCGCGATGTTCGAGGCCCAAGAGAACTCGATCTGCAGACAGGCTCCGTTATCAAAGCGGATAAAGCCCATCGCCAGATCCTCTACGTCAAAGGTTCCGCCCTTCACGCGATCACCGTGGGAAGCGGAGGCGGAATCATATACCTCCTCAGAGGTGGCGAACTTGTTGTAAACACAGCCGCTGACGGCTACCGGGCGCGGATTGCCCATCAGCCACATCGTCAAGTCGATCATATGCACGCCAAGGTCGATCAGCGGCCCGCCGCCCGATTGCGCCTTGGTGGTGAACCAACCACCCCGGCCGGGAATGCCGCGACGGCGGATCCAACCACAGCGTGCGGCGTACACGTCACCCATTTTGCCATCGGCTATATATTTCTTGAGATAGGCGGCTGTATCGCGATAGCGGTTGTTGCGCATGACCATCAGGGTCTTGCCGGTCTTTTCTGCTGTGGCCTTCATGCGCTCGCATTCGGCAACGCTGACCGCATCCGGCTTTTCACAGAATACGTGCAGACCACGCTCCATCGCCTCTACCGCGATGATCGAATGCAGATAATTGGGGGTACAGATATCCACGGCATCCAGGCCGGGGATGTTGAATACATCGTGATAATCGGTATAGGTGGCCGGAACATGATATTTTTCCGCCAGCTCCTTTGCGCGCTCGGGAATAATATCACACAGGGCTACCAGCTCAACATGATCCATTCTCGCGTAGCCAGGCAGATGACACCCACGTGCAATACCGCCGCAACCGATAACGGCGATCTTTAGCTTCTTACTCATAAGGCTCTCCTTTTGGAAAAATTTGATTTTCTTTGCAAAAAGTATAGCATAACGCTTTATTTTCTGCTATAATATTTTTGCCAAAAAATATCAATTTTGTGTCATGGAGGATATATGGCCTACGACGAAGGGCTTGCCAAGCGCAATGGGATCACCCTGCCTATTCAATGCATACGCATGGTGCTGAAGCCGCACGTTCGTGCGCTGAGCATGCATTACCACGATTACACCGAGCTGCTGTTTGGCATTGCCGGCACGGCCATGGTCAGCACCGGTAGCTATTCCTGCCTGCTTTCCGAGGGAGATTTGGTGCTCATACACCCGGGCGAAGCACACGACGTGCTTTGGCACAGCGGCCAAGCAACGTATCTGGTGATCAAATTTCTGCCAAAGGTGCTGCTGACAGGCGAGCAAGCCTCTCCTGCTCACGGGTATGCGCTGCTGCTGACCGAAAATATGCCGGATAAGCAATGCATCTTTCGCGCGGCAGAGCTGAAGAAAAGCGACCTACCGCAGCGCTTTGCCCACCTGATGGAGGAATGGGAGGACGAGCGCTTTGGCTACGAGCTGAGCCTTCGCGCCGACATCACCCACATCTTTTTATACATCCTGCGCCGCTGGCAGGAGGATAACCTGCCACTGGCAGAAAGCATGCGCAGCGGTCAGGGAAGCCTGATCGGCCACGCCGTGGCCTACGTGCGCGAGCATTACAGCGACCTGACAGAGGAGGAAACGGCGGCCGCCTGCGGCGTTAGCCGTACCTATTTCTCGCGCTGCTTCAAGCGGGCCATGCGCATCGGCTTTTCAGCCTACGTATGCGCGGTGCGCCTGCGGGAGGCAGAGCGCCTGCTGCTGACTACAAGCAAAAGCGTGACTGAGATTGCCGAGGAGGTAGGCTTTTCCACCACCTCTTACTTCATCGCCCGTTTTCGAGAGCTTCACGGCGTAACGCCGCATCAATATCGGGAATCTGCGCTGCCGCACGGGAATCTGCCTGAGGCGTAAGCAACAGCGGATGGCGCACCAGGTAGCGATCGTGCTTTTTGCGCGGCAGCGACTCATCATGCCAGCCCATGGCAAAGGCCACCCTTTGCCAGCTGTAGCCGTAGATATACCGCCAGATGAACAGGCGGCGCGTTTCGCTATCCTCTATGGCGTTTAGGTAGCCCTGCAGCGTGACTACCAGGGTCAGGCAGCGCGCCAGGTTCTCGTCAATATAGCGGCGGTAGGCCACCAAATCCTCGCACGTGAAGCCAAACAGGTCGGGCAGCCCGGCGCCGCTTCCCTCTCGCTCCAGCTGGGCGTGAAGCTGCGCCAGGCGCAACCGGTCATCCCGTATCTCTCGCACCAATCGTTTATATTGCGAAAGCTGCTCTCGCGTTTTTTGCACGCAGGCGGTTTTTTCTGTCTTTTCTTTCATTTTTTCCTCTCTTTTTTCAAAAAAAGCACGAAAATTCTTGAATTTTACGAAAAACGGTGTTATAATGAAATCAGATGCTCAACGGCGAGTGGAGCACGGCATCCTCTTTCTTGATTAGGATCGGGGCTGCTAATATTATACATCGTATTTATTACGAAGTCAATGCTTTTTCGCAATTTATGCGAATTTTTTAGGAGGAAACCATGGGACAAGAGCACGTAGCACAGACGGGGGAGATCATCTTCTCGCTGATCGAGATGCGATACGGCAGCGATGCCGCCTTTGAGCGAGCTGCCAATTTACCACCTAAGACAGTAAACAACTGGCGGCGCGGCCGCTCCTCCTCGTATATGAAAATGCTGCCGGAGCTGGCCGGCCTGTTTGGCGTTTCGGTACGCGACCTGCTGCAGACAGAGGAGGGCGAGCGTGACGGCGTACGCCTGACGGCCGAGGAGCATGAGCTGCTGACCCTGTTTCGCGCTACAGACGGGCTTCCCGATAGGGAGCGCGCGGCGCTGACCGAGACCATTCGCAACACCATTGACCTGTACCTGGCCTCTCGCGCAGGCAAGGGCAAGTGAGGCGCGCCGCCATCCGGCAAAGCGAGCTGTGCGCGGTAGACCTGCTCTGCCGGCAGGGCTTTGCCAGCATTTTTGACCTGGGACGGCCGCAGATCGACCGCTTTCGGCTGCCGGTGACCGTACAATTTGATAGCTACGCCGGCTTTTGCAAAAGCACCGGGGCAAGCCGCGCCTCTCTCTTTCCGCACAGCGGAGCCGATGGGCTGAGCGTGCGGCACAACGGCATCTACCTGGTGCTGTATGACGAGCGCGTGGAAAGCGAGCGGCGGCGTGCCTTTACGCTGGCGCACGAAATCGGGCATATTCTGCTTGGCCACGCCGGCGGTGAGGATGCCGCAATCGAGGAGCGCGAGGCAAACGCCTTTGCCGCTTCCCTACTCGCGCCGGCCGCGGCCGTGCGCTATCTGGCACACCGCGAGGGCTGCGAGGTCAGCGAGGAGCTGCTCACCTCCTTCTTTTTTCTTTCACGTGAGGCGGCGCAAAACCGCGCGCGCGAGCTGGCGCACCGGGCAAAAAGACCGCCCGCCGCCGCAGAGATCACGCTGCTTTTGCAGCTGTTTGGCCGCCTGGATGGCGGGCAGAAAGGAACACCATGAACAAGAAAAAGCCAAGCCAATTTTCGCGGTTCGTTTCATATTTCAAGCCGCATAAAACACTATTTCTCTTAGATCTGGCCGCGGCGATGGTGCTGGCGGCGTGCGAGCTGTTTTACCCCAACGTCACGCGCGCCATTCTTTCCAGCTATATTCCGGGCGGCGAATGGAAAATGATCTTAGCCTGCTCCGTTCTGCTGATCGCGGTCTATCTGATCAAATACGGCCTGACCTATTTTACCGGCTACTGGGGGCACGTGATGGGCGTGCGCATGCAGGCCGATATGCGGCGGGATATGTTTGCGCACTTAGAAAAGCTGCCCTTTACTTATTTTGATAACAACAAGACCGGCTCGCTGATGTCACGTCTGACGGGCGACCTGTTCGACGTTTCCGAGCTGGCGCACCACGGCCCTGAGGATCTGCTGATCTCGGCCATTCTGCTGGTCGGCTCGTTTATTCTGATGGTGGGCATCAACCCGTGGCTGACGCTGATCGTCTTTTGCATGGTGCCGATTTTGGTGCTGATCACCCTGCGCAAGCGCGGTGAGATGAACGATGCCTTTCGCCAATCGAAGATCGAGATGGGCGAGATCAACGCGGGGTTAGAAAACAGCATCTCCGGCATTCGTGTCAGCAAGGCGTATAACGCCGCCGCGGGCGAGGAGCAGCGCTTTACCGCTGACAATGCGCGCTTTGTAGAATCCCGCCGCCGCTCGGTAAAGGTCATGGGCTCGTTTATGGCCAGCTCAGCCCTCACCTCAGACATTTTGCAGCTGGTGGTGCTGATCGCGGGCGGCCTGTTCGTTATCTTTTACGGCGGCAGCGATACCGGCTTTGACTATCCGGAGCTGGTGACCTTTATCCTGTATGTAAACGTCTTTTTACAGCCGATCCGCAAGCTGATCAGCTTTGTTGAGCAGTACCAGAACGGCATGAGCGGCTTCAGCCGCTTTTGCGAGGTAATGGATGCCGAGCCGGAGGAGGATGCCGATGACGCCAAGGAGCTGACCAACATACGCGGCGAAATCGCCTTTTCTGACGTTTCCTTTTCCTATGGAGAGGGGGAAAAGAACGTTCTGCACCACATCTCCTTTACCGTGCCGGCCGGCAAAACGCTGGCGCTGGTTGGCCCCTCGGGCGGTGGCAAGACCACCATCTGCCATCTGATTCCCCGTTTTTACGAGGTCTCGGCCGGTAGCATCACGGTAGACGGGCATGACGTGCGCTCGCTTACACGCCGCTCGCTACGCGAGGGCATTGGCATGGTAGCGCAGGATCTGTTCCTGTTTAACGCCTCGATCTATGACAACATTGCCTATGCACGCCCCAGTGCCACGCGCGAGGAGGTCTATGCGGCGGCGCAGGCGGCCAACATTCACGAATATATTGAAACCATGCCGAACGGCTACGATACCATCGTAGGCGAGCGCGGCGTTAAGCTCTCGGGTGGGCAGAAGCAGCGCGTGTCGATTGCGCGCGCGTTCCTCAAAAACCCGCCCATTCTGATCTTAGACGAGGCAACCTCGGCCCTGGATAACGTGACCGAGCGCATGATCCAGGAAAGCCTGAGTGCGCTGAGCGTGGGGCGCACCACCATTGTGGTGGCGCACCGCCTTTCCACCGTGCGCCGGGCAGACGAGATCCTGTTTATCGATCACGAGGGCATTGCCGAGCGCGGCACGCACGAGCAGCTGATGGCGCTGGGCGGTCGCTACGCCGGGCTGTACGAGGCAACGAAAGAGTAACCATTTGCAAAAGGAGAAGCCGTATGAAGCCGGAGATCATATTTTGTTGTATTGCCATTCCCGCCGTTTTGATATTCTTTGCGTATCTCATCATCCGGGAAAGCAAATATGAAAAGCAAAAAAGAGAGCAAGCAGCGGCCGAGATTGACAACGCCGTTGAAGAAGCGGCAGAAGCAGAGCCGGTGGCAATTGGCGCCCGTGTGCTGCGCAAGGAGCTGTATGGCCGCCACACCGTGCGCTTTGGCGTTACCTTTTTGACCGACGAGGGGGAAGAAAAGGACTATACCGTTTCCGAAAAGCTGTACAATGCCCTGGCAGTAGATCAAACAGGCATGCTTGTTACCATCAACGGGTATTTTTTAGACTTCGGTGACGGTGAGGATGTTCCCGACGAGGAAATGGCTGAGGAATCAAAAGAGATGCTTGAAGAAGAAAACGTTGAAGACGATCTTTTTGCAAACGAAGAAGGATAAAAAACGCCGTTTGCTATATGAATTATATTAACCCATAATTGGGTAGCTATCATAGAACAGGGTGCCGTATGAACTACAACGATCTGTATATAAAAAGGATTCGCGACCTTTGCGCAAAACGCGGTTTTGCCATTAACAAGCTGGCAACCATGAGTGACGTGAAGCAATCAACGTTAGACAACATCGTTCGTGGATTAACGAAGAATCCCGGCGTAAAAAGCCTTCACAAAATCGCGCATGCCTTTAATATGACGCTTGCAGAATTTCTTGATTTTCCTGCGTTAAACGAATATTCCTTTGAGGATGACGATACCGAATAAGCCCCCCGGCAGATACCTTTTCTGCCAGGGGGCTCCGTTTTTTCACCGATCTTGCGCGATAAGAACACAGGACAAGGCTTGACGAAAGCCTACTTTTATGGTATAATATGTTATTATAGTAGGTGTAACAATTCTAGTGGGAGGCATACGCATGCCAAGCAAAAAGAAGAAGTGGATGAAGCTCCGCCACCGCGTGGTGCGCAATATTGCGTGGTGCTTGATCTATCCGTACTCGCGCCTGAAATACGGTATTCATATTCAAACATTCAAGGAGCAGGGCGATCGCCCCTACCTGATCTTATTTAATCACCAGACCGCCTTTGACCAGTTCTTTGCCGGCATGGCCTTTCGTGGGCCGGTGTATTACGTAGCCTCAGAGGATCTGTTCTCCAAGGGCTGGCTCTCTTCCCTGATCCGCTATCTGGTAGCGCCCATTCCGATCAAGAAGCAAACGACCGATGTTTCTGCCGTGATGACCTGCCTGCGCGTGGCCCGCGAGGGCGGCACCATTGCCATGGCGCCGGAGGGCAATCGTACCTACAGCGGTAAAAACGTGTTTATCAACCCGGCTGTTGCCCCCCTAGCACGCAAGCTGGGGCTGCCGATCGTCCTTTACCATATCGAGGGCGGCTACGGCGTGCACCCACGCTGGAGCGACGTGGTGCGCCGCGGCCGCATGGATTGCTACGTGCACCGCGTCATAGAGCCGGAGGAATACCGCGCCATGTCGGATGACGAGCTCTACCGCACGATCTGCGAGGGGCTTACCGTCAACGAGGCACGGGCAGACCGCCTCTTTTTCCACAAAAAGCGGGCCGAATACATAGAGCGGGCCTTGTACACCTGCCCCTTCTGCGGTCTGACAGAGCTAAAAAGCCACCGTGACACCGTTACCTGCCAGACCTGCGGGCGGGCGGTACGCTATCTGCCTACCACCGAGCTGCAGGGGGTAGACGGCGAGTTCCCCTACCGCTTCATGGCTGACTGGTATGAGGGGCAATGCGCGCTTGTTAACCATTTGAGCCCAACCGATTATACCGAAAGCCCGGCATTTACCGACAACGCCTCGCTTTCTGAGGTGATCGTGTATAAAAAGAAGCAGCTGCTGAAAAAGAAAACGGCGGTAGCCCTGTATGGCGACCGCATCACGGTAGATGAACAGAGCTTTTCCTTTGACGAGATCACTGCTGCGGCAGTGCTTGGCAAGAACAAGCTGAATATCTACCATGACAAGCGGATCTACCAGCTGAAGGGGGACAAGTGCTTTAATGCGCTGAAATACGTGAATTTCTACTACCGCTATCGCAACGTGATGAAAGGAGACTGTGATGGTCAATTTTTGGGACTTTAGTATTTGGGGAACATTACTTCTCTTCGCTGTGCTGTTTGGCAGCCTGCTGGCAGGCAATATATTGAAAAAGGGGATCCCATTTTTAAGAAACTCTCTGATCCCAACCTCGGTGCTTGGCGGCGCGATCATTCTGATCGTAGAGGCCATCTTCAAGGCCATTGCCGGCTATAGCTTTTTTGAGGCTCGTTTTTTTGGAGAAGATCCCACCACCAGCCTGGAGATCATCACCTACCACGCCTTGGCGCTGGGCTTTATCGCCTCTACGCTGAAGAGCTCGAATAACAAGATGACCGGCAAGCGTGCCGAGGAGATCTTTAATACCGGCGTGACAACCGTAGCCACCTATCTGCTGCAGGGCATCTTTGGCCTGGTGATCACCATTGTGGCTGCCCTGGTGGTCAAGGATTTCTTTGCCGCGGCCGGCGTGCTGCTGCCCTTTGGCTATGGCCAGGGCACCGGGCAAGCGCTGAACTACGGCAATATCTACGAAAACGATTTCGGCTTTATCGGCGGCCGCAGCTTTGGCTTAACGATCGCGGCGCTCGGCTTCCTAAGCGCCAGCTTTGGTGGCGTTATTCACCTCAATATCATGAAGCGGCGCGGCAAGCTGCCTGCCGAGAAAAAGCAAGAGACCTTTACGGTTGAGGACGTGCAGGCAGAAAACGAGATCCCCATGCAGGAAAGCGTGGATAAGCTGACCATTCAGGTCGCGCTGATCGCCGTGACCTACGTCATCGCCTACCTCTTTATGGTGCTGCTTGGCAATCTGCTGCCCGGCATGAAATCTACCATCTACGGCTTTAACTTCCTGCTTGGCGTGCTGGCGGCCACCTTGGTCAAGCTCTTTATCAAGCTACTGAAAAAGGCCAAGCTGGTAAAAAAGGACTACACCAACAACTTTTTGCTCACGCGCACCAGCAACTTCTTTTTTGATATTATGGTGGTGGCCGGCATTGCTGCCATCCGCTTAGACGTGCTGGAGCGCTACTGGGGCATTATGCTGATCTTGGGCGTGGTTGGTTTGGTAGTTACCTACGTCTACAACCGCATCGTGGCACGCACGCTGTTCAAGGAATACCCCGAGGAGCAGTTTTTGGCCATGTACGGCATGCTGACCGGCACGGCCAGCACGGGCATTATTCTACTGCGCGAGGTGGATGGAAATTTCGAGACCCCGGCGGCAGACAACCTGGTCTATCAGAACTTCCCTGCCATTGTATTCGGCTTTCCCATGCTGCTTCTGGCTACGCTTGCCCCGCAGCAGCCCTACCTCACGCTTGGCATCTTTGTCGCCTTCTTCCTTGTCATGAACGTGATCCTGTTCCGCCGCCTATTATTCCGCTGCCGCAAAAAGGAGAATAATGATAAATGAAAAAGATCAGAATTGCCCAGATCGGTGTCAATGAAAACAGCCACGGGCCGGATGTGATGAACACCCTGCGTGCCCATGGCGACCTGTTTGAGGTGGTAGGCTACGCCCTGCCAGAAAACGAGCGCGAGCGTCTGCCTGGCAAGCTAACCTGCTTTGAGGGTCTTTCTGAAATGACAGTAGAAGAGATCCTTGCCGACAAGAGCATTGAGGCCGTAACGGTAGAGACGGATGAGATCTATCTTTCCAAATACGCGCTGATGGCTGCTAAGGCCGGCAAGCACATTCATATGGAAAAGCCCGGCGGCCGTGAGCTTGGCGATTTTGAAGAGCTGATCGAAACGGTCAAAAAAAGCGGCACCGTGCTGCACTTGGGCTACATGTACCGCTACAACCCCTTTGTGATTGACCTGATGGAACGGATACGCGCCGGCGAATTAGGCGAGATCATCAGCGTAGAGGCGCAGATGAACTGCATCCACCAGCCGGGTGTGCGGCAGTGGCTCTCTGCCCTGCCGGGCGGCATGATGTTCTTTCTTGGCTGCCACCTGGTAGACCTGATTTTGCAGATCAAGGGCATGCCCGACCGTATCATTCCACTGAACAAGTGCTCTGGCCTTGACGGGGTGAGCGGCCAGGATTTTGGCATGGCGATCTTTGAGTATGAAAACGGCGTTTCCTTTGCCAAGACCAGCGCGGTAGAAATCGGTGGCTTCCGCCGCCGCCAGCTGGTGGTGGCCGGCTCGAAAAAGACGATCGAGCTCAAGCCCTTTGAATATTATGATGGCCCCCTGCTGTATACCGACCGTACCACCTACACCGTTTCAGATTGGAATACCGACGGCAAGCATGACAGAAGCAACGGCAACGGCCGCTACGATGCCATGATGGAGGCCTTTGCCGCCATGGCGCGCGGTGAAAGAGCCAACCCCTGCACGCCTGATTATGAGCTGACGCTTTATAAGACCGTATTAAAGGCCTGCGGGATCGCATAAAAAAAGCCCTCAACAGTTAGCGTGTTATCCGTTCAGGATAACACGCTAAAACTAAGTTTGCCCCGAGGGGCAAGTGAAGTTTACTTCGTAAGTGAAGTTATCCTGCGGATAGTGAAGTTTCGCCTAACGGCGAAGTGATGGGCAAACTTAACTTCACTTGTGCGTAGCACAAACTTCACTGCGTAGCAACTTCACTTTCGCGAAAGCGAAAACTTCACTATCAGAAAAAGAGATAACATTTCGGCCAATAACCGATTTGTTATCTCTTTCTGCTTGTTATAAGGGTTTAGGCTTAGCCCACACTGCATTTGTCCTGACAAATGCGTTGCTCGCACTTAGCGGTATTTTCAAATTCTCCGCTAAGAACATCACCCTTTAATCTGTTGAGGGTGTTTTTGTTGCTTATTGCTCGATTTTCTTCGCGCCGATCTTGCGAAAGAGCGGGAAGGTGAGCGGCCAAACGATGCCGGCAAACACCACCAAAATGAAGTAGCGCAGGGTGTTTTGCAGGTCGGCGCCGACCAGGGCGGTCAGCGGTGCCTTCAAGAGCGACTTGATGCCAATGGCAATGGCGGCCCCCAGCACCAGCTTGATGATCTGCCCGGGCAGCGGCCCACGCACGTCAAAGTGCAGGTAGCGCTCGTCTACAAAATAGACCAGGGCAATGCCGAGAAGCGAGCCAAGCAGCGTAAAGGCGTTTTTGCGACCGGAGGCAAGGTTGACAGGATCCATATCTGCGGGGAACGGGAAGAGCAGCACGTAAAGCAGGTAGGCAACGGCCAGCGCAATGGTAACGCCCAGCACGGCGGCCATGCGCTTATGGTTGCCCCAGGCAATATCCATCACGTAATGGAAGGCAAGCACCAGCAAAATGGCCAGGCCGAAGGAAAAAAATACGTCGGCCGGGGTGTGCACGCCCAGGTACATGCGCGAAAAGGGCACAAGGATCATCACCGCAAAGCAGACGATCCGCATCCAGCGGCGGCGCAGCAGCATGGCCATGGCGCCAAACAGGCCCACCGAGGCCTGCGTATGGCCGCTGGGAAAGGAAAAGCCTGTGGCATCCGGCACGGCTGATTCTACCGGCTGAAAGGTCGGGTCAAGCACCCAGGGGCGATCTACGCGGAATAGCAGCTTAAAAAACTGGTTAAAGATGGTGCCGGTAAAGCCAACGAACAGGATATAGTAGCCCTGCTTTTTGCCAACGCACCAGAAAAAGAGCAGGCCGACGGCGATCAGCCCTATCTCGCTGCCTAAGTGCGTAATAGCACCGAAAAACGCATCCAGCACCGGGTTGCGGATGCCGGCTAACCAATGTAAAAATTCCATACCGTTTCTCCCTTTTTGTTGTTATCATGATAGCGCACGCAGCGCTTCCTTGTACGCCTCGTAATCGTAAAGCAGGTTGATCGCCTCCAGCAGCGCGTTGGCCGACATGCCTCGCGGCAGTGAAAAATGCGCGGCCAACGCCTCTCGCTTCTCGGCGGCGCCAGCGCCGCCAGAAAGACCGTCGGCATAAAAATCCCGCTTTTCTACCGCGCGGCCACGCGGCCTTTGCTTCTCGCTGCCCACGGCAAAGGGGGCAAAGATCTCACGCAGGCGGTCGGCCGCCATGCCCTCTACGCCCAACAGCCCTTCCTTAGAGGGAGCCTTTTTTCGGCTCTCCTTACCTGCAATGGCCGGGGTATACAGATGAATGATCTTTTCCTTTGGCAGGGCTGAGGAAAGATGGGCGCGGATCAGCTTGCCGGCGCCGTCGCTATCCGTCAGCACGATCACGCCGCGCTCCTCGCCCAAGCGACGAATGAGCGCCATTTTTTCTTTCTGATTAAAAATCGAGAAGCCGCCGGTGGGAATGATGTTGGCATCCAGCACGGCCGAGAGGGTGATCTTATCATACTTCCCTTCTACGATCACGGGGCGGTCAATCTTCAGCTTTTCTTGCATAACCCCTCCTCTGCGTGGCGGCAAAGCCCGGCAAGCGGGCAGCCCTCACAGGCCGGCGCGCGCGCCGTGCACACCTCGCGCCCAAAGTGCACGATGCGGTGGCAAAAATCCGATTGCTCGGCCGGCTCGATGATCTCAGCCAAGATCCTTTCGATCTTCGGCGGGTTCTTTTCGGTCTCGGGGTACATGCCAAGGCGGCCACAGATGCGGATGCAGTGCGTGTCGGTCACCACCGCGGGCTGGTGATAGATATCCCCCAGCAGCAGGTTGGCTACCTTGCGCCCCACACCGGGAAAGCGCAAAAGCTCCTCCATACTGTCGGGCAGGATACCCTCGTATTCCTCTACCAGCATGCGCGAGGCATCAATGATGTTTTGCGCCTTGACGTGATAGAGCCCGCAGGAGCGGATATCTGCCTCTACCGCCTCAAGCGGTGCTTCAGCCAGCGCCTCGGCGGTTGGAAAATGGGCAAACAGGTCGCGGCAGGCGATATTGACGCGCGCATCGGTGCATTGCGCTGAAAGCCGCCCCATGATCAGCAGGCGCCAGGGGTCGTTTTCATATTCCAAGGCACAGGTTGCCTCTGGGTAGCGCTCCTTCAGCCGCTCGATAATAGCGGCCATGCGCGCTTTCTTTTCGCTTTTGGTCAATCGCTTCATTCGCTTATCTCCATCAGGCGGCAAAGCAGCTCGTCTACCAACGCGGTGGGCAGCCCCACAACGGTATCGTAGGCTCCCTCGGTACATTCAACCAGGCGGCCGCCAAGGCCTTGAATGCCGTAGGCGCCGGCCTTATCCATCGGTTCGCCCGTGGCCACGTAGGCGCGCGCCTCGCCCTCGTCAAAGGGGCGCATAAACACACGGGTGGTATCTCTTTCGGCCAGCACGTGGGAGCGGTAGATGACCGCCACGCCGGTATGCACGCGATGCTCGCGCCCCGAAAGACGCAACAGCGTGGCCACGGCATCGGCCTCGTCTACCGGCTTGCCAAGCGGCAGGCCGTCTATTTCCACCAGCGTGTCCGAGGCAAGAATAATCGCCGCCGGGTAACGGGCGGCAACTGCCTCTGCCTTTCTTTGGGCCAGTAGCACCACCGCATCGCGCGGGTGCATGCCGCCCGGCACGGTCTCATCTACGTCGCAGGGGCAGACCGAAAAGGCAAGGCCCATGCCGCCCAGCAGCTCGCGCCGCCGCGGCGAGGCCGAGGCAAGAACAAGGCTTACCCCCGGGGGTAGCTGAAAACGGTAGCTATTCATGCTTTTTCTCCTTTAGCGCTGGGGCGGCCGCAATGCGGCGCACCTGCCCGGCAAGCGGCCGGCCGCTACGGTATGCTTGCAACACACGGGTAGCCTCACCCGGCGTTTCGGTGGTGAAAATGAAGTGCTCACCCACTGGGGCGATGCCTGTAAGGGCTGCCTGCTTATCCCCCATATAGGTGGGCAGGCTATTGCAGATCAGATTGCGGTGCGGATATTCGCGCAGCAGGGGAAATTGCGCCATGCGGCGGTCACGCAGCGCAATTTTGCCACAGCGATCACAGCCGCCGTTCTCCTTCATAAAGCAGCGCTCGGTCAGCATCAGCGGAATGCGGCCGTAGGTAATGGTGCTCCCCCAGCCGATATCGCGCAGCTGCGGCAGCGCCAGCTCGGGCGAGAGGATGCAGGAATAAAGCCCTGCCTCCTGCCAGGCGGCGGCGCTTTCGCGGTTGGTCACGTTCAGGCGGAAGTCGCCTACCACGGCAAAGCCGATCTCACGCAGGGCGGCCATCATACCCGCATTGCCGCACAGGGCATAGCGAATACCGGCCTCATAGGCACGGTGCAGCTTAGCAAGAACGCCTTCCCGCTCGTGGTCATGCACGATAGGCGGAGCATACACACCGCTTGGGCGGCTGCTTGCTGCCTCCTATTCGTCAAGCGGCAAAAAGTACAGGTCGAAAAAGGAAAGCCCCCTGCCGATGGCATCTGCCTGGCGGTGGGAATAAAAGAGCGCGGTGCGCAGGGGCTTTTCTGC
>JAGASL010000008.1 GCA_017621755.1 Clostridia bacterium
GCCTCGCCCAGCTTGCCGCCGCTTGGCGCGGCCGGCGCCGTGCTCAGGCTGCTGACCCCGGCAGTTCCGACCGGCGAGATCCCCTTGAATTTATCGCGCAGCTCCAGCACCACGCGCGCTGCCGTTTTCGGTCCTACGCCGCTTGCGCGGGAAATGGCCTTGACATCCTCGGCCGCCACCGCCAGCGCCAGCTTCTCAGGCGTGAGAAGGGAAAGAATGGCCATGGCCGCCTTCGGCCCCACACCGGAAACCGAGATCAGCAGGCGAAAGGCCGCCAGCTCGTCCTCGGTGTAGAAGCCAAATAACTCTACGCCGTCCTCGCGTACCTGCAGGTAGGTGTATAGCTTTACGCGCTTTTCTCCATCCGGGTAGCCAAGCGCTTCTGCGGTGTTCAGGCTGACCGTCAGGCGGTAGCCCACACCGCCACAATCGATCACGGCAAAGCTCTCTTCCTTGTGGACCAATGCTCCTGCGATATGATAAAACATGGTTAGCTCTCGCTTTCTTTTTCTTGTTGTGTCTCTTCCAGCTTGCGGCGCACGGCCTTTTCCAGCTTCAGCCGTTCAAGCACCATGTCGCGCCCGCAGGTGTCACAGCGAATGCGCACGTCGCTTCCTACGCGCAGCACGGTAAATTCCTTTCCCCCACAGGGGTGCTGCTTTTTCAGCTCCAGCCGCTCGCCGGGGTTAAGGCGAAGAATCTTATCCGGCATGGCCGTCGCCCTCGCTTTCTTTTTCCGCATCTTCAGCTTCGGCTTCTGCGGTCTCGCCTTCCTCGCCCTCGGCGCTCTCGGTAATCTTAGGCGCCCTGGCCGCCTCGGCTCTTTCGATCTCCTCGTTTGATAGGTAGTTCGGCTCGGGCGGTACCCTTCCGGCATAGAAGAAGAGATCCAGCAGGCGATAGGGCAGGCTGCCCTCGGCCGGCTTCAGCACGCCGCGGCGCCACAGCTCCTCGATCACGATCAAGGCAACAAGCAGCACCAACGCGATCAGGCTGATGGTCTTGCCCAGCACATAGCAGGTCGGGCGGTAGACCATTTCTACCGTATGCTCGCCCGGTGCAGCATCAAAGGCCAGCAGGGCATCCAGCGTTTCATAGGTATTGACACGCACGCCGTCCACCGTTACGATCCAGCCGGCATCGTAGGGAATGGTGGTCTGCACCACAGGCCGCTCGGCGGTAGTGGTGATACTGCCAAGGAAGGAATCCTCGGTAAAGCTGTCAAGCGCAATGCCGTTCGTGCCCAGGGCAGAAAGCAGGCGGGTCGCTGTCTCGGTATCCTCTTGGTAAAAAATGACGGCGTCGGTGGGGTAGAGGAAGAAGCTGCATTCATCCATGCGCAGCGTGATCTTGACCTGCTCGCCTGCCGTATAATCGCCAAGCCCCTTCACAAAATCATCGTTGATGCCGTAGATGGTGCCGTAGTAGGCATCGTCTACAAACATCTCCATTTCGTTGAGGTAGTCGGTGGCGATATAGAAATACAGCGGGCCGTCCTGCTGCACGGTTGTGGTAAAGCTGATCTTAGATTCCGGTGCCTTCAGGCCGGAAAGAGAGACGGTTCCGTTATTGATCCCTTCCTCGTTTTCTAAAAACACGTCGGAATACAGGGCAAAATATTCAATACCACCGTGCTCCTCGGTCTCGCAAAGCAGCTTTTCATAGCTGACCTCTGCCTCAAGGGGTAGGTAGCAGTCGGCCTCCTCCGCCTTGCCAAGCAGGGCGCGCAGCAGATCGTTTTGCCGTGCCAAGGGCGAGATCAGCGGGCTCATATCATAGCCCTTGACCGCCTCGCTTGCCGCAAAGGCAATCGGCAGGGCGTAGGGGTTGCGGTGGATGGCGTTGTTCTGATCCTCATGGTAGCGCTCATACACGTCGCTCAGCCCCAGCACCGGCGCCGTTAACACGTAGCGAATACCAAGCAGGGAATCCAGCACCAGGGTGCTGCCGTAATATTCCGACCAATGCGAGGTAGAAAGCAGACCCATGCGGTACAAAAACTGAATGGTCTTGGCGTTTAAGGTAGAGGTAGAGTTGGTCAGGCCGCGATAGCCAAGCTCCATGGCATCGTTGGTCACGCGGTGGTAAAGCACCTCGGTGCGGTAAAAGGAGGTATCGTTCTCCTTTAGCCAGTTGATCGAGCTGCCCGTGGTCTCGTGGTAGCCCTGGTATTCGTCACGGGTGGTGGCGCCCACGTCCTCGTGCAGCTTGGCAAGCATCACGTTGCCGTTATAGAGGCATTCGGCCAGCACCAAGCAAAGCAGCAGCATGGAAAGATATTGCCGCACCCTGCCGCCGCTCTTGCGAATGCCAACCAGCAGCGCGGTGATCACGGCCATGATGGCAAAGGCTAACACGGCATGCTCAGTCTTGAAAAAGGAAAGTTCGGCACCCAGCGTTACGGCGACCAGGGCGCCCAGCACCACCAGCACGGAAACGATCGTGCGTGGCTTGATATCGTCTATGCGTGCGTAGGCGCGCGCCGCCAGTACCAGCAAAATAAAGCACAGGAAAAAGCTATAGCGGTAGTTCAGCCAGTTGGGAGCTTGGCCGCCGTGCCACAGCATGTCCAGCGAGCTGATCGACATGGAGATATAAAACACGGAAAGAAAAATGCCGGAAACGATACGCTCAACGCGCGGCAAGCGGCGGTTGGCAAAATACAGCGGCACCAGCAGCAGCGTCAGCACACCGCAGTAAACAAAGGGAAAGCCCTCCGGCTCTACGGTGTCGTATACGCCGGGTAGCAGCTTGGCAAAGAACTGCAGCGGGTTAAAGGTGATCTCGGGTAGGTAGCTTGGGTCGGTAAAGGTGGTCTTGCCAAAGGAAAGAGAGTAGACCACCGTCAGCAGAATGATGGCCGCGATGGCAATAGCCAGCAGGGAATACAGCGCCATGCGTATAAGGGAACGCAGATAATGCTGCTTTTCGTGCAGCGGATCGTTCTTTCCGCCCTCTGAAAATGCGTAAAAATAGTAGAAAAAGTAGAGCAGCGTATAGATGCAAGTCATAAACCCGATGTAGAAGTTGGAAAGCAGTGAAAGCGCCAGCGAAAAGACGAACAGGCGATAGCGGCGGTGCTTCACAACCGCTTCAATGCCCAGTGTCAGCAGCGGCAGCAGGATCAGATTGTCGATCCACATCGAGTTGTGCTGCATTACGATCGCAAAGGAGGAAAGGGCGTACAGGGTAGAGAGCATGATCGAGGCATGCGGCGCGCAGAACTGCTGCCGGTGCATATAGATGCCAAAGGTAAGGCCGCAAAGCCCGGCCTTCAGAATAAAGATAAAGAGCAGCGCCTCGGTCATATAGGCCTCGGGAAACAGGGCAACGATATAGGAAAGCGGGCTGGCCAGGTAGTAGGCGTAAATGCCCATCATCTCGCCCCCAAGGGAGCGGGAAAAGGAGTAGAGAAGCGAGCCATCACCGTATACAAAGGCGCGTAGCGCCTCGTAAAAGCCGACATATTGACCGTTCAGATCCAGCACAAGGACAGAATTATTGCCAAAAGGGAACACCCCGTCCAGCGCGTAGATCAGCAGCATAAAGGTAAACGGGATGAGAAAGGACCATATCAGATACGAGCGATCTCGCTTGGCGGGCAGCAAGCCGTCTCGCGTATCGCCGGTAGCGGTCAAGGTGTTGTTCATAGCGGTTCCTCACAACGCAAAATATACATCTATTATTTTAGCATAGTTTTTGGCAAAAGTAAACAGGAAAGCGAAAATCCGTATAGAAAAGTAGGAATACCGCCGTAAAACTTGACAACGCCACCCCGCTTTTGCTATAATGAATATAGAAATCAAGAAAAAGAGGAGCGATAGATGACACGCTTGATCTTCGTCCGCCATGGGGAAAGCGAGGCAAACCTGGCCCGCACCTTTGCCGGGCACACCAACGCCCGCCTGACAGAAAAGGGGCACGCCCAGGCGGCATTAACGGCAGACTATATCGCCGCACATTATCAGGTTGATGCGGCCTACGCCAGCGACCTGTGCCGTGCCTACGATACCGCCTGCCACATAGCGGATAAATTTCATATTCCCGTGCAGCCAGATCCCGCTTTTCGTGAGATATTCGCCGGCAGATGGGAAAACAGACCCTTTGACGAGATCGCTGTGGTCTTTGCCGAGGACTATGCGACCTGGCGGCAGGATATTGGTCATTCCCGCTGCACGGCCGGTGAATCCTTTGCCGAGCTGCAGGCACGCGTGTGCGCCGGCGCCAAGCGCCTGGCCGCGCGCCACGAGGGGCAAACCGTGCTGGTAGGCACGCACGCAACGCCCATTCGTACGTTGGAATGTGCCTGGCGCGGCGCAGGCCTTGCGGGCGCCAAGGATATACCCTTTGTGGCAAACGCCTCGGTCACCGTGGTAGAATATGAGGGGGACGAGGTACGCATCCTGCTGCGTGGCTATCACGACCACCACGGTGAGCTGAGCACCGGTCTGCCGAGAGGAGCTGTATAATGAAGCATTTGTATCCTATGAAGCTGACCTACGAGGCGAAATATCGCATCTGGGGTGGCGATACGCTGAAGCGTGAATTTGGTAAGAACGCCCCGGGCATCGACCGGCTGGGCGAGACCTGGGAGCTGACCGTCCGTGCGGACGGAATGAGCGTGGTAGAAAACGGCCCCTATGCCGGCATGCCGTTGGATAAGGTGATCGGCGCGCTTGGCCTGCAAGCCGTTTCCCCCACCTATGACGGCGGTGTGTTCCCGCTGCTGATCAAGCTAATCGACGCGCGCGATAAGCTATCGGTTCAGGTACACCCGGATGATGACTATGCCGCACGCGAGGAGCATGACGTTGGCAAGACCGAGATGTGGTACGTGCTGGCGGCCGAGCCGGGCGCTACCTTAGTATCCGGCCTGAAGCCGGGGGTAGACCAGCATGCCTTTGCCGCGGCCGTGCTGGATGGGCGCACCGAGGAGGTGCTGGAGAAAAGACCGGTAAAGCCGGGGGACGTTTGCTTTATCCCCTCTGGCCTGGTGCACGCCATCGGCGCCGGCATCGTGGTGGCCGAGATCCAGCAAAACTCTGACCTGACCTATCGTGTTTTCGACTATGATCGCCGGCAGAGCGACGGTAGCCTGCGCGAGCTGCACGTTGATCGCGCGCTGGCCGTGGTGCAGCCCTTTTCTGAAAAGGAGATTAATACCATTCGCTTTGAGGCGCAAGACGGGCAGGACGATGGGGATACCCTGGTGCATTGCCGCTACTTCCGCGCGCGCCGCCTGGCGGTGAGCGGAGACCGCGCCGAGACGGCCGGTGCGGATAGCTTCGTGGCCCTTTTGTGCGTAGAGGGGGAGGGCGAGATCACCTGCGCCGGCGAGACCTGGCCGGTGAAAAAGGGCAACCAGTATTTTCTGCCCGCCGGTATGGGTGAATATCACCTGTCTGGCAGCATGGTGCTGCTTGCCGCATCCGTATGATCATGCTTATCAAATAAAAGGAGTGTTATTATGAGTAGCTTTGAAAATCTTCGCATCGTTGATAATTTTTATCAGACCTCGCTGTTCTTTCCCATGCCCACGGTGCTGATCAGCACCCTGTGTGAGGATGGCAGCACCAACCTGGGCCCTTATTCGCTGGTACAGCCCTATTACGTGGCCGGCAAGGATTATTATGCCATGCTGCTGTGTTGCCGCAATTCCTCGAACACCGCGCAGAACATCCTGCGCACCGGCAAGTGCACCTTGAATTTTATTGATGATGATCCCAAGACCTTCAAAGAGGCTGTCAAGCTCTCTTGGCCGGGTGACCGCCCCGCGGAAAAGATGCCGAAATGCCGCTTCCGGTTAGAAAAGAGCATGATCGAGGAGGAGACAGGCGAAGCAAGACCCATGGTGATGAGCGATGCCATTCAGGCCATGGAATGCACCTGGATGCGCGAGCTGGATGGGGCAGACCGTGACGTACCCGGTGAGTTGAACGGCTATGAGGGGCCATATCACGATTTTAATGGCATTACCAGCAAATTCGGTGCCCATTTCATCTTAAAGATCGATAAGATCCTGATGAAGAAGAAATATAGCGATGCCATTATCAACGGCGTTCGCGCCAAGGATTTTCCGTCTATGCCTGTAGACTATGGCTACCGCGACAGTAAAAACTTCTGGTTCCACAGAAAGACCAGAATGAGAGCCGAGCTGCTGCAGGTGCGCCAGGCCTCGCTTGCCTCTGTACGCTATGCGGCCGACCGGGCAGATGATAAGGTCAAGTTTACCGACGAGGCGCTGATGACCATTTTGGGCGTGCCGCGCGTATTCCTGCCCCTGGTGCTGAAGGGCTGCGTGCAATGGGCTAAGGAAAACAACGTAGAGCTGATCGATGCCTCCCATATGAAGGAGATCAACGATAAGCGCGCCAAAGAGAAAAAGAAATAAAAAAGGCCCGGCCGTGTGACATGTCACACGGCCGGGCCTTTTGTTGGTTGCTTTTGTGTAAGCCTGCTTTTTCTTACAAAGAGGCAAGGAATGCCTGCTCTGCCTCGTTCGGCTGGCGACCGTATTCGCCCAGCTCAAATGCCTCGGCATAGCGAACGGCGGCACCCTTTTCTTCGCCATAGCGGGCAAGCAGCTCGGCACGGAAGCGGGCTGCCGTTTGCGCAAAGCGAATGGCATAGCCATCCTCGCGGCTGTGTGCAAGGATCTCGCCGTCACTCATGCCGGCAGGGTCCTCGCCCTTCAGCCAGGCAAAGCGTGCCTCCTCGCCCTCAGGCACCGTCTGCAGGTAGGTATAGGGCAGCCATTCGTAAACCTGGCTTTCGTTAAGGTGGCAGGCGTATAGCTTGCGCTCGATCACCTCGTCAATGCTGATCACGTAGGTCGGGGTGAACGGGGGGTACTTAAAGCGATCCTCGTAATACAGAATGATCGGCATTTCGCGCATGGCGGGCACGTCTGGGCAGGTGTGTGGCACGGTAAGAATATAAACGGCATCCTGCACCAGCTGCGCGGCGGCACGGTGGTCGGCATGGTAGTCATTCGTGCGGTGGGCAATGATCACATCCGGGTTGTAGGTGCGAATATAGCGGATCAGGCGCATACGGGTAGGCAGATCCGGCATGATGGTGCAATCATCAATATCCCATACGTCATAGGTAATGCCCAGGTACTTGGCAACGGCGGCAGATTCTCTGCCACGGCGCGCGGTAGTCTCCTCGGGGGTCATGATGTGGTGGCCGCCACAGCCGTTGCAAAGGCTGAGAAAGCGCACCTCGTGCCCTGCTGCTACCATGCGGGCGGCCAGACCGCCACAGCCAAATTCATTGTCATCCTGATGGGCGCCAACTGCTAAAATCTTCATAAATCATATTCCTTTCTGTTTTTAAATAAGGGAGGCTTGCTTGCGATATTGCGAGGGCGTTAGCCCGGTTAGCCGTTTGAAGGTCTTTGAAAAATAGTTTGCCTCGTTAAAGGCCAGGCGTGCGGCGATCTCCTTCACTGTCAGCTCGTTTTCCAGCAGCAGCTGCTTGGCACGCTCGATCTTCAAAGAGGTGTAATATTCCATGATCGTTTGATCGGTCGCCGCGCGAAAGATGCGAAAAAGGTAGGCGCGGCTATAGGAGGTGGCGCTACAGATATCGTCAATGGTCAGGGCCTTGTAAAGGCCGCCCTGCAGCACGCTGATCACGTCGCCGATCGGCTTTTTGGCGTATTCGCTTTGGCGCAAAAAGATGGCGTTGCCATGCTCGGTCTCCGTCTGCCAGCGCAGTAGGCTGATCAAAAAGATCTCTAAGTAGTTTTTGATCATCTGCTCACCGCCAAGCGAGGGGCGCTCTACCTGCTCCATCTTTTTCACGGTAGGGTCAAGCACGGGGATGCGAAAGGTCTTTTTTCCCTCTGCAAGCAGGGAATAGAGCATTTTAGAAAGAGCAGGCTCCGGCTTCAGCCGCTTGTCGGCGAAGAACTGCATCGCCTCAGAGCGGCAGCCGAAGCAAAGGATAAATACCCGTGGCGCAGCCTCACCCTCTGCGGCCAGGGCGTGAAACTCCATTGGCTTATGAAACAGCAGCTCTCCCTCGCCCAGCGGAATTTTTCGGTCATCGGCGGTGCACAGCAGCCTGCCACTTTCCACGTACACCATTTCCCAAAAATGGTGCGTCTCGCCCGGGGTGGAAAAATGCTTATCAAATTCAAAGTAATGGATGGCCACAATGCGGCTGATGTTGATCAAATTCTGCAGCTTGTGCTCAAAATACTTCTTCATGACTTTAGTATACAATAAAGACAATTAAAAATCAAGTATATTATTTTACCCTTTCAGGATAGCATAGTATATTGCAAATCGAAGAAAGGCGTGATAAAATGAGATTACCGACTATTGCTGTGAAAAAAGGAGATTTCCTATGAACTTCAATTCTACCGTAAAGGGCAGTGCCCTAGAGGGCTTTTATCCCGCTGGCTGGGATTTTGAAAAGATTGACGCCTGTATTGGTGAGGCAGACACGGTTTGCGAGCGGCAAGCGCATTGGAACCCCGGCTTTACCCCCGTTATGTGCCAAAGCCTTGGCGAATTTGAGACCTACATGGGGCACGAGATCGCTATGCAGATCCGCCTGGCCAAGGAGCGCGGCGAAAAGATCGCCTTTATCCTGCCGGTAGGCCCGATGGGCATGTATAAATGGGTGGTATATTTTCTGCGCGAGTGGCAGGTCTCCTGCAACCACGTATATACTTTTAATATGGACGAATGGGCAGACGGAGAGGGCAATACGCTCCCCTCTGATAATCACGGCTCCTTCCAGTACGCGATGGAGCAGGCGCTCTTCAACCCGCTTGGTGAGCTGACCGTGCCGCCCTCGCAGCGCAACTTTGCCACCAAGGAAAACCTGCCCACCTACCCCGAAAAAATCGCCGCCCTGAAGGCAGAGGGGGCAAAGCTCGTGCTGGTCTACGGCATTGGCAGAATGTGCCACATCGCCTTTTGGGAGCCCACCTTTGCCGCGGATTATGCTACCGCTGCCGAATGGGAGAAGGCACCCTATCGCATCGGTGCCAAGATTCACCCGCTGACGGTTGAGCAGAATGCGCTGACCAGCTTCAAATCCCGCACCACCCTGGTGCCTTGCCGTGCCAATACCATTGGCCCCGGCCTGTTTTTGCAGGCAGATTACGCCATCGGCGGTGCAGACGGTACGCTTGGCCGCGGTATGCAATGGCAGGGCATGTCGCTGTGGATGACGCTGCGGCACGAGACCACACCCTGGATCACCTCTACCTATATCCCCACTCTTGCCGGCCGCCTCTTCTTCCTTGCTGAGCTGGCAGGCCCGCTGGTTGCGGAATGTAACTGATACGTAAAAAATAACGTTGGCCCGGGATGCGGCTTGATACCGCATCCCGGGCCGGTTTTTATAGGTCGATGCCAAAGCGTACAAACGAGTAGTCAGGCTCAAAATCGGCACAGGTGCCGTTTTTCCATTGCTTTTCAAAGGTAAAGGTTCGCGGTGAAACGCCAAAGGGCTCAGCATCCTTGTTGTGGTGCGGGCCAAGCAGGTTGCGGCAGGCGTTGGTTAGTGCCAGGCAAACGGTGTTTTCACCCTCTACCAGATAGTCGGCCAGGTCTACCGTATGCTCAAACAGCAGCGTTGTAACGGGCTTGCCGTTTACGGTAACGCCGCAGGTCGCGTAGCGGCCGTCAATGCAGAGAATGGTCGGGTCACCTGCGTGATAGGTCAGGCTGGTCGCGGCCTCCATGGTGCCGGCAAAGAAGGGGTACCCATCCTGCTCGATATGGCGCAGGTCAATGCTGCTCTTCGGTGCGCCAATGCTAAAGCCGGCGCGGTAGCGATAGGCAAGTGGGGTGCCGTTAAGCTGCTTTGCTTCTTCCCATCCGGCGGCATCCGTCTTGACGGTAAAGTCGCCAAACAGATACAGACATTCGATCTCGCTATCAAAGGAGAGGCAGTTGCGCAGCGTTTCCGTGGTGGCCTCGTACAGCGCGTAGTAGACCTCGTCACGCTGGTGGTAATCCATTGTGTAGGTAATGGTGTTTTCGCCTACCACCACGTAGGGCAGAATGTTGGCGATCGTCAGATCCTTTTCATAGCCCTGGCAGGTCTCTACCTGCACGGCATGGCCGTTTACTTGAACGGTGTGGCCGGCCGGTAGCTCGGTAGCCAGGGTCAGGCTGGCGGGCAGGGCATCTACTGTCACGCAGCAACGCATGGTCAGCGCGCCGGCATAGCGGTCGCTCAGCAGCTCGTCACGGATCTGCTCGATCGGCTGCTCCGTTCTCGTCTCCTCATTTTCACGCGTAGCGCAGAAGCGGTCGATCGTTAAGGCATTGCGCGGGCGCTTGCAAAGGGTAAAGTCATTTGAAAGCTGAACGTGCTTGTCAGCAAGCGCGATGGGGTCTGCCGTATCGTTTCTATCGGATTCTATGAAAACGTAAGCCTGCGAGTCGGCAAAATCAAGCACGGTCTCAAAGCCGTTTTCGGTCACGCAGCCGGCCTGCGGGCGTGCTTCAAACGTGATCGGGTCAATCTCGCACAGGCCCTGCGTGCCACGGCTGGTCAGCTTCAGGCGGCAGGGGGAGGCGGATGTGTTGGTGATGTAGATCAGACGCCCTGCCTCGGTCTTGCGCACCATCTGGCGTACGCGGCTGCCGTTCTTTTCGATAAAGGAAAGCTGAACGGGCGAGGTAGCCAGCAGCTCGTCCATGGTCATGTTGGGTACCAGCCAGTCAAGCTGGTCGCTGACGCGGGCATCGATGCGCGTGGGCGCCTTGCCGTGCAGGCAAAGCTTGCCGCCTGCTGCCAGATACTTTTTCAGCAGCGCAACAGTGTTAGAATCAATGGTATCCATTTCCGGGATCAGCACGTAATCGTAGCTGCAAAGGCCAACGCGCAGAGAGCTGCCCTCTACCGATGCATAGCGGGGCAGCATGCTCTCCTCGCCGAAATGATAGGGCAGACCGGCGGCAGCCAGGGTCTCTACCAGTCCCATGAACTTTCTTTCCAGCGTATCGTAGATGGGCTGGCTGTTATCCTGGAGATATTCCATATAGGCGGCCTGGATGGGGTGAATGACCAGCACCTTTGCCTCCTCCTCACCGCGGGAAAGCATGTAGCCAAGGCCAGTAAAATAATCGTCAAAGCGGCGCATCTCGTTCTGCCAGGGCAGGTGCTTGGAATAGTGTGCCGGGTAGTCACGCTTGCGCTGACCACGCTCGCTGTACGGGTACAGGTGCTGGCACATCAGATTGACGCCGTTTACGTACTGCATCTCGGCGATCCGCTTCAGCTCACGCGGCGAAACGTCCCAGCCGCAGCAGGCAAACATCTCGGAAAGGGCCTTTTTCTTGCCCAGCTGTGCGCAGGCAGAGCCAAGCTGCTTGCTGCCCAGATCATCGCATACCTCACGGCCCAGGTAGTCAATGCCGGGAATATGCTCGTATTCATATATACGCATCACGCTTCCGCAGCAGGTGACCGAGAAGGCAAGCGAGCGCTCCTCAATACCATGACCAGTTAACTGGCAGCCGTTTTCATCGCACCAGCGATAGATGGGCTCCATAAAGTTTTTGAAGAAGAGGTCCGAGCAGAGCTTGTAGTAATCGTAGCGGTATTCACGGTAGCCCTCGCAATTCAAGAACAGGGCCACCATGTTTTCAAACAGGTCATAGCCGTAGGCGGCCGTAAACTCTCGCGGTAGGATGTCGGAGTAGGGAACCTCCCAGCGGTTATACTGCGGCTCGTCGGTAAAAAAGCCGGGCATGGCCTTGCCAAAGTCCTCTGCCGCGATCTTTTCCTTGTATTTTTCATGCGTTTCGGCAATAAACTTCGCCGTTACCTCGGCATTCATGGTGTCTACGTAAGAGTTCGAGCGGGTGCGGCGGATTACATAATAGGCGCTAACGCCGTCACTTGCGCCGCGCAGGCGAACGGCACGGTTATCCTGCAGGGTGTAAACGCCCAAAAGATCTGTCATGTCGGTGGGGTAGGCTTCCTCCTTCGTAAAGGCAAGGCCTGCCATGCAGTTTTGCGGGTCGGTGAGCAGCTTGCCGCCGGCAAAGCCACTCGGCCAGCCGTTTTCATCATAGGCCCAGGCCTCCATGCCCTGCTTTTTTGCCTCGTCAACACAGGCATTGATGCAGGAAAACCATTCGTCACTCAGGTATTCGGTCTCCAGGCCGCCGCGGGCATGCATAAAAAAGCCGCCCATGCCGATCTCCTTCATCCGGCGGATCTGGGCACGCAGCTCGTCCTCCTCCAGCCGATCGTTCCAGCTCCAGAAGGGGAGAGAGCCGTAGCTTGGCGCCTCGCGCCGACATTGCTCGAGAAATTTTTTCATAAAAGCCTCCCAGCTAATATTAGTCAAGCCTATTATACAGGAAAAAAACAGCGTTTACCATTGCAAATTTTACGCATTATGCGTGCGTTGTTTCTTGACATTTACGTCTGCGTTTGTTACAATAATATTACCAAATGAAAAGGGGAATGCTTATGACGATGGAAGAAAGAAGCGCGATCCTTTCGCGCGTTGATCATACCTGCCTGCGGGTGGATGCCACGTGGGAGGATATTCGCCGCCTGTGCGATGACGGCATGCAGTATAAAACCGCCTCTGTTTGCATCCCGCCCGCCTTCGTGCGGCAGGCAAAGACCTACGTGGGCGATCGACTGCCGATCTGCACGGTCATCGGCTTCCCGAACGGGTATTCGGTCACCTCAGTCAAGGTGGCCGAGACAAGGGCCGCCATTGCCGACGGGGCAGACGAGATCGATATGGTCATTTTTGTCGGCTGGCTGAAGGAGGGAAGGATCGACCTGCTGGAAGGTGAGATCCGCGCTGTCAAGCAGGCCTGCGGTGATAAGATCTTAAAGGTTATTATTGAGACTTGCCTGTTGAATGATGAAGAAAAGGCTACCATGTGCCGCGTGGTGGCGGCTGCCGGGGCAGATTATATTAAGACATCTACCGGCTTTTCTACCGCCGGTGCCACGCCGGCCGATATTGCGCTTTTTGCCGCCAACCGTCCGGCAGGGCTTTTGATCAAGGCAGCCGGCGGCATTTCCTCGTTTGCTGATGCGCAAGAAATGCTGGCGCTGGGGGCTGATCGGCTGGGCACCAGCCGCCTGGTTGCTTTGGCGAAAGCGAAAGATGCCGCAAAATAAATAGCGAAAAAGGAGAAAAATATGCTTTCCTGTCCGACACCGCATATCGATGCCAAGCCCGGGGATTTTGCCAAGAGCGTGCTGATGCCCGGCGACCCGCTCCGCGCTCGATTCGTTGCTGAGAATTTTCTAAAGGACGCGCGCCTTGTCAATAACGTGCGCGGCATACAGGGCTATACCGGTACCTACCAAGGGGTGCCTGTTTCGGTCATGGCCAGCGGCATGGGCATGCCGTCTATCGGCATCTACAGCTACGAGCTGTATCATGCCTTTGGGGTAGAGAATATCATTCGCATCGGCTCAGCTGGTGCCGTTTCAGAAAGGGTTGCCGTGCGTGACGTGGTGTTTGGCATGGGCGCCTCTACCAATTCCCACTTTGCTGAGCAGTATCGCTTGCCGGGCACCTATGCGCCGATATGCGATTATACGCTGCTTTCGGCCGCGATCCGCGAGGCCGAGGCGCAGGGCGTGCGTTACCATGTTGGCAACCTGCTCTCCTCTGATACCTTTTATTCAGATGACCCGTCAGATTCCCGCTGCTTTGGTAAAATGGGCATTCTGGCCGTAGAGATGGAGGCGGCTGCCCTGTATATGACCGCCGCGCGCGCCGGCAAGCGCGCGCTGGCGATCTGCACCGTCTCTGACCATATTCTGACCGGTGAGGCGCTTCCCGCTGCCGAACGGCAGACCAGCTTTACCGATATGATGGAGATCGCGCTCCGCACAGCGATTGCCATGAATAACGCAGATAATTGAGGGCAGATATGAAAAGAGTCTTTCTCGTCGTATTAGATAGCTTTGGCATTGGCGAGCTGCCGGATGCCGCTTCCTTTGGCGACCGGGGGGCCAACACGCTGGCATCGGTTGCCACCTCGCCCAAGCTGTGTGTGCCGCATATGCGGCAAATAGGGCTTGGCAATATTGCGGGCGTTACCTGTCTGCCGGCCGCAGAGGCACCCATCGGTGCTTATGGTCGCGCGGCAGAAAAATCTGCCGGGAAGGATACCACCATCGGCCATTGGGAGATCGCCGGCATCTATTCCGGTCAACCGTTGCCCACCTACCCAAACGGGTTCCCGGATGAGGTGATCGATGCTTTTTCGGCTGCTACCGGCCGTGGGGTGCTTTGCAATCTGCCGTATTCGGGCACGGACGTCATTCGTGATTATGGCGAGCAGCACGTCAAGACCGGCGATCTGATCGTTTATACCTCGGCAGATAGCGTATTTCAGATCGCCGCGCATGAGGACGTGATTCCCGTTGCGCAGCTTTACGAATATTGCCGCATCGCGCGGCGTATTCTTACCGGGCGGCATGCCGTTGGCCGTGTGATCGCCCGCCCGTTCGTTGGGCAGGGTGGGCAGTACACCCGCACGGGGAATCGGCGCGATTTTTCCGTAGAGCCGCCGCAAAAAACGCTGCTGAACGCCGTCTGTGAAACGGGTCAAGCCTGCATTGCCGTTGGCAAAATTGCGGATATATTTGCCGGCAGCGGCATCACAGAGGAAATTCATACGCATAACAATAGTGAGGGAACAGCGGTTTTTCTTGATCTGCTTTCTCGTGATTTCACAGGTCTTTGCTTTGTGAACTTAGTCGATTTTGATTCACAGTATGGCCACCGCCGCGATGTAGACGGCTACGCCGCCGCGCTCTCTGCCTTTGATGCGGCGCTGCCTGCGGTGCTTTCCTCACTACGGGAGGAGGATCTTTTGATCATCACCGCCGACCACGGATGCGACCCGGGCTATACCAAGACCACTGACCATACGCGCGAGTATACGCCCATTCTTGTATGCGGCAAGCAGGTCTTGGCCACCGATCTGGGCACACGCGCCACCTTTGCCGATATCGGCGCTACGGTGGCCGAATGGCTTGGCCTTTCCTTTCGCGGTACCGGCAGCTCGTTTTTGCAGCAAATAAAAAAATCCCCGCATGGTGGGGATTGACGGTATAGCAGGCGTGTGCTATAATAAAAGGCGGAAAAACAAAAAATCCCGCACTATCGTGCAGGATTTTTGGAGCTGATGGCCGGACTTGAACCGGCGACCTGCTGATTACGAATCAGCTGCTCTACCAACTGAGCCACACCAGCGAACGATAGTATTTTATCATACAGTTTTTCATTTGTCAAGAGGAATTTGAGAAATTATGAATTTATGTAGCCCATCCGTTGTCCGCCGCCTCATGGAGGAGGAGGGGATATCCTTTCGCAAGGAGTTTGGCCAAAACTTCTTGATCGACCCTACCGTGCCCGAGCGGATCGCCGCCTCCTGTGCCGAACGGCAGGATATTTTGGTGCTGGAGATCGGCCCCGGCATTGGCTGCCTGACACAGCAGCTGGCCGAGCATTATGAGCGTGTTCTCGCCGTAGAGATTGACCGCGGGTTGATCCCCGTGCTGGGAAAAACGCTTGCCGATTACGATAACGTGCGCGTGGTAAATGCCGACGTGATGGAGCTTGATTTGCAAGCGCTATTATCTGAGGAGGCTGGCGGGCGAGAGATTGCCGTGTGTGCCAACCTGCCCTATTACATCACCACTCCTATTCTCATGCGTCTTTTAGAATGTGGCGTGCGCTTCAGATCGATTACCGTGATGATCCAGAACGAGGTGGCCGCCCGCCTGGCCGCGAAGCCCGGCACGGCTGATTATGGTGCCATTACCGCTGTGCTTGGCTATTACGGCACGGTAAAAAAGCTGTTTACCGTGTCCCCCGGCTGCTTTATGCCGGCACCCAAGGTTAGCTCTGCCGTGATCCGTATTGATCTTTTTGATACGCCACGCTACACGCCGAGAGATGAGGCCTTTTTCTTCCGCCTGATCCGTGCCGCCTTTGGCATGCGGCGCAAAACGCTGGTCAACGCGCTTGGTGCCTTGGGGGAGGGGTATTCCAAGGAGGTATTGACAGAGGCTATTACCGCCTGCGGCTTTCCCCCTACTGTGCGCGGCGAGCGGCTCTCTACTGAGGATTTTGTGCGCCTGGCAGACGAGCTGGTAGCGCGCAAGGGTGAATGATAAAAGAATAAGACCCGACACACGTCGGGTCTTATTCTTTTTCCTCTTCTTTTTTTTCACCAAGACGGTAGGTCGGGTGGATGAGATTGCCATCAAAGAAATATTCACGCAAAATGCGGCGGCGCAGAATGCGGCGAATGCGTCGGCAGGCACGGCGGCGCGAGATGTGCAAGCGCTTTGTCAGCTCGTCAACCGAATAGATCTTTTCTTCCTCGATGGCGGCGGTAATGCCGCGCAGCGAGATCAGCTTTGAAAATTGGATCCACACCAGCGGTATGAAGGGGAGACCGATCGCTATGATCACGATAGAAAGGACCATAAGAAGGATATTCTTGCCCGCACTGATGCAAAGCACCGGAATGGCAATGATAAATAGAATGGAATAGATGATGGCCGCCATCCAGGTAGAGGCCAGCATAGACTTCAGTACCTTCAACGTTCGTCTCCTTTCTTTCGATATTTCCTTACTATTTATAGCACAAAAGCGGCATCTTGTCAATAGCCAGCCGGTAAACAATTCTCAAAAAGTGAAAAAGCAATCGCCTGTGCGGCCAGTATCTACCAGCCGCACAGATCTGGTTTTTAAGCTCGTTTACACAGAAAGTGGTTTTCGCCGGCGCTGAGCTGACAATGGCCGCTGCCATCCTCCAGGGTATAGCCGTTCAGGTAAAGGCTGGCGGTGGCGCCCGCTGGCACCGTTACTGCTAAGGCTACCAGGTCAGCCCCACGGCGCTGCCAATGAATGGCAAAGCGCCCGGCGGCCGTCTTATAGTCTGCGCTGCAATGGTCAAGGGCAGAGAGAAAGACGGGCTTGATCTGGGCATCACGGTAGGCGTTTTTTGCGGGGTGCAGGTTCAAGCCCGCGATGGTTCTGTTAAACCAGCCAAGCACGCATGAATACATGTGGTGATTTTTCGATTCGCCCGTGTGCCACATCTCCCACATGGTGGTGGCATCGTTGTCGATCCATTCACCGTAGGAGGGGCGCCCCTTGGCCGTGACGATACGGTATGCGTACTCCTGTAGCCCGCATTCATTCAACGCAAAAAAGAGATACTGCATGCCCAGCATGCCGCAATGGTGGTGAAAATCGCGCTGCTCGACCAGCGCCTTCAGCTGCGCGGCAAGCGGCTCGAGTCGATCGTAGACGTGATCGATGATCATCATAGCCACCGCCGTTTGCTCCTCTACCAGGCAGCGGCCGCTTTTTGCATCGTAGTAGGCGTGTCTGATCGCCCTCTCCAGCTCGCCCGCACGGCAAGAGAAGGTCTGCTCGCCTTCTGTGTCGCCACAGATGGCGGCCGCGCGGGCGGCAATGCGATAAAACTCCATCACCAGCATGCTGTCGGTAAAGAGCAGGGGCGAGCCGTCATTCTCCCCGGAGAAGGGGCCTGCCCAGTCAGAAAGGCCAAAGCCGATCAGCCCACGCTCGTTGGTATGTGAGGAAGCAAAGGCCAGATACCGCTTGAAGTAGGGTAGAGACGCGCGCAGCAGGCTGTCATCATCAAAATATCGGTAGATCTTGTAGGGCAGCTCAAACAGCACGCTGTCGCAAAGCGGGCCATGACCCCATTCGTAGCCCCAGCCGGGCGTGGGCACAATGCCGGGCAGGGCACCGTCCTCGCGCATGGCGTCATACATATCCTGTATCCACTTGCGATACAAGGGCACCATATCAAAGTTCTGCAGCATCTGCTCGGTCGAGGCGCGGGCATCGTTGCACCAGCCGAATTTTTCGCGCGTGGGGCAGTCGGTCACCATGTAAAACAGGTTGGAAAGGGTAGACATTCTGCCCATGTGGTTCAGCTGGTTGATCATCTCATCCGAGCAGGAAAAATGCCCGATCTCATCCACTGCCTGGCAGACAAAGATCGCCCGGTAATTCTCCAAGACCGGCTTCTCTCGCAGCCCGTCGATAATGGCATAGCGGAAGCCGTGGTAAACAAAGCAGGGCTGCCATACGCTTTCCTCACCGTTGCAGATAAAGGCATCCGTCTGAAAGGGGGATTCCGGATAGTAGCGGGAATATTCCACCCCGTTATCATCCCGTCGCCCGTCGGCAAATAGCCGCTCCGCATAGCGGATGGTGATGCGGTCGCCCGCCGGCTGGCAGAGGCGCACGCGCAAATAGCCGGACATATTCTGGCCAAAATCCAGCACCCAGTGCCCATCCGCATTTTGGAAGCAGGAGACGGGCGTGTATTCGCGCCGCTCTCTGATCGGCTGGCACTTGCATTCGCGCAAAACGCCACCGGGCACCTTTTTTGAATAGACGGCATGCACCCAGTCGGCATCGTGATAGCCGACAGTCATCCAGTCGTGCGGTAGGCGCAGGTCATGCACCTCGCCACAGCGCAGGTGGTGAAAGCGGATGGGCGAGCTGGTGAAATCGCATTTCCAGCTTTCGTCGCTGTATACGTATTCGGTGCCGTCGGCATAGGTCAGCGCCAGGCAGAGAAGCAGCTTCAGATTGTCGCGCCACGGGGCAAGATGGTTCTCCCAGGTGGAAGAATGCGCTTCGTTATAAAACCCGTTGCCCAGCATAGCGGCCAGTAGGTTTTCCCCCTCATGCAGCCGGTCGCCGATCTCGTAGGTGGTGTACCACAGCGTCTTGTCATAGTTGCTGACCGGGGCGATAAACAGGTCGTCGGTTACGCGCTCACCGTTCAAAAAATAGAGGCCGTAGCCCAGGCCGCAAACCGAAAGGGTCGCGCTTTGTAGCCCTTTTTTGACAGAAAAGGCCTTTCTGAAAAGCGGGGTAGGATCCTCCTGCTTATAGGTACGGTCAAAGGGGCGGGGGATCTCAATAAATTTCGCATGCTTCAGTGGCATAGATCACCTCATGGCGTGTATTTTTTGCTCATTATAGCATTGCGCTTCTTAAAAATCAAGTAGGTTTTTTATAAAAAGAAGAAAAAGACTTGCAAGCAAAGAGCAAGGCTGTTATAATAAAGGTAATAAAAAGCGCTTGCGCAAAAAGGAGAGACTATGAAAAGACAAGACTACATATCCTGGGATGAATATTTTATGGGGGTAGCTCTCTTGGCGGCAGAGCGCAGTAAGGACCCCAACACGCAGGTTGGCGCCTGTATCGTGGATGATGGAAACCGCATCGTTTCCACCGGCTATAACGGCTTTCCCTATGGCTGCTCGGATGATGAATACCCCTGGTCGCGCAGCGCCGAAAGGACTGAGGATACCAAGTACGGCTACGTCGTGCATGCCGAGCTGAATGCCATTCTTAACGCCCGCGGTAGAAACGTAGAGGGCACGCGGCTGTACGTAGCCCTGTTTCCCTGTAACGAATGTGCCAAGGCCATTATCCAGTCCGGCATCAAGGAGGTCATTTACCTTTCGGATAAGTATGCCAACCAGCCGAATACGCTGATCTCTAAGCGCATGCTGCACTCAGCCGGCATCAAGCTCCGCCAGCTGGAAACCGAGAAGGAAAGCATCACGCTTGACCTGAGAAAAGGGCTGTAAGGCGCTGGCTTTTTCAAAAAATCGGCATATTGCACAAAAAAACATAAATTTTTTTGACATCCCCGTTTTTGAGGAAACGAGAGAAAACGAGAGAAAACGAGAGAAAACGAGAGATCGGTTTGTGCTAAATTAAATTCTTCAAAAATTCTTTCAAAAACCCCTTGACAAGTGGAAAGGGATTTGTTATAATATCACCGTTCGTTAAACGGAGCGATGGGTGAATTATGCCCATCAGAAAAATTTTGGAGGAAGAAATCATGTCCACTTTTATGGCAAAAGCAGAGACTGTTTCCCGCAAGTGGTATGTAATCGACGCAGCAGGCAAGCCGCTTGGCAAGACCGCCGTTGCCGCCGCTACCATCCTTGTAGGCAAGCACAGACCTGAGTACACCCCGCACGTAGACTGTGGCGAGTATGTGATCATCATCAATGCCGCCAAGGCCGTTCTGACCGGCAAGAAGCTGGAGCAGAAGTACTACAACCACCATTCCGGTTACATCGGCGGTCTGAAGTCCGTTCAGTACAAGACCCTGATGGCAACGAAGCCGGAGCTGGCAATGAACCTCGCTGTGAAGGGTATGCTCCCCCACAACAAGCTCGGTGCCAAGGCTATCACCCGCCTGAAGGTTTATGCAGGCGAAACGCACAACCAGCAGGCTCAGCAGCCCACCGTGATCGACTGATTGAAGGGAGAAAGAGAAGATGTATACTAGCGCAAAGCCGTATTTCTACGGCACCGGCAGAAGAAAGAAGTCCGTTGCCCGCGTTCGTCTGTATCCCGGCACGGGTGCTATCACCATCAATGGCAAGAGCATTGATGAGTATTTTGGTCTCGAGACCCTGAACCTGATCGTTAACCAGCCTTTCGGCGTAACCGGTAACGAGGGTAAGTTTGATATCGTTGCTAACGTAAAGGGCGGCGGTCTGTCCGGCCAGGCAGGTGCTATCCGTCATGGCGTAGCCCGCGCACTGCTCGTAGCAGACGAGGCTAACAAGCCCGCTCTGAAGGCAGCCGGCTTCCTGACTCGTGACCCTCGTATGAAGGAAAGAAAGAAGTACGGTCTGAAGGCTGCACGTCGTGCACCTCAGTTCTCCAAGAGATAAGTTATTATTTCTTCGGATTATCTTCGAAAATTACAGCATTCACTTAGGTGGGTGCTGTTTTTCTTTTGTAGGGGAGACCTGCGGTCTCCCGTGGGCGAACGCAGTTCGCCCCTACAATAAAGGGTGGTTCAATTTGTAAAAAATTGAGCTGTCCTGTTTGCTTTTTGCCGTTTTTATGGTATAATCTAACTAATCGATAAACTTGAATTTGGCAAGGAGCGATTTTCTATGAACGATATTGAAATCGGATTACAGATGTACCAAAAAGCCACCGATTTTGTTAATAAAAGATTTCCGAGTGGCTGGGGTGGCTGTGCTATCATTTTTACAGAAGACCAACAGTATTTGATATCTGTGGCATTGGAATCATTTAACGCTGGGGCAGGTTTGTGCATGGAAACAGGAGCAATGTGTGAGGCTCAAAAGTTCAATTTGCGAATTACACACTCATTATGTGTTTCGAGAGATAGCGAAAATGATGATTTCAAAATCTTAACCGCATGCGGTATATGCCAAGAAAGATTTAGATATTGGGGTGGTAATGTCAAAATAGCAATCACCAACCCCAATAACGAAATTATATTCAAAACGCTAGATGAATTGTCACATCACTATTGGGGCAATGCATTTCCAAAGTCTGAGCGAGAAGAATATGATAATCAATAATCAGTTCAATAAATTCCAATTTATCGAGCAGAACATCGTTGAATGTTGGTGTGATCTTGGTGCAAATTTGGTGCAACACTTTATGCGACGATACTCACGATATTCACGATATCGCACGAAATCACACGATAAAGCTACGATATCAAACGATATTACACGATATTTACGATATCAAACGGTATTGCTAAAACTCCAAGAGATAATTACCCACAAGGGATTATTTCGATATACAAAAAGCTCTGCTATGCAGGGCTTTTTGTTTTTCGTAGGGCGGTGGCTTGCTGCCGCCGTTTTTTGATATATTTGATTGTGGCGGGAGACAAGCCCCCGCCCTACATTGATAGGCGATTCAATTTGTAAAAATTCGCCGCTCTATTTTATTTGGGGCGATTTTGTGTTATAATTCACTTAAATCAACACATTACACAAAGCTTGTTGTTCCGTTTCTCTTTAGCGGCTGGTATAATAAAGCCACAACAAAACAACCGAAAAGGAGAAACAAAATGAACACAGACAAAATCTACGCAGAATCCATCGCAAAGGAGTACGCTCCTAAGGACAGCTCCAAAATCGTAGCACTTCGCAAGCTTGACAGGAAAGCAAAGATGCCCGCATGTATTTTTGCCTACACGTTTGGCATCATTTCAGCTCTTGTGTTGGGAACGGGGATGTGCTTTGCCATGCAAGTTCTCGGTAACGGTATGATCAGTATGGTGATTGGAATCATCGTTGGTATTGTTGGTATGGTTGGATGTGGTGTGAACTATCCTATCTACAAAAAGATGCTTGAGAACGGCAAAAAGAAGTATGCTTATGAGATTGTGGAGCTCGCAAGAGAGATCAGTGAGGGTAAATAAGTATTCGCGGAGGGCGGTCTTGTGAATAAAAACGAAAGTAAATACTTTAACACGGCAATCAGAATGGATGAAGCCCTCATTACGCTACTTGAAAAGAAGGACTTTGAATATATCACTATTAAGGAAATATGCGATACGGCGGGGGTAAACCGCTCCACCTTTTATCTGCATTATGAGAACATCTCGGATCTGCTAAAGGAAACCACACGCTATATCATTGACAAGCATCTTGCATACTACGAAATAGACAAAAAACGCATGTCTCTGCAATTGGAAATGTGTAAGCGTGAGGAGCTTTTGTTTATCACGGATGCATATCTTACGCCGTATTTGACATTTATCAAGGACAATCAGCGTTTATTTAAGGTGTCTATCAAGCAGTTTCACCTGATGAATATGGATGAAGTGTATGGCAGGATGTTTGAGCACATCTTTAGTCCTATCCTTGCTCGCTTTGGTGTGCCTGAAGCAGAATGCGTTTACATAATGAAATTCTATCTGACAGGCATTTTTGCTATTGTTATGGAATGGCTTAACAATAATTGCTCGGACAATATGGAAACAATAATTAAGGTCATTACAGATTGCGTGATGGGCGAGAGGAGTATACATGGATAGGACTTTGAAGCTCGCTCTCGTAAGCTTGATATTCAACATGGCGTTTGCAATCTATCACCTTGTGCTGGGATCGCTTGCAAATTCGTGGTGGCTATTGACACTCGGCTCATACTACTTGATTTTAAGCATCGTTCGCTTTGTGGTGCTACGCTCTCAATCAAAGGAGCGTTTCGTCACCAAGTTTACGGGTTGGATGTTGATTGTGCTATCCATCCCCCTTGTTGGAACGGTCATTTTGTCAGTGGTTAGAGATAGAGGGCACGAGCTTCATATCATCGCAATGATTGCCATGGCGGTATACGCCTTTACTAAAATTACGCTTGCGACAATAAAGCTTATACAATCTCGTCACAGCAACTCTGCAACGCTCATCACACTCCGAAATATATCCTTTGCCGATGCTTTTGTATCAATATTCGCATTACAACGCTCGATGCTTGTTTCATTCGAGGGAATGACCGAAACGGAAATTGTGATTATGAATGCTACCTTCGGCTCTGCTGTGTGTGTGATTCTATTTCTGCTTGGAATAAATCTTTTGCGAAACAAAAAATATGTTTAAGCCTTTGAGTACTTGAATTTAGATATAAAACATCAAACAGCGATCTTAAAACTCGAAGGAGGGGCGGATTCCATAGCCGCCCGTTTTCTTTTGGAAGAGCGCGGGAGCAAAAGGAATACTCCCTTACGGATTGTATAAGGCGGTTTAATTTGCAAGGCCTCTGCCACCTGATTTGCTTTTTTGCCGGGTTTGTGGTATAATGAAGCCGCTTGATCAGCGCGCTCTGTTGCGCAAGCGCTCTACCGTTGGTTTACTTCTCCTCACTCAACCAACGGTGGGTGTACTTGGTGAGCAAAAACAGGTATCCTGTATGCGAAAGGAGGTCGCCTATGGATCAATTAAAAATAGGCAGATTTATTGCTGAGTGCAGAAAACGGGCAAATTTAACGCAAATGCAGCTGGCAGAAAAGCTGGGCATCACCGACAAGGCTGTATCAAAGTGGGAACGAGGCATCGCCATGCCCGATACCTCGATCATGCTTGAACTCTGTGATATTCTCGGCATCAGTGTCAACGAATTATTAAGTGGGGAGAAGATCTGTATGGAAAACAACGATCAGAAAAACGAACAGCTTTTGCTTGAAATGGCAAAGGAATTAGAAAAGAAAAACAAAACCATTTGGAATGCCATGTGGATCATCATGACAGTGAGTATCATTGGATTGATCGGAGGGCTTGCGATCATCGCGTTTTTTATGCCCGAGGGGCCTTGGATGCTCGTTGCAATACTTACGCTCTGCGTGGTATTCCTGATCCCGTGCTTCTACGCATTAAAGCTCGAGGTCAGTGTTGGTGCTTACAAGTGCAAGCATTGCGGCTACGAGATCGTGCCTACCTACAAGCAGGCGCTGAATGCCATGCACAGAGGAACGACACGGTACTTAAAGTGCCCTCAGTGCAACAAGCGCTCTTGGTGCAAGAAGGTGTTGAAGAAGTAACACACTTGCTGCGATATAGTAAGAAACAAAGCGAAAGGCTCTGCCACGGCAGAGCCCTTCGCCTCTTTCACAGAGAAGCGGCCCA
>JAGASL010000043.1 GCA_017621755.1 Clostridia bacterium
CGGCCGGCCGTGGCGGGCGGCCGCTTGCCCGCCTGCTGCACCGGTGGGCTGACCGGCATCTTTCTACCTGCACGGTGGCCACCGCGCAGGCGGCGGCCGACAACCTGCTGGCCCTGGGCATCCCGCAGGAAAAGATCTTGCTGATCCGTAACGGGGCAAAGGCCGTAGAGCGGGTGCCGGCACGCCTATCCGAGGCGCTGCGCCGCCGCCTGGGGATCCCGGAGGGGGCCTTTGTGGTGGGCATATGCGCGCGGCTGGTGCCGGTAAAGGGGCACGCCACCCTGCTGCGCGCCGCCAAGCGTCTGCTTTCACAACACACGGGGTACCACTTTTTGCTGGTTGGCGGCGGCGAGGAGGAAGAGAGCCTGCGCGCGCTCAGCACGGAGCTGGGGATCGAGCGGCAGGTCACCTTCACCGGCTATACCGACACCCCCGCCCCCTACGTGAACCTGTTTGACGTGGCGGTCAATTGCTCAACAGGCACAGAGACCTCTTGCCTTTCCCTTTCTGAGGCGATGAGCCTTGGCATTCCCTGCGTGGCCAGCCGCTACGGCGGCAACCCCGAAATGATCAGCGAGGGGGAAAACGGGCTTCTTTTTACGCCGGGCGATGAGCTGGCGCTGGCACGCTGCATAGAGCGGCTGCGGCGTGACCCGGCGCTGTACAGCCGCCTTTCGCGCGGGGGAGAAGAAAGGTACCGGCGTGCACTGCGTGCCGAGGGGATGGCCCGCGCCTATGACAGCCTTTACCTGGCACTTTACGAGGCGCCGCGCACACGGGGCGAGCTGCTGATGCCGCCGCCAGCGGCGTGGCAGCGCTTTTGCCCCTTTCCGCCAAAGGGATAAAAGACGGTTGCATTTTGCATTTTCATATGGTATAATAGTAGAAAATGACGGCAAAGGGGCTGAGCTTGATGAAAAAAGAATACCTGGAGTGTGGCAAGATCGCCACGGCGCACGGTGTGCGCGGCGCCCTGCGGGTGCAGTCTCTTTGCGATAGTGCCGACATTCTTGCCGGGCTGCGCACCGTTTATATGCGCGAAAAGAGCGGTGCGTATACCCCGTATCGCGTGCTGGCCGGCTCTGCCTCGGGCGAGATGGCTATTCTCAGCCTAGAGGGCTACGTCGATCGGAATGCTGCCCTTTCGCTGCGCGGCCGCATGCTGTATGCCAAGCGCGAGGATATTCCCGTGCCGGAGGGGGGCGCCCTGATCGCCGATATGCTTGGCCTGCCGGTGATCGACGCTGACAGCGGCCGCCGCTACGGCGAGCTGGTTGACGTGCAGCCCTCTGCCGCCTCTGACCTGTACGAGATCCGCACCCCGGTCGGCAAGCTGGTGCTGCTGCCGGCCGTGCCGGCCTTCCTTGACCGGATCGATATTGACACGGGCGTCTATATCCGCCCCATTCCCGGCTTTTTTGACGAGGAGGACGGCGATGCGCTTTGATATTATGACCCTGTTCCCGGATATGGTGAGCATGGTGCTTGCAGAAAGCATTATCGGCCGTGCGCAAAGGGCCGGACATATTGAGGTGCATTGCCACCAGATCCGCGATTTTTCTGAAAACAAGCACCACAACGTAGACGATACGCCCTACGGCGGCGGTGTGGGCATGGTGATGGCGGCACCGCCGATCTACGGCTGCTACCGCTCGATCACCGAGCAGATAGACCCGGGGGCAAGGCGGCGGGTGATCTACCTTTCCCCCCGCGGCCGCCTGTTTACCCAGGACGTAGCGCGCGAGCTGTGCGGCTATGATGAGCTGATCCTGCTTTGCGGCCACTACGAGGGGGTAGACGAGCGCATTATTGAAGAGATCGTAGACGAGGAGATCTCGATCGGTGATTACGTGCTCACGGGCGGCGAGCTGCCCGCCTGCATTCTAGTGGATGCCGTGAGTCGCATGCTGGACGGCGTGCTGGCCAGCCCGGAATGCTATGAAGGTGAAAGCATCGCAAGTGGCCTGCTGGAATACCCGCAATACACACGCCCACCCGTTTTTTTAGGGCGCGAGGTGCCGCCTATTCTACTTTCCGGGCACCATGAAAACATTGATAAATGGCGGGCGGAGCAATCGCTTTTGCTGACAGAGGCGCGTCGCCCGGACCTGTACGCCGCGTATAAGGAGACCCATAAACACACAAAATAAGGAGGAAGGATGATGGACAGCCAAAGACCCGCCGCTGAAAGCAAGCCGGCGCGCGCTTCCTTTTTCGCATCCCTTCTCGGCTTCCCTGCCCGGGTAGCCGGCTGGCTGGCCGCATCTGCGCCCGGCCGCTTTCTGCACGCCTATGAGGCGTGCCGGGAGAGCGTGCGTGAGAGCCGCCTGGCACGGCGCCTGCACGAGAGCCGCCTGTGGCGCTTGGGCGAGCCGCTGCGCCGCCGCATTGGCGAGTTATTTACCCATAGCCCGATCGCTAAGCTGATCAACCGCCTGGGCGAGCTTCTTCGCTTTACCGAAACGCGTGCCTACGGCATTTTGTTCAGCACCTTTGGCCTGTATACCGTGCTGGTATTCGTGATCCGCTATTTTGCTCAATGGGCCCGTGGGGCCGAGCAAAGTGCCCTGATCACCGGCATTGTGATCACCCTGCTCAGCATTCCCATGCTGTTTTCCTCACGCCCCATTTATATCACGATGCAGGAAAGCCGCTTGCTTAGCGCCTTTTTCTACCGCCTGGTTGGCCTACGGCAATACCCGTATACCGATAAAAGGCCGCTGACCATCAATCCTACCGTGGCCTTTCTGATCGGCTCGCTGCTTGGCATAGCCGGCTTCTTTGTGCACCCGCTATACCTGCTGGGCATTCTGCTTGGTATTGCCTGCTTTCTGCTATTGCTCTTTTCGCCGGAGCTTTGCCTGTACACCACCCTGCTCCTTTGCCCGCTGTTCTTCTTTTTTGCTCATCCCTCCACGATGCTTTCGGTCATTTTGCTCACCGGCTCTGTCAGCTACCTGTTCAAGGTGCTGCTGGGCAAGCGTACCTTCTCGTTTGAGCCACTTGATCTGACCGTGCTGCTGCTAGGGCTTTTGTATATCAGCGCCGCCCTCTTTACCCGTGGCGGGGCTGCCTCCTCTGCTGAGGCACTGCTATACGCCTCGCTGCTGCTGGGCTATTTTTTGGCAGCTAATCTGTTGACCACGCCGGCCTCTGTCAGCCGTGCCATCACCGCCCTGACCACAGGCGGCGCGATCACCGCTATGCTTGGCCTTTTACAGTACTTTACCGGCCAAGCCATCGCCGGCTGGCTGGATAGCACCGCCTACGCCTATATCAGCGGCCGCATTACCGCCGCCTTTGATAACCCCAACGTACTGGCCGCTTATCTGATCATGATACTGCCCTTTATCACGGCCGGCATTCTGAAAAAGGGGCGGCTGCACGGGCGGCTGGGGTCGCTTTTGATTTTCGCCGCCTGCATGGGTGCGATCATTCTTACCTGGTCGCGCGGTGCCTGGCTTGGCGTCATTCTTTCCTTTGCGATCTTTCTGTTCGCCTACAACCCCGCCACCGTTTATATCCTGATCCCGGCGGCGGTAGGCAGCTTTTTCGGCCTGCAGCATCTTGGCTCTGCCATTACGCAGCGGCTCTCCTCTACCCTTTCGCTGGCGGCGGATTCCTCAATCTCCTACCGTCTCAGCACCTGGCGTGGCGCCCTTTCCATGGGGTGGGAGCACTTTTTTGGCGGCGTGGGCGTAGGCGAAAAGGCATTTACGGCCGTTTACCCCTACTATGCGCTTTCCGGCATCGAGAGTGCGCCCCACGCGCACAACCTGGTGCTGCAGTATTTCTGTGAGTTTGGCATCATTGGCCCCTTGCTGCTGCTTTTGTTCGTTTTGATCCTCTTTCAATGCATCCTCTCCCACCAGAGAGAGGAGACCAACCCCACCATTCGCCTGTACAGCATGGCTGCCGGCGGCAGCCTGCTGGCCCTGCTGGCTTACGGTCTGGCCGACCACGCCTTTTACAACGCGCGCATCTTCTTCCTCTTCTTTGCCATTGCCGGCATTGCCGCGGCGCTTTCCCGCGTTGGGCGGCTGGAGCGGCAGCGCAATACCCCCCTGCGCGGCACCGAGGCAGAGGCCTATGCGATCGAGATCCTTTTGCGTGAGGAATAACCCCGCTCCTGTTTCACCGAAGGAGGCATATGGAGCCCACGCAGACCCGTACCGACCGCGCCGCGATTCTATTGATCAATCTGCTCAGTATCTTACTGCCACTTGTCCTGCTGCTTGGCTTTTTATGGGCGGCACAGCCAAGGACGCTGCAAAGGAATGATACCGCCCTGCTATACACCGTGACCCTGCCCGCCGTGCGGGAGGAATACCTCTCTGGTCTACAGGCTGATGTACCCGTGCTGGACGCCGTTAGCAAGCGACCGATCGGCCATCTGCTCGCCTACACGGTAGAGCCGGCCACCACGCAGGGCTATCACCAACGTGCCGGGCGCATGCGCCTGGTAGAATACCCCGGCCACAAGCGTGTGACCATGACCATCCGCGCACAGGGTAAGCGCATGGCGGGCGGCTATTCGCTTGCCGGCTTTACCCTGTATCAGGGCGAAAAAATTTCGCTTCGCCTACCGAATTTTGTAGGAAGCGGCAGCTGCACCGGGCTGCAGGCACAAGCGCTTTCCTGAAAGGAGACACCATGCAACACCCAAGAGGTCGCTACGTAAAGCTGAATATCGCGGATTATTTGCTGATCGCCGTGGCCGTGCTGCTATTACTGGCCCTTCTGTTTCGCGGGGTGGGCATGCTGGTCTCGGGCAAGGCAGAGACCTGCCGCGCGGACGTAGAATTTGTTGTTCGCGGCCTGGATGAAACGCGTATGGAGCAGCTGATCGCCGAAAAGGCCCCCTTTCTGCTGGCAGACGGCAGCACGCTTGCCACGCAATTTGAGACCACTGTGCACCGGGAAACGATGCTGGTATGGAACGAGGACGGCAGCATGACCGAAACGGAGGATCCCTCTGCCTACCGGGTGACCGTTTCCTTTACCGCAGAGGGCGAGCTGGCAAGCGACGGAACCTTTCTTTTTGGCGGCACGCGCCGCCTGGCCACCGGCGAGGCACTGGTGCTAACCCAAGCGCAGGTGACCTACACCGCCGACGTTGTACGCGTGAGCGTGCGCGGGGGCTAACAAAATTTTTCCTTTTTTATAAAAAAGACTTGATTTTATCAGGCAAATTTGCTATACTGGTATAAAAGATGGGGGTTATTTGACCCCATACTGTTTTTATTATTCCCGAATTGAGGTAATAGACATGATTACGTGTAACGTCACCATTCACAACAACGTGGGGCTGCATGCAAGACCTGCCACCTTCTTTATCCAGAAGGCAAATTCCTACAAGTGCTCCATTTGGGTGGAGAAGGACGACCGCCGCGTGAATGCCAAGAGCCTTCTCGGCGTTCTTTCGCTGGGAATCGTACAGGGCATGAGCGTTACGCTGATTGCCGACGGGGCTGATGAGCAGGCCGCGCTTGACGGGCTTTCTGCACTGGTTGCCTCCGGCTTTCAGGAATAAACGGCGCCGGCCGTTGCACACGCGGGCATTCTGCCGGCTATTGCCGCAGGTGCCCGCTGTTTTTTCAAAAAAGGAGGAGCAGAATGAATCCCCATATCACACGCCTGCGGGAAAAGGCTGCTTCCCTGCCCGCCACGCCGGGCGTCTATTTGATGAAGGACAAGCACGGCAAGATCATCTACGTAGGCAAATCACGCAAGCTGAAAAACCGTGTTTCAAGCTACTTTGTTGGCGAGCATAACCGCAAGACCGAGCGCATGGTGGCCGCGGTTGTGGATTTTGATACCATTTTGTGTGACAGCGAAATGGAGGCACTTTCACTTGAAAACGTGCTGATCAAGCAGCACACCCCGCACTATAACATCAAGCTCAAGGATGCCAAATCCTACCCCTATATCAAGATGACCGATTCGGCCTACCCGCGCCTGATCGTCACGCGTGACAGGGGCGCCGGGCACGGGCGCTATTTTGGCCCTTATGCAGGCACCGCGGCCGCTTATGCGGCGGCCGATGCGGTCAACCGCATCTTTCGCCTGCCCACCTGCCGCCGTGAGTTCCCGCGTGATATAGGGAAGGAGCGCCCCTGCCTCTACCACCAGCTTGGCCGCTGCATTGCCCCCTGCACGGGCAGCATCAGCGAGCAGGATTACCAAAAGACCGTAGCCGCCGCCTGCGCGGTGTTAGACGGCGGCGTGCGCGGCACGGTAAGCCTGCTGGAGGAGGAGATGACGCGCTACGCGCTCGAGGAGCGCTTTGAGGAGGCAGCCCGCTGCCGCGACAGCATTGCCGCCCTGCGCCACCTGACCGAAAAGCAAAAGGTGGTGGCGGACTCTGGCGTAGAGCAGGACGTGTTTGCCGTGTATACCGACGATAGCTGCGGCGTGCTGGCCCTGTTGATGGTACGCGAGGGCAAGCTGTGCGGCAAGACCGAGTTTGTTTTTTCGGCAGCCGAGATCCCGAATGAAGAATCTCTTTCTGCCTTTTTATACGATTTTTACCGTGATGGCGCCAAGATCCCGCGGGAGGTGCTGCTGGCCTTTTCGCTGGAGGGGGAGGAATACGAAACGCTTTCTACCCTGTTCTCTCAGCGGGCGGGACACAAGGTGACCCTGCATACGCCGCAGCGCGGGCCAAAGCGCGCGCTATGCGCCATGGCCGAGGCAAACGCCAAGGAAAAGGCGGCGCGCTACGCCGCCGAGCTGGTGCGTGAGGATAAAACGCTGGTCTCGCTTTGCCGGCTGCTGGGGTTAGAGGTGCTGCCCGACCGCATTGAGGCCTACGATATCTCCAACCTGGGCAGCGAGCATATCAAGGCTGCCATGGTGGTATACGCAGATGGCGGCATGAAGCGGGCGGATTACCGCAGCTTTTCGATCAAAAGCACCGCCGGCATTGATGACTACGGTGCCATGCGTGAGGCGCTTTTGCGCCGGCTCTCGCATATCGGAGACGGCAGCCTATCGCTTGGCGAAGCACCTGACCTGATCCTGCTGGACGGCGGCGTGGGCCACGTGCACGTGGGGCAAGAGGTGATGCGCGAGCTGGGGCTTTCCATTCCCCTCTTTGGCATGGTAAAGGACGAGTTTCATAAGACACGGGCGCTAACGGATGGGGAAAACGAGATCAGCATCGCCTTTGACGGTGCGGTGTTCGCCATGCTTTATAAAATTCAAGAGGAGGTACACCGCGTAGCCGTGCGGCAAACGATGGGTGCCAAGCGCAAGACCCTGCGGCGCTCGAAATTAGAGGACATTCCCGGCATTGGGCCGGCACGCGCCAAGCTGCTGCTCTCTGCCTTTGGCGGTCTTTCTAAGCTGAAAAGGGCTATGAGAGACGACATTGCCGCCGTGCGCGGCATTTCACAGACCGATGCGACGGCGGTGTACCGCTATTTCCACCAAGAGGAGGACGAGGAAGCATGATGAGAATTATTACCGGCAGCGCGCGCGGCGTGCGGCTGGAGACCTTAGAGGGTGAGGAGATCACCCGCCCAACGGCCGAGCGGGTCAAGGAGGCGATCTTTTCCGCCATCCAGTTTGAAACAGAGGGGCGGCGGGTGCTGGATCTATTCGGCGGCAGCGGCCAGATGGGGTTAGAGGCGCTTTCGCGCGGGGCAAGTGCCTGTATGTTTATCGATTCCTCTGAGGAGGCGATCGCCCTGATCAAGCGCAACGCGCAAAAGACACGCCTTTCTGACAGGTGCCGCTACCTGGTCAGCGACTACCGCAACTACCTGCGCAAGGCGCGCGGGCGTGAAAAATTCGACCTGGTATTTTTAGACCCGCCCTACGCCATGCACGCGCATGCCGAGGCACTGAGGCGGCTTTTGGACGGCGACCTAGTAGAGCCGGATTGCCTGTTTATCTGCGAAAGTGGTGAGCCGGATATTTTTGAAGGACACGAGGAGCTGGCGGCCCGCTTTGAAACGCGCAAAACGGCGCGCTACACGCACACCTATATCCACATTTTGACACTGCGGGAGGATGACGATGAAAACGGTACTGATCAGCGGGAGCTTTGACCCCGTGACACGCGGCCACGCCGCGCTGATAGCGCGCGCGGCGCAGCTCTTTGACCGGGTTGAGGTGGTTGTTTTTGAAAACAGCCAGAAAAAGACGATGTTTTCTGCCGAAGAGCGCCTTGCCTTTTTAGAAAAGGTGTGCCGCGCCTGCGGTGAAAACGTAAAGGCTGGCATCTCGGCCGGCACGGTAGCCGGCTACGCGCGCGAGCATGGCGTTCACGCCATCCTAAAGGGCGTGCGCAACGCAAACGATCTGCTTTACGAGCAGGAGATGGCCACCCTGAACCGCCTGGCCGGCGGACCAGAAACGCTCCTGCTGCCGACAGAGCCGGCACTCTCTCATATCTCCTCCTCTGCCGTGCGGGAATTCTTGACCCACGGGCTACCGGTGGGCGAGCTGCTGCCTGAGAGCATCTATGATGACGTTTTGGCCGCCTATCAGGCAAAGGCGTGAAAAAAACTGTAAAAATCAAAGCGCAGGGCTTGACAAGCCCTGCGCTTTCGTACTATAATAAGATGTTATAATATGTAAAAAATACCCCGAAAGGACGAGACTATGAAACAAAAGATCGAGGCCCTGCGCCTGCGCTTTGCCGAAGAGAGCGGCAAGGTAAGCACGCAGGACGAGCTGGAAAACCTGCGCGTTGCCTTTCTTGGTAAGAAGGGCGAGGTAACCAACCTTCTGAAAAACCTGCGTGACGTGCCGGTAGAAGAAAAGAAAGAGGCCGGCCAGCTGATCAACACCTTAAAGACCGAGGTGGAGACGGCCATTGCCCAAAAAACGGACGAGCTGCGCCAGGCCGCGCTGAATGCCGCCATTCAGGGTGCCAAGCGCTATAACCCCACGCTGCCGATGGCAGAGGCACACGGCTCCTACCACCCCATCACGCTGGTACAGCGCGATTTGGAGGAGATCTTTGCCAGCATGGGCTTTACCATTGAGGATTACGCCGAGGTGGTCAACGATTACCAGTGCTTTGAATCGCTGAACATTCCGCCCTATCACCCGGCGCGCGACATGCAGGATACCTTCTATCTCTCGAACGGCCAGCTGCTCAAGACCCAGACCTCGGCCGCGCAGAACCATATTATGAAGAAGTACGGCGCGCCGCTGCGTGCCATCTTCCCCGGTCGCTGCTTCCGTAACGAGGCAACCGACGCCTGCCACGAGAACACCTTCTTCCAGATGGAGGGTCTGATGATCGACCGCGACATCTCGATCTCTAACCTCATCTACTTTATGAAGACGATGCTGAGCGAGGTGTTTGGCCGCCCGGTGAACGTGCGCCTGCGCCCCGGCTACTTCCCCTTTACCGAGCCGGGCTTTGAGCTGGATATCAACTGTGAGATCTGCGGCGGTAAGGGCTGCCCCTCCTGCAAGAATTCCGGCTGGCTGGAGCTTTGCCCCTGCGGCATGGTGCACCCCAACGTGCTGCGCGAGGGCGGCATTGACCCCGAGGAATACACCGGCTTTGCCTTTGGCCTGGGCCTGACCCGCTTGGTCATGATGAAGTACGGCGTTAAGGACATTCGTGATCTCAACTCCGGCAGCCTGAAGGCTCTTTCCCGGTTTGAGAGCGAATAAGGAGGAAGAAAAGAACTATGCTGATTTCTATGAATTGGATCGGGGATTTTGTCGATCTGACCGGCCTCGATCTTGAAAATCTGATCCACCGCTTCACCCTCTCGACCGCCGAGGTAGAGGACGTGATCCACTACGGCCGTGACACGCACGGCGTGATCGTTGCCGAGATCGCCTCGATCGAGAACCACCCGAAATCCAAGAAGCTGCACCTCTTAAAGATCAACAACGGCCGCGAGCTGATCGACTGCGTTTGCGGCGCGCCCAACGTGCGCGTAGGCATGCGCGTGGCCTTTGCCACCGAGAGGGGTGCCGTTTGCGGCCACCCGATCAGCCGTGCCACCGTTGCCGGCTACGAATCCTGCGGCATGTGCTGCTCGGAGGCGGAGCTGGGCATCAGCGCCGATAACAGCGGCCTGATGGAGATCACCGACGATATTCCGCTTGGCACCGATATCAAGACGGTGTATGATATTGAGGACACCCTGTTTGAGGTAGACAACAAGTCGCTGACCAACCGCCCTGACCTGTGGGGGCATTACGGCATCGCGCGTGAGATCGCTACCCTGGCCGACCGCCCGCTGCGCCCGGTACCGGTGCACGATACCGCTGCCTACGCCTCCCTGCCAGAGGTGAAGATCACCATCGACGACCCCGAACGCTGCTACCGCTACACCGGCATCAAGGTAGAGAATATTCAGCGCAATCAGAGCCCGGTGAACATGCGCATTCGCCTGTTCTACTGCGGCAGCCGCGCCATCAATCTGCTGGCCGACCTGACCAACTACGTGATGCTGGAGCTTGGTCAACCGATGCACGCCTTTGATCTACGCCGTGTAGACGCGGTTGAGGTACGCCGCTTTGCCGAGCCGTTCAAGTTTACCACGCTGGATGGCAACGAGCACGAGATCGACCCCGAAACGCTGATGATCTGCTCGCATGGCGAGCCGGTTGCCGTGGCGGGTGTAATGGGTGGCCTGAACTCTGAGATCGAGGACGATACCACCTCGCTGCTGCTTGAGAGCGCCAACTTTAACGCCGTTTCCGTGCGCAAGTCGGAATCCAAGCTGGGCATGCGTACCGATGCCAGCATGCGCTACGAGAAGTTCCTTGACCCTGAAATGACCAAGACCGCCTCTGAGCGTTTCCTCGCACTTTTGCTGGCGATTGAGCCGAATGCTCGCGTGATCTCGGCGCTGACCGATGTTTACGTGCACCGCTTTGATACCATTACGCTGACCTTTGACCAGCGCTACGTGGACCGCTACACCGGCATTACCATCACGAAGGAGGAGATTCTGCGTACCCTGACCGCGCTGGGCTTTGCCTGCCAGACCGAGGGCGACGTCTTTACCGTTACCGTTCCCTCCTGGCGCGCAACCAAGGACGTGACCATCAAGGCCGACCTGATCGAGGAGATCACCCGTATCTACGGCTACGATAACTTTGAGATCAAGACCACGCGCAGCCCGCTGCTGCCCGTGCGCCGCACCGCCGCCAACAATAATGACAACCGCGCAAAGGACATTCTGGTCTCCACCTACGCGCTGCACGAGGTGCATTCCTATATCTGGAACGATCGTGAAAAGAACCGCGCGCTGGGCATCGAGCCGGAGGAAAACGTGCGCATTCTGAATGCCGGCACGCCGGAGCACGATACCATTCGCTCCAGCATGATCCCCACCCTTCTGAACTTCGTTGCCGAGAACCGCGGCTATGCCGAGGGCTTTGGCCTGTTTGAGATCGGCCGTACCGTGAAGGGGCTGAAGGAAAACAACGATTGCAACGAGCGCAAGAAGCTGGGCATCGTACTGTATGATAAGGTCGCCGGTGAAGAGGCGCTTTACCTGCGCGTGCGCGATATCGTGCTGCGCCTGGTACGGGATATCAAGCACGCCGCCCCCACCTTTGTGGCCGGCGAGGGTGTTTCTTACCCCTGGCAGCACCCGGTCAATACCGCCGCTGTGCGCCTGGGCGACGTGGAGCTGGGCTTTATTGCCGCCCTGCACCCGGCCGTGGGCACAAAGCTGGATAAGCGTGCCGCCTGCGTAGCCGCCGAGCTGGATATGGATCTCTTAGCCGAGATCGCCCCGGCCCCCATCCGCTACAGCGAGCCCTCCCGCTTCCCGGGTATTGATATCGACCTGACCTTTGCTACCGATCCGTCTACGCTGGTATTTGCCGAGATTGAGGCGCTTTTGCGCCGCGCGGGCGGCCAGTTCCTTTCTGCCGTGACCGTGACAGACGTGTACGAGGGCGAGGGCAACCCGAGCATTACCTTCCGCCTTTCCTTCACCTCGCAGGAGAAAACGCTCTCCAAGGCTGAGCTGCAGGGTGATATTGACACCATCCTGGCCGCTATGAAGGAAAACGGCATGGAGCTGAAGACCGTATAAAAACCGTTCACCCCGGGGTCTGACCTCGGGGTGAATTTACAAGGAGACGAACATGAAAGCTTTGATCGCATCTGACCTACATGGTGACGCCGACTGCTGCGCCGCGCTGCTGGAAAAATACCGCGAGGAGCAGGCAGACGAGCTGGTGCTGTTAGGCGACCTGCTCTACCACGGCCCGCGCAACGATCTGCCGGCAGGCTACCGCCCCAAGGAGGTTATCGCCCTGCTCTCTGCCCTCTCGCCCGCCCCGCTTTGCGTGCGCGGCAACTGCGAGGCAGAGGTTGACCAGATGGTGCTGCCCTTCCCCGTGATGGCGGAATACGCGCAGCTTGTGTGGGATGAAATACCCATCTTTGCGACACACGGGCACCACCACAGCCCTGAAAACCTGCCGCCGCTGCGCCCGGGCGCCGTCTTTCTCTACGGGCATACGCACCTGTATGAGGCGCGCGTGAACGAGGGCGGCGTGCTGCTGCTCAACCCCGGCTCGGTCTCGCTGCCAAAGGGTGGGAATCCGAAAAGCTACGCCGTGTATGAAAACGGCTGCTTTACCGTCAAGGATTTTGCGGGGAACGTGCTGGCGGAGATAAGAGATATGGGAACTTTTTGAAAAAAGTTCCCATACCCTCAAAAACTTTTAAGGGGTTTATGGCAAAAAAGAGGGGGAAGACGGAGCTTGGTCTTTCGTTGCCAGGGTCGGTACAGCGCCAATGCTCGGTGCCACGACAGAGTGACGAGAGCAGCCCGGTGCTCTGAACGGCGTAACCGCGTGGAACCCATTCGCAAAGCGAATTGGCACCGACGATTGCAAGCCTTCTCTACAAGATAGCCGCCCACACCACCGTAGGGGAGGGGCTTGCTCCTCCCGCACCGATCTTATTCAACCTACCACCTGCGGAGCACAGGAGCCTACCTTGTGTCATTCAGAGGGCGGCTGCGCCGCCCGTGGAATCTACGCAAGCGGAGAAGCGTAACCTCCCCGCCGAAGAAGCCAAAAACAAGGGCAACATCCAACGATGTTGCCCTCGTTTTTATTTTTACCCATTTTATAGTGAAAAACGCTTTACGCCAGCGCAATAACGCGATCAAAAACGATCATATGATCGCATCGATCGTTTTCTGCCGGTGCTAGAGCCCCGAATAACAATGGCGGTACTCTACCGACTTGTCCAGATATCTGTTCAAGCCCGAAAAGGAACACGGCGGCGCATCATCCGGCACGGCACGTACAGATGCGTCAGAATATAGTGCCACTTGCGCGAAGCGTCTGGCAGGCAAAGACTATTTCTTATACATCGCATTCCTTTCTCTTTTTCGGGCTTACCATTCGATCAGGACAACTTCGTTGTTCTCCATTTCTTTTGCATGCGGTGCCCAGGAAAGCAGGCGCTCGGTATCAAGCACGTAATAGCGTGCGTCGGCCAGGTCGGCACCTTCGATCGCAAGCGACTGCTTCTCTCCGCTGAGATTGGAAAGCAGCATAGCATGGCGCGCACCGTCTGAGGCAGCCAATGCATACAGACCATCCGTATCACAGGTAAGCGACACCTGATTGCCCAGCCGATACAACCGGTTGAAGGCTGCGAGAGCATAATAGCCGTAAATGGGCTTGTGCGTGCGGATATCAAACAGCGGGCAATAGGGAGCGGTATTGGTGCGCATATCGTAAATGCAGCACATGTCGGTATATCCTTTTTGCATGGCGATCATCATAGCCGCAATCTCGGCACTGTGATGCGCAGTTCCAAATTCACCCGCAAAAGGATCCCATTCATTGAGATGGGTCTCCAAATCTCCAAACCCTTTGGTAACCAATTGTTCATGAAGCCAATCAGCCATCTGTACGGTATCACGGGTCGAACCATAGCTGTGCCATGAATAAAAATCGATCGGGGTTTCATGCGTCTTGATATAATCAAAGAACCCGTGGAAATAGGACATGAACTTCTCTGCATCCTCTTCCCTCAACCAAGCAGGCCTGGGGCTCAAGAGACCATAAAAGCCACAAGAGCCATAACCACCGATCTTCAGATGCGGAAAGCAAGCCTTAAGGTGCTTAGCAGTCGTGTCATACAACGCAAAATACTGCTCCTGGGTCCCCGTCCACATTCGCTCGTTTTCCGGTTCATTCCAGACTTCCCAATAGGTGATCGTATGGTGATAACCGTTTGCCCACCCCTCGGTATAATGGCGAATGATATGCTCACAAATACGCGCCCATTTGGCATAATCTTTCGGGGGATCGATCCGATAAGACTTGATCCAATAGTGATTTTCGATCGTAACGCCTAACCGGAAATATGGCTCTACCCCAGCCTTAACCAACGCATTGATCAAGTAATCGGTAAAGACAAAATCATAATTGGCGGGATCCGTCTCATCAGCATCAAAATCGCAAAAGATATTGGGAATATCTACAAAACGATTGCCACCATAAATGCCTCCCACATCATGCAAGCGAGAATAGGGGATACCGGCCTCTGTCAAATAATGAAAAAAGTCGGTTAAGCTCGCACCACCCAGCGGTGGCTGCCCACCTGCATGCATCGGCTTCATAACCTTTTCTGCTTTTTGCAAATCAAGTCGAATCGTTGCCATAAAACCTCTCCTTTATTTTTTTATTTTTGAACACGCAGTATCAGGATCATGGGATCAACCGGATATAGTAGTCGTTGGATTGTAACCCCTTCGCTGGTCACTACAAACGGAACAGCAACCAGGCTACCATCCTTTTGCAGGGCCTGTACACCGACAATCTTCTCGTCGGTTACAAGCGGAATTTCCTCCAGCATATCCATGCTGAGATTAAAGAGCGCGCAGAAGCGTTGGCCGCTTGGCATACGGGCAGTCTTCATATAAATCTCCGAATCGCCGTCATAATAGATCGGCAGGTTGCCCGTTTCCTTCAGAATAGAGGCAAATTGCGCCTTACGCGACTCGGTAAGGAAGCTGAAGGCGGTCAGGTAGCTGAAGTAGGTATTGGGCGTGCCGGCGGTGGCGATCACGGTGCCGCCAAGCTCGTTTGTATATACGGTCACACCCGGAAAGAGGGGAATTTCATCCTTTCCGTCATGCAGGTGGTAAACGGTAGAGGCCTGCTGCACACGGTCAGAAAGCGGCACCAGCTCGGCACAGGAGACCTGGGTATTGCACTTGTTACCGTTGATATGCACGCGTTCAAAGCTCAAGGGCTTGCCCTGCCAGGGGCGAATTGCTACGCCGGTGTAGGCGCCAAGGCCGCGGGCGTGCAGCCGCGCAAGGCAGGGGCCATCCACCACCAGCCTGCCGCGCAGCATCTCGATCAGCTCCTCGTTTGAAAAGCCCTCGTCCCCCTCGCCCTCTAAGAATACAAAGCCGCCAGGCTGCGAGGAGTAATATACCGGCAGGCCCCAACGCTCCAGCACGCAGGTCAGCCAGGCGTTTTGGCGCCAATGATATCCATCCTTGCGAAAATCATAGGTATCGCGCTCAGGCAGCGGAATGCGGCAGCCCTCCCATTGCAGGGTAGGCACCATTTCGGAAAGGGTGGTGTAAAAGCCGCGATAGGCAGAGAGCTTTTTGCGGTAGGCAAGGCCGCTGCGCGGCTCGTGGGCGGCCAGGCGCGTGATCCAATGCTTGGCGCCGCTTGCCCCCTCTAAGATCGAGCCGGTGAAATGCGCGTGCAGCGATTGGGCACCGGTGCTGTACCGGTTCTGCGGGCAGGTATCTGTCTCTGCCAGGATGATATCCACACCCCCCTTTTTCAGGCGGTGCCCTTCATCGGCGGCGCGATAGGCGATCTGGGCAAAATTGCGCGCACCGGCCGGGGTATAGTTACCGTTGTTCACACGCACCACGGCGGGATTCCCCTCGCCGGCCAGGATGTGCGCGATATCGGCGGCGAACTCGGTGGTCGGGCCTACGCAGCAAAAGATGCCGGGCAGGTGCTTGTCTACGGCGTCGATACCCTCGCGCATCGCGCGGGCTGCTTGCAAAAGTGACTCGCGCTGTGTTTCTACGTATATCCTTCTTGCCGCCTCGCCGGCCTCGTTCTGCTCCTGCAAAAGCGAGAAAAGAGCGGCACGGTCAAGCGTGCTGCCGGTAGCGCGGTGATAGGCGGCCATGTGCAGCGGGCAGGCGCAGCCGCGCCCGGTGCGGAACATCAGGCGAAAATCGTCATCCACCATAATCACCTTGGGCGAAAGCGCCGCCAGCTTTTCAAGCTGGTCACGCAGATAGGCCTGAAAATCTAAATCGTAGGGGCAGGTAACGTATTCCTCGTTACCGTTGTGCAGGTTTTGATAATAGGTAAAGCCGCTGCGCTGGTTCAAGGGATAGCCGTGGCCGATGGTGCATTGCACCAAAATACCGCAGGAAAGGCCCATCTCCTGCAGCCGGTCACGAAACGGGCGATAGCTTTCGGCAAACAGGGCAGCCTTGTCGATCGCCGGCTCACCCTCCGGCACCAGCTTGGCCATAAACAGGGCGCAGGTGGCCACCCCACTCTCATACTGCAGGCGAATATCCTCGCAGACCTCGTCAATATGCGCCGTATCGGTAGGCATGATCGTATATAAATGCTTCATAAACACCCTTCCCTTGCATGATTTATTTTTCTCTATTATAGCATGAAAAAAAGAAAAGGAATAGTCTTTTTCGGTCAAAAAACATGTAAATTCCGTCAAAATAAAAAAGCGGATCGCTCCGCTTTTTTATTTTAGCCCAAGGCACGCGCTATCCCGGCCACCAGCATGCACAGCAGCATGCCGATGGCGGTGGGCAGCAGGGCGGCCAGGATGGTATAGCGCCAGCGGCCGGTCTCCTTTTTGATGGTAAGCAGGGTGGTCGAGCAGGGCCAATGGAAGAGAAAGAAGAGCGCGGTGCAAAGCGCCGTTACCGGCGTCCAGCCGTTTTCCACCAGCAGGGCGCGCATCTCGCCAAGGCCGCCCAGCTCGACCGGGGTACCGGCCGACAGGTAGCCCATCAGGATCAAGGGCAGCACGATCTCATTTGCCGGCAGGCCGAGCAAAAAGGCGAGAAGGATCACGCCATCCAGCCCCAGCAGGGTGGCAAAGGGGTCAAGAAAGGCGGCGGCGTGCTGCAGCAGGCTGCTGCCGCCAAGGGTTATGTTTGCCATCAGCCAAATGAGGCAGCCGGCCGGCACGGCTACAACGGCGGCGCGGGCCAGCACGTACACGGTGCGGTCTAAGAGCGAGCGAACGATTACCCTGCCCACCTGTGGGCGGCGGTAGGGCGGCAGCTCAAGCGCAAAAGAAGAGGGCAGCCCGCGTAGCAGGGTAGCCGAAAGCAGGCGGGTAGAAAGCAGGGTCATGCCCACGCCCAAGAGAATGAAGAAAAGCAGCAGCAGGGCGGCAAGGGCCGAGGCGGCAAGCCCGCCCGCCGTACCCACAAGGAACATGGCAATGAGAGAAAGCAGGGCGGGAAAGCGCCCGTTGCAGGGCACCAGGCTATTGGTCAGGGTGGCCAGCATGCGCTCACGCGGCGAGTCGATGATCCGGCAGCCAACCACGCCGGCGGCATTACAGCCAAAGCCCATGCACATGGTCAAGGCCTGCTTGCCGCAGGCACGGCAGGCGCAAAACGGCCGGTCTAAATTATAGGCAATACGCGGCAGGTAGCCGCTATCCTCTAACAGGGTAAATAGCGGAAAGAAAATAGCCATTGGCGGCAGCATGACCGAAACCACCTCAGAAAGCACGGAAAAGGCACCATCCACCAGCAGGCCGCTAAGCCAGGGCGGTGCCGCCAGCAGCGAAAGCAGACGGCGCAGCCCATCCTTTACGTAGGCAAAGCCGGTGGCCAGCCAAGCAGAGGGGTAGTTGGCCCCCACGATGGTGATAAAAAATACCAAGAGCAGTAAAAGCAGCATGACCGGGTAGGCGGTATAGCGCCCGGTCAGCCAGCGGTCCAGGCGCCGGTCACGCCGGCTGTACGCCTCTCCTGCTGCCGGCAACACCTCTTGACAAAGCGAACCGGCATAGGCCGCAAGGGCGGCAGTGCTCTCCTCATCGGCGGTGTTGGTGATCAGAGAGGAGCGGCAGCCCTGCAAAAGCGGTGCAAGCGTGGGCGGCCGTTCCCCGGCTGGCTGTACCAGCGCCCCCAGCAGCGCCTGGGCGCTGCGCCGCTTGCGTGCCACGGTGCCCACCACAGGGATACCCAGCCGTTTTGCAAGCAGGGCAAGATCCGGGCGGATGCCGCGCCGCTCTGCCTCATCCAGCAGATTCACGCATAGGATCACGCGTGGCACCACCGCCATCACCTGAAGGGCAAGCAGCAGATTGCGCTCTAAGCAGGCGGCATCACACACCACGATGGCGGCATCCGGCTTGCCGCTTAATAAAAACTCGCGCGTGACCTCCTCCTCGGCTGAGCGGGCAAGGAGCGAGTAGGTGCCCGGCGTATCTACCAGCAGGTAAGCATGCCCTGCCCGCTCGCAGCGGCCCACGGCGCTTGCCACCGTTTTACCCGGCCAGTTGCCGGTGTGCTGGTGCAGGCCTGTCAGCGCGTTGAACACGGTGCTTTTGCCCACGTTTGGGTTGCCAACCAGGGCCACGACCTGCTCACCCGACAGGCGCTGCCCAAGGGTCAGCCCCCGGTCAAGGGCGCCCCGGCCAACCGATTGCCCCGTCAGTCCCATATCGCCCCTTGCTCCTCTATCAAAATGCCCGCGCTATCTGCCCGGCGCAGCGCGATCACCGCGCCGCGCACCAAATAGGCGCAGGGGTCGCCCATTGGGCTTTTCCCCACACAAGAAACGGGGCTGTTTTCTAAAAATCCCATATCCAGCAACCGCTGTCGCAGCCCCGTTTCCGGCAGGCGGCGTATCACCGCCTGGTGCCCGGGGCATAGATCGCAAAGCCGCACCTGTTGACGCATCAGACCATACCTCTTTCATATACTACTACCATTCTATGCATGAAGAAGGACTGGTGACACGAAAGAAAGCACCTGCCGCAAGGCAGGTGCTTCCCTTTTTATTTTATAGTAACGCCTGGCGCAGCAAGAAAGGCCTTTGCCTCCTCAATCGCGGTGGCGGTGGGGATCCATTCCGGCCGCCCGTCATCCCCCCGGCCAAGCGCCGCCGCCTTGCTGCCGCCCATGGGGTGGTAAGAAAGCAGCTCTACGTAGCGCCCACCACTAAGACGATGCCAAAGCGAGGCAATGCCCTGCAGGTGCTCCTTTTCCATATTCACGCCCGCCACCATGATGCAGCGCAGCGCCGTAGCCGCCCCCAGGCGGTCTGCCTGCAGCAGGTTTTCGATGATCTGGCGGTTGCTGCTACCGGTATAGGCACGGTGGCGCTCGTCATTCGTATCCTTGATGTCCCACAAAAACAGGTCGACCAAGGGAACCAGCTCGGCAAGATAGCGCCCATCAAACAGGCCGCAGGTCTCGATAGCGGTGTGAAGGCCGGCCTTGCGTGCCAGGCGCAAAAGCGCCAGCACCGCCTCGGGGTGCTGCATAGGCTCACCGCCTGAAAGGGTCAGGCCGCCCTCTTTTCCGTAAAAGGCAGCGTCACGCAGTACCTCGGCCAGCACGTCCTCTGGCTCCATCATGCGACAGCAAAAGCGCAGGGCGCCCGCCACACACACGCTGGCGCACCGGCCACAGGAAAGGCAGCGCGCGCGGTCAAGGCCGTGCCCCTGCGCGCTGACGTGATGCGCCCCCTGTGGGCAGGCCGAAGCGCAAGCACCGCAGGAAATGCACAGATGCGGATAGTACAGCAGCGCCCCATGCTTTGCCTGTGTTTCCGGGTTATGGCACCAGGCGCAGCGCAAGGGGCAGCCCTGCAAAAAGACGGTTGTGCGCACGCCGGGGCCATCATGCATGCAAAAGCGTTGGATCTCGGTCACGGGTAGCTGTATCATTTTCCCTCCACCTGTCCGATCACCATGTCCTGCCAACGCCGGTCAAGCGTGATAAAGCGTGCGTTCCAGCCGGAAACACGCACGGAAAGCGTTTCGTATTCCGCGGGGTTCTCCTGCGCGGCGCGCAGGATGGCGGCATCAGCCACGTCCGGCTGCATAAAGAAGCCACCAAGCAGCACAAAGCCGCGCAGCAGGGCGCACAGCGCCAAAAGCCCATCCTCACCGCGAACGGCGGTGGGCAGCAGCTTGATATCCAGCGCGGCGCCCGATGGCAGCCGGTCAAGCCCCAGCTTGCAGTAAGAGCGGATAACGGCGGTGGCACCCACGGTATCGGTGCCGGGCGTTGGCGAGCAGTTGGCGGCCAGCACCTCGCCCTTTTTGCGGCCGTGCGGCGAGGCCAGGCGTTTCGGCGCCCATTCTAACTGGCGGCCAAAGGTGCTCACGCCGGCTGGGAAGCGATAGCCGCATCGACCATCAAGCGAGGCACAGGCATCGGCAAAATCAGAAAGCAGGCGTGCGGCAAGGCCGTCTACCTCGTCACTGTCATTGCCGTAATACACGTAGCGGTGGCACAGGGCCTGGCGCAAGGGCTCCTCCCCCTCAAAATCACGCGAAAGGATCTCTAAAAAGGTAGGAAGCGACATCACCTGCTCGTCATAGACCAGGCGCTTGATCGCGTACAGGCTGTTTACCGCATCGGCAAAGCCGCCGATGTGCGGCGCGATCACGTTATAGACCGGGCCGCCCTCTAAATAGGAAAGCCCCTTGGCAATACACCCTTCTTCAAACAGTGAGACCACCGTGCAGGGCATTCTCTCGCGCCACACCCATTCGCCGCCCGGTGTTCCGCTTGCAAAGCCGGGCAGCAGCCCCCTAAAAATAGACTCTACCTGCCCACGCAGGGCGGCTACGTAGCTCTCATACAGCGCTTCAAAGCTGGGGTAATCGACCCCCGCAGCATAGCTGCCAAGCGTTTTTTCCTGCAAGAGACGCAGCGCGTCAAACGGGATATAGGTAAAATAGGTCTTGCCGGGGATCTGCACCTCCCAGCAGCCATCGTTGGCAAATTTGCGCGCCTCGCGCAAGGGGTAGCCATAGCGGCAGAGCGAATCAATGATCAGCTCCTCGTTATACACGGCCAAAATGCCACCGCCATAGCGCATGACCTCGGCTACGCGGCGCACAAGCCGCTCATCACTTTTTTGATTGAGACGCACCGTGGTGGGAAAATCACTGATGCCAAGCTCCTCTAAAATATCCAACACGAGATAGGTGACCTCATTTGTCACCTCATTGCCTTCCTCGTCTACGCCGGCAAGTAAAATGTTCTGATAGTGCTGGGCATCACCCGAGCCATAGTTACCGCCCGAAACCCATTCACAGCCCTTGATAAAGAAATGGGCTAAGATCTCGCGCGCCTCGTCAAGCGAGAGGCGGCCGTCTGCCAGGTCCTTTTTGAGATAATCACCCAGCAGCCAATCTATGCGGCCAATGCCCGGCCAGTTGCCGCACAGGCGCACGAAGGCAAAGGTGAACCAGACGCTCTGCACCGCCTCGTAAAAGGTAGCAGCCGGCTCCCACGGTACGCGGGAAAGCGCCTGCAAATTACTTTCATACCCCGGCATGGTAGCCAACGCCTGCAGATAGCGGCGGTGCCAGATGGCAAAGCTATCAAGGCAAGCAAGGCAGCTGCGCGCAAAGGGCTCCCTTTCCGTGCCGGCATAGCGTGCCAGCGCCGCCTCGGCCTCCTGCCGCAGGTGCCGAACACCCTTTTTTAGAACCGTTTCAAAATCGATCGTCAGGTGGCTGATGCTTTCGCATACCGGCTCGCCCTGCCAGGTTGCAGGCACGCGGTGGCCAATGGCCATGCCAAGCGTGGCGGCACCGCTCAGGCGCTCGCCCGGGGCAAAGCGCAGGGGCGCTTTTTCGGCAATACGGCGAATGGCGGCATCATACCGGCCAAGCGACGAAAGAGAGGAAAAGCCGGGCTCGTCATCCATGACCACAGCGGGCGTTTTTTTCGTATCACGCCCATATAGAAAATGCAGCGAATCATAAGCGAAGCGGCGTGTAGACTCGCTCAGGCGAACGGGCCGCTTCATACCATCGGGTGCGTAAAATTCCATTGGCATTCCTCCGTTGTAAATACCGCTGCAGACTTCATCTGCCGCGAAAATCTCTCTTGCAGTACACGAAAAGCTATCTCATGAGGTCTTTACTCTCAATCCGTATTCATCGTAAACAAAGCGCGTGTGCGTGCTGTTCAAATGCTTGCCGGTAATGGTGCTCCATTCTTCGGTATATTCACTCACCAAGCGATGGAATTGATCGTAGTGGTACGTATGTTCCTCTTCCTTTTGAATCGTACCGTTTTCATCATCGATCAAATACAGCGTATTTTTGACCAAATTGCCGGCTTTGTCATAGCTTCTTACAGAGCGGCAGCGGTTTTCCTTTAACAAGCAGCCCTCCAGCCGTCGACTGGCGAATTCCCACAGAACCAAATTCCAGTTCTCGTCATACATATTCAATTCCTTCTGCTCTTGGTGTGTATAGGTACGATTGGCAAGATCATAAACGATCTCATCGTCCGGAACATTATACCTTACCGCCTCAAAAGAATGAAAGTTGCTTTCCCTTTTTATTTTTCCCTCATATGTATATATCCACTTGTTGGCGGTTCTTTTTCCATCCTCATAATAAGTGTACGTTTTGCTTTCTATGCATCTTCCATCGCCATCAAAGGTATATTCCCCGCCGGAGGTCGGCACCTGAAGCGCTGGCTCATCTCCCCTTTTTTCGGTATATGCCACCAAACGCCCCACTTCATCATAAGAAAATAGACAGGTCCTGTAATACGTTGCTGCTTCATTGGCTGTCTCCCTTATATGCCGCTCAAGCATCAGCCCATTTTCTTGATAAGTATAGGTAAAATCACGGTCCCAACGAACCGCATAACGCCCCACCGGCACGTTAGACGTCTTATATCGGCTGATTCTTCCTTGCGCATATTCATAGCGCGTGTGCTGCTTAGAGCCGTCTTTCTCTAGCAAAAGACGCTCAACCGTTCGACCATTTTCATCCAACGTGAGGGTAACGACAGCGCCATCGTCATATCGAATACGATACAAGGCCCCCTGTGCCGTATAATCATACCATATACAGTCGCTTCCCACATAGTACTGACAGATCAGCGTATGTGTGCCGTCAAATACTTCTTGCCGTTGAAGGCTGTCATAGTAGAACCAACTAACGGTATAGCTGCCGTTCTCGTGGTAAAAAAACGAGCAGCTTGTTCCGGTAGGAAAATGTACATCGTTATAGCCAACGCCATGAAGCGGTCGACCTTGCGCATCATAGGTAAAGGTATAAATGGTCTTGGATTCATTGGGCGATGTAGAAATATAGCTGATCAGCTTTCCCTTATTGTCATACCGCCATTCGTTTACCGTATTTTGAGATGCGTTGAGTAGCTGTGTGTGAAGAATACGTTTCACAGGAAAGCCGTATTTGTTGAAATACAGCGTAGTCGGCCAGGATTCATAGCAATAGCTTTTTTCCGCTACCGGTGTGTTGTATTCCTCAGATGAACAAGCTGAGAGGCAGGGAAAAAGCGTCAGGAGCACCGCGCAGGCGAGTGCGAGTACCAGAAGGCGGGTAGTGTGCGTTTTTCTGTTCGTCATAGCGTTGTTCCTTTCTTTTTTCATAGTTGTAAGCTCTGTCATAAGTAGAATACCATATGACTCTATGATTTGTCAACCTATATGCGCAATACAAATAGATTTTATCGCTAAGAAAAGCACGCCCTTTGGAAAAAGGGCGTGCTACCATTATGAAATACCAAACGCCGCTAGCAGGGCGGTGGCATCAGCCACGGCGCCGTAATCGGCGTGGGAAAAGATGCGGGCATCGCGGTCGGGGTTGACGGCGATCACCACGTCGGCCCCCTCTAAGGCGCAGGTGTGCTGCACCGCGCCGGACAGGCCAACGGCTACATAGACCTTGCAAGAGGCCTTAGAACCGGTAAGGCCGATCTGCTCAGCATACGGGGCGCCGCCTGCATCTACCAGCGCGCGCGAGGCGGCTAAAGAGGCGCCAAGCCGCTCCGCCAGCTGGGAAAACGCCGGGCGCATGCCCTGCGTACCCTTGCCAAGACCAAGCATCACCTCAGCCCCGGTCACCTCGCAGCGCACGGTGGCCATGGCCGGGCGGGTGCGGCAAATAATATCAGCCGTGATGCTGCCGCCCCTTGCCGGTCGGGTCAGGATCAGGCTGCCATCCTTCACAGTAAGAGCGGTGCAATCGGCACACAGGCCGGCACCCAGCATGGCGGCCACGGCCGGGGCCACATTCCGCCCCCAGGCAGTGGCCGGAAAGAGCACGGCATCTGGGTCGGCCTCTTGGATGGCGGCAGCCAGCGCCGCCGGCGCATCCTGTGAAAGGAGCAAAACCCGCTCGCCTACGGCCTTGGCGGCAGGCATGGCCTGTTCACCCACGGCCATAACAAGCGGCAGCCTTTCCTCTGACGGGGGAAACTCCCCGGCGGCAAGCTTATCCCTTTGCCGCAATTCTTCGATCAAGGCAGGAATCTCATCCACCGTGATCGGGTGGCAGGTGCGTGCGTGTGCGGTGCTTTCGCGCGTAGCGATCACACGGGTGGGCGAGCCGGCCAGGCCACAGGCCTCGGGCAAGAGACCAAGGGTGCCGTTATCCCAGCATTCCACCTCGCCAAGCCGCGAGCGCAGCTTGGGGAAGCGGAGCGGGAAGCTACGCTCTACTGTTAGCAGCGCGGGGGCGGCCAAGGGGCAAGGGGCATTCTGGCCACGAAGGGTGACGGTACCGTCCGAAAGCGCCATCACGCCGGGCAGCAGCGGGATACCGAGCAGAGTAGCCAGCATAGGGCCTACCTGGGCCGTCTCGCCCTCGGTGGTGGTGCGGCCGCAAAGGATCAGATCATAGCCGATCTTCTTGGCTGCCGCGGCTAATATGCGCGCGGTGACCAGGGTATCGGCCCCGGCGTAGACCGGGTCAGAGAGCAGGATCACGCGAAAAGCACCTAAGCGCGTAAGCGCACGGAGCGGCTCCTTGGCTGACGGCGGGCAGAGCGAAAGCACAGTCACCTCTGCCCCGCTCTGCAGCGCACATTCTACCGCGCAGGCATCAAAGGGCTGCAATTCGCCCCCCGCCACGCGCACACAGACAAGCGCCCTCATGCATCCGCCTCCGCAAGCGGCAGCAGCGCCTCGGCTACCGCGCGGTAGCGGCGATAGGCCTTATCGTATGCCTCGCGATTTTCTTCATTCGGCGTAGTATGCGAGCGAATGGCAGTGCAGGCCTCGAGCGCCGCGATGGGCGAGGAAAACGCCCCGGCGGCCACACCGGCCAGCATGGCCGAGCCAAAGGAGGAATCGCTGTTTTCACGCTCAACGAGCGAGATGCCAAGCACATCTGCCGTGATCTGGCGCCACAGCGGCGAGGAAGCGCCGCCGCCAATGATCACGGCGTGCCCCTCGTGCTGCATGCCAAGGCGGTCAACCGTGGCAAGGCAATCGCGCAGGGAGAAGGCCACGCCTTCCAGCACCGCACGGGCAAAATGCCCCTTTTCATGCCCCGCACGGACGCCGACAAAGGAGCCCGAGAGGCGGGGGTTGGCATAGGGAGTCAGCTCGCCGTTGAGATACGGGTGGAAGAGAACGCCACCCGCGCCAACGCCGGCGGCAGCGGCGGCCTCATCCAGCTCGCGGTAGGTGCCGCCAAAGGCATCGCGGAACCAGCGGTAGGAGGAGGCAGCCGCCTTGGTGGCGGTGCCGGGGTACCAGAGCCCCTCCTCAATATGCGAATAGCAGACCAGGTCGCGATCTATAAACGGTTTTTCGGTAATGACGCAGATGCGGCCGGCGGTAGCCAGCTTTACGGTCATGTTACCGGGGCGAACGCCGCCGGCGGCAAAAACCTCCATCACCGTATCGGTGGTGCCGCACAGCACGGGCGTGCCGGCCAGCAGGCCGGTATCCGCCGCGGCGGCAGGGGTCACACCACCCACGATATCACGCGGGCGGCAAAGGCGCGGCAGCATGGCCGGGTCTACCCCGGCGGCAGCGCACAGCTCCTCTGACCAGCAGCCCTTTTCCATATCAAAGAGCATGCTGCCCTCTGCCTCGATCACGTCGGTCACGTAGTCACCCGTCAGGCGGTGACGCACGTAGTCCTTGGCAAAGAGGATCCTTTTGGTGCGGCCAAACAGCCCCTCCTCGTTCCGCTTGACCCACAGGATCTGCGGCAGCGTCCATATGGTGTCTACCGAATGGTAGGAAAGCGCCTTGATCCGCTCGCCGGCGGCGGCACGCAGGTCGGCCACCTCACGCTGGGAGCGCGTATCCGTCCAGTAGATCGCCGGGCGCAGGGGGCGGAAATCCTCATCGCAGAGCACGGCGGTATGGGTGGCCGCATCCAGCGAGAGCGCGGCTACCTCACGCGCGGCCACGCCCGCCTTTTCTAACACCGCGCGCACGTTGCGGCAGGTGGCCTCGTACCAATCATCCGGGTTCTGCTCGGCCATGCCGGGCGCCGGGTGCGCGGTCGGGTATTCCATGGTGGCGGTGGCAACCACCCTGCCCTGCTCAGAAAGCAGGGTAGCCTTAGAGGCGCCGCCGCCAAAATCAACGCCAAGAAAATAGTTCATGCCTGTTCCCCTTACCGCTTAACGGTATAGTTTTCGCCGCTGATGCCGGGCACAGCGCCACGGGCGATCAGCGCCTCGTTTTCATCATGCGCGATCAACCACTTGTTGCGGGCAAAAAGCAGCGGATCTGCCGGCTTGCCGCGCAGGGGAGTGTTGGTCTCCTTTGTCAGGCCGACCAAGCAGCGGAAGCCGCCATCCTCGACCTGGCAGGGACAATAGTGCAGCGAGGTGCTGTATACCTCGATCAGCGTGCCGCGCGGCACGTAAAAGCCGACGACCTTTTCGGCATCTATCCGGTTATCTACCAGCTCAGAGCGCAGGGCCAGCAGCAGCACCAGGTCGGTGGCGGGCAGGTTGATCTCGTTACAGATATGCCACTCTAAGGCGTTGAGGCGGTTGCTCTCGCCCCAGCAATAACCGATCTGCGCCGGCACGTCGCCAAACAGCTCGGCACGGATGAAATCGGCAAGGGGTGCCTTTTCCAGCGATTCCTCGGTGGGCACGTAGCGCACGCCGCTTTCGGGCATGGGGATCGCCTCCATACGGGCGACCATATCAGCCGTATCGGCCTCGATGATGCGACCATAGGGCGCAAAGGCCGGGTCGGTAACGTGGTAAAGACGAATATTCGGGTTTTTGGCTTGCAGCTCAGCAAAGGTCATGATCATTCTCCTTCCGAAAAGGTGACGGTGTGGGTCACGGTATAGGTCTTGCCGCCCTCAAGTGCGGTGATGTAGGGCTTATGGGTAATGTCGCCATCCGAATCGATAAAGTCGGGCATGCCGTTCCAGGGCTCAACGCACAGATAGGGGGCATCATACTTCTGCCAGAAGAGCAGATGGTCAAAGCCCGGGAACTCAACACGGATAGAGCGGCCGCCGCCACGGCGGCGCAGGGTAACGGCGCGGGAATTCAGCGCCTCCAGCACGATGGCATCAACGGCGAAGTATTCCTTCTTCATCGGCAGAACGCTGCCGCTGGCAAAGGGCTGCCTATCATGCCCCAGCAGGTTGCCGTAGAGCGGGTTGACGGCCAGCTCCTCTTCCTGTTCAAAGACAGCCTCGTAGGCATCCACGCCCTCGGGGGTGGCATAGGCCTCGTGGCCACCAACGCTGAAGTACATGGTGTCACCATCCTTATTTTCAACGGCATAGGTGATCGCCAGGCTATCCCCCTCTAAGCGGAAGGTAGCAGTAAAGGTGAAGCGCCAGGGGAAGGTAGCCAGCGTTTCGGCGGTCTCGGTAGCGGCCAAAACTGCTTCATTCTCGCTCACGCGGACAACGGAAAACTCTACAAAGCGGATAAAGCCGTGCTTTTGCTGCTGGTAGGTCTTGCCGTTCAGGGTATAGGTATCATCCTTTAAGCCGCCGCAAAGCGGGAACATAATGGGGGCACGGCCCGCCCACACGGCGGGATCCCCCTCCCAGATAAATTCGGTGCCGGTCTTGCTGCGAACAGACTGGATCTCAGCGCCTACGGTAGAGATCGCAACCGTCAGGCGGTCATTTTGAATGGTAATGAGCTGTGACATAAGAACGCTTCCTTTCGTTTTTTTCCATCATATCATAAAACGCGTTGCAAATCAAGCAAAATGGCAAAAGCCGCCCGCGCATGGGGCACGGGCGGTGCATTTTTACTTCGTCAACCAAAGATGATCCTCATCTGTGGTCATATAGAAGCCGCGATTCTTGCCAGCCATGATCCAAAGATAGTAGTTATCATAGCCGGGGGCGGCATGGAAGGGGTGGTAGCCACGCGGGATCTCAACGAAATCACCCGACTTCACGGTATAGGTCTCGTCGATATCCCCTTCCTTGGTGTAAACGCGCTGAATGCCGAAGCCACCGGGCTTCTTGAACTCGTAATAGTAGATCTCCTCGGTAGCGGCCTCAACCGGCATATTGTCATCATCATGCTTGTGGGGCGGGTAGCTGGCCCACTGGCCACCGGCAACGAAGGCCTCGCCGATGTAAAGAATATCGGCATCGGTACGCTCGTCCAGGATGAAGTGCGCCTGTCTCTGCCAGCCGGGCTTGCCAAGATCCTTGATCACCACGTCACCGGGGTTGATCAGGGCGGGCTTGTGATCCTTCTCAGAGGGGGACTTGCAGACAGCAATGCTCACCTCGCCCACGCCGGTCACGGTAAAGGGCGTATTGCGCGGAATATAAACGCAGGTAGCGGCCCCATCGAACACCGTTTCACGGCAGCCGATATTCTCATAAGAAAAGCTCTCGGCCGTGACAGAGCACTTGCCGCCAAGAAGAACGAGCGCAAACTCCTTATTCTCCTCCGCATAGCTCTTCTTTTCCCCATCGGCAAGACGGAGCATATCCATCTCTACCAGGCGGCAGGCGCTGTTTTCCTTGGTATAGATCTCGCTTTTACCGAACTTCTTGTTCCAGGTTCTCTTAAAATTCATAGCCTTGCTCCTTCAAAAAAGAAATTGTCGTATCATAGTCGGGAACGCCGGCGCGGGAGCCGATCTTCTCACACTTTAAGGCCGAGACGGCTGAGGAGAAGAGGCAGGCACGGTAGGCATCCATCCCACGGGTGATGGCAGCGGCATAGGCACCGTGGAACACGTCGCCCGCGCCGTTTGAATCAACCACCTTGGCCGGCATGGCCGGGTAGGTCTTTAACTCACGCCCGTCATAATAGGTACCGCCGCGGCTGCCCTGGGTAACCACAACAGCGCGGGGGTGGTAGGTCTCGTACAGCTTTTTGGCCGCGGCAGCGGCATCGCTTTCGCCGGTCTCGCCCAGGGCAAATTCCTCGCTGGGGATGAGGTAATCGGCATAGGGCAAGAGATTTTTAACCCCCTCGTAGCGGCCACCGGCATCGTATACAACGGCGGTGCCACTCTCACGGGCGAGCTTGGCGCCCTCGATGGCGGCAGAAAGCTCGTTGCCGTCTACCAGCAAAACCTTCGCCTCGCGGATGGCGGTCTTTTTCGCTTCATCTAAGGCAAGAGGCGGCAGGTTGCCGCGGTCAAACACGATGGTGCGGCTGGTGGTCTCTTGGCTGAGCATGACGTAGGAGGTAAAGGCACGGTAGCCGGCATGTACCGAAACGAACGCGGTATCTACCCCGTAGCGGGCAAAATCATCCAGCAAAAAGTGACCGGTGCCGTCATCGGATACATGGCCAAGGAAGGCGGTTTTGGCGCCCAGCTTGGCAGCGGCCACAATGCCGGTGGCGCAGGGGCCGCCGCCCGCCGCGCTGACAGACTCGGCCCTTTGCTTTCTATCCTCTTCGGTATAGTGGGGCAAAACGATCAGGGTATCGTATACGTTTGCACCAATACCGACGATCTCGGCCGCCATCAGGCGCGGCCTGCTGCGCCCAGCAGACGGATCTTGGAGGTGGCGAAGGCCGAAACAGAGGCAACAGCCTCCTTCATAAACAGGTCAATGCCCACCTTCTCGCGCGAGGTGGCAAACACGGCATCAAGGAAGGAATAGCAGAGGTCGGTGCCGAAGTTGATCTTGCGAATACCGGCCGCGATGGCGGCGGTGATCTCCTCATCCGGCACGCCGGAGCCACCGTGCAGCACGAGCGGCAGACCGGTCAGCTGCTTGATGGTGCGAATGCGGTCAATATCCAGCTTCGGCGCCTGCTTATAGCGGCCGTGCGCGGTGCCGACCATGATGGCCATGGCGGCAATGCCGGTCTCCTTGGCATAGCGAGCGGCCTCGGCCGGGTCGGTATAATCAGAAACCTTCTCGTCCTTGGTGGAGCCGATGTGGCCAAGCTCGCCCTCAACAGAAACGCCCACGTAGCCGCAGCGGTCGCAAATTGCCTTTGTAGCCGCAATATTCTCCTCCAGCGGCAGGGTAGAGGCATCGATCATGATGCCGGTAGCGCCTGCGCGGAGCGCACGCTCGACCTCGCGCTCGCCGGCGCCGTGGTCAAGGTGGAAGCAGACGGGCACACTTGCCTTCTTGGCGGCGGCCAGGATCACGGGGGCGAGATAATAACCCTCTTCATTGGTAAAAAGACGAGAGTAGCACTGCAGAATGACCGGCGCGCGCTCTGCCTCGGCAGCGGCGATAACACCCATCACCGTTTCCATATTGTATACGTTAAAGGCGGGAATGGCGTAACCACCCTTCTCTGCCATGTTCAGAATTTCAGTAAAGCTTACAAGCATGAAAGAACAGCCTCCTCTAATGTAACGACCTTCACACCGGCCGGTGCGGCGGCGGAAAGGGCAAGATATTCACCAACGCTTTCGGTTACCACCGTCTCGGCACCGGCGATCACAGCCTCGTGCATACGGCGGGCGCCGACCTTGGCGATCACGTCGGCCATATAGGTTGCCATCAGCGCCTGGCCGCCCAACATGGTGGCCTTGCCGGAGACCAGCATCTCGCGGCGCTCACCCAGGGCATCAACCACGGTGCGGATGCTCTGATCGTCATCCAGCTCGCGCGCGATGTAGGCGCAATCCTGGATGGTGTAGACGGTCTTTCCCTTCTTGGGGGAGAGCTTGCCCTGCTTGATCAGCGAGGCAATATAAGTCGGGAAGGTGACCACGTTAGCGGTAACCACGCCCCATTCCTTGCCCTCACGCAGGAAGGCGGCGGCATCGGTGCCGTCATAGCAGACGATCGTCTTAAAGGGAGCAAAGGCATCGTTTGCGCGCTTCATAGCCGCGCGGGTCTCCTCGGCCGCGCCAATGAGGAAATTGCTGGCATAGGCATCGTCCGGCTCGTTTTCCAGCACGGTGAAGCTGATGCCGGCAGCAGTAAGCAGGCGCATGGCGTTCAGGGCGCCGGCCGGGTAGAGCGCACGGGCATCGGCACCCAGGAAGAGCAGCACGTCTGCCTCCTTCGGCAGGGCGGCAATGGCCTCGGCCAGCGCACCGTCAAGCGCTACCTGGCCGTAGGGGGTACCGTGATCGGCCAGGTTGTCAAGCAGGGTGTTGATGTAGGGGGGCAAAACGCCCTCCAGCGCGGCGGCCAGGCGGGCCTCCTTCGTAAACTTGGTCGGGTCCCAGCCGGTGATGCAATCGTGCGCACAGCCAGAGCAGAGCGCGCATTCGTAAAGGTTAGAGCTGACCTCCTCGTCCAGCGCAAGGCCACCACGCTCAACAAGCGAGAGCGAGAGTGCGCGGGCGCGGGCGGTATTTCTTTCATGACCCGTGGCGTTGCCGATGGGGCAGATGTGATGACACATCCAGCAGAAGCGACAAGCGTCAAAGGTCTCTTTGCTTTTCTGTGATACTTGCATGTTCCCTCTCCTTTCTTACAGACCGAGCTTGAACGGATTCATGATACCGTTGGGGTCAAGCTCTTTTTTCAGGCCATAGAACACCTGCATGGCGCTGCCATACTGCTCCTTCATCAGGCGGCCAAGCTTAATGCCTACGCCGTGGTGGTCGTTGACCACGCCGCCGTGCTGAATAGCGGTACGAACGCCCAGGTTCCAGATATCGTTATGCAGGCGAAGTGCCTCGTGCGGGTCGGTGGGCACGTCCTTCCCCTCTACGATGAAGCGGTCATAGATCATGGCGCCCCACTCGTACCAGTGCGAGAAGTGGGCAATGAACTTGGCCTGCGGGAAGTTGGTCTCGATAGCCTTCTTCATCTCCCAGTAGATCTTTTCGATCTTATCGTAGGGCGCGATCGAGTCCATGGTGCCGAACATCTGCGGCAGATCCATCATGTTGCCGGGGTAGAAGAAGGTGATCTTTTCCTTCCACCACTTTTCACCGTACTCAGAGCCCAGGTCCTCAGCCCCGTATTTGGCAAAGGTGGAAAGCAGGATCTTCTCCTCTACCTCTACCAGCTCGGCCACGCCCTCAATGGCAATGTTCATAAACGCGCCGGGCTTGGCCACGCCAACAATCTTTTTGATCAGGGACGAGGTCTCGGCCTCGTCATACAGACGCATGACCGAGGGCTTGAACTTCTGCAGGAGCTCTCGGCCGGCGTTAAACGCATCGGTCATGTTATGGAACAGGAAGCCGCGGAACTTGCGGGATTCAGGCTGCTCAAAGATGCGCATCTGCGCCTTGGTGATCACGCCCAGCGTGCCCTCAGAGCCGATGAAGATCTGGTTCAGATCCGGGCCGGCAGCGTGCTTAGGAGCCGGCGAGGTATAGATGATATCGCCGTTCGGCAGAACGACCTCCATCTGCAGCACCATATCGTCGATCTTGCCGTACTTGGTAGAGGAAACGCCAATGCCGCGGTGCGCCAAGAAGCCACCGACGGTAGAGCAGGTCAGCGAGGAGGGGTAATGCATGGTGGCATAGCCGCGCTGGTTTGCCTCCCACTCCAGATGCTTGTAGATCGCACCCGTGCCGCACTCGATGTACATGCCCTTTTCGTTGAAATCGTGAATGGCGTTCATGCGCTTGGTATCCAGCACGATACCGCCCGCTACCGGAATGGCGCCGCCCTGCGTACCGCCGCCGGCACCCCAGACAACAACGGGGATCTTATAGTAGTTGGCGATCTTCAAAACCGCCGAGGTCTCCTTGGCATCCTTGGGGGAAACGACAACGTCAGCCTCCGGCATACGATAGCCGCGGTCCGCCCACATACGGGAAAGCCAGAAATAGTCTACGCTGTGCGCCACCTTATCGATCTCACGGGTGGAGCAGTTTTCCCGTCCGACGGCATCCTCCAGCTCGGACAGGACCATGGTAAAGAGAAAATCTGTCATGTTATATTCCTTTCAAAAATTACATACGGTCGTTACGGATCAGCGGAACGTACTTGGTAAATTCGGCGATCTCTTCGGTATAATCGCCCTCGATCTCTACGCAGTGGTGGATGTAGGGGCCATCGATCAGCTTATCCTCCCAGCGGTTGAGATCGTCAAACTCTGCCCACAGGTAGGTGCCAAAGGTGTAGGGGCCATCGGTCGAGCGGCAGGTGCCGTTGAGGATGGAGTAATTGCCGTTATCCTGGTCAAGGCGGGCAATGGTGTAGCTGCCATCCTTCACGCGGAACCACTGGCGCATGTTCACGTTCTTGGCTACGCTATCCGGCGCCTTGAGCGAGTAGGCAAACGGGCCACAATGCCAAAGCAGCTCGCCGTTTTGGTTTTCGGGGTGGCGAACGGTAAACTCGCCAAAGAACGGGATCTTCTTACCGCGCGAGGCGGCAGCAAGCAGCACCATGGTGATGGCACCGTGCATATCCGATTCACAGGAGATGATGTAGCCCATATCCGCCAGCACCGAATAGGCGGTACATGGCATAGCGCCAACGGCCAGCTGCATGGCGGTCCAGCACTCGGCCGAGATGGCAGAAACGCCCAGCTCGGCAAACAGCTCCTCATACAAAAGAACAAAGGCGTAGACCTTCTTCAGCAGCGGCGGGGTCAGCTCATCCATCTCGTAGCGCGAGGCAAGCAGGGCGGCACCCTTTTCTAATTCCTCATCCCGCTCGGCTAGAATACGGTTGTACTTATCAACAACCACGCCGATATTGACCGGGATGCAGCGAATGCCGAACTTCTGCATCAGCTCGCCCTCGTTGAAAATGACCGAATAGAACGGCCGCGGGCGCAGGCCGACCTGCGCGATCTTCAGGTTTTGGAAGTTCTTGACCATGCAAGCGACCGAGGCAAACTTTTCAAAGCCGCGGCGGAAGGTGTCGGAATCCATTTTGCAGGTATTGATGTGGGAAAAGGGAATGTTGTTGCGCTGCAGCAGGCGCGAAACGCCAAAAATGCCGCACTGCGAATCGGTATAGCGCATACCGTCAGCATCAAAGCGCTCGTCAAGCGGGGCAAAAATGCAGACCGGCTTGCCAAGCTTGCACACCTCGGCAATCGCCTCCTCGTTGCCAAAGTTGGCGTTGATCACGAACACCGCGTCTACCTTTTCGGCCACAAAGCGCTCGCGGATCGCAACGGCATCAGCCTCGTTGATCATCACGTCAACCGGGTTGACCCCCTCAATGCCGACAAAGGAGATCCCATCTCCCTCAAAATGCTCTCTCATGTAGCGAACGGCGGCACGGCCGCGCTCCTCAGCGATCTCCCAGTTAAAGATGCCGGGGCGGGGCGTTACGTCGCGGCGGCAGGGCACAAGACCGATCTTCAAGCTGTAATCCATATTCAAAGCTCCCTTCTTGCATAGCAAAAAAAATTTTAGCAAGTATATTGTAATACAAAAAAAGTTGTGCTACAATGGATATACTGATTGCTTGATTGTACAAATCGACTTTTTTGTGAGGGATTATGCGTAAAATTTCCTTTGCGGAGCTAGAGAGCGAGAACGTAAACGTAACCAGCATTGCCGCGGTAGAGCGGCGCTGGCGGGACGGCAACGTAAACCGCTACCCCGATGGGCGGGGGGAGAACATTATCTCCTACACTATCTCTGGGCAAAAGCAGATCTATACCACGAGCGAGGAGGAGCCGCTATGCACGCTTTCTGCCCCGGCGGCTGTGCTGATCTCACGCGGTGCCCCGTATGCCTCGCGAACCCTGCTTGGCGAGGGCGAGGAGAGTGGACATACCATCTGTGTGCGCTTTGCCCTGCGTGACGATGCCGGCGAGGAGCTAGAGCTTTCAGACCGGTACCGCTATTGGTCAAATGACCCAGATGGGCGTCTGCTGACCCTGTTTCGCGGTATTCTTTCTGCCTTTCTTTCCCCCAGCACGCCGCGCCTGCTGCTAAAGGCGCGCCTGCTTGAGCTGCTGCATGAGCTGGGCCGCATGCGTGACGGGGCTAAGATCCCGGCGGATTTTCGCTCGATCCTGCCGGCTATTCAGCACTTAGAGCGCCACCCGGCCGAAAACACCTCCGTGCCCGAGCTGGCCGCCATGTGCTTCCTCAGCGAAAGCTACTTCCGCGTGCGCTTTCGCGCGTTTGCCGGCTGCTCGCCCACCGATTACCGCAACCGCCTGCGCGTGGGCAAGGCCAAGGAGCTGCTGGCCAGCTCGCTATGGACGACCGACCTGATCGCCGAGGCGCTCGGCTTTTACGATACCTCGCATTTTTACCGTGTCTATAAAAGGATCACCGGGCAGACCCCGCGCCGAGAAGAATAAGGCTGATGCGTATGCATCAGCCTTATTCTATATGGTTTTTTCCCGGCGCAGCTGGCGCGGTGACTTGCCCGTCTGGCGGCGGATGACCGTGCGAAAATAAGCCGCCGAGCAATAGCCAAGCCGGTCGGCGATCGTTTCGATCGGCAGGTCGGTGGTACGCAGCAGAAAGGCAGCCCGCTCGGCCTGCAGCGCCTGCCAGGCGGAAAGCGGCGTGCGCCCCTCTACGCTGCGAAAGGCAGCGTAAAGGCCGGATTCGCTGACCCGGCAATGCCGCGCAAGCGCGGGCACCGAAAGCCGCTCTGCCCCGGCCATATAGGCCAGCGCCCGCTCTACCACGCCGCGGGCGCGGCTGCTTTCCCGCCGCTCCATATGCGGCAGCACCGCATCCAAAAACAGAAAAAACAGGCCCAGCGTTTCATAGCTGACTATCAGCTCCCGCTCGGTAAGGGCCGCGTATCGCTGCTGCAGGGTGGGTGTGAGAGGGATCCTTTGCAGGGGGTAGACCCCTGCCCCCTCCCCCTGCAAAAAGGCGGGAAAGGCCAGCGAATCAAAGCAGACCTCCGGCTCCCCTGCCCAGTAGGATTGGTAGCGGCAGCCGGCGGGAATGTAAAACAGGTCGCCCTCTCTTACCTCTATCGTTCTTTCTTCCCCCACCAGGCGGGCGTGGCCGCGGCGCATATAGCCAAAAAAGTGCGGACAGATGCCAGCGCGGTTGTCGGTATAGTGCGTATGGCTGAAGGAGAAGCGAAGAAAACGATAGTCGCTGCCGTATATTGGTCTTTCCATGCCAAAATACCCCTTTTCTTTGCAGGATATTGGTTGTTTTATTACAGTATATCATCTTTTTTTCTGCTGTCAAGATGCTACAATACTGGTAACAGCAAAAAATGGGAGGCTTTTATGAAGAACCAACAGTTGATCATTGTTTCAAAGGAATGTATAGAGCTGCTTGACCAGCCCATTCCTACCCCCCGCGCGGGCGAGGTGCTGGTACGCACGGCGCTAACCTCGATCAGCAGCGGCACCGAGCGTGCCAACCTGGCCGGTAACGTGCACGTTTCACGCGAGAGCGCCGGGCAGACCGAGGCGCACTACCCCCGCTATATCGGCTACAGCGCCTCAGGCATAGTGGTGGCCATTGGTGAGGGCGTTAAGAGTGTAAAGCCGGGCGACCGCGTTGCTCTTTCCTGGTCGCTGCATAAGCACTATAACTGCGTGCCGGAATATAACGTGCACCCCATGCCCGAGGGCGTGAGCATGGAGGACGGCGCGCTGATCCATATCGCCACCTTCCCCATGGCGGCCATTCGCAAATGCCGCCTGGAGGTCGGTGAAACGGCTATCGTCATGGGCGTTGGCATTCTGGGAATGATGGCCATAGGCCTTTTGCGCGCCGCCGGCGCCATGCCGATCATCGCAGCCGACCCGGACGAGGAGAAGCGTAAGCTGGCCCTTCGCATTGGTGCCGACTACGCGCTCGACCCGACCGCCCCCGGCTTTTCCGCAGAGGTAAAGCGCCTCTCGCACGGCGGCATTCAGGTAGCCATTGAGGTGACCGGTGTGGGTGTGGCGCTTAACCAGGTGCTGGACTGCATGCGTCCCTTTGGACGTGTGGCGCTGCTGGGCTGCACCCGCAGCTCGGATTTCACGGTAGACTACTATCACAAGGTGCACGGCCCCGGCATCTCGCTGATCGGCGCGCACACGCTGGCCCGGCCGGAAAAGGAATCCTCGCCCGGTATGTGGACCACGCATGACGATGCCATGGCCATTTTGCGCCTGATCGAGGGCGGGCGGCTTTCACTTGCTTCGCTGGTCAACGAAACGCACAAGCCGGAAGAATACAAGGCCGTCTACGATCGCCTGCTGCATGAAAGGACCTTCCCTGTCGTGCAGTTTGATTGGAGCGAGGAATAAAAAATGGGCGCTGTGCCAATGGCACAGCGCCCATCATCATTTACAGCACCAGAGAAGGTGCGCTGTATACCCGCGCTGCCAGCTCTTGGTTGAGCATATACAGGCTCTTGGGGTCAGAGCCGAAGAGCTCCATCTTGGTGATCAGGTCGTTGGCGTTGGTCTCCTCCTCGCCCTGCTCCTTGACGAACCAATCTAAGAACTGCATGGTGCGGAAGTCCTTGACCTCGTAGGCCGCGGCATAGATATCGTTGATCAGCGAGGTCACGTATTCCTCGTGTGCCAGGCCCGCCTTCAACACGTCCATGTGACAGGAGAAGCTCTTATCCGGCTTCTCAATCGCCTCCAGCGTCACGATCTGATTCTCGTTTTGCAGGTACTGGTAGAACAGCATGGCGTGGTCGCGCTCCTCCTGCGCCTGGATCATGTACCAGTTGGCAAAGCCGTCTAAGCCCTTGGCCTTGAAGTAATTGGAAAACTCTAAGTACAGGTATGCCGAATAGAACTCTTTATTGATCTGACTGTTTAACAGCTGGTGTACGGTTTCCTTCATGTCTCTTCTCCTTTATACGATATCAGTCTTCCACAGCCCGTGCAGGTTGCAGTAGGCGTATACGGCAAGCGGCTGCTCATCACCCAGCGTGAAGCTGACCTCGGGTGCCTCTCCTACCGGCAGTGCCTTGCGCTGGCCGCCCTTATCGGTCTGCAGGTAGACCCACTGGATGCTGTGCTCCTCGCTCATCGGGTGCGCTACCGAGCCAACGACCACCTTGACCACGTTCCCCTCTACCGTTACTACGGGAATGTGCTTTTCATGGCTGGCCTCTACCGTGCCGGGCTTCAGCTCCTTCATGGGCTGGCCGCAGCACACTAAGCTGCCGCCGCCCTCCTCGATCAGGCCGACAAGATTGCCGCAATGCTCGCAAACGTAAAATTTATGATCCTTCATGGTGAAATCCTCCAAAATTATTTTTGTTTTGATGGCTCTATTATACGCTCTTTTTCGCGCCCCTTCCGTGACTTGATCACAAAAAGATGAAGCCTAGCGCGGTAAAACCGATTGACATGGGGTGAAAAGCGTGCTATAATCAAAAAAGAGCAGTACGAGGTGATATGATGATAGAACAAGAATTGATTGGGCTGTTTGAAGAGACCTTTCCCTTCTGGAATAAGATGAGCGAGGCAGACAGGGGCACCTTTCTGCGCTCCTCACAGTACGTGCGCTTTGAAAAGGGCACCAATATTCATGATGGCAACGAGTGCACCGGCGTGATCCTGATCAAGCGCGGTGTGCTGCGGCTGTACCTGCTTTCCGACGAGGGAAAGGAGATCACGCTGTATCGCCTATTTCCCGGCGACATGTGCATTCTTTCCGCCTCTTGCGTGCTGGAAAGCATTACCTTTGACGTGTTTGTCGATTCGGAAGAAAACAGCGAATGCGTGGTGCTGGGCGGCTGCGCCTACGAGGACGTTGCACGCCGGATGCCGGAGGCAAAGATCTTTGCCTTAGAAAGCGCTCTTGGCCGGTTTTCTGACGTGATGTGGGTCATGCAGCAGATCCTGTTTATGAGCATGGATAAGCGGCTGGCCATCTTTCTCTTAGACGAGATATCAAAGACCGGTGAGGACACCGTGCGCCTGACCCACGAGCAGATCGCCAAATACATGGGCTCTGCCCGCGAGGTGGTCAGTCGCATGCTGAAATACTTTGCCGGCGAGGGGCTGGTCGCGGCCTCACGCGGCGGCATTCAGCTTTTGGATAAGCGCCGGCTGCGCGAATTAGCCCTTTAAGAGTGCAAGGATCGCATCCTTCGGCCGGGCGCCAGTTGCCTGGTTGGCAACCTTGCCCCCCTTCAGCACCACCAGCGTGGGAATGCTGAACACGCCGAACTGCGCGGCCAGCTCGGGCTCGCGATCTACGTTTACCTTGCCGACCACAACGTCCTCTCTCTCCTCGGCGATCTCATCCACAAGGGGGGACACCATGCGGCAGGGGCCGCACCAATCTGCGTAGAAATCAAGAAGCAGGGGCTTATCGCCACCCTTCAGCTCTTCAAAATTGTCTTTACGAATATCAATAACTGCCATTGTTGTACTCCTTTGTTTTTTTGTTTTACACCTATATTATACCGATTTTTCAGCAATATTCCGTGATCTGGTCACAAAACGCGGGAAAGAGCAAGCTCTTTCCCGCGTTTTTTATTTAGATGACGATAACGCCAAAGGCATTGAGCACCGAGGAGACCAGGATCAGCAGCACGCACAGGGGCGCCACGTAGCGGATCATGACCGAGAACAGGCCCTTCGCACGGAAGGGGCCGCTTACCTCCAGCTCCTCGATCAGGGTCTTGGGCTTTAAGAAATACCCAATGAACAGGCAGGTGAAGAAGGCGACCACCGGCATGATCAGATTGTTGCTGACGAAATCAAAGAAATCCAGCATATTCATGCCAAGGGGTCTGACCCAGCTCCACGCCTGGCTGAAGCCGAGCGAGGAGGGCAGGCCCAGCAGAAAGCTGAAGCCAAGCACGATCAGGCAGCAGGTCTTGCGGCCGATCTTGACCTTATCCATCACGGTGGAAACGATGGTCTCCATCAGCGAGATGCCCGAGGTGAGGGCGGCCAAAAGCACCATAAAGAAGAACACAGCGCCAAGAACGGTGCCGCCCGGAATGGTCTCAAAGATCTTAGGCAGGGTCACAAACATCAGGCCGGGGCCCTGCTTCAGCGCAGAGGCATCCCCACCTGAAAAGGCGTATACGGCAGGCACGATCATCAAGCCGGCCAAGAACGCGATGCCGGTATCAAAGATCTCGATCTGGTGGGTGGATTTTTCAATGCTGATATCCTTTTTCATATACGAGCCAAAGGTGATCATAATACCCATGGCAAGCGACATGGAATAAAAGAGCTGACCCATGGCGGCCACCACGGTCATGATCGAGAAGTGCGAAAAATCAGGCGTGATATAATACAGAACGCCATCCCAAGCGCCATCCATCGTGGCAATGGTATAGATCACGATAAAGAGCATGAGCACCACCAGGGCTGGCATCATGACCTTGCTGACCTTTTCAATCCCCTTTTGTACGCCAAACAGCACGATCAGGGCTGTGATGCCGATAAACACGGCAAACCACAGCAGCGGCTGGCCTGCGCCGGCAATATAGTCGTTAAAGTAGGTGCTCTCGGCCATGCTGCCGGCCTCGCCGGTCATAAAGCCAACGAAATACTTCAGCACCCAGCCACCGATAACCGAATAATAGGGCAGAATGATCACCGGCACGAGCGAGGCAAGCAGGCCTACGAAGGAAAACCGCTTGTCCAGCGAGCGGAAGGCACCGATCGGGCTTTGCTGCGTTTTGCGGCCAAGCGCGATCTCGGCCACCATTAAGGAAAAGCCGAAGGTGACGGACAGAATGACGTAGACCAGCAGAAACATACCGCCGCCATACCTGGCAGCCAGATAGGGAAAGCGCCATATATTGCCAAGCCCCACTGCCGAGCCGGCTGCTGCCAGCACAAAGCCGATCTTGCCGGTAAAGGAGCTTCTTTCATTGCTCATATCAAAACCCTCTTTTACGCAAAATTTCGTATGTTCATACTGCATTAGTATACCACATATTCCCTGAAATTGCAAGTATGAACAAAAAAACATCGGCGCTTGAAAAAACGCCGATGCTTTTTATATCAGGTAGCAATGCCGGCAAACTGGTTCCTGTAAAGCTTGCTGTACTCGCCGCCGGCGGCAAGCAGCGTTTCGTGATCCCCGGCCTCGGCGATCACGCCACCCTTGACCACCACAATGCAATCGGCATCCCGAATGGTGGAAAGCCGGTGCGCGATGATCAGGCTGGTGCGGTTCTTCATCAGCCCCAGCATGGCCTGCTGGATGTGCATTTCGGTACGGGTATCGACCGAGGAGGTCGCCTCGTCTAAAATCAGGATCTTCGGGTCGGCCAGCACGGCACGGGCAATGGCCAACAGCTGGCGCTGCCCCTGCGAAAGGTTTTCGCCCGCCTCGGTCAGGGGGGTGGCATAGCCCTCCGGTAGGCGCTCGATAAAGCCGGCCGCGTGCGCGTGCGCGGCGGCACGGCGCACCTCCTCTGCCGTGGCGTGCTCTCGCCCATAGAGGACGTTGTTTTCAATGGTATCCGAAAAGAGCACCGTATCCTGCAGAACGATCGAGATAGCGTGGCGCAGCGTATCCTTCGGCAGATCGGTGATCGGTACGCCGTCTAACAAAATGCGCCCGCTATCCGGCTCGTAAAAGCGCATCAGCAGGTTGACCACCGTGGTCTTGCCCGAGCCGGTGGCGCCAACGATGGCGATCTTCTGCCCGGGCTTGACGGTCAGGTCAAAGCCGCGCAGCACCTCCTCGCCCGGTACGTAGGAGAAGCGGATATTATCAAAGGTGATCTCGCCCCGGATATTGGAAACGGCAAGCGTTTCCTTCCCCTCGTCGATCTCTGCGGCGGCATCCATGATCTCGAAAATACGCTCGGCACCGGCCAGCGCCGTCATAATGGCGGAATACTGGTTGGCCACCTGGTTGATCGGGTGGGAGAATTTTTTAGAATACTGCAGCATGGCCTGGATCTTACCCACCGTCATGCCCCCCATGCCGGAAAGCATCAGAAAGCCGCCGCAGCCAGCGATCAGCACGTATTGCAGGTTGCCGATAAAGTTCATCACCGGCCCCATCACCGAGCCGAATACGCGTGCCTTGATCGAGGCAGCGCGCAGCCCATCGCTGGTTTTGGCAAAGGTATTGACCGAGGCCTGCTCCTTGCCGTAGGCAACAACGGTGTTATAGGCGGTCACGGTCTCCTCTACCTGGCCGTTGAGGGAGCCCAGCAGCTTTTGCTGCGCCACGAAATAGCGGCGGGTAAACTTGGCAAGGAAGGTAGAGACCAGCATGGTCAGCGGAATGGTAAGGAAGGCGAACAGCGTCATCAAGGGGCTATACAGCAGCATCATCACCACGGCGCCGATAATGGTCAGCAGGGCGGAAAGCATGGTGGTGATCGACTGTGCAATGGCATTAGAGACGTTTTCTACGTCGTTGGTCATGCGGGACATCAGGTCGCCGTGGCGGTGGCTATCGGTATACGAGATCGGCAGGCGCACCATATGGCGAAACAGATCGTTGCGCATGCTGTAAATGGTATCCTGCGAGAGCTTGGCCGAAAGCAGCCCCTGCCCGTAGGAAAGCAGGGCGGTGCAGGCAAACAAGACCAGCATGGTGCCAAGGCAGGAGAGCATGGTGGGGATATCTACGGCGAGATGCCCCTCGTCGATAGTGATGGCATCAATGGCCTCTTGCTGCAGGCGGGGGCCAAACAGCTCGCCAACCGTTACCGCCGCCATAAGCAGCAAGAGGGCCAGCAGAATCAGCCGACTGCGGCCAATGTAGGACAGAAGGCGCAGAAGCGTCTTTTTGGCATTTTTGGGCTTCTCTGCCCGCAGGCGGGCGC
>JAGASL010000009.1 GCA_017621755.1 Clostridia bacterium
CGCAGAACAGAGGTTGACCGCAAGTTTGCGAAGCTGTATGAGGACTGGTCGGACGGTCGTATCACGGAGTACAACTTCAACATGATGTCTCAGAAATATCAGACCGAGCAGCAGGAGCTTGTCGAGAAGATCGAAAGGCTGACTGCCGAGCTTGAATCTGAAAAGCAAACAACTGTCGATGCGGAGACTTGGATTTCTCTTATCAAGCAGTATGCCAATCCCACCGAACTGACAGCGGAGCTTCTGAATACGCTGATTGAAAAGATCGTCATTCACGAAGCAACCACCGTGGATGGTATGCGTGAGCAGGATATTGACATCTATTACCGTTTCATCGGCAAAATTGAGTAAAAACAACGATATGGGTGCCTATGCAAGTAGGCGTAGGCACTCATACATAACCAATATCTTTAAGTGCGGGAAACGGGCATCTGCTACCCCGATGTAGAGATGCTACCCGCCATTGCGAACCTGCTTGGCGTAACGGTAGACCGCCTGCTTGCCAACGATACCGCCTCGCAGGAGGAGGATCAAAGGCGCTTTTTTGAGGTGATGAACAGCGCCCGCTATACCGGCGAGGAGCAGATCGCCTTTATCCGCGATTTTTGCCGCAAGTATCCCGATAACAAGCAATACGTCTATGAGCTGGTGTACGCCATTGCCGCCTACCTCTTAGAGGCGCCGGAGAAGGCCGGTGCCTATATGCCGCTGCTGAACAAGAATGCCGAGGGGCTGCTGGAAACACAGTTTCGCAGCCGCGTGATTCAGATCATGGCCTGCGTATGCGAGGAAAATGAGCTACCTGCCTGGCTTGACCTGACCCCCTACGATGCCAATACCAACCGCCGTGGCCTTTTGGTCGCGCGGGCACAGGCGCGAAGGGATAACGATCAGATCTATATCCAGCAGGGTTTAGAGATGCTTGAAAACCTTTCTGCCCAGCTTGACCGCCGCTTTCCGGACCGCAAGGGCCCCGCGGCCAAGGCAGCCTTTCACCGCGGCGTGATGCAAACGGTTCGCTCGTTTGGCACCGGGGGCGAGGTGCCAGCCGGCTGGCAGGGCTTTTACGCCCGCAAGCAGCTGGTGCTGGCCGCTTGCCTATTCGCTGCCGGCAAGACAGGAGAGGGCTGGCAGGAATTTGAAGAGGCTATGAGCACCTACCGCGCAGTATGCAGCCGCCGGGATGCTTGGCTTGATTTAGGCAGCCGCCTTTTTTCGGGCATGCGCATCAGCCCGGATTGGCAGCACGCCATAGACGAGAGCGGCACCGTGCACCGTCTGTTTGGCACCCAGCGCTATGCGCAGCAGGGGGCCGCCCACATGCACGAGCTGCTGACCAACCCTCGCTTTTCCTGGTTTGATGCCGCGCGCCCCGACCCCCGTTACCGCCAGGCGCTGGCCTTTTTAGAAGAGCAGATCAACAAAGACAAGGAGACAGACCGATGAGCAAAATAAAAATTACCCCCTCTATGTTCCGCAGCGGTGTCAAGTGGCTTGGCAAGCTGCTGCTGTTGCAGATCGCCACGTTGGTGATCTACGCCGTGGCGCTGAACGGCATCGTTTCCCCCATGTATGCCAATGACGACAGGGCAGGCGCCTATCGGCTGCTGTTTTTCATCTCGCTGGTCTTCATGGCGATCGGCTGCTTTGTGCTGGTGCGGCTGCAAATGTCCTTTTCTGACGTGCGCACCGGCATCATCACCGCCTCGCGCGAGGAGGGGTACCGCCCCTTGCAGCACTTTTTTCGCACGCTTGGCTACGAATGTGGGTGGAAGAGCCTTTTTCTGCTCGTGATGCAGATCCCCTTTGCTATCTTTTTTGCCTCCTTTGGCGTAGCGCTGGATAATTCCGCGCTGCCCTTTGAGAATTTTTACATCTTAGAGGCCGGCTTTTATACGATCACCGGCTCGGCACTGGCGGGCATTTTGCTTTCTACACTTTGCTTCTTTGCCCTGCTGCTGCTCTTCTCAGCATTCTTTTACTTCCGACTTCTCAGAGATAAATACTAAAAGTTGGCGCACCTGCTCTATCGCAGGTGCGCCAACTAAGTTTGCCCATACGGGCAAGTGAAGTTTACTGCGTAAGTGAAGTTATCCTGCGGATAGTGAAGTTTTGCCTTCGGCAAAGTGGGCAAACTTAACTTCACTTATCACCAATTGCCGCCCGACAGTACACCTATCAGGTGTAATACACTATACCATGCATAACAAGACGCAAAAAAGGAGCACGAGCAATTTTGTTCGTACTCCTTTTGTTGTAGGGCGGGGGTTCATCTCCCACCGTATGATTCAATTCATATCGTTTACAACGGCGGCAGCAAGCCACCGCCCTACAAGGTTGCGGTGGGTAAAGCCTGCTTTATGAAAAGCGCCCGTTGGGGCTGTTTTCTTTTAGCAATCAAACCGTACCGGTGATGACCAGCACGGCGGTGCCGGGCACGGTCGTCCATGCGCCGGTCACAGGGTCCTGCGTAAAGGTGGCGGCCGGAACGGTGATCAGGCTTTCGGTGGTGCTGAACGCGCCGGTAGCCTCGTTGTAGGTGTAATCGGTGCCCTCTGTCAGCGTGACGCCGTTGAGCGTAACGGTGATATCGGTCAGGGCGGGGTCAAGGGTGTCGGTGATGGTGAGATTATCGGTGGCCACAGCATCCTGGTTACCGAAATTGCGAACGGTAAGCGTATAGGTCAGGCGGTCACCATCCGAAACGACGGGGGGATCTAACTCCTTGGTGATGGAAAGCGAAGCGCCCTCCTCTACCGTGATCGTTTCGCTGACCACCATGGGGGTCACGCTTGTGCCACCCGTGATGGTGGCGGTATTGGTAATGCTGCCGCCGGGCGCAGGAGAGGCGGTCTCGCCTACCAGCGCACGGTAAACCAGCAAAGCGTTGCCGCCCGCAGGGATGGTAATAGCATCAATGACCAGCGGCGGGCCGGCCGTGACGGCGGGGGCGGGCTGCAGCTCACCGTTTACATAATACAGCAGCGAGCCGGGCACGTAAGAAAGCGGCGCAAAGGCCGAGCCGCCGGCGCCCAGATCGTCACGCACGGTGATGCCGGTGGCGGCGGTGCCGCCCGCGTTGAGAAGGCTGAGCGCGTAGGTAACCGTTTCGCCCGGGCGATAGGTCTCGCCCGCCGCAGTCTTAGCGGCCGAAATAGCCTCGCGCAGCTCGCCTGTTACGATATTAGAGCTTACGCTGCCACCCGTATAGGTGAGCGTAGCCTGGTTTGTAAATGTTGCCATGTTGTACCCTCCAGGTTGTCTTGAAGGGGCTCTTGCCTCTTCATTACATCCTATGCAAGGGGGGCATGCCTTGCGCACAGGCAAGCAGCAGGGCTTGGGTATTTTCTTCAGAATATTCGATCTCCTCTGAGATCATCACGGCGGCCTCTACCGGCAAAAGGCCGTGCTGCCCCTGCAGGGCAAGAAACAAGTCGCTAAGCAGCCGCGCCATGCGAGCGGCACAGCAAAACCCTCTCTCATCCTCTGCCCCGCTTGCATGGCGGTAGACCAGGTAGGCAAAAAAACGCTCGTACAACGCATCCTGCTCCCCCTGCGGTATTGGTGGCGTGGTACAGGAAAGAAAGAGCGCTTTATGCCGCTCGTCTAAATATTCCAGCCCGGCAAAGAGCGGCCGGCAGGCCTCTACGGTGAGCGGCGCGGGTAGCGAAAGCGCCTGCTCGATGGCGGCTAAGCGCCATTCAAGCGGCTGTGCCTGGTCAGAAAGGCAGGTAAAAAGCCGCGTGCGCAGGGGGGTAGCATCAAAGCCGCACGGCGCGCATACGCTATCCGGCGTTCCAAGAGGCAAAAGCGTGGCGTAATCCCCTTCTTCTAAGATCAGGCGGGCTGCCTCCTCGCACGAGGCGCCAAGCCCACCCTCCAGCCGGCCGCCCACCGTGTTATAAAAGCGCGGGTGCTCGCGGCATATATCACACAAATAGCCCTCGCCCACCGTGCTGATGATCCGGCACAGGCCGCGCCCGTCTAACAGCGGGCAGCGCTCGTCTGCGCCCAGGCGAAAATGCGGCGCATCCGTTTCGTCGATCGCTTCACGGATCTCTTTGCCGATCGCGCCGGGCAGGCTACGGTACAGGGCCAGCGCTTCTTCATCAATATCGATCTCCCAGCCGACGCAGCAGCTATGGCTGCAGCGGTCTGCCTTGCATTGAAAGGCCGCGTAGTAGCGCGGCGCGTATAGCGCTGCCATAGGCTCTCTCAGGCGTGGGGCGCTTCCAGCAGATCAGAAAGCGCCTCGCGCAGGCGGGTATAGTCGTCTACCTTAACAAAGCGAATATCAGAGCGGTACACCGATTCATCGTTGCCGCCGGGGCCGTAATCGTCGCCAACATAGGCAATCTCAGCATGGGAAATGCCCTTTTCCACGGCGTAGGCATCCAGCGCGTAGAGCTTATCGTACGGCCGCGGCGCCATATCAAAAGAAGAAGAGCCCCCCACGAATACGGTATATTCCGGGAAGGTGGCCACCACCTCGTCATAGATGGCGCGGCGCTTCTTACGGTCAGGGTCAAAGGCCAGCTTGTCCTCCTGCAGCGCCTCGGTGCCGAGAATGGCAAAGGTCACGCAGCCGGAGGGGTGAAACTCTACGCTTTGGCCACGGTATTCGGTAAAGCCGTGCTTCTCTCTCAGCGCGTCTACCCGCGCATTGACCGATTCGCGGTCTACGGGGAAGCAGAGATCCCGCACGGTGCGCAGCGTGCCCGTCTCTTGCTCGTAAACGGCGGCCTGCAGGCCGTAGTTGCCGATGATATCAATGGGGTATTCCCCCATCTGGCGAAAGATGCGGGCGCATTGCCCGGCCCCCACCATCAGCAGGGTGTAGCCACGGGCGGCCAGCTCGTCCAGCACGGCGCGATTCGCGGGCTCTAATGGCGTTTTATGCTGGGTCAGCGTACCGTCTAAATCAAAAGCAATCAGTTTGATCATCGTCTTCTCCTATCCTCATGCAAATCGGTGATTGAGACCATCAACCACTCATCAAGCTGTTCATATTATATCACCTGCTTGTTGCTTCGTCAAGGGAAACTGCGCGCTTGAAGAATCGTTCATAGACGTCAATCAAAAAATCACCGGCTGACCAAGGTCAGCCGGTGGGCTTTATAAATAGCCACGCATATCCACGGCCAGCTGCTCTTCTAAGTTGATCAGGCGCTTAGTGATATCCTTGGAGCGCTCGTCTGCCGCCTCATACTGGTTGAGGTAGCGGTTGAGCGACTTGACGCCCATGTTGCAGCCATCGGTCATCAGGTCGGCGATCGTTTTATCCGACTGGTGCATGGCCAGCTTCATATTGGTCTTCATCCAGGACATGCCCTCGGCGATCGGATTGGGGTTTTTGCCCGCATCGTGAAAGCGGTCAAGCTGCTCCCCGATCTCCTTATCCAGCGTGCAATGCTCGTCCTTGCAGGCGTTCAGGCGCTCCTTCAGCTGTGGTGACTTCACGTAATCGATCACATCGTCAATAGATTTTACGCCCATCTTGACCCCGGCATCACATTCGCGCAGCAATTTAACGGTATCCTGTTCGATCATGGTTTCTGCTTCCTTTCTTTTTTACAGGAAGTATTCCCACTGGGCGCCGGCTTCATGCACGCCGTACGCGGTTTCCTTTTTATAGTGACCTCTTTTTGGCGTTTTTTTGACAGATTGATAAAAAGCCCTTGACATCCCAAGGGGGCAATGATACAATCAATACGGCGAAAGCCCTTAGGAGTCACTATCTCGGTGGCGGTTGCATTCCCTCCGCATGGAAGGGATCGCGTTTTCTCTTTCCCTTCCACAAAACGGAAGGGGGTGATCACATGAGTCTTGAAGAGCTACTGGCCTTTATGACCTTCCTGCTTTTATTCGCAGAATACGTATCACGATATAAAAAGAGATAACCGCCTCAGCTTCCAACCATAGGCGGTTATCTTTTACCACTTGTGAAGGAAGCAACCGTCATCGGTGGCTCCTTCGTATTTTTATTATACATCTCCCTTATACGATTTGTCAATATGTTTTTTGCACGAATTTGCAGTTTTTTGCAGTTATATGCTCTTAGCGCTTATTCATATGCGTCAGGGCGTAGCGGTTGCGAAAGGCAAGCGGCGTCTCCTTTTCGTGATAGCGAAAAAAGTGCAAAAAGGTATTGGGCGAGGAGAAGCCGAGCAGGGCGGCGATCTCTTTGACCGAGGCGCCGGAATTCAGCAGCTGCTCCTTGGCGCGGGAAAGCAGCATGCGGTCGATCAGCTCACGGGTGCCAATGCCGGCCTCGCGCCGCAAAACGCGGCACAGGTGCGCCGCGCTGTAGCCAAAGTGGCGGGCACAATCCTCGGCACGCAGGGTGGCGCTTGCATTGATACGGATCCATTCTGCCACCTCGTGAAACAGGCGGCTTTGCTTATCCCGCGCGCCATGCTTTTCAGAAAGCGAGAGCAGCAGGTAGGCAAGCATGGTCTCGGCGCGGTCCTCCCCACCATGCTCCGGCAGCATGCTGACGTGCAGCAGGCGGCGAAACAGATCGTCCTCTGCCCCGCGCTCCATAAAGGTAGGCAGGGGAAAGGGGAGCGACGGGCAGGAAAAATGCAGCCAATAAAAGGCGGTAGCCCCCTCGCTTACCCGATAGCCGCCATGCTGCTTGCCAGGCGACAGCAGCAGCAGATTTCCCCTTTGCAGGGCATAGGGCTGCCCCTCCTCCTCGATATACACCTGCCCCTTTGTTACCAGCAGCAGCTCATAGGTCACCTCACGCCGAACGGGGTGGATCCATTCCTCATCCGTGGTAAATAGTCCCATCCCCCGCATAGAAAGGGGCTTGCCGCACAAAATCATATCAGTTTTTCTCACTTTATATTGGTTTTTGGACTTGAAATACACCTTTTCTCTATGATACAATGAAAACAAAGAAAAGTCAATTCATTGGAGGAAAAAACATGAAAAGCATAGGCTTTGAGCACGTGACCCTACGCCGTGGCCTGCTGGCCGAAAAGGAGCGCCTCTCCCGCCGCAAGACCATCCCCGCCGTTTACCACCAGTTCGACCTTTCCGGTAGAAATGCTGCCTTCTCCTTCACCTGGAAGGAGGGAAAGCCGAAGCAGCCCCACTTCTTTTGGGATTCAGACGTGGCAAAATGGATGGAGGGGGCCGCTTATTCGCTCCGCCGCCAGCCCTCTGTCACCTTAGAAAGAAAGATCGACGCCCTGGTAGAAAAGATTGAAAAGAACCAGCGCGAGGACGGGTATTTCAACATCTTCCACACGGTGTGCGAGCCGGGCACGGAATGGACAGACCGTAACCACCACGAGCTGTACTGTGCCGGCCACCTGTTAGAGGGTGCCATCGCGTATTTTGAAACGACCGGCAAGCGTCAGTTTTTGTCCTGCATGGAAAAATATATGGCCTACATTCGCGACGTGTTTATGGTAAAGCAGAGCGCCGCGTTCGTCACGCCCGGCCACCAGGAGATCGAGCTGGCGCTGATGCGCCTTTACCGCCTGACGAAGGATGCGAGCGCGCTGGAACTGGCCCGCTTCTTTATCGAGCAGCGCGGCAACAACGACAAGGATAAGGACATTGGCTTTGGCAAGCTTTATGCACAGGATGACTACCCCGTGCGCGAGATGCGCGAGGCCAAGGGGCACGCCGTGCGTGCACTCTACTATTACAGCGCCGTGGCAGACCTGGCCGCCGAGACGGGTGACCCTGCGCTACTGGAGACCTGCCGCGCTATTTTCAAGGATATCGTTACGCATAAAATGTATATCACCGGCGGCCTTGGCTTCCCGCATGGCGAGGCCTTCTCTTTGCCGGATTACCTGCCAAGCGACATCTCCTACTGCGAGACCTGTGCCTCGATCGCCATGGTCTACTTCTGCGCCCGCATGCAGAACATAGAAAAGAAGAGCTGCTATGCCGACGTGATCGAGCGTGAGCTCTACAACGGCATTCTCTCCGGCCTCTCTCTTTCGGGTGACGCTTTCTTTTACGAAAATCCGCTCGGCATTCACAAAAAGGCGCGCGACGCCGCCGGCCGGGTGGTTCGCTATTCTGCCATTACCGAGCGGGTTGAGAACTTCTCCTGCTCCTGCTGCCCGCCGAACCTTTGCCGGTTCCTGCCCTCGATGGCCGCGCTGCTTTACAGCGTAGACGGCGGTGACCTGTACGTGCACCAGTATGCCGACAGCGAGGCGACCGTAGACGGCATGACCGTTTCCCAGCAGACGGCCTATCCCATGACCGGGGATATCACCATCAAGGCAGAGGGTGCCTCTCGCCTGCTGCTTCGTATTCCGGGCTGGTGCGAGGAGAGTTTTACGCTGGATGCGCCCTACACGATTGAAAACGGCTATGCCGTGATCGAAAATCCCATGGGCGAGATTCATCTTTCCTTCCAGATGAAGCCGGTGCTGCTTGCCGCCCGCGCAGGCGTGGCCGATTGTGAGGGGCGCGTAGCCGTGGCGCGCGGCCCGATCGTATACTGCGCCGAGGAGGTTGACAACGGCGAGGATCTCGATGCCCTGTACCTTTCCCGCCGCTTCCGCGCCCGCGTGCGGCGCGAGCCTGCCTTTGGCAGCATGCCGGTGCTGCTGACCACCGGCTACCGCCGCCGCGCCTCTGCCTCGCTTTACGAGCGTGCCGAGCTTGCCGAATTTGACGAGACCGAGATCCGCCTGATCCCCTACGCCTGCTTTGCCAACCGCGGCCCCTCGGATATGCTGGTCTGGATGAACGCACGATAAAACGCGATACAAAAGGAGGCGGTGCCATGCCCACCTTGAATTTTGAAAAGACCTACTGCAACCCCACACCCCTGCCGGATTACCCCATCGGGCGTAACTGCTACAACGATGATAATGATCAGCTTTGCGACTTTCGCGAGACGGCAGACCCCACCGTGATCTACGAGGATGGCATCTGGTATCTCTACCCCTCCTGCGGGATGGTCTATTGGTCAGAGGATTTTATTCATTGGCAGCATGAGCGGATGGAGCCGTACGATATCGGCTACGCCCCGACCGTGGTCAAGCACCGCGGCAAATTTTTGATGACCGCCTGCCGGGCCGGGCTGTACGAGGCAGAAAGCCCGCGTGGGCCGTTTTACCCGATAGGCGATTTCAAGACCCCGTCTGGTAATTCGCTTCAAGTCTTTGACCCCATGCTGTTTTCAGATGATGACGGCAGGCTCTACCTCTACCACGGCGGTGGAGGCCGGATCTATGCCGCAGAGCTGGATGCGGACAACCCGACCAGGTTGCTTTGTGAGCCACAGCCCGCCATTGAAAAAAACACCGTAGACCACCCTTGGGAGCGGTTGGGTGAATGGAATGAGAACGGCGCCCACAGCTGGACAGAGGGCTCTTGGATGTATAAGCGAAACGGGATCTACTATCTGACCTACTCTGCCCCCGGCACCGAATGGGCGACCTATGCCATGGGTGCCTATAAGAGCAGCACGCCGCTTGGCCCTTGGGAATATATGAGGACTAGTCCCTTTTTGCGAACCACGCACGGCCTGGTGCGGGGCACCGGCCACGGCTGCCTGGTGGACGGGCCAAACGACACCGTATGGGCGTTTTACACCTGCTGCATCTGCTATGCCAACCGCTGGGAGCGCCGCATTGGCTATGACCCGATCGCCTTTGATGAAAACGGCGACATCATTCCCACGTGCGCAAGCGAGATCCCGCAATGGGCGCCGGGACTGCTTGCCGACCCCTGCGGCAAAAACGATGCCGGGCTACTGCCGCTAACGCCGGATATGTGCATCCGCGCCTCCTCCTGCGCGCCGGGTCGAGATGCGCTCTACGCGGCCGACAAGAGCACCCTCTCCTTCTGGCAGCCGGCAGAAGGAGACCCGCTCCCTACACTGACCTACCGCCTGTTGCCGCCGGAACAGGAGCTCCGTGCCGCCCGCCTTGTATGGCGTGACGTGGGGTTAGACATCCGCCGGGGCTATCTGCCGGGGCCCTTTGGCTACCGCATCGAGGCCGAGATCAAGCCGGGGCAGTGGATCACGCTGCTTGACAGGAGCGATAACGAGATTGACATGGCCATCGACTATCTGCCCCTGCCGCCGACAAGGGCGACCGCCGTGCGGCTGGTCATTACCAAAAAGCCGGCGCATATTGAGCCGGGGCTGATCGATTTTACCGTTTTCGGGTTGCCGATCTTCTAAAAACAGGGCGAAAATGCTTGCATTTTCGCCCTGTTCTTCTTGACTTTTTCGGCAAGATATTGTATCATAGAACAAAAGCCGCATAGCGGCCAACAGAAAGGAAGCTCACCATGGCAAGAATACTGATGAATCTTGACCGCGAATGGCGGTTTCACTTAGGCGACATTGCTACCGATGCCAAGAACAGCCACAACCAGTCCTATAACAGCTGCAAGGCCGGTAACCAGATGGGGCCCGGCGGCAAGACCTGGCATGATGGCGAATGGCGCGTGCTGGACCTGCCGCACGACTTTTTTGCCGAAAGCGATTTCTCGGCTGACAACCTGCACTCGCACGGCTACCGCACGCGTAACAACGCGTGGTACCGCAAATCCTTTGTGCTGGATGAGAGCATGGCGGGCAAGGAGCTGCTCGTTTGCTTTGAGGGAACGGCTGTAAATGCCGAATTTTATTTCAACGGCTCGCTGATGGAGCGCTCCTTCAGCGCCTATACCGAGACCACCTTTAACATCACCGACCGTGCTTATTTCGACGGCCGCCCGAACGTGCTGGCCGTTTATATCAAGGGCTTTGAGACCGAGGGCTGGTGGTACGAGGGTGCCGGCATCTACCGCCACGTGCGCCTGTACGCCAAGGATAAGCTGCACATCGCCCACAACGGCATTTACGGCAAGCCGGTCTTGAAGGCGGGCACAAAAAACAGCTGGACGGTAGAGGTAGAGACCACGCTGGAAAACAGCCTGAGCGAGGCGGCAAGCGCCGCTGTTCGCGCTACCATTTTAGACGGTGACACCGTAGTCGCCGGGGGCACAACCGCTGAGGTCACCTGCCCCTTTGATTCTCAGACGCCGGTCGTACAGAAGCTGAACGTCAGCCGCCCGACCCGCTGGGACGTTGATAACCCCAAGCTGTACACCCTGCGCGTTGAGGTGCTGCGTGACGGTGTAGCCGTAGACGAGGAAAGCACCCGCATCGGCTTCCGCACCTTCTCTATCGATGCTGATCGCGGCTTCTTCCTCAACGATCGCCCCTTAAAGATCAAGGGCACCTGTAACCACCAGGACCATGCCGGCGTTGGCGTAGCCGTGCCGGATTCGGTACAGTACTACCGTGTTAAGCGCCTGAAGGAAATGGGCACCAACGCCTACCGTTGCTCGCACAACCTGCCGGCCAAGGAGATCCTTGACGCCTGTGACGAGCTGGGTCTGATCGTGATGGACGAGAACCGCCGCTTTGAGACCCGTAAGGAGGTTCTGGAATATCTGGATATTATGGTCAAGCGTGACCGCAACCACCCCTCTGTTATCTTCTGGTCGCTCTTTAACGAGGAGCCGCTGCAGAACACCGAGGAGGGGGCTAAGATCTTCCGCCGGATGAAGAACCGCGTGCTGCATCTGGATAACACCCGTCTGATCACCGGTGCCATCAACGGCCGCATGGACGGTGCAGGTCTGGAGATGGACGTGACCGGCATGAACTACGGCATTGGCAACATAGCAAGATACCACGCCGAGTATCCGACCCAGCCGATCATCGGCTCGGAAAACAACAGCGCCGTTACCACCCGTGGCTGCTACAAGAGCGACCGCGAGGTTGAGCAGGTGCTGCACAACTATGACGAGGAGGTCGTGCCGTGGGGTCAGACCGTTCGCGATACCTGGCGCTTTACCCGTGAAAACGATTATTTTGCCGGTATCTTTATCTGGACGGGCTTTGACTACCGCGGCGAGCCCACGCCCTTTAAGTGGCCCTCTGTTTCCTCCCAGTTCGGCATTATGGATACCTGCGGCTTCCCGAAGGATTCCTTCTACTTCAACAAGGCCTGCTTTACCGATAAGCCGATGGTGCACCTGCTGCCCCACTGGAACTGGAAGAAGGGTGAGACGGTACGCGTGATGGCCGTTTCTAACTGCGAGGAGGTTGAGCTCTTCCTCAACGGCAAGTCGCTTGGCCGCAAGCCCTGTGACGCCTGCGACCCGGCCGAATGGCAGGTAGAATTTGCCCCCGGCCGCCTGGTAGCCAGGGCCTACCGAAACGGCAAGCAGGTAGCAAAGACCGAGCAGCGCACGGCCGGCAAGCCCTACGCCATCAAGATCTGCCCGGACAGCACCGTGATCAAGAACGACGGGGCAGATACCGCGGTCGTCAACTTCTGCGTGGTGGATAAGCGCGGCGTAGTGGTACCCAACGCCAACCACCTGCTTCACTTTGATATCACGGGCGAGGGCTTTGTACGCGGCGTTGGCAACGGCGACCCGAACAGCCATGAGTCTGACGTGCTACCCGAGAGACGAGCCTACTGCGGCTGGTGCCAGGCGCTGATCTCGACCAAGCTGGGCGGCAAGACGCTTTCGCTGCGCGCATGGGGCGACAAGCTGGAGGCGGCCACGCTTGACTTTACGGTTGAAGAGGTGCCCGCACCGCTCTGCCCGAAGAACGTGACCAACTATCTGCTTGACGGCTTTACCATGTCGAACGTGACCGACGAGAAGCCGGATCCGCTGGTGAAGATCAGCGATGACGATATGAACTCCTTCATCCCCGTGCAGTTCGTAGAGGCCTGCCACCAGCGTGACTTCCGCAATGGCTGGCGTATCTACCGTGTCTGCCCGAAGGTGCAGGGGGGCGGCGTTTACACGCTGAACTTCTCGTATGCGCGCTCGCTGTACACCGAGATCTATATCAACGGCCAGCACATTGAGACCATTGACAAGTATATCAACGGCTTGTACGTGACAAAGCAGTTTACCGTGGCCGCCGGCGACACGCCGGATATTCGTATTCTGATGCATTGCCAGAATGAAAGCGAATACGGCGCCGGCTTTGCAGGCAAGGTAGAAATGATGGAAGTTCTCTAATTTTTAACGAATACGGCATACCCAAAAAAGGGGTATGCCGTATTTTATAAAATTTTTCCGTGTTAATTGACACGGCACCGCTTGCATGCTACAATGGAGAAAACAATACCTTTCAGGAGGCTGATCATGATCTATACCAAGCAAAAAGCAAAGAATATTTCTTTTCCCCTTGGCGGCATCGGCACGGGCTGTATTGGCCTGGCCGGTAACGGAGAGCTGCAGGATTGGGAGATCTTTAACCGCCCCAACAAATGCTCGCGAAACGGCTATTCCCATTTCGCCATCAAGGCCTCCTATGCCGGCAAAAGCATTCTGAAGGTGCTGCACGGTGATACCAACGAGAATCTGATGGGCACCTCCTGCGCCAGCAGCGGCCACTATGGCTTTGGCTACGGCCCGCGCGGCAACTCTTTTGCCGGCTTTCCGCACTTTAAGGACGTGACCTTTGACGGGGCATTCCCGGTTGCCCGGCTCACGTTTAGCGATGAGGATTTCCCCGCCACCGTGCGCCTGTGCGCCTTTAACCCGCTGATCCCGCATGACGAATATCATTCCAGCCTTCCTGCCGCCTTTTTTGAATGGGAGATCGAGAACACCGCCGGGGAGGAGGTGCAGTTTGCGCTGGCCGGCACGGTGTGCAACCCGGCTGCCTCTTCGCAAAACGAGGCGGTAGCGCAAGAGCACGCATCCGGCGTTTTTCTGAAAAACGCCGGGGCAGATGCAGGCGCGCCGGAATACTGTGACCTGTGCATTCTGACCGACCACGCTGACACCGTAACGCAGGAATACTGGTACAGAGGCTCCTGGCAGGATGGGTGCACCACCTACTGGAAAAACCTGCTGAACCTTGACCGCATGCCGAAAAGAAGCTACCCGCAGGCGGGCAGAAACGATCACGGCACGGTGGTCTCTTACGTGACCGTTCCCGCAGGAGGAAGGACGACCGTTCGGTTTGTGATCGCCTGGAACGTCCCGAATACCTATAATTACTGGAGCCCCAACCAAAACGAGGACTTAACAAGCAGAACGTGGCGTAATTACTACGCAACGCAGTTTGAAAGCTCCTTGGCCAGCGCCGGCTATGCGCTTGAAAAATTCGGCGAGCTTTATGAAAAGACCGTGTGCTTTGCCGATGCCCTGCAGGCCTGCACGCTTCCCGAGGCGGTAAAGGATGCCGTTTCTGCCAACCTTTCGGTACTCAAGACTCCAACCGCGCTCCGGCTGGAGGATGGCTCGTTCTGGGGCTGGGAGGGCTGCACCGAAACGACAGGCTCCTGCTATGGCTCCTGCCAGCACGTATGGAACTACGCCTACGCCATGCCCTATCTCTTCCCGCGATTAGAGCGCTCTCTGCGCGAGACCACGCTCACGTACGCGCTGCTGGAAAGCGGCGCCACGACCTTCCGCGTTGATCTGCCCCGCAGGCCGGCAACCGCTGTCTGGCGTTCCTGCGTGGACGGCCAGATGGGCGAGGTGATCAAGTGCTACCGGGAATGGAAATTTTCGGGCGATGACGCGTGGCTGAGGACCCATGCCGATGGCATTTTCAGCATGCTGGAATATGCCTGGTCAGAGCAGAACCCTGACAAGTGGGATGCCGATATGGACGGCGTGTTAGAGGGGCGCCAGCACCACACGCTGGATATGGAGCTCTTTGGCCCCAGCTCCTGGCTGCAGGGCTTTTACCTGCTGGCCTTGGATTGCGGCGCCGAAATGGCAAGACACCTGGGCGATGAGAAGCGCGCAGGCCTGTATACCCGGCTGTATCAGAACGGCCGCGCCTGGATGAACGAGCATCTCTTCAACGGTCGCTATTTCCAACATGCGATCGATCTTTCCGACAAGTCTCTTGTCGATCGCTTTGGTGCTGCCGACGCTTATTGGAACGATGAGGCAAAGGAGATCAAATATCAGGTAGCGGATGGCTGCATCATCGACCAGATGCTGGCCGACTGGCACGCTGCCCTGATCGGTCTGCCCGGCGTATTTGATGCCGAGAAGAAAAAAACGGCGCTTGCGCACCTTTACCAATACAACTACAAGGACTGCATGCGTGACGTTACCAACATGTGGCGCAATTTCTCGCTTAATGACGAGGCAGGCACGGTCATCTGCTCTTACCCCGAGGGGGCAAGGCTGCCCGCGATACCGATCCCCTACTGTGAGGAGACGATGACCGGCTTTGAATATGCCCTGGCCGGGCTGATGATCGCCGAGGGGTACGTGGCCGAGGGCGAGCGCATGGTCAAGGCCATTCGCGACCGCTATGACGGCGAAAAGAGAAACCCGTGGAACGAGATCGAATGCGGCAACAACTATGCGCGCTCTATGGCATCCTACGCCCTGCTGCCGATCTACAGCGGATTCTCCTTTGACATGACGAAAAGGCATATCGGCTTTGCACCGATCACTGGCAAGGGGACTTATCTGTTCAGCGCCTGCGAAAGCTGGGGCACCGTTTCCTGCGAGGAGGGCGACTACAACCTGACCATGCTTGGTGCACCGCTAACGCTCTCTTCCCTTTCTGTTCCGAACGCCGAAAAGATCAGCAGCGTGACGGTGGACGGCGAGCCTATTGCCTTTGAAGCAAAGGACGGCAAGCTGATTTTCGGCGAGATCAAGATCGCACAGGAGCTCTGCCTGCAATAAAGCGGTTTGTCGCAAAACTGCATATAGCCTGATAAAAAACGGTAGAGAACGAAAATCGTTCTCTACCATTTTCTTTATTTTGTCAGCTGGATCGTCAACGCCGTTTTTCCCGCTTCAAAGCTGTATTCGGCGGCAGCGCTCTGCCCCTCGGGCAGGCCGGACAGGGTAACGTGATAATCCCTGATGTTTTCCCCCGCCTCTAGCGTGAAGGTCATTTGGCCGCTTGCATCCGTCTTTTTGGGGATAAAGCAGGCCTCACCATCCTTACACAGCTGCACAAGCACACCGGCAGCAGGCTGCCCCTCGCTATCCAGCACCGTGACCGTGCAGGTAGCAGGTGCGCTTGGCTCGCCACCCGGCGCGCAGGCCGAAAGGCAAAGAAAAAGAGAAAGCAGCAGACATATCGATAATAGTTTTTTCATGGCTTTTTCCTCCTAAGGCTTTGATGTTAGAATAGCACATTTGCGCATTTTTGTCAACATAAAGGTGCATGTTGGAGATTTTTATTCATATACATCCGCCAGATCAAGAATGAGACGCTCAGTCTTTTCCCAGCCAAGGCACGGGTCGGTAATCGACTTACCGTAAACGCCCTCGCCTACCTTCTGGCAGCCATCCTCGATGTAGCTTTCGATCATCAGCCCCTTGACCAGCTTCTTCACATCCGCATTGTGGCGGCAGCTATGCAGCACCTCCTTGGCGATGCGCGTCTGCTCCAGATACTTCTTACCGGAATTGGCATGGTTGGTATCCACGATGACCGAGGGGTTCTGCAGGTTCTTTTCGGCATAGGCGTTCGCCAGGTGAAGCAGATCCTCGTAGTGATAGTTGGGGTAGGAGTTGCCACGCTCGTCCACGTAGCCGCGCAGAATAGCGTGGGCAAGCGGGTTGCCGTGCGAATGCACCTCCCAGCCGCGGTAGATAAAGTCGTGCGCGTGCTGGGCTGCGGTGATCGAGTTCATCATGACTGAGATGTCGCCGGCGGTGGGGTTCTTCATACCAACCGGCACATTCAGGCCAGAGGCGGTCAGGCGGTGGTGCTGATCCTCTACCGAGCGGGCACCAATAGCCACGTAGGCAAGCAGATCGTTGAGGTAACGGTGGTTTTCCGGGTAGAGCATTTCATCGGCGCAGGTAAAGCCGGTCTCCTTCAGGGCGCGCATATGCAGCTCGCGAATGGTAACGATGCCGCGCAGCATGTCCGGCTTTTCATTCGGGTCTGGCTGGTGGATCATGCCCTTATAACCATCACCCGTGGTACGGGGCTTACCTGTGTAGATACGCGGAATGATGCAGATCTTATCCTGCACCTTTTCCTGCACGCCGCGCAGGCGGCTGATATAATCGAGAACCGAATCCTCAGAATCGGCCGAGCAGGGGCCGATGACCAAAATGAGCTTACGCAGCTCACCACGGAAGATGGCGGCAATCTCTGCATCGCGCTCTTCCTTGATCCTTGTCATTTCGGGGGTTACGGGATACTGCTCCTTGATCTCCTTGGGGATCGGGAGCTTACGGCTGAATTCCATATTCATGGGGGAGGATACCTTCTTTCTATATAATCAATTCGTTTTTTTATCAAACAGGGCACGGCGGGCGGTCGAGGCACGCATCATTTCGCGCAGGCCCTCGCGATCGTCGGCTTCAAGACGCTGGCGCAGGCGGGCAAGCTCGGCCTCAAACAGGCTCATCTGCCGCAGAAGCGCGGGCTTATTGCGCAAGAACAGCTCGCTCCACATCTCGTCATTGAGGCGGGCGATCCTGGTCAGGTCGCGGAAGGAGTCACCGGTGTAATCCTGCAGGTGCTCGTTATGCTCGCAGGTCATCAGGCACACGGCGATGCAATGGGTCAGCTGAGAAACAAAGCCGATGATATCGTCATGCTCGTCAGGGGAGAGGGTAGAGATGCGGGCAAAGCCAAGCACCTCACCCAGGTGGCAGCACAGCTCGATGGCTTCGGGCGTGTTGCGCTTGGTAGGGGTAACCACGTAGTTGGCGCCACGGAAGATGGTGGGGTCGCTATTCTCTACCCCGCTGACCTCACGCCCGGCCATCGGGTGGCAGGCGATAAACTCTACGTCCGGCCGCAGGATATCCTGGATGGGATCAACAATGCAGCCCTTGACACCGGTTACGTCGGTCAAGATGGCACCGGGCTTAAAATACTGCTGGTAATCGCGGATCCAATCTAAGAACACGCCGGGGTACAGGGCAAATACGACCAGATCGGCTTCGCTGATCAGCGCAGGGTCCGGGCTGGCGGCGCCTTTGGCGATCATGCCCACCGAAAGAGCGTAGTCGATCGTTTTTTGCCGGCCGGTAATGGCGGTGACGTAATAGCCCTGGTCGGTAAGCGAGCGGGCATAGCTGCCGCCGATAAGACCAAGACCTACGATGAGAATTTTTTTCGTTGTATCAAGCTTCATGTAACGTTACCTTTGCGCCTAAGGCGCACATTTTTTCAAAATAATCGGGCATGCTTTTGCGCACGGCCTCGGCATCGTCGATCTCGCCGCCGGTAAGGTTAAGCAGGGTGCACAGGGCCATCACGATGCGGTGATCGTTATGCCCGTGAAGCGGCTCATCGGGTGCGTGAAAGGCCTGTGGGTAGACCACGATGGAATCCTCTAACACCTCCACGACCGTACCGAACTTCGCCAGCTCCTCTGCCATGGCGGCGCCACGGTCACTTTCCTTCATGCGCAGGCGGCGTGTGCCGCAAAAGACAGCGCCGTTCTTGGCGGCGGCCACCGCCATCAGAATAGGCCCAAGATCGGGGCAGTTGCCCAGGTGAATGGTGGGCGTTCCCTTTTCTAACATGCCGTAATAGCGAAGGTAGGCCTTATCGCCCTGCAGGCTATCCGGCCGCAGGCCGGTAACCTCTACCCGGCTGCCAAGCAGGTTCAGGGCGGCGAAGAAGGCAGCGCCGGAATAATCACCCTCTACGGTGCATTCGGCGGGGCGGTAGGCCTGCCCACCAGGGATAGAGAGCGTTCTTTCATCCGCCCAGAAGGCACGAATGCCAAAGGCGGCAAGAGCCTGTAGCGTCAGGTCGATGTACGGCCGGCTTTCTAACGGCGGGGTGATCAGAATACGGCTATCCCCCTCGCACAGCGGCAGGGCAAACAGCAGGCCGCTGATAAACTGGCTGCTGATGTTGCCGACTACGCGGTAATCACCTTCCGTCAGGCGCCCACCAACCGTTACCGTGCTTGGCGTGCGGCAAAAGGTAAAGCCCTCGCCCGCGCAGATGGTCTCGTAAATATCCAAGGGGCGGGAAAGCAGCTTTTCGGTACCGCTGAAGCAGGCCTCGGCCTTGCCAAGCAGGGCTAAGGGTATAAGAAAGCGCAGCGTGCTGCCACTTTCGTTACAGGGCAGCGTTGCCGTGGTGCTGCGGGCGCGCACGTCGGTGCCGTATACCACGGCATCCTCTCCCTGCCGCTCGATGCGTGCGCCAAGGGCACGCAGGCAGGCGATGGTGGCGGTAATATCGGCCGAATCGGCCAGGTTATGGATCACGCTTTTCCCATTTGCTAAGGCAGCCGAGATCAGCAGGCGGTGCGCCATGCTTTTAGAGGGCGGTGCCGAAACGCTGCCAGACAGGGTAGCGGGGGTCATCACAGCTCTCACGGCTTCTGCCCCCTTACGTGTGCGATCAGCTTATCGATGGCACGAAGATAGCCATCTGTCCCCAGACCGCTGACCACGTCGATGCAGGCCTCGCGGATATAGCTGATCTTGCGGTATTCCTCCCGCTCGTTGACGTGGGAGATATGCACCTCTACGCAGGGCTGGCTAACGGCGCGAACGGCATCCGGCAGGGCCACGCTGGTGTGCGTGTAGCCGCCCGGATTGATCACAATGCCGTCATAGCGGCGGTAGGTGCGCTGTATGCAATCAATGAGGTCACCCTCATGATTGGATTGATAAAAGGAAACGCGTACGCCCACCGAGCGGGCGTATCGCTTGATCTTGTTTACCAGATCGCGGTAGCTTTCACTACCGTAATGCGTGGGCTCCCGAATGCCGAGCATATTCAGATTCGGGCCGTTAATTACCATGATCCTCATCCGAAGAGAAAATCCTTTCGTATGTTTTCTACGCTGTGCGCGATATCCTCGTCTGTGGCAACGCGCACGTCGGCGGCGGCGCAGTAAAGCGGATAGCGCTCGCGGTAGCGGCGGGCCAGCGCATCCTCGTTTGAGGAAAGCGGGCGGTCGCTTGTGGGGCGAATATGCTCCAGGGCACGGTCAAGGAAATAGATCCTGCCACCACGGCGCATGCGGTGCAGGTTCTCTGCGCGCAGAATGGCGCCGCCACCGGTGGCGATCACCCCGCCGCGTACGCCCTGCGAAAGGCGAGCAATGGCTGCCGCCTCTAAATCGCGGAAGGCCTGCTCCCCCTCCTCGGCAAAGATGGTGGGAATATCCCGCCCGTCTGCCTGCACGATCTCATCATCCGAATCGTAAAAGGGACGGTTCATGGCCGCAGCCAAGGCACGGCCAACCGTGCTCTTGCCCGAGCCGGGCATGCCGATGAGATAAATATTTTCCTTTTCCTGCTGCACCGCGTAAAAAACGCGCTCAGCCTCCTCACGCGAAACGGGCTTGCCAGTGAAGATAGAAACGGCGTGCACCGCCTGTGCCACCAGCATATACAGCCCCCCCTCTGCCGGGATGCCGCGTGCGCGTGCCGCCTGCACCAGGTCGGTGCGCAGCGGGTTGTAGATCGCGTCACACAGACCGGCCAGGTGCGGAAAGCGCGTAACGTCGATTGGGCAGGCATCCTCGTTCGGATACATACCCACCGGGGTCGCATTGATGATATACGAGGCGTGCGCGTAGTGCGCATAGGCCTCCTCATAGCTGACCACGCCCTCGCGTGCCGTGCGGCCAACCGTTATGATCTCAGCGGCGCCCCGGGCGCGGCAAACGGCATTGGCCGTTTTGGCGGTGCCGCCGCTGCCAAGAATGAGCACCGTGCGGCCGGCAAGCGGCACGCCCACACGGTCGATCAGGTCAGAAAGACCGGCAAAATCGGTATTATAGCCGTACAGGCGATCCCCTACCCGCTTCACGGTGTTGACCGCGCCGATGGCGGCGGCGGCCTCGTCGATCTCGTCTAAGTAAGGCATCACGGTCGTTTTATACGGAATGGTCACGTTGATGCAGGAAAATTCCTTTTCCTGCATAAAGGGGCCAACCGCCTCGGGCGGCAGCTCACACAGCTCGTAGGTGTAATCTGCCAGGCGGGCATGGATCTCGGGCGAGTAGCTGTGCCCCAGCCTTTCGCCAATCAAGCCGTATTTCATGCCCTTGCCTCCTTGCCGGGGGCCAGCCAATCGGTGCCGAAGCGAAGCGCCAGCATATCGCAAAGCGCCAGCGCAATGGCACTATCCACCACCACGCGCGCGCGGTGCACGATGGCGGGATCATGCCTTCCAACGATGGAAAGCGTAGCATCCTTCATAGCGGCCAGGTCTACGGCCTGCTGCTCGCGGTAGATTGAGGGGGTGGGCTTAACAGCCACCCGCACGTGCAACGGCATGCCGGTGGTAATGCCACCCAAGATGCCGCCGGCGCGGTTACTCTCGGTCACTACGCGGCCATTCTGCATACGGAAGGGGTCGTTGGCCTGCGAGCCGCGCATGGCGGCTAAGGCAAAGCCATCACCAAACTCTACCCCCTTGACGGCGGGAATGCTGAATAAGATATGCGAGAGCAGGCTCTCTACCGTGTCAAACCACGGCTCGCCCACGCCCGTGGGCATGCCGATCACGGCGCTCTCTAACACGCCGCCTACGCTATCTCCCTCAGTCTTGGCAGCCGCTATCGCGGCCTGCATCTTCTCGGCCGCAAGGCTGTCAAGCACCGCAAAGGGCATGCTGGAAAGGGCCTTGATATCGGCACCAAGATCGCCAAACGGGCGGTCGCACACGCCGCCGCAGGCGGCAATGTGGGTGCCGATCAAAATGCCCTTTTCACGCAGGGCAGATATGGCAATGGCACCGGCGGCCACCAGGCCGGCGGTAATGCGGCCGGAAAAATGGCCGCCGCCATGGGCATCCTCATACCCATGGTACTTTTCATGGGCGGTAAAATCGGCGTGGCCGGGGCGGGCCAGCAGCTCTGTTTTATCATAATCGGTGCTGCGCGCCTGCTGGTTCTCAATACGAAGGCAGATGGGCGTGCCGGTCGTTTTACCGCGAAAAACACCGCTTTCAATGATGACCTCGTCTGCCTCGCGCCGCGCGGTAGAAAGCGCGGAAAGCGAGCGGCGCAGATCCATCTGGTGGCGGATAAACTCCTCATCCACCGGGATGCCGGGGGCCATACCGTCAAGCACCGCGCCGATCGAGCGGCCGTGGCTCTCGCCAAAGAGCGTGATCGCTACACTGCTGCCAAAGGTGTTTTTCATGAGGCATACACCTCCCGCACGCGCGCGGAAAAGACGTCAAGCGGCTCTTCCTTGATCGCAAAGCTGCCAACACGCTCGACGTAGACCGTGCGCAGGCAGGCGCCATCTAACTTTTTATCATGGGAAAGTGCCTCGATCACCCGCTCTACGTCGCCCGAAAAGGCGGTAGGCAGGCCGTAGCGCGCATACAGCGCCAGCAGGCGCTCGCGCACGGCGGGCGCGCACATGGGCAGCATACCCAGCGCCACGCATTCACCGTGGAAAAGGCCACCGCAGCTTTCGATCCCGTGGCCGATGGTGTGGCCAAAATTCAGCACGCGGCGCAGGCCGCTTTCCTTTTCATCTGCCTCTACCACGCGGGCCTTGATGGCCAGCGCGCGGGCAATGACCGCTGGCATTGGCAGGCTGCCTGCCTCTAAGGCCTCAAAGAAGGGGGCGTCAAAGGTGGCGGCCATCTTGATCACCTCGGCCATGCCGGCGGCGATCTGCCTTGGCGGCAGGGTGGCCAGCACGTCTGGGTCGATCAGCACTCCCTTGGGCGGATAGAAGCAGCCAACGCAGTTTTTAATGCCGCCAAGGTTCACGGCGGTCTTGCCGCCGATCGAGGAATCTACCTGCGAAAGCAGGGTGGTGGGGATATTGTAAAAATCTACGCCGCGCATATAGGCCGAGGCAATGAAGCCGCCCAAATCACCGACCACGCCGCCACCAACGGCAACGACTGCATCGGTGCGGGTAAAGCCCGCCTGCAGCATGCGGGAAAGGATCTCTTCAAAGCGGGCAATCGACTTGCTGCCCTCGCCCATCGGAACGGTGACCAGCACCGGGCTCTTGCATTGCGCGGCCACGGCAGCGGCATAGGCGGCGGGCACGCCGTCATCGGTCAAGACCAGCACGCGGCGATTAAGGGGCAACAGGCTGCCGGCATGGGCAAGCAGGCCGCTTTCAATATGGATATCATAGCCGCCTGTGGCGGTTTTTACATGTTGTATCATCACTTATTACCTTAATTCTGCGGGGTAGGCAAAGCTGCCCAGCATTTTTAGCTTGTCACAGGAGTGGCTGAGCTTTTCCAGCATCTTCTTCCCGTGGGGGGTAGAGAGGTTGCCCTCGATCTCTACGTAGAAGTAGTACTGCCACATCAGCTCCTTCATCGGGCGGCTGCGCAGGCAGCGCATGTTGTAGCCGTACTCGCCAATCACGTCAATGGCCTTGCTGAGCGAGCCGGCATCGTCTGACACGTTGAACATGATGATCGAGTGGCGGCCCTTTTCAGTCGGGTTTTCGTTCACCGCGCGAGAAAGCACGGCAAAGCGGGTGGTATTGGTATTGTTTTCGTTAATGTTCTTGGCAATGATCTCTAAGCCGTAGAGCGCGGCAGTCTCGTCGCTGGCGATGGCGGCCTGCGAGCGGTCACCAGATTCCAGCACGTGGCGGGCGGCCAGGGCGGTATTTTCAAAGGGCTTGGTATGGTACTGCTTTTCGCGCAGGTAAGGGGCGCATTGCGCCAG
>JAGASL010000044.1 GCA_017621755.1 Clostridia bacterium
CATAAGGATAGAGGGCTAATCGAACAGCCGACTATTCACGAGGGTGTGATTGCCATAGCGATGGAGCGTAAAGGATATATCTCCGACCGATGTGAGATCAATCGGCAGATTCGCAAGGACAACAGCTTCTTACGAAACATTATGGATACAATCAAGTATCTATTTAAGACCATCTTTGCCATCGTTGACCGCATTGCCGACGAGATGGAGGAGGTTCGCGTGAATATGCTCGCTCTTGAATATGACCGTCTCAACGGCTATCCCGACGAGAAAACGATGCAAAAGCATATGCAGACTTACCGCGCTTTTGAGGCAAAGGCGGCAGACCTCGACCAAGAAAAGCTGAACGAAAAGCGTATGAGCATCCGCCCCGAGAAAGAGAAAAGCGCGAAGAAGCGGATAACCAATATGTACGGCTATTGCCAAGATAATCTCTTCCGCGCAAGTAAAAATGCGGTTGCCAAGCGATTTGGTGAACAACCTGCGGATGTTGAAAAGCAAGAACCCAATAAACAGACCGTTCCTACACCGAGTTGGCTCAGAGGTAGGAAGAAGAAGGATGATAGAGAGGAGAGATAAGTATTAAGGCATCGGAGAAAGTCGATGCCTTAATGCTATACTCAAAAAAGCGGAAGCGTTTAGAACACTTCCGCTAAAACATTAGGCAATCGGTAAAATAATAGTAAATATCAATTTGTGGTCTGAATATTCGTAAGTAAGCGAGCCGTTCATAGCTTCAATGTGGCTCTTGCAGATATACAAACCAAGTCCTATATTTTCTTCACCCTCATTACCGGAATAGTACGGACGAAATACGTCCTTGTCGCCGAAGCCCTTGCCGTTATCCGAAACTGTAATAACACACTTATCGAATTTGCGGTATGCACCAAGCCATATTTTACTGCAATCTGCGTGTTCGATAGCATTCAGAACGAGATTTTGAAGTACGGATTTCAAAGCGTCGGGCTTGGCAAAAGCACAGGAACGTTTTGCCGAAAATTCCATTACGATACCGTTTGCCTCCGCATCGGGTGAAAGCTCGGTGTAAACAGTCTTCAAAATTTCGTCCACCGCTATGTTTACAGGTGTTTCAGCTACGTATTTCCGCTTTGCATAATCGGAAACGGTTGAAAGATTTTCGTGTAAATCCGTAACCTTTGCTTCGATAATATCAATGGTTTTGAGTTGTTCCTCATTCTTTTCTCGCTGCCTCAATATAGAAAGGTAAGTACGAGCAGAGGAAAGCGGCTTTTTCATATCGTGAGAAACGAACTGTAAAATTCTTTCTCGCTCGTCAATAATGGCGCGCATATTTCTTGTTTGCAATTCAACCTCTGCCGCAAGATTTGCGGTAAGCTGACGGTTGCGGCGTTCGGATAATATAAATTCTCGGAAACCGATTACAAGAATAACACCGAGCATCATTAAGGACAGCCACATAAAAGGACTGTAAAGTACGTTCGTGCTTTCGTAAAAAGAGAACATTGCATAACCGGCAAGGACAACGGATAAGGCGTTGTTGATACACAAATCAAAGCGGTTTCCGCGTAGAATTTCAATAATGGAAAAGCCAAGAATGACAAGACTTGTGATTACGCCGATAATTTGATATGCAAGCGTAATGGCTTCTGCGTTTGCAATATTCACAAGCGGAACGGAGAAAGCAAGTCCCATATAAACAAGCGACAAAACGATAGCGGTATATTTCACGGGAATTTTTGCAAAGAAATTAGGCAAGGTAAAACCTGCACCAATCAGAAATATTCCGACAGCCGCAGAGCGAACAGCTAACCATAAATATGGTGAATTAGTCGCTCCGACAAGTGACATTGAGGCATACACAAAGGTTATAATACCTGCGGCAAAAACAAGTTGAGGAACAAACGCGGTTGCACGCTTCAAAATACAAACGAATACGAAAATAAAGAAAGTAATGAGAGCCAAAAGACCTGTAATCAATTTGAAATTGCTGCCGCCGTCAAGAATAGCGCGTACATCTTCATCAATACCGATAATAGGAGTTCCGACAAATCCGACCTGTTTTCCTTCCTCTGCTTCATAGTGAATGGTAACGATACAGCCGTTTTGAATTGGGTTTTCACTCCAAGCTCTGTTTGATACAATCAACGGAATATCAAGAAAAATGCCTTCCGTTCCGTCTGCGTGGACCACCGTTTCATCATAAGCGAGCTCTTGATCCGTCGTTGCATATTTCACGGAATCAAAACCCGTCAGCGTTCCCATAGAAGCTTCGTGTTGCACACGAACGAATGCGTTGCAGGCTGAAAGCATAGGCGGCAGATACATCGTAAGGTGCAACCGTTCATCATCACCTATGTACTCGGCATAGGGGGCAAGATCTTCTTCCCACGTTCCGTTTGCGGGATTGATACCCTCAATGTTTGTAATTACGTATCGAAGCGTACCTTTTGAAGCAAGAGCTTCGCCATTATGCTCATTGCTGATAGCATTTGACGATATTTCCGCATACTCGTTCGGATAGTAATTGTATGCGATCAGTCTTTTAACCTCAAAAAGATCGGTTACCTTAACCGTGGTTGCCGTATGTGTTTCGGTAATGGGAACTTTATTTTCTCTGTCGTAACCGACCTGTATTTCATAGGTGGTATCGTGCGAGGGGGCTATATCTATGTTCCTTTCTTCCGCCATTGGCAAAAGGACGGATATCAGCGTACCGATTATAAGTATGACCGCAAAAATAGCAAGTGATAAAGATTTTTTCTTCATTGCTGTTCCTCCCCTGTAAAACAATATCCTTTTCCAAATTCGGTATGTATCATTTTCACATTTCCGCAGGCGTTTGTCAGCTTGATGCGGAGCGTGGATATATGCCTTTTTATTGTCGTTGTGTTAAGACTTTTCATTTTCCAAACGTTTTCGTAAATTTCGCTTGGCAAAAAATATTGCCCTGCGTGTGTAATTAGAAACAACAAAATATTAAATTCGGACGAGGTGAGAGAAATCGTTTTATCTTGAAAGGTGCAGGTGCGTTTAACGGCGTTTACCGTCAATCCGTTTTCGGTAATAATTGCTTTTTGTATCGGCAACAGACGTAAGTCAAGACGCATTTCAAGCAGCTTTGGCGAACACGGCTTTACCACGTAATCAAGAGCCCCTTGTGTAAATCCTTCCATCATAGATTCTTCCGAGCCTATATCAGATAAAATTACAACGGGTGGCAAGCTATCCACAGCATTAAACAAGTTGATTCCGTTGCCGTCGGGTAATATCAGGTCGAGAATGATACCGTCATAGGTATTGTTTTTCGCAAGCTCTATCCCTTCAGCAAGCGTTGTTGCGGTATAGACTTGGTTTTTCATGCTAAAATACGTGCTTAATTCGTTTAGCTCTTCGATATTATCTTCTATAATGAGAAGTTTTCTGTATTCAACAGCCATCTTGCACCTCTTTTCTTCAATTTTTACTATCCTTTTTCTTATTATATCATATTTTATTGAATGATTCAATCTCTTTCAACCGGTTACGATTGGTTACGATTTCATTCGTGCCAATTCATTTTTCCAAAAATGTGATAAAATCTAAGCAGTAAACTTAAAATGTTAAGTTGATTGTCAAAAAACGAAAGGAGATATCTTTATGAAAAACGGAAAAAGACTCACAAATCTTTTAATTGTTTTATTTAGTGTGGTAATGTTGGTCGGGTTGTTGCCTACCACTGTGATGGCAGAGGAGCCGACTTATACGGAATGGACTTCCACCGATGCCATGCCCACCGCGGCCGGCTATTACTATCTGTCCGGCGATGTGACTCTTAACATTTTATGGTCAACGCCTGCCGGGGATATTTTCATAGACCTGAAAGGACATAACATTACGGCAAGCGATTACTGTGTTATCGATGTTAAGAGCGATACAACTCTGAGCATCATCGACTCTGTGGGTAACGGCTCTATCAACAACACTGCTGCGGAAAACGTCAATGCCACATACAGCATCTATAATAGCGGCACCGTTAGCATAAGTGGCGGTATTGTCAGCTCCGCAGGCGACGAAAGCAATATGTACGGTATTTATAATAACGGCGGAATCGTTAACGTCAGCGGTACTGCTCAGGTTAAAGGTGAAACCGGCGGTATCTGGAATTCCGGCGCTGTGAATATCAGTGGCGGCAGTGTTGTCGGTGGTTGGGTTGGCATCCTTAATGCAACCGGAGGCACTGTAAATGTGACGGGCGGTGAGGTCATAGGAACCGAAACTGCAAGTTTTGCTATCCAAAACTCAGGATCGGTCACTGTCAGCAACACCGGAAAAGTTAATGGTTATTCCGGCGGAGTACATAATTTTGAAGATGCCGAGATTACCGTAAACGGTGGCTCCGTTACCGGAAAGATGTACGGCATCTTAAACATAGGTCACGTTGCTATCAATGGCGGCGATATCAAAGGAGGCGCAGATAGCATTTCTAATGTTTCCTATGGTATTATGAACGAGGGGAGCGTTGTTATTAACGGCGGAACCGTGGCAGGTGGCTATTACAACGCCGGAGCCGCCGGCTATGGCATTTGGAACGATACGAATGCTTCAGCCACGATCAGCGGTGGCACCATCACAGGTACCACGTACATATCTTCCGAAACAAAGCTCGCCTGTGGAATCTACATTGACACCAGTACTGTTACCGTGAATGGCGGCACTGTCAAGGGTACCGACCGTAGCGGCGGTGGTTCCAATGCCTACGGTGTCTTTGTTAACGACGGATCACTAAACCTTGGCGGTGACTTCACCATTACTGTTAGCTCAGGTGGTAAGGATATCTACCTTGCCTCAACGGATGATGTTATCATCATTGAAAACGTCCTCACCTTTTCGGATGTGATCAGCGTCAGCATGAAGACTCTCGGTGTATTCACCTATGGTTGGGACACCTATATGTCGAGTGCTGATTCGAGCAATTATTTTGTCAGTGCCTATGCTGAGTACGTTGTGCTTAAGGAAACCTCATCGAGCGAGCTTATGCTTAGCGAAAAGCCCCCAGAAGCAAAATGGGGTGCGTCCGCAGATGCTCTTACAGAAAGCGGAACGTTGGCAGATGCCTTGAGTGAAGCACAGGGTTCGAATACCGACATATATATTCAGCTTCAATCGGATGCCGAGCTTAGCCGTCCGTACTCTTTTGAAAAAGGCACGGATGTTATGATCACTCTCGATCTTAACGGACACGATATATCGGCGTCTCTTAGCGGTTATAATCGACTTTTTGGAATTGGGGACGTAGGCAGCGGCGGCTCGACTTACGGAAATTTAACTCTGACGGATACCTCGTCGGGGGATAAAGGAAGTATTACAGCGAACGCCTATATCGTTTATATGTATCACGGCAGTACCTTGCGTATAGGCAGCGGTATCAGCGTTGTGTCCACGGGTGGATACGCGCTTCGATTTGAGGGCGGTACAGTTACGGTCGAGGAGGGCGGATTTTCGGCAACCTCTGCAGACAGTAACGCCATCTATATGAACGGTGCCACCTTGAACGGCAATAATATTTCTTTTACTGCAATCACGAACAGTGATTATTATTCCACGGCGGCGATTTATGTAGACCAAGGCGATGTTACGGGACTTAATGCTACCGTCACCGGTCCGACCGCTTTGAGCTTGGGACACAGTTATTCTTCAAAGATCTTTAACGTAGAAATTACGGGCGGAACGTATACGGGCACCCAATATTACGCTATTGTAATAAATAACGAAAGCGGCGAAAATTCTTCGCTTTCGCTGAAAGGCGGTACTTTCGTCGCCGATACGGAAGCGGATGGTGTTATTAACCTTTACGATAGTGGAACCGTCTTGAATACATACGGTGCTCTTTTGGCAGAAAATTACGCTTATACCGACGGCGTTAGCCCTGCGGCGATAACAAATGAAACAAAGCTCTCCGAAGCAAGAACGCTTGTAGTTAAGAATAAGAGCGAGCTTCCCACAGGAAAAACCATTATCAGTATTGAAAAGACCGCTACAAACGGACTTGTTGATACCTATACCGTTACCTATGACGATGGTTCTACCTACGAGTTTACCGTAACGAACGGTAAGGCAGGACAGCCCGGCGAAAATGGTAATCACGGAAAAACTCCTACCTTCAAGATTGAAACGGGTGAATTGAAAGTATCCTACGATGACGGTTCAACTTGGACATCTCTCGGAAACGTGACGGGCACTCCCGGTGCTACCGGACGAGAAGTTCAGCTTCAAGTGAACGGCGGATATATCCAATGGAAATACGAAGGTGACTCCGCTTGGACGAATCTCGTTTCTCTTGAAACACTGGTCGGTTCGGACGGTCGTGAGGTGACCTTCCGCGTAGAAGACGGATACATTCAATGGCAATATGTTGGTGACACGACTTGGACAAACCTGATTTCTCTCGGTTCTCTTACCGGAGAAAAGGGAGATAAGGGCGATGATGGACGCGAGGTGACCTTCCAAGTGGCAAACGGATATCACCCCTCAACTTCGTATCAATACAGAGACAAACGAGTGGGAGGTTTCTTACGACAATGGCACAACTTGGATTTCTCTCGGAGTAAAAGCTACGGGAGAAAAAGGTGATAAGGGCGACAAGGGCGATACTGGTGCCGCAGGTGCGGACGGTAAGGATGGCATCGACGGTAAAGACGGTATTGATGGCAAAGACGGAGCGGTCATAGATAAAGGCGCTGACGGGTTGGTTATAGTGGCAATTATAATCGGTTGTATCGCTATTTCCGGTGAAATTGCATTCCTTGTATACGCCATTATCAAAAAAAGAAAAGGCGAAAAGTAAATAATTCTGTAAATCCGAGATGTGTATAGTACGCAAAGGATTAAAACAAATCAGGGCGGCAGGCTACATTGTAGCTTGCCGCCCTTGTAATAATGTAAAAACGATTCAAATCAATAAATATCAGATCGCTTTTGTGAAAAATATGTAAACATTTAATTCTTTCCCTTGACAAATGTTATCAGAGGACAGCATTTTTGCCAATTACTCTCGTCCAAGAAGCGAGCGCGACGGAGACGAATGGTCGGCCATCGCCGCCTGGTCCTTCTGCGCGTCAAGGATCATGGATTATATCGTTACCGATCCCACCTTTGACAAAGATAACGTCGCCATAGCCGGTCACTCCAGAGGCGGCAAGACCGCTCTGTGGACAGGTGCCACCGACCCTCGCTTCCGTTTTGTCATTTCCAATTCCTCGGGCTGTATGGGCGCGGCCATGCTCAGAGGAAAATGCGGCGAGCATCTTGACTACATCACCACCCACACCGATTGGTTCTGCAAGAATCTCGATGCTTACGTTGAGAACGAGGAAATGCTCCCCGTAGATCAGCATATGCTCCTTGCTCTGATCGCCCCAAGGCTGCTTTACATTGAGTCGAATTCTCTTGACGATTGGGCAGACCCCGCCGCCGAAAGGCGCTCGGCAAGACTGGCCTCCGAGGTCTACCGACTTTACGGTAAGCGCGGCGTTGTGCTCCCCGCCGACGATGCCGCAGTCCAAGTGGAGAAGGCGTACCACGCAGGAAGTATCGGTTACCACGTATCCGAAGGCGAGCACAGAATCACCGCCTCCGACTGGGAAAAGTTTCTCTCATTCTGGGAAAAGAAAAGGAGTATAGGAAAATGAAGATCCTATTTGCGTCGGATTACGGCATCGGAAAGCCCGACACCCCCTACAACAAGGATTTCGTCGAATCCGCCTTGCGGGAAGCCAAGGAAGCAATGGCAGCGGCAGATTTCCGTATGCTGAACCTTGAAAAGCTTTTCTTGGGGAGCGGCGACCCCATCTCTAAAAGCGGGCCCAACATCGGCATGCCCCGAGAGATGATAGAATCCCTCAAATATATGAAAATTGACACGGTAGGTCTTGCCAATAACCATAGCGGAGACTTCGGCGGCGAAAACATTCTCTACAACCTGAATTATCTTAAGGAAAACGGCATTTCCTACGCAGGCGGCGGCAAGGATATCGACGAAGCCTATCTCCCCGCAGTCTTTGAGAAGGACGGCGTTCGCGTCTCGGTTATCGTGGTTTGCGAGAACGAGTTCGGTATGGCCGACCGGAACACACCGGGGGCGGCCGGCTTCGACTTTTTCAGAACCGTAAGGCTCATAAAAGCCGAGAAAAAAACCTCCGATTACGTAGTGGTATACTTCCACGGCGGAAACGAGGGAAACCCCTTCCCCTCCCCCCTCAAGAGGGAGACCTACCGCTACTTCGTCGAGGCAGGCGCCGATGCGGTGGTCGCCATGCATACCCACTGCCCCCAAGGCTACGAGTACTATCGGGGCAAGCCTATCATCTATAGCATGGGCAACTTCTTCTTCACCTCGTCCAACCCCAATTCGGGATCCAAAACCAATCCTGACAACTGTTGGTGGTACGGATATATGGCAAGCCTTGAATTTCGTGACGGAAAGGTAACCTTCGAACCCATTCCCTACAAATTCACCTCCGAGACAATGGAGATCCTTCGGGGCGAAAGAAAGGAAAATTTCCTTCGGTACCTTGACCGTGTTTCCGAGCCCATCAAGGACGAAAAGGAAATAAAACGTCTTTTCCGAGGCTGGTCGCTCATGGTGGGGCCGACTTACGCCGCCTTCTTCAATTACTCCCCCGAGATGCAAGGTAACAAGAAGCTTTCCCGCCACCTTAAAAACAATATGAGTTGCGAGGCGCACAACGAGCTTCTCGTCTCTTATATGAATATGTGCTACAACGGCATCACCGAGGAAGACAAAAAATGCAAGGAAGAAATAAGGGAACTGCAGTTCATATCCGTTGACTGATCGTTGCTCCCTTATAGCATTTTATAAAGTATCATCCTCAAGAAAGCATGAAAGCGATTTTAACGTGACGGTTTTTCCGTCTGTCGGTCGGAAAGCTCTACGGTTTTTGCCTTCAAACCCTTGTCCTGTCAAGGCTTGGGGAGACAGGTCAAAACGCTATGATCAGCTCATAACCCGGAGGTCGTGAGGTTCAAATCCCACCCCCGCAACCAAAACAAAGGACACCAAGCGGTGTCCTTTTTGTTTTGGTTGCCGCCTTCGGCGGAGGGGGCGGATTTGAACCTCCGTCACAGTTGGGTTTCCGGAGGGAGTGGGGGAGCCCTGTGCAAACAATTGAGAATTGTTTGCACAGGGCGAGTAACGCCGAAAGGGAGCTGAAGAAGCGAGCCGGCGAGCTGTATGCAGTAACAGGAGATTCTATTTATCGTACCTATGCCACACGCATTTTTGGAAGACGGTGATCGTTCGCTCATGGATGGAGAAGCTGGGTGTTACGCAGCACGTGGTAGAAAAGGATGGTAACCAATTCATTGAGCTTTGAGGTAAGAATATAAAGATAGCTTTTTGGGCGCCAACGGCTTGATCACCTACCTATTGCAGTTGCTTGTATTGCTTTTTCAGCTCGGAGGGGGTAATATGAAGCTCGGTCTTAAAGGCTTTGTGAAAAGCGGTGGCCGATTGGTAGCCGCATTGCTCGGCCGCCGCCTGCACGCTGGCACCGGAAAGCAGCAGCTCTCTGCCGCGCAGCACGCGACAGGTGCGGATATACTGCATGGGTGAGGTGCCAATGGCGCCGTGGAACAGACGGATTAGATAGCTTTCATTCAGGCTCAATCGTTTGGCCAGCAGAGCGGTGGTCATGGTGGGGCTTTCCTCGTGGATCAGGCGTACAGCCTGGTTGACAGCCTCGTTCGTGACGTAAGGTAGCTTGGGGCCGTATAGCTCCAGGGTGGATAAAAAGCCCTTTAGCAGCGTTTCTAACATTTCGTGGCTTCGCTCACGCTCGGGGTCACGCGCGATCAGCCAGTTGACGTATTCAAAAAAGCTGTTCGTGGCCATTTCGGTGGCGGGAAAGGCGGTAACACTGCCATAGTGCAGCGTTCGCGCGCTGAAAAAATTGAAATAGGTATGGTCAAAATCCCGCACCTCGGTAATGACAAGGTCATGACATTGCGGAAAGATATAGACCATGCCGGCGTGAAGCTCGTGCGAGCGGCCCGCCAGGTGCATAACAGCGCTGCCGGAATTGACGTAATATAGCCGGTTGACCAGGCGGCTGAGATCAATAACCCAGGGGGCGTGAAAAAACCGTCTGCCAAAGGAGAAGAGATTTACATAAATATCCATTTTTTCACCAAAAGTCAATGTAGATGAGATTTAGGTCGATATAAGTAGTTTGCATGTCAATTGCGTTGTGGTATAATTTATGATATCATAGCGAAAGAAAAAAGTCAATATGGAATATGTAGAAGCTATATATGTAAAGGAGAGGTTTTTATGCATAAACGAATGTTAAGTCTGCTTTTGGCAGCCTGCATGCTGCTGCCGCTTGTGCCCGTTATGGCTATGCCGGCTGTGGCGGCAGAGGGCGCGCTGCTTTCCAGCAGCTTTATGGCTGACCGCCAGGTAAGCGTCACGGCTGACCCGATGACCTATGCCGCCTGGGCGGAGAAGAACGGAAAGGCCGATGCAATGGCCGATGCCGCTACGCAAGCGCTCTATGAATCCTATTTCTATGAGCACGGCCAGGTCGTTTGGTCGGGCGATTGGATGACCGGCGGTATTCACCGTACCACCGGCGTATTTGAGCCGATTGCCTACCATACACAGTTTGCTGGCTGTACGTGGTCTGCGTGGAAGGGGGATACCTGGTATTCCACCAAATCGACGGCAGAGTTTTTGCTTGACGGTTATTTTCAGTCAGGTGGGGCAGAGTTCAACAAGCTGTGGGGAAATGAGAACGTGCCCTTCCACGTGAGCATTAAAACAACGAATCAGGCACGCTTCTCTAAGACCAACCTGGCCTATTTTTCCTATGCTTATACCGTGCCGGAAAACGTAGCCGGAACGGTTTCACTTTCTATGCCGAGCGCGAATACGAAGGTAAATACGACTACCCACGTGATGATAATGCTCAATGACGAGATCGTGTGGCCCAGCGGGGCTACGCTGAGTAACGTAGCCACCTGGAAGACCGGCCTTTATAACGGTCCGCATTTGAATGCCGCGCTTGGCGGCCTTGCGCTGGAGGTTGAGGCGGGCGATCAAATTCACTTTGTTGTTACCGATGACTCTAACAAAACGGTACAGCTTGACCCCTGCGTAACGATCAGCAGCGAGCGCACCTGGCGCCCGACCACCTCTACCTATGCTGGTAAGCTTGGTCTGCCGATCGATGAAGATGCCTTTGCCGCCTTCTGTGCACAGGTGCTTGACCCCAATGCCGAAAGCAGCAAGCAGGCCTACCTTGACTACGTGTTGAACCACACGGAAAGAGCCTGGGTGGGCAACTGGTCCGCTGGTAGTGGCATCGTAAAGAATAACGTGTTTGTTTATGAGCCGCTTGCGTATACAGATTATTATAATGGCAAGACGTGGAGCGATACGCTTTCTATTGGCAATAGCGGTTTTCTATTGACCAAGAGCCAGTATGAGCAGTTTCTGGGAGAATATTTATCTAGCGCAAGCAAAAAGCCCAGCCTGTGGGGGAGAAGCAACGCGGTGTATGGCCGCTTTACCACCGCGAGCGACCGCGGTATGCCGATCGGACTTTTAAGAGCTGAGATTGACAATGCCTGCCTGACCTGGACCTATACCGTGCCTGCCGGCGTAAGCGAGCTGAAGCCGGTTTTTGGCAGCCATGCGTATGTCTCTGGCAAAGCTCCCGCGGCAGAGACCTATTTTTGCGTGTTGAAGGACGGCCTGCCTATATGGCCGATCAATGCGGATGTCGATGACGTAAGCACCTGGGCGAAAAAGGGTAGCGGCTATGTCGGCAACGGCCCTACGACCACCGAGTTGAATGATGCTTGGAGCAATTTCGTGATTCCGGTGGAGGAGGGGAGCCAGATATCCTTTGCCTATATTGATAAGCAGAAGGATGCCTCCTGCCAGTATCGCTTTGGCGTAACGAATACGGCCACCGGCGAAACCAGCACGTATGACCCGCATGCCCTGCCGCTGGGTGAGGTGCCGCTTTCCTATTCCGCTTTCTGCGCTGCCAATAGCCCGGCGCGCGCGGTGGGCTCGCCCTACGCGCAAAGCGAGGAGTGCCTCTATTCCTATCTCAGCCAAGCTTATGCCGGCCAGCTGCTGACCTATGCGGAATTTTGTAGCCAGCCGCTGGATCCGACTGCTGAAATAAGCAAGCAGGCCTATCGTGACTACGTGCTGAATGAGACCTCTGCTATTACCTGGACGGGGAACTGGTCGGCAGGTGAAATGGTGCTTTCCGGTGGCGCATATACGTATGAGCCGCTCGCTTATCATCTGTATATGTCGCATGCCAGCTGGGATAATACGGCTGATACGACACGCTTTGTGACGGCGGCAGGTATGAACAAGTTTTTGGATAGATATCTTTCTGCCAATGACGGTCTCAATATTCTTTGGGGCAATCTGAAGAGCCAGGTTATCTATGGGCAGGATTCGTATTCTACAAATGGGGTAGAGGATATCAACTCCTTGCTGAACAACGGCGCCGATACCGGCGTGCTGACCTGGGCCTATACCGTGCCGGCCGGGGTCACACAGGTAACCCCTGCGGTGGCCAGCGCGGTGATGGCGGCCGGCGCTGCCAGTAATACACGCCTATGTATCATGAAAAATGGTGCACCCGTTTGGCCGGAGGGTGCCACGAATGAAGCGTCTACCTGGGCCACCAAGGCAAGCCAAGGCTGGGCCGGCGTGAACCCGACTGCCGCCGAGCTGAACGAGGCCTGGAAGACACTCTCAATCAACGTGTCGGAGGGTGATGTGCTCTCCTTCTGTATCCGTGAGGGGGCTGCTGACCGCCGCTACGATTACCGCTTTACCATCAATGGCGAGACCTATGATCCGGTTGCCTATACACAGAAACGGCAGCCCGTATCCTATACCGATTTCTGCAATAACGTGGTGCAGACGCTGGAGCCTACGGCAGAGAGCAGCAAGCAGGCCTATATTGACTACGTGCTGAACGAGACTGCCGCCATTACCTGGACGGGCAATTGGTCTGCCGGCAATAGCGTGGTAGCGGGGAACGTGCTGCGTTATGAGCCGATCGCATACCGGCTATATCACGGCGCGGTTGATTGGGACCACATAGCGGATGGTACCCGCTACGTTACCGCGAATGCGATGAGGTCCTTCTTGAACAAGCATCTTCTGTCGAACGAAAGTACGGCAGACGGTCTTTGGGGCGATACAGGAACAGGTGTGCTTTATGGACAAAATAGTGTAAGTAGTGCAGTAGGCGTATATGACCTGCTGAACAGCACTACCGGCGCTATTTTGACCTGGGCCTATACCGTGCCCCACGGGGTTCGTGAACTGGCGCCTACGATCAGCGTGGCGAATATTACGCATAACGCGGCAAACTCTGTAGGCACGCACCTGTGCATCCTTCGAAACGGTACACCGGTTTGGCCTGAAAATGCTGAGGCCGGAGACCCGACGACCTGGGCACGGCAGGGCAATGGCTTTGCGGGGAAGAACCCCACCGTTGCTGAGCTGACCACGGCTTGGGAGGATGTTACGTTTGAGGTCAAGGAGGGAGACCTGCTTACCTTCTGCGTGATAGATAATAAGGGTGACGTGCGCTATGGCTATCGCTTTGGTGTGACCGATACGGCAACCGGCGTGACCACCACCTATGATCCTGCGGCGGTAACGCATGGTGCTGCCCCGGTGACCTACAATACCTTCTGTGCAACGGATGTTGCCGTGCGCGGCGAGGACTCTGGCTACGTGATGGGCAGCTATGCCAAGGATGCATACGTTGAATATTATATGGAGCAGGCAAGGATCACACAAACGGGTGACTGGTGCCTGGGCCAGCTGACCGATGCAAAGGCCTTCAGCCCGCTTGCCGGTCTGATCGCTATAAACGGTAAAGCGGCTGGTGCCGGATATGCCGTGGGCGAGCAGCTGTATGCTACCACCGAGGCAGGTCTGCACAAGCTATTGGGCAAGTATTTGGCGGGAGAGACGGTTGATCAGCTGGCCTTGACCGATGACGAGCTTTTCCTTCTCTCGCCTGGCGGTAAGCATGCCGGCTATGCCGTTAGCACCGCTGATAAGACCGTAACCGCCTATCGCTATACCATGCCGCAGAATGGGCGTGTGCGCCTCTCGCTTGGCGAGCAGGTAGCAAGCGGCGCCTATGTGTGCGTGCTGCATAACGGAGAGGTGGTCTGGCCGAGTGGCGCATCCTACGGCGCGACCAACACCTGGGCAAGCGTAACAGCGGGCAGCCTTGTCTCGCTCAACGCATCGCTTGCCGACCTGGCGCCCTATTTCGAGGGGGGAGATACCGTTGATTTCTGTGTCGCCAATGCCGCGGCGCAGGCTGGGAGCTACGTGCTGCTTATGCCGCGGGTAGAAATCTTTAGCCCGCTTGCCGAGCTGTTTGAGCTGCAGGCTGCTGCCACGCTTGGTCAAAGCTTTGGCGCTATCTTCTATGCTACCTATCCCAGCATGGCGGTAGCAAACGATGCCGTTGTCACCTTTGCAAAGGATGGCGCGCCGGTTATCGCCATTACGCAGGATATCCAGAATGCAGACGGCACGCTAACGCGCTGCTACGTTCTTTCCGGCTTTGCCGCCAAGGAGCTGACGCGTGAGATCTCCTATTCCTTTACCTGCACGGCCAACGGGGAGGAGAAGAAGAGCGAGGGCACGGTAACCGTGGCCAGCCTGATCGCCGCGCACCTAAGGATGAACGGCGCACTGGTAGACACCACCGATGCAACCGCGGCGCTGGCAATGGCGACCCTAAATTATGCCGCCGCCGCGCAGACCTATTTTGAATACCATACCGATGCGCTTGCTAATGCGGCCGTACCGGAGGCACAGCGCACCTCGACCGTTCTGGTCAGCGAGCGTGAGATTGCCGATATGGAATACCGTGTGACCGAGGGGGCCGGCCTGCACTTTATGCAGGCAAGCCTGCTTCTGAACGACGTCATTCAGCTGAAGCTGAGTCTGCAGGCAGAGAACCCCATTGCCGATTACAGCGCGCTTACGTTGGTGGCTAAAACCGAGGGTGGCAGCACTTACAGGGGCACACTTGAAACGCGCGAGGGAGATACCGACAAGACCCTCTTCAAGGCGGTTGTTGGTATTCCCATGCTACATTATGATACCGCGTTGACAATTGGCGTTTACCAGGGCGACGAGCTGGTAAGCGACGAGATCGTTTATGGCGTTGGCTGCTATGCTAAGCGTGTCTATGGAGAAGACGAGATAATGGATGCTATTTTGAATACGATGCTGACCTTAGGCGATGCGGCTGAGGATTACCGCTATAGGGTAGAAAACACGCTTGAAAACGGTGCTGGTATTCCTGCCCTGCCCGGTGAGACGATTGACCTTTGGCAGTATCCTATATGGGTACGTGATACCATTGTTCCCGGTGATCAGGTAACCTGGAGTGCCGCCTGTGACGCGCTGGCCTATTCGATCGTATCTAACCGCTACGTGCTGGCCCCTGAGGATGCGGGTGAATACGCGCTGGTGGCTACGTATGGCAATCACTCACTTGAGGTGGTGCTTTCTGTTGATGCGGCCGGCAATTACGGCGCAGGCGTGGTACAGAAGAACCCCTCTGCCTCGATCGATCTTTCTAGCTACGGTGCCAAGGCAGCCGAGGCTGGCGCCACGGTGCCCACCTATTGGGAATGGTCGCTGAATCTGGCTGCTTGCCTGGCTGATCAGAACAAGACAAAGGTGGAGAGCGAAGATAATCTTTCCTCCTTCCTTTTCGTTACCGATACGCACTGGGAGCAGAATAACAGAAACACCTTCAAGCTGGCGAATTATCTGCAGGCCGAGCTGGGCTTTGATCGCTTGCATTTCGGTGGAGATATGATCGATGGTAACGCCCAGCTTTCCGTAGCGGCGGCAACCGTTGCCGATTGGGTAGCAAGCATTGATAGCTTCAACGGTAGGTGGTATCCCGTGCGTGGAAACCATGACCAGAATGCCTCTTGGCGCCCGCTTTCGTTTGACGAGGTGTGGACGGATGAGCAGTACTATGATAACGTGCTGGCCTATTCAGACATTCCAAAGACGGGCGAAAACGGCTACAGCGGCGAAAAGAACCTCTATTACTACGTGGATGATGAGCAGGCCAAGATCCGCTACTACTTCTTAGCCGATTATTCACACGGCAATACCGCCGTGGCCTCCGGTGATAAGAACACCTCGGAAAAGGAGGGCGTAAACGTTGTTCCCTATGAGGCACAGGTAGCCTGGCTGCAGGAGACAGCAGCAGATCTGGAAGCGGGCTGGGGCATCGTGGTGACCGAGCACCGCATGATCGGCTCGCTGGATGCGAATGGAAATCCGACCTCTACGGAGTTTTACAGAGCCTTGGTACCGGTGCTGAATGAGATCGACAAAACGCGCGAGGTGATCGCCGTATTCTCCGGCCACACGCATTGGGATGATGATATTTTAACCGAGGGTGGCTATCATGTGATCAGCACCACGAGTGACGGTGGCGCGGCAGACCCGTTCCTGCCAGGCTTGAAGGCGGGTACGAATATCGAGCAGCGTATGGATTTTGTGCAGATCGACCGTGAAAACCGTAAGATCTATATGACACGCATCGGCTCTGGCGAAAACCGCGAGTTTGATTACTGATAAAGGGGGCACGCATATGAAGCAATATGAAGAACCCATCGTGCAGATGATCATGCTATGCGCAGAGGACCTTATGACCGGCTCTGATGAAAATGAAACCGTGACTGATGTTTTTTGGAAAACGACAGATGTTGGTCAATGGGTATTTTCACCGATACACCCCAATGGCTATGAAGGTTGAATGGCATTTTCGATTTTCAAGAAAATTGACATCCGAACGTTTCAAAAGCCTATCGTGACAACACAATACAAGCAAGGAGGAAGCACCAAAGGTGCTTCCTCCTCATTATTATAACAGCAGTGCTGGTAGTTCTAAAAGGCTTTAACTTTGCACAGGGCGAGTAACGCCGAACGGGAGCCGAAGAAGCGAGCCGTCGAGCGTCGCGCGGCGACCATTGAGGCGGAAGGGCGATGAGCCGCGCTGCTGATAAAGCTACCAAAATCCCACTGCAACCAGACAAAAGCCTGGGAGAATCAAGCTCCAAGGCTCTTTTTTTGTCCTTTTTGCCGTAGCACACAATGCCGAAGAATACCGATCTATTCCAATCTTTTGGGTCGGCTTTCTGCCGGTTTTGGTCGGCTTGGGATCAAGAACGGTTACATATAGCGGTTTGTTTTGAATTGTCATGTCTTGATCGTGCCATTTCAATTTGGCACAAACAAGAAGCTAGCAGCCATACGGATGCTTGCTTCCTTTGCTTTAATGATATTTCGACGGCGCAACACCGGTATGCTTTTTGAAATCGCGCGAGAAGTCGTAAAGGTTGGCATATCCCAAGGATTGCGCAATATCGGTCAGCGTTCCGTAGTCACTTTTTAACATCTCTTTTGCTTTTTCGATGCGCAGCTGCTTGGTATAGGAGATGGGAGACGTTTCCATGACCTCGGTAAAAAGCTTTCTGAAATATACGGTAGACATGCCAACGATCGAAGCAAGCATATCATTCGTGATAGGCTTGTCAAAATTTTGAGAGATATAGGCTATAGCAGGTTCAATTTTTTCTCTTTTGCTGTCCGGCACGTATTTATCAAGGGTGGATGAGGCAAGGCTTAATATGATAGAATACGTATCGTGAATGCTCTCTGCTTCAAACATGGGGCCGCGAAGATTGCGCTTGTATTCCAGATCCTTGAAAAGGCGCAGCACCTTTTCGCCGTGCTTGACGGGAAAAGAAAGCGGCTCGTGATAGGTCTGATCGCATTCAAATTCAATGATAGAAAAATGCCCGGATTTTGTACATTCCCAATCATAGGAGCAGCCTTTGGGAAGGATCAGTACATGATTGAGGTCTGACACAAGCTGCTTTCCCCCGGACGTATAAACGGTCTCCCCCTCATATTTGATGACGATCGCCCAATGCGGGCGGTCATTTTTTTTCATTTTGGTGTTCCTTGGTGTGTATAGAGAGGAGACCGAATAAACCTGCGTGATTACCAAATTTGACAAAACGGCAATGCTCATTTTTATATTATCCCACTTCTTTTTTACGATATTATAGCACATATTTTGCAAGATGGCAATATTTTTTATATCAAAAATGATAAACAGTAACACATTTGATATTTACTGCCGTAGCCCAATATGCTATACTGTGTTCGGAGGTGATCGTATGAAACAAAAACTTTCTGAGCTGCAAGCCCCCGCGCTTGCCGGCGTTGTGAGAGAACGCAACGCACACGCAGCGATTGCGGAAATGAAAAACTGCTACATGGATGGTGCAACCATGATCGATCTGCACCTTTCCTGCCTTGCGGATATCGGCGCAGAGGAGCTGAAGCAGGTCATGGCCGCATCCCGGCTGCCTGTGCTGGCGTTGAATTACAACATTACTTACCAAGGGGCGGATGCCGGCTTGACGGAGGAGGCCCGTGCAGAAAGCCTGCTGCGCGCCGTAGAGGCAGGAGCGGCCGGTATCGATATGCAGGGATATACCTTCCATCTGCCGTCCAAGAGCGCCTTTTGCGGTGAAGACAAATATTCCTTTACAAAAGGAAACCCAAAGGAGATCGTGACCGACGAGGCGGTGATCGCACGGCAATGTGCGTTGATCGATCAGGTGCATGCCCAGGGGGCAGAGGTTCTTCTTTCCTGCCATCCCGGCATTCCAATGACAAGTGAGCAGGTCGTAGCGCTGGCGCTGTTTTTGGAAAAAAGAAATCCTGATATTATAAAGATTGTGACCAAGGCAGAAAACGAGGATGATCTGGCAGAGAGTATTCGCGCCATGCTTTTATTAAAGAATGAGGTGAAAACGCCCGTTTCGTACCATGCAAACGGTGAGGCAGGCGCGCTTTCCCGCATCATCAATCCGTTGCTTGGTGGACAGATTGCCTTTTGCGTAGATCGGTACAGCGAAAGCAGCACGATGGAGCAGCTTGATCTGCGTGCGACGGCTGCCATCGCAGAGAATATGAGGAGGCTTATAGGAGAATAAAATGATGAAGCAGTTTGAAGGACGTACGGCGATGGTTACGGGCGCGGGCAAGAATATCGGCAAAGAAATTGCGCTTGCCTTCGCCAAAAGTGGTGCCAACGTGATCGTTTGCGACTATAATCCCCAAAATGCAGAGGAGACCGTTCAAGAGATTGAGGCACTCGGCGTGGGGGCTATGGCTGCCGTTTGCGACGTGCGTGACAGAGAGAAGATCTTCGCCTATGTTGCCGCGGCAGTCGAACGGTTTGGTAAGATTGATTTTTTGGTAAACAACGCGGGGGGGAGCGCAGGCTTGCTCAATAAACTCACGCGCTTTGTGGATGCGGAGCAGTCTACGCTTGATTTTGTTATTGACACCAATCTGAAAGGCGCATTTCATTGCGCGCAAGCCGTTTTACCCTCGATGATCGCCCAAAAATACGGAAAGATCATCAATATTTCTTCAATTGCCGCCATCTGCGGTCTGTACGACCGCGTGGACTATGCCGCCGCCAAGGCGGGCATGATCGGTATGAGTAAGGCTCTTGCGATGGAGGTTGGTGAGTTCAATATCTGCGTCAACTGCGTCTCTCCCGGCGCCATTGAGCGTGACGGCGCCAAGTGGGCACATATGACTTATATGGGTGAGGACGGACACGCAGGCACACCCAAGGATATCGCGGATACCGTGCTCTTCCTTGCTTATCAGGATTACATTACGGGTGAGAATATTGTGGTTGACGGTGGCAGAAGCCTTGGACCGAGCCACCGTTGAAAATTAAAAAATACATGTAGGAAAGCGATAATGAAAAGCAAACAGATAGTTTTTACAGCAACACACAAAGCAGAGCTTTTGGAGGTAGACGTCTGCGAATTAAAGGAAAACGAAGTGTTGACCGATATGGAATACACTGTCGTCAGCGGCGGCACTGAACGCGCTAACATTATGGCGATGCCCAATGCGGGCGGAGATAATTTCCCGAAAACGCTCGGTTATTGCGGGATCGGACACGTTATAAAGATAGGTTCGGCGGTTGATAATATAGCCGTCGGAGACCGTGTGCTCGTATATCACGGAAAGCATATGAAGTATAATGTTCGTACCGTTAAGGAGATAACGAAAGTCGAGAACGACAGTATTGATTCTCTCGATGCGGCTTTCGTTATTATAGCGGCAATGGGACTTGGCGGCGTTCGTAAGCTTGAGATAGAGCTTGGCGAGAGCGCAATGATAATGGGGCTTGGACTTCTCGGTATTTTTGCGGTTCAGTTCTGCCGCCTCAGCGGCGCTTATCCCGTAATTGCCGTAGATCTCAATCCCGCTCGCCGCGAGCTTGCCCTGAAGCTTGGAGCGGACTATGCCTTTGATCCGTCCGTGCCCGATTTTGTAGAGCAGGTAAAAGCAGTTACAAAGGGCAAGGGAGTTCGCGCGACTGTTGAGGTCACAGGTGTGTCTGCCGCTATGAAGCAGGCGCTTGAATGTGCTTCTTGGATGGGCAGAATATCTTTGCTCGGCTGTACTCGTGTGTCTGACTGTTCGGTAGACTATTATCAACAGGTACACAAGCCTGGTGTCAAGCTTATCGGAGCGCACAATCTTGTTCGCCCGAAGGTAGAGTCCTATCCGCATCACTGGACTCATCAGGACGACTGCAAGGCTATCCTTGATATGATTGCCGCAGGACGCATACAGGTCGCGCCTATCGTGTCTCGCGTAGTATCTCCCGAGGATTGCGCAGAAATATTTAATCAGCTCTGCGACGATCCGCATTTCCCCATGGGAACCGTATTTGATTGGAGAGAGATAAAATGAAAAAGCTAAAAGTAGGTCAGATCGGCATCGGGCACAACCACGGCGAGGGAAAAATGCAGGCGGTAAGAAAACTCCCGGAGCTGTTTGAGGTTGTTGGCTATGCCGAGGAAAACGAGTGCTGGGTAGAAAAGCGCGGTGGTCTTTCCTGCTACAAGGGGCTTCCCCGCATGAGCGTAGAGGAGATTATCGAAAAAAGCGATGCCATTCTTGTAGAAAGTGACGTTTGGAATCTGACCAAATATGCAGCGCTGTGTGTAGAGGCGGGCAAGCACATCCATATGGATAAGCCCGCAAGCGGTACGCTTGAAGAATACAAATACGTGTTGGATACGGCAAAGGAAAAGAACTTGGTGGTTCAGCTCGGATATATGTACCGCTACAACCCCGCGGTTCTCGAATGCTTTGAACATATCAAGAACGGTGACATCGGAGAGATATATTCCATCAACGCCGAGATGAGCACCTTTCATAGCCCCGCGTACAAGACCTGGCTGACCAACTTTGGTGGCGGCATTATGTATATTCTCGGAAGCCACCTTGTCGATCTGATCGTATATATGATGGGCGAGCCGAAAAAAATCACCTCGTTTTTGAAGCATACGGGGCTGGACGGCGTGGACGTTGAGGACAATAATCTTGCCGTTCTTGAATATGATAAGGCTCTTGCGAGGATTTTCGTGTCCTCGGTGGAGGTCAACGGATTCGGCAGACGGCAGCTTGTGGTATCGGGAAGTAAAGGAACGGTCAATATCTGCCCTCTTGAACGCCCGATTACAATGACCTACTCCGACACAAGCATCGCGGATAAAACCTACGAGGATCGAAAAATTGTCATTCCCTTTGAGGATCATACAGCAGATGGCAGATATGACGAAATGATACAGGATCTCTACGCCTATATCATGGGTACGAAGCAAAATCCCTTTACATATGAGCACGATTATCTTGTGCAGAAGGTACTGTCGGAGATAGTCGGAGGGGTACATTTCAATGGCAAAAATATTGATTAAAAACGGTCGCGTATGGGATGGCGAGCGTTTTTCTTGCGTGGATATTTTGACCGTGGAGGAGAACATATCCAGTATAGCCCCCCACATTTCCGAAAAAGCCGACTTTACGTATGATGCAAGCGGCATGCTTGTGTCAGCGGGGTTGGTTGATATCCATACCCATATGCGGCAGGTTTCATCCGACGAATACGGTATTCCTATTGATGCGGTATGCCTTCCCTTTGGGGTAACGGCGGCGGTAGAGGCCTCGGCCGAAAAGGGAGATGGACGGCTGCTTTCCGCCTTTGCCGTAAAGGGGGCGGCTTTTGTCGCCTGCCGGATTGAGCATGATACAGCCGTGCTTGACATGACCGAGCGGCTCCTGCATGCGTATGGTGATGCCGGCGTAGGTGTAAAGGTGTTTTTTGACCGCGCGTGCAAGGAGCTGAAAAGCACCAAGCCCCTGCGCGAGATCTGCGCATTTGCCCATGCACGGGGGAAAAAGGTGTTGGTTCATTGCAATCACTCTCCCACTACCATGGAGGAGATCGTGGACACCCTGCAGGGGGGCGACATTGTAACACACATATACCACGGTGGTGAGCATACCATAGCCGATCATGGCTATGCTGCCTATGATTTGGCAAAGCAAAAGGGTATTGTATTGGATGCAGGCATGGCAGGGCACGTGCACACCGATTTCTCGGTGCTGCGAAACGCCATAGAAGCGGGATATCTGCCGGATACCATCAGCACCGATATTACCCGATGCAGCGCCTTTTATAGGGGCGGCCGCTATGGGTTGACCATGTGTATGAGCATCATGCGCGCTGTTGGTATGGGCGAGGAGGATATCTTGCGTGCTGTTACCTCCCATCCCGCTCGTGCATTGGGAATGGCAGGTAAATGGGGATGCTTAAGGGTAGGGGGCACGGCTGACATAGCGGTGCTTGACTACACGCAGGAGGGCTTTGACCTGACGGATGCGGCAGGTCATCACATCACGTCAAAAAAAGGCTATCGTTGCGCGCTGACAATCGCAGATGGTCAAATCGTTTATAAACACTAAAAAGGAGATTTTGATGATGAAAAAGGTTTTGGTTTTGGGCGCAACCGGTGCCATGGGCAGATATCTCGTTCCCGAATTGGCAGGCCTCGGCTATGCGGTTACCGGCGTAGGCTTGGAGGAGTGTGCTCCTTGGTCTGCCGAGCATGCTACTTATGTTCGTGGAAATGCATTTGATCAAGAATTCCTCGCCAAGCTGCTTGCCGAGGGGTTTGACGGTATTGTCAACTTTATGGACTACGGGCATTATGATTTTACCGACTACTATCGTCTGTTCTTAGATAATACGGCGCATTATATTTTCCTTTCCTCCTGCCGCGTGTATGACGATAAGGAGCAGCCAATCAAGGAGACCTCGCCCCGCCTGTGGGATTCTTCGGAGGATGAGGTGCTGCGTGCCTCGCACGATTACTGTATTCAAAAGGCACAAAATGAGGATCTGCTGCTGGCATCGCCGTACGATAATTTTACCATCGTTCGCCCCGCAACCACCTTCTCGACGATGCGCCTGCAGCTGGTTACGCTGGAATTTAACAATTGCGTTGCTCGTGCGCTGATGGGTAAGAAGGTCGTTTTGCCGGTGCAGGCAAAGGACAAGCCGGCTACGCTTTGCTGGGGCGGCGACGTGGCCAAGATGATCGCTCGCCTTCTCTTTAAGGACGAGGCAAAGCGTGAAGTTTACAACGTTTGCTCCGCCGAGCATCGCACCTGGGAGGAGATTGCCGGCTACTATAACAAGCTGATCGGCCTGGAAGCTGTATGGGTAGATAAGGAAGACTATCTTGCCATCCTGAGTCCCGAGGGCAGCATCAACGTGCGCTGGCAGCTGGAATATGCCAGATTGTTCCGTCGCATTACCGATAACAGCAAGGTGCTTGCGCTGACAGGCTTGCGCCAGGAGGAGCTGATCCCGATGTACGATGGCTTGCAGCTGGAGATTGGCAATATTCCTGAAAGCTATGTGCCCGCCGATACCGAGGTCGGTCTGCGTATGGATGAATACCTGAGAAAACACGGTCTGTGAGGAATCAGATATGAAAGCAATGCTGGTAAACGCGAACAAAGACCTCGTTTGGACGGATGTAGAGGATCCCATCATCAGGGATGATGAGGTGCTGGTCAAGATCTATGCTGCCGCACTCAACCGTGCGGATCTCTTGCAAAGGCAAGGGAAATATCCCTCCCCGGCAGGCTGCCCCGAATGGATGGGGTTGGAGGTAGCAGGCGTGATCGCGGAGGTTGGCCCGGCCGTAAGCGATTGGAAGGTGGGCGACCGTGTTTGCGCTCTGCTTGGCGGCGGAGGTTACGCTGAATACGTGGCGGTCAAGCACGATATGCTGATGCCCGTTCCGCACGGTCTTTCCTTGATCGAGGCATCCGCCCTCCCTGAGGCATATGCGACCTCTTATCTTAATCTTTTTATAGAAGGGCATTTGGAGGCCGGTCAGACCGCGTTTGTCCCTGCCGGTGCTTCCGGTCTTGCCTCGGTCGCTATTCCCATGGCCAAGGCGTTTGGCGCACGGGTCATCACCTCCGTCTTGTCTGATGAAATTGCCGAGAAGATCAAGTCGTTTGGTGCTGATGTGGTGATCAATTCCCAAGCGCAATGCGTGGAGGAGATTTTAAAGGCCGAAGAGGAAAATGGCACGCCTGTCAACGTTTCTATGGATTGCCTGTGCGGTGAAACGCTTGGCAAGAGCCTGCCGTATATGGCGCGAGGCGGTTATTGGATCGTCATCTCTACGCTGGCAGGCATCGAAACCACCGTGCAGCTTCGTCCGTTGCTGACCAAGGGGCTGCACCTGGTAGGCAGCATGCTGCGCAATCGGACACCGGAATTCAAGGCATATATCCTTTCCGAGCTTGTCAAAAACGTATGGCCAAAGATCGAGGATGGCTCTATCAAGCCCTCGATCTACCGCGTGCTGCCCATCACGCAAGCCGCAGAGGCGCACGCCATTCTTGAACGCGGTGAAAACGTGGGAAAGGTCGTTTTGAGCGTTTGCGATGAGTAAGAATAAGACCATATGGCTGGCCCTTGTTACAATGCTTTTGTGGGGCTCGCTTTTTCCAATGGTGAAATTGGGCTTTGCGGCATATAACGTCCAAAGCACTGCAGATATATTGTTGTTTGCCGGCATTCGCTTTGTTGCTTGTGGCGCAGTAATCTGCCTTTTTTCTGCTGTGCGTGATCGAAAATCCTACCGGCCGGTTAAAAAAGCACTCCTTCCCATTTTGCTTTCCGGCTTGTTTGCCATTATCTTGCATTATGGCTTTACCTATATCGGGTTAGAAATGACAGACAGCTCAAAAACGGCGCTGCTTAAACAAATCGGTGCCTTGCTTTACGTTTGCTTTTCTTTCCTGTTCATCAAAGAGGATCGCCCCACGCCACAAAAGATTGGCGGCGCTTTAGTAGGCTTTTTGGGCATGATAGCTTTGAATATCACGGCAGAGGGGATGTCCTTCTATATCGGTGATCTGCTGATTTTATGCGCCTCGTTTTGCACGGTCTTTTCAAACGTGATCAGCAAACGGGTCTTTGCGTGGGTTGCCCCCGTTACCGCAACCGGCATCTCCCAGCTGTTTGGCGGACTTGTGCTGCTTATTGTCGGGCTGCTGATGGGGGGCAGGGTAAGCTTTTCTGCCAACAGCTCGCTTTGGATCATGGCGTATATATGCGCTGCCTCTATCGTCAGCTACTGTATGTGGTTTGGCATCGTCAAGAGTGGTGAGCTTTCCCGGCTGTTTATCATCAAATTTGCCGAGCCGGTTTTTGCCTGCATCTTCGGCGCGTTTATATTAAAAGAAAACATTTGGCGGGTGCAATATTTGGTCGCCTTTCTGCTGATCAGCGGCGGCATTTTGCTCTCACACATCGGGTGCGGAAAGCACATAAAACAGGAGAAAAAGCATGCTACTGATTCCACAACCAAAGACCGTTGAAAGGCGAGGGGGCTTTCTGAACACGACCAGCCTTGCCTGCATGTCAGAGATAGAGGATGCAAGAATTCAATCGGCGCTCAACAAATTGCCGCTGGCAAGTGACGGTGCTGCCTTTATCATTCATATCACCGGTGAGAATGGTGAGGGATATGCTATGGATATTACCGAAGAATCCGTCACCGTTACAGCCAAAAGCGCGCGCGGTGCCTTTTATGCCATCCAAACGCTGCGCCAGCTGTTTGCGCAGAGTGAGATTCCTTGCGTGCATATCGAGGATGAGCCGGATTTTGCATATCGTTGCTATTACCACGATATCACACGCGGGAAAATACCGACCGTGGAAACCTTTAAAAAGCTGATCGACCTTCTTGCCTATTACAAGATCAACGCCCTGCAGGTGTATTCAGAGCACGTGTTTGATTTTTTTGAGTTCCAAGGCGTTACCGCAAGAACGGGCTGTCTTACCAGGGCTGAGATCAAGGAAATAGAGGACTATTGCTACAACCATTTTATAGAATTTTCTCCTTCCATCGCGACCTTCGGTCATCTGTATGAGCTGCTTCAGCAGGATGCCTATAAAAAGTACTGTATGCTCAGGGATTATGAGCCGAAAGAGTCCTTTTGGTATGAGCGGGTCAATCACCATACGATCGATCCGCTGAATCCCGAAAGCTTTGCCATCATCAAAAGCATTCTTGATCAAACGGTATTTGCCTTCAAAAGCAATATCATCAACATTGGCGGGGATGAGACCTTTGATCTTGTTACGGGCAGATACGAGCATCTGGATACCGGCAGACTGTACGTTGATTTTATGAAAAAAATCATCAACTATTTGCTGGGTCTTGGCAAAACCGTCATGATGTGGCCGGATATTCTTGCCAAGCATCCGGAGCTTGCCGGCGAAATTCCCGAGGAGGTCATTCTGATACCGTACGGGTATGGACGTTATCCCGATCGGGATGTCATCAACGTTTCAAGAGCGGCGGCATCTAACCACAGAATTTTGGTGGCTCCGAGCACCAATTCCTGGTGCCGTTTGATCGAGGATACGGTACACGGCGAAAAAAGCATGACGCATATGACAGAGCTTGGCGCTCAATACGGCGCACTCGGTGTACTGAATACCAACTGGGGCGATTGGGGACACCCGTGCAGCATAGAGATGCATACCTACGGTATCGTTTATGGGGCAGAGCGCTCCTGGAACGCGCAGACGCTTCCCGATCAGGAATTTGCCAAACGGGTAGACAAGCTTGTCTACGGCTATGACGGGGCGGTATCCTTGATCAAAAAGGTAAGCGCGCTTGCCACCGATACCTGTTATTGGGATTTTGGCAAGTATTATTCTAACACCGTGTACAACGGTCATCTGGCAGTCAATATTCCGGATGAAGAAGCAACCCGTCGGGTACAAGCGGAATGTCTTGCGCTGCTGAAAGCCGTAGAAGAGCAAAGGTGGCAGCAGGAGGAATATCGCGAGGAGCTTCTTCTTTCGATAGAGGGGATTGCGATCATGGCAGAGCTGTTTTCAAAATTCGGCGGCTATCCGATCGCAAGAAAAACCGATACCGTATCATGGCTGAAAAGATACCGTGAAAAATGGGTAAGCAAAAACAAGGAAAGCGAGCTTGCAGAAATAGAGAAGATGTTTCTGTATTTGGATCGCCTTTGATGTTTGCCTACAAAAAAGCCTTGGAGAATCAAGCTCCAAGGCTCTTTTTTTGTCTTTTCGGCTCCATGACACGATGTCACAGAATACCGATCTATTCCAATCTTTTTGGTCGGCTTTCTGCCGGCTCGTCGGTTTTTGACAAGAAAAAATATGGCGAATGGTTGACAAGACAAGGAAAGGAATTGAAGTTTTGAACGATTAATGGTATAATAAATTACATTGAAAGGTTTTTACATATTGCTCTATGTTTTGACAATAAAAAGAAACTGCGAGGATGTACTAATAATTATTTCACGAAAGGCGGTATGGTTAGAAATGAGTATGAAAAAAAGCTGGATAACATCTGCTCACAGAGGTTTTGTTGATGGCACGTTGAAGGAAAACAGTCTTGCGGCATATTATAATGCTTACCTAAATGGTGCTGAAATGATAGAAACAGATGCTCGCTTTACGAGTGACGGTGTGTTGATCGTAAATCACGATGATACCGTTAGAGGCTTTAACGATAAGGGATGTCCTGTTACATATGTGGTTGCTGAAACAACCGCCCAAACAATATGCTCTGTAATTTTATCAAGGGATGAAAAATGGGGGGTACAACGCATTCCCACGTTAGAACAGGTTCTAAATTTAGCCTATCACACGGGACTACTTGTAAATATTGATCTAAAAAATGGCTATCAAAGTGCCGAGGCTGTCGCTAAAGCAGTGCTTAGGTGCGGAATGATTGGCAAGGTTGTGTATGCTCTTAACGGTTCGGGAATGGCCGGAATCAACGCCATTCTCTCCATTGATCCCGATGCGCGCTTCATTGACAAAGGGGTCGGCTTTGGGGCGACTGTAAAGGATTTTTCCGAGCGCGGAAAAAGGTGCTTTTGCTACACCAGCGACACAAGCGATGAAAATATAAATGCCATTCGGAATTACGGGTGCCTTCTCGCTTTGATTAGCCTTAACCCCGACAATTTTGAGGATTCTATTCGTTGTAAGCCTGATATGTGTGAGTTTCTACACACCTCCGATTTTAAGGCAATCGAGGAAAATTATCTAAAGAAAATAAAGCTGTACTGATAGAATTTGCCTGTTTTTGCGTTGATAAATACGAGAGTTCAAATCCCGTAAGCCTTTCGCCGAAAATATCTTTTATAGCGCTTTACATATTGTGCTTCCTTAATGGATGCACACCAAAAAAGCTCAGATGCCACAAGGCATCTGGGCTTTTTTATATTGGCCCTGCGCGATCAGACAAGGGATCTGGCGCTTGATGCACCAGCGCGCTCTTCTGCTATATCATCATATTGCCCTTCAGCTGAGAGGGCGGATAGCCGTATCTTCTTTTGAAGGCGCGGGAAAAATACTTTTCGTCTGTAAAGCCGCAAGCAAAAGCGGTCTCTTTGACAGAAAGCTCGTTCTCTTTTAGCAGCTCTAAGGCGCGATCCATTCGAAGCCGAATCAGATATTGCTTTGGCGACATGGCCAGACATTTCGCAAACGCCCTTTGCAGGCTTGAGACACTGATAAAGGATATATCGCATAGCGTTTCAATATCTAACGCCGGGTCGCAATAATGCTCCTCCATATAGCGAACGCAGCCGGCAACCACCGCATCGCCGATCGAGTCTCTTTGATCGCTCGCCATTTTATCAAGAATATTATAAATGATAGATTTTACCTGATTGATCGACCTGTCTCTGTGCCATGCTTCCAGCAGGTGCTCAAAGCAGAGGCCTATATTCGCGCTGTGCGCAAAAGAGATGCTCTCCGCCTCGGAATAATTGCACTGCTCGAAATGGACGACAATGCTTTCGCTGACCGAATATTCTACTTTGTATGGCGTATTAGCGGGCAAAAACAATACATCTCCTGGCTTTGTCATTAAGTGCTTTGTCCCGATCTCAAAGGCGCCCGTTCCGCTAACGCGAAAAGAAAAAGCAGCATAGGGGCGCGCTTTTACCTCGAAAATCCCCGCTTGATGGAAAAAACGGTCAACCGTCAGTGTTTGAAACGAAAGCGCATCAAAATGATATATCACAGCCTCTTCACCTCGCCTTTTATTATAGCACAGCGTGACTAAAAAGTCCACTCGTGTGCGCAAAAAAACAGTTTTTTCGCACCGGACAGCCGTGGTATAATCTAAAAAAACAATATGAGGAGTGGTACGTATGATCTTTCATCCACACGAGTTTATCAAGACAGGGGGCAGCCTGGTTCTTTCGGGCGATGCTTATGCCCTTGCGCATCCTTGCCTGAATACGGATATCATAAAGGATTTTTGGCATAGCTTTACTTATCAAAGCTCAACGCTGCGCATGACCGAGACAGAGACGTTTGTTTTCTCAATCGGCCATGCCGCGCCTCTCCCCCTCGGTGATTGCGATTACAGCATCCATATAAAAGAGGATGGCATTTGCGTTTGCGCCGAAAATGAAAAGAATTTGATACGAGGCTTTATGACCTTGCTTGACTGCTTTCGGGCAACCGACCACGGTGATGCGCTTGCCATCGAGCTGGACTGCTGTCAGATCAAGGACAAGCCGATGATTCAAAACAGAATGGTGCATTTTTGCATATTCCCAGAAACCGAGCTTTGGGAGCTGCAGCGGTTTGTTCGGCTTTGCGGTGCGTTGAAATATACCCACATCGTTTTAGAATTCTGGGGTATGCTGCAATATGACAGCATGCAAGAGCTTTCATGGTCGCATGCGTATACCAAGCAACAGATTGCGCCCATCATCCGTGAGACAAGGGATCTGGGGCTGGAGATCATCCCCATGTTTAACCACTGGGGGCATGCGGCGGGAAGCCGTGTCATGCACGGCAAGCACGTTGTGCTTGATCAAAACCCCGCGCTGCAATCTTATTTCAGCGAGGATGGCTGGTGCTGGGATATTCGTAAACCAAAGGTGAAGAGCTTGCTGCGTCAGATCAGAAGCGAGCTGATCGCACTATGCGGAAGCGGCGATTATTTTCATATAGGCTGTGACGAAGCATATGGCTTTACGTTTACAAAAAGCAACATGGACATGATCTGCGACTACATCAACGAGATCGCTGAGGAGCTGCAGCAGCAGGGAAGAAGGATCATTGCGTGGGGCGATATGTTTTTATACCGCTATCCACAGTATAATCCCAAAAACATCTACACCTGCAGCGCGCCAAGCGCAGAGGCTGAGCAGTATATGCTGGCACGGCTGCATAGAGATGTGATCGTGGCGGATTGGCAATACCAAGCCGCAGAGGCACCCGTAGAGACTGCAGCGGTGTTTGCCAAGGCGGGGTTTGATTGTCTTTTGTGCCCATGGGATAGTGGAAGGCGCCAAACGAACGCCGCTGTCGCTACCGTAAAGGAATATGGGCTTATGGGCTTTTTACACACCACGTGGCACACCCTGTCAAAGGGGATGCCGTACGTCGTTCTTGCTGCCATTGGTGGGTTTGACGGCATAGATCAACGCGAAGCGGCTCTGCTCTCTACCCAATCGGCCGCTCTTTTGCGCAAGGTCATGCCGATAGGCGGCGACTATAAAAAAGCGGGCTGGAGCAAAATTCAGGTAAGCAGCTTATGGTGATCGCTGTTTATATACTGATCATCCTCGCCTCGGTAACGCAGTCTGCGTCCACCAAGCTGTTTAACCGAGAATGCCCGTGCTCCGCCGTCTTTAACGCATTAAAATCCTGCACCGCGCTTGTTCTGTTCGCGCTGATGGCGGCTGTCGGCTTTCGCTTTCATCTGCCGACTATGCTGTTTGGCTTTTCGTATGGCGCGTGCCTGTGCATTTCTATGTACGCGGGGTATGGGGCGCTATGCCGTGGCCCCATGGCGTTGACAAGCATGCTGGTATCTTTTTCCGTTATGATTCCGCTGCTTTGGGGGATCACAGTAGGAAATGAAGAACTGAAGATCATGCAATACCCTGCACTTGGTCTCTTGTTTCTTTCTATTATACTGACAAACGCGGATAAAATAAGGGGAAAGGAAAACGCACCAAGAAGCTACGGCTTGTGGCTCCTGTTCGTTGGTATCACCTTCGCGTGCAACGGTATCTGCTCGATCCTTCAAGCGCAGCATCAAACGCTTTATCCCGCCGCATACAGCAGAGAATTTATGCTGTTTGCTATGCTTTTGTGTTCTGCCGTTTTTGGAATTGTGGCATGGAGAAGAGTATCGCGCAAGGAGCTGAAGACAATCAAGGGAAAGCGCTATGGTGTTCTGTCTGGGCTTGCCAACGCGGCTGCAAACTTTTTAACGCTGGTGCTTGCCGGCTTAGAAAATACTACGGTTTTGTTCCCCATCATTTCAGGCGGAACCATCCTTGCATCGCTTCTATGTGGCAGGCTGCTTTTTAAGGAAAAGCTTAAGGCTAATCACTACGTTGCGCTTTCTGCCGGAATTGCTGCCGTTGTGCTTTTGAAGCTGTAAAATACCGCCCATACGCCAAAAATGCAAGTATGACTTGTTTTTTTGCCAGCGTTCCTTTATAATATGAGTAACCTTTTTGTCGCGAAAACAACACAATTCAAAAAACTATGGAGGAAAAAGACATGTGCGATATGACGAAGACAGCGAGGTACCTTGCGCTAACTGCGGGCATCACAAACGGCGAAAAATTCCTTTACTTTACCGATCCACACTACGTAGAGAGCAAGAAGCCCGAGGGGCGGATCCACCCGGCTTATGAGCATATGCTGGACGTGATGGGGGAATATTTCTGTGCCTCCCATGCATCCTTTGCTCTTTCAGGGGGCGACTGGCTCAATAATACCAACACCCGCGAAGCGGCCATTCTGAACATGAAGGATATTGACGCGAGAATGCAGGCAGCCTTTGGCGATGCCTTTTATCTCGTTTTCGGAAATCACGATTATAACTATCAGACCTGGGAGGAGGAGAAGGCCAGCGTCACCCGTAGCCCCCACTGGCTTACGCTTGACGAGATCAATGCCGCATGGTACTCTGACAAGAAATACGGCGGCAGAAGCTACTATTCGTTTGCCGGCGAGAATACCACCTTTTACGTCTTTAATAGCGGCATTGATTGGGGGCACACTGTGATGAGCGAGCTTGATGTCGAGCAGGTAGGCTGGTTCCTTGATCAGCTTGCCACGCGGGATGACGCGCACATCGCCCTTGCCCCGCATATGCTGTACATCTTTGGCACCAATCTGAACCCCGGCACCGCCAAGCTGCTGGAGATCGCGGAAGTATACAATGCCCGTGGCAGGATATCCTTTCAGGATAAGCACTACGATTTTTCAGGCAAGACCGGCCGCGTAGAGTTTTTGATCGCGGGGCACAGCCATAGGGACGAGGTAAGCACGTATAACGGCATTCCCTGTGTTCTCACCGTCAATAACGGTGTGTCTTGCCCCTCCTTTGACCTCGTTGCGGTCGATTACGATGCAAGAAAAATCTGCTTAACGAGAATCAATGCGGCCCCGGCTGAGGAAACCGCGGCGCTGGACAGAATCGTTCCGCTCGACTGACAGGCACCCGGTGCCTATATGACGATAAAAAGAGCCTTGGAGCATGATGCTCCAAGGCTCTTTTTCGGTTGATCAAGCAGCTTTTGGCTTTATATGGTCATCCACGCGCCGCGCTCGGCAGAACGGAGGATGGCGTCTACCACCTTTTGGCTCTCTGCGCCGTCAGAGATCGTGGGGAACAGGGCATCCCTTTTGCCCAGCACCGCATTGATGAAGCCTTGCTCTTGGGAAAGGTAAAATTCTTCGGGAACCTTGACCGTCTCGCCCTGGCAGTCCTTCGGGTCGCCCTCGGCGCGGCATACCGTCAGTACGGTGGGATCGTTGAGATCGAAGGAAAGCGAGCCGCGCTCGCCGTAAACGTCGTAGCGGATGGTGTTGGCATGGCCGATGGCGCATCGCGTGATATGGAAGCAGCCCTCGGCCCCGCAGGCAAAGCGCGCAATAAAGCTGCAAGAATCGTCCGTGCTGACCTTTCCCACATCCTTGCCATCCAGGGTGGGGCGCTCCTTGACCACCGTTTGATAGGTAGAGCAAAGGGCAACGATGTTGCCCGCCAGCAGCTGCGCCAGGTCGATCAGATGAACGCCCAGGTCGCCCACAACGCCAGAGCCGGCCTTTTCCTTTTCAAAGCGCCATTCCAGCGCTCTGCCCTCCCAGAAGGCGCTGCTTTTGAGATAGGCAACGTTTAACCCGACAACGGTGCCGATGCAGCCGCAATCAACCAGGCTCTTGGCATAGCGCACGGCCGGCATGAAGCGGTAGGAAAAGCAGGTCATGCCAAAGGTGGCGCTGCTTGCTTCTGCATCAAGCACCGTTTTTGCCTGCTCGTAGCTAAGGGCAATGGGCTTTTCCAGATTGATAGGCTTTCCTGCTGCCAGCGCCGCGCGCGCCATCTCGGCATGCAGATAGTTGGGCGTGCAGATCTCTACTGCGTCTACCGCCTCGTCGGCGATCAGCGTGCGGTAATCGGTGTAGCATTTTTCAACCGGCACGCCCGTTTTTTCGCGGCCGCGCGCCAGCGCCTTTTGTTCAATATCGCAAAGGGCAACGATGGTGGCATCCTCGCATTGCAGAAGCTCACGTATATGCTTTTCCGCAATGCCGCCGATGCCGATAATGCCTACTCTGACCTGTTTCATGCTTCTTCTCCTTATGGGTGATATTCGTTGGAATGGTCGACCAGTCTTATGGTTTCGTAGGGGGTCTTTACGTTTCCAAGCGTAGGGGTCGGGCCGTGAGAGGGCCTTGCCCAATACACGGCATTGGCCAGAATCTGGCGGATATCATCCCGGTAATAGGTAGGATACGCCTCGTGGCCGGGGCGGAAGTAGAATATTTTTCCAAGTCCCCGCTTCCAGCAGCAGCCGGAGCGGAAGACCTCGCCGCCCGAAAACCAGCTCACAAATACAAGCTCATCGGGCGTGGGGATCTCAAAGCGTTCGCCGTAGGTCTCCTCCTCGGCCAGCTCGATATATTCGGGCAGGTTTTGCGCGATGGGGTGCGCAGGTTCAATCACCCAAATGCGCTCCTTTTCATCGTTTTCCCGCCATTTAGAGCGGCAGCATGTTCCCATCAGCCCCACGAAGGGCTTGCATAGATGCGAGGAGTGAAGCGCCACGAATCCCATTCCGTCCAGCACTCGCTTGCGTACCCGCTCGGCGATCTCGTCCGGCACGCGCGCATGCGCCACGTGCGACCACCAGACCAGCACGTCGGTGCTTTGCAGGGTCTGCTCGTCAAGACCGCACTCCGGCATATCCAGCGTAGCGGTTTTCACCTCAAAGCCGCCAAAGCCGAGAAGCCCCTCGGCGATCGCGGTGTGGATCCCGTTGGGGTATACCCGGCGTATCTCCTCACTTTCGGTTTCGTGGATATATTCATTCCATACCAAGACTCGTATCTTTTCCATAACTACTCTCCTTCGTTTGCCTCTCCTTGGTGCTTTTTTGATATTCCGAGGGGCTTATCCCCGTTTCTTTTTTGAACACGCGACAAAAATAAGCAGGGTCATCATAGCCAAGCGCGTGCGCCAGCTCGCCAATTGATAGCGCCGAATGCTCCATCAGCTCCTTGGCGTGCTCTATTTTTCGCTGTATTCTGTATTCCGATGGGGAAACGCCGGCATACTCCTTGAACAGCTTGCGAAAATAAGCGGGAGAGACAAAGCACATTTTTGCGATCTCATCAATAGAAAGCGCCTGCTTTTCATCCTTTTGCAGATATTCGATCCCTCTTTTTACCGTTTGAAACCCTCGCCTGTCGATATGCTTGTATTTTTCAGACTCGCCAAGCAGGGCAAGCAAGCCGTATACGTCGCGCCTGAGCTTCAGCATGGGCTTGGATGGCAGTGAGTATTCAAACACCAGCTTTTTGAGAAGCGAGCAGATCCTTGTATCATCCGCTTCTGCTTCCATGATGCGGATGCCGCCCGCCAACGCAAAGGCCTCGCCGTCTGTGAGCCGGAATTCGGCAAGAACCGTGCTCGGGAATCCGTTGCAGGAGAGAAATTCAAGCGTGTAGCGCGCCCCCTCGGGAATATATACGACGCTGCCCCGCGGGGCTTCTATAACATCACCCTCGGCCGTTCTGAAGATTCCCGAGCAGCTGAAAAACCATAGGATCGCGCTGGTTGCCCTTGGATTTTTCATAACAAATTGAAACCCCTCGCGCCAAACCTGATTCATGGCAAAGATCTTTGTAAGATTGACGTTTTCCATCTCCATAAAATCCGCTATTTCGACCGTTCTCACCTGGTTCACCCCTTTCTCTTTTAGTATTATATCACGCTTTTTCTTGGGCGTAAAGGCAAAAAGCAAAACAAAATTTGTACTTTTCGATACAGAAAACGCAGTTTTCTTATTCATCTCCCAACGCAGGACATGCTAAGAAACAAGCCCCTTGGCCTTTTCGGCCAAGGGGCTTTTGTTTAGAAATTCAAATACAGCGTAAACACATTGTCTTGTGCAAGGAATTGGTAGTAGGCGTTGTTTTTATCACAGAAGGCCACGATAGAGCGTGTGCCAAAGCCGTGATCCTCGTTGTGGTTGATGGGGATACCGGCATCGTCAAATTCTATCTCACCCCGGAAGCTGTTGCTCACCTTGATCATAAAGCTGGGGGTAGAGAGCACCTTGACCTCGATCCACTTCTCTTCACCCACGGCCATCTTCTCGCAGGCGTTGATGGCGTTTTCCATGGCGTTGGCAAGCACGGTGGCCAGCTCGGTCGCATCTACAGGGATGGGATCTGGAAAATCGAAGCCAAAATCCACGCCGATCTCCTTGCTTTCCGCGTTTTGCAGATAGGTGGAAATAACGGCATCAATGATCACGCTTTTGCAATATCGCTTGATCTGCGTTTCGCGTAGCGCCTCATCGTACTGCGGCATCAGGGTGCGCAGCTCCTCGTATTGCTCCTTTTCCACCAGGTTAGAAATGATGCGCATCTTGTGGCGCAGGTTGTGGCGCTCTTGACGAAAGCGCTCATCGGCTGCGGCCAGCTCATCAACGCGGGCGGTCATATTATGCACCTGCAGGCGAAGAATGTTCTCCTGCTCCTGCACCTCATACATCTGGTGCTGGCGACGAAGCGTGGAGATGATGTTGCCATAGATGGTTGGTATCAGGATGAGCAGCAGCACCATGGCCGGCAGATAGACAGGGCGCTCTGTGATGGCGGTGGGGGTATTCATCATCAGGGTCATCAGCACGTAGAAGATAGCGCCGATGGCGGCGTAGCTCCCCCAGCCCCTCGTGGTCTGCCTTTGCACCTCAAGAAACATTTTGCGCATGTGCTTGGCTATCAGCCACTCGATCAGCGGAAAAATCGTAAGCCGAACAAGAAACATGAGCAGGTTGCTGTTGGGGGAAATGTAGAAGTTCAGGATCTGCGTGATGTAAACAATCTCTAAAACCACCGTGTCCACCAGGCAGAAGGTAAAGAAGAAGCGGCCGTCTCTGTTTTTGGCAAGGATCCAGAATATGAGTAGGCTTGGCAGGGAAAGCGTAAGCAGCATGGCCGTTCCCATTTTATCGGCATCCATGTAAAAGGCAAGCACGGTGTTGAGGGCGATCAGCGGTAGCATGGTAGCCAGCGTAATGATCAGCGTTTTCTTTTTAGAATAGCGCGCTTCAAAGAGGAGAAAGAATAGCACGAGCGTGTGAACCATCGACCATAAAAGAGATATTTCCCGTAGCATGATTATTTCCTGCTGACCTCCTCAAACCAAAAGCTGTTCCATTCGGCGCGCATATCGCGGCACAGCTTTTTGCCAAGATATACCCGCGTTCCATTACGAAAGAGCAGGGAATCCGCCTCTATCGACCTCACGTGGTGAAGATTGACCAGCATGCCCGAGCCGCACAGCACAAAGCGGCGGTCGGTCAGCAGGTCTGCCATCGCCTCAGAAAAGGTGGTGCGCAGCGTGGTGCTTTCTACCGTTTTGCCACCCACCAGCTGGTAAACGATGGCGCGCTTTACCAGCTCGGCATACAAAAGGCTGTCATAGCCGATCGTGAGAGAGCTTTCCTTTGTTTTGATCAGAATGTTGCTGTGTCTTTCGTGAGAAACGATCTCATAGATCTCGTCAAGCAGCTTGAAAAGCGGCTCCCTTCCTACCGGCTTCATCATATAATGATAAGGCTTTACCTTAAAGGAATCGATCGCGTATTCCTCGCTGGAGGTCAGGAAAACGATCTTACCCTCATGGCCGGCCTCGCGCAGCCGCATACCCAGCGCAATGCCGCTGATGTCATTTTGCAGCACGATGTCTAAAATATAGAGATCAAAGCCGCCGATCCTGGCAGAGGCATCAAGCACGTCGTCAGAATACTCAAAGGCGGTATAGGAGACGTTGTGGTCGGGGCGCTCGCTTGCGTAGGCGGCCAGCAGCTCTTCCAGCTGGCTGCGGCAAAGCGCATCGTCATCGCAGAACGCTATCTTCATAAAAAACCCTCCCGGCATTTTGCATGTAGCATGCGGAATTCTGCATGTATTCTACCATATTTTATTAAATTTGTCGAGCCCTTTTTCAAAATTCCACCTATTGCCCTCTGTGGTTTTTTGGCCGAAATATGCGCAAAAATGACCGAAATATGCGCACCCCCACACAAGCATAGAGCTTTTTGCTATGATATGACCACGGTAAAATTTACAAAAAATCCGGGAAAGGAGCGTGGCGGCCCTGCAGGTCGCCTAAAAAAGGATGACGCATAGAACCCAAGAAAGTGAGCTGCTTCGCCACGTAAAAATCGCCGTGTGCGGCGAGCTGCCTACTGCCTGTGAATACCTGAAAAAGCTGGGCATTATACAGATCGACCAATACACCGATGCGGTCAACATCGGGCGAAAGTCTGATTACCACCTGATCTTAGTGTACGCGCCACAGGGCGAGGGCTTGTTTGATACCTACTGTGTATCAAGGGGCGACGAGACAGCCGGCGTGCCGGGCACGCCCATCCGGCTGCTGAACGAGCCGTGCTGCCATTCAGCCCTGCTGGAGATCGATATGAAGATCCGCCGCATAGCGAGATCGCTCCTTCCCGCCGGCGAGGAGACAGCTATGCACGGGTAAGCCGCGGCGAAGGCGCTATCGCGCACATAGAGACAAGTATATAAACGATTTACGTATAACGATAAGGGAGGCCTTTACAAATGACAACAACAAGAACGAAAAAGATCGCGCTGGTATGCGCTATTCTGGCACTTGCCCTGCTTTCTGGCTTGGGCATCATGCAGCTGCAGGCCAACGCGGCCGAGCCGACATACGTAGCGCGAGACGCGGTCCTGCATGCGGATTGGGAGCAGGAATACCACGCCGTGCAGTTTGACCCGTATGAGGAATGGGCAGACAAATATTACCTGCACGTATACGATGACGGGGGCGAGCACGTTGCTGCCCTTACGATGGTAGATGCCGAGGGCGATGGCGTTTACGCTGCCTTTGTTCCCGAGGTGTACAGCACCTATATGATCAGTGACCACCAGGTGCCGGAAAGCTCTACCAAAAAGACCGTGATGCTGGAAAAGCTGGAAAAGCCGCGCAATGCGTCAGACGGCGACCCTGTCAACACCTACACGACCTTTAACGACCAGATGGCAGACGCGAGCACCTATGAGGCCCTTACCAAAATGCATAGCCTGGTGTGGAACGATGCGAATGACAATAAACGCATCGATGCAGGCGAAAGCAGATATACGGATCTGAACGATGCATTCAACGTTGCACCGTCCGGTGCCAAGCTTTGCTTAGCCGGCTCGCAGGTGGATACTGCCACCCTGAAATGGGGCAAGGGCATCGCGTTAGACCTGCGCGGTTATACGGTAGAGGCGCCTTATAATAATAACACGGCCTTTATTTTAGTTACGGATAGCTCTACGCTTACCATTACTGATAGTATTGGCACCGGCCGTATTGACGCCGGCGCAAGCGCCGTTGCATCTACGGTTGAGGCCCAAGACGGTTCTTATATATTGTTAGATGACGGTCACTATACGCCGGCAGTAGCCTTTATGTTCTACACTGACGAGGGAAGTAGGATCGACGTAACGCCCGGCGTGAGCGCCAGCGTAAAGCCGCAAGATGGGTCTTACCGCCATACGAATGAGACTGTAGGCCTCTTTCTCCATTTTGTAGAGGATGAGCACGGCTACTGGGTAGCAAAGCGGTTTGAAACTACCGAGGCTGCCGCTATCTTTGACGCAAACAACAGTGGGCATTTTGAGGATGGCGAGGTTGCCTACTACACGCTGGGCGCTGCGGTAGATGTCGCATCCCGCGCAGGCGGCGGCCGCGTGATACTGGTTAATGACGTAACCCTGGATACGTGGGTCTCCTTCCTTTCAAACGTGGAAGGCGCGGAATTCATCTTAGACCTGAATGGCAGGAGCATTACGGCAAGCCGTGACTTTACAGGCTACGGGATGATCTCTGTTAGTGGCGCCAAGCTGACCGTAGAGACAACGGGTAGCACAACCGGAAATATCATCGATGCCTCTGCGAAAAGCGGTCTTAATCTTTTCGACGTGGCAAACGGCGAGCTGGTGATCGATAGCTATGCGGTCAAGCTGCTTGCCCATGCGAATATGGATAGCCCAATCTACGTGAATGATAGATCCACCGCCAGCCTGATGACGTGCCAGACCAGCTTTGACCCCTACTATCTCCTGCCCCCGAACTACACGGCAGAAAAGAACGAGGTAGGGCTGTTTGAGATCCACTCTGTAGTAAATATGGTTGCCTATACCGATCTGAACGAAAACGGCAGCTTTGACGTGGGTGAATATCGCTTTGGCGACCTCTCTCACGCGATAGCCTACGGCGGTACCGTGGTACTGACGAATGACGTGACGTATGTCAACACCACCGCAAGCGTACCGTACGAGCAGCAGGTGGGCTATTACACCCGCCTGGATCTGAATGGGCATACTGTTACGGTGGCAGAGGGCTCTGTGCTTCACCTGCTGGGCAATGGCAACGTGATCTATGATAGCAGCGCGCTAAAGACCGGCGTGCTGGATGCCAGCCGCTCTGCCTATATCCTGTCGGATAGCGACGGCACGCTGAGCGATACCAGCATTGAGGGCGGTACCTTTTACCGCGGTGCGGCACTGTTTGAAATGGCGCCCGGTGAATACGTTACGATCGTCAGCGGTTACTTTGACTTTGACCCGACCGGCTATCTGTCTGAGGAAAGTGAAGCTACTTATGATCAGGCAAGCGGCCTGTGGGAGGCCTACATGAGCTTTGAGGCGTGGGCCGATACGGACGGGGACGGCGTGTTGGATGATGGCGAGGTGACCTACGAAAAGCTGACTGATGCCATTGCATCCGGCGCCTCCTACATCACGTTAGCAAGCGACGTAGAGGATCTGTATGACCGCATTGTGCTGGAGGCAGGCACTCGTACCATCAATTTTAACGGCTATACGATCTATACCCGTAGCGGCCTTTCCGTGCTGTTCGAGCTGAACGGCTATGCCGAGCTGACCCTGACCACCACGCGTGGCGGCGGCATACAGACGCCACACAGCCTTGCCTGGGCCAACGACAATGCCAAGCTGATCATTGTAGACGGTGATTATACCGGCCGCCCCTACGAGCATGATAATGGCTCGGTAACCATTCAGGGCGGTACCTTTGACGACAACTATTATTGGCTTTTGGATGACGGTCTGGCCTATCAGCAGGTAGACGGCCAATACGTGGTAGTGAAGGATGCGGCTGCGCTGTTTACCCCCACCGTTACCGGCACCTATTCCTATAACGGCCAGGCGCAGGTTCCTACCCTGGTAGTAACCGATGAAAACGGTAACGTTCTGGTAGCCAACGTTGATTATACCGTTACCGCTACCAACAACGTGCTGGCCGGCACCGCCACCGCCACCGTTACCTATACGATGGAGGGGTACGGCGGTAGCGAGACCGTAGCATTTACCATTGACAAGCGTGCGGTAACCATTACCCCCGTAGATGCAAGCGTTGCCGATAACGGCGAGTTTACCGGCACCACCCTGGCGGCAAACGGCCTGGTAGAGGGCCATACCGTAAGCGGCACCTTTGACACGATCGATATTACGCAGAGCGACCGCTTTATCATCACCCCGGCCACCGTTACCATTCTGGATGCCGAGGACAATGACGTAACGGCCAGCTACGAGATCGAAAAGAAGAGCGGCACCCTGACCGTGGAGCACGGTGCGGCTGCTGAAAACGGCATTTATAGCTGCTGTGGTGCCTACGCCATGCCTACGCTAGCCGAGGATGGCTATTACGAGCTGGCAAACGAGGGCAACCTCTTCTGGTTTGCTTCCCACGTTAACGCCGGCCATAAAACGGCAAATGCCCGCCTTGTGTCTGATATTGATCTCAACGATCGCACCTGGACGGTCATTGCGCCGACAGCTTTCTATAACACTGCTTACGGCACTGATCTTGGCTATGCCGGCACCTTTGACGGCTGCGGCTATGAGATCCGCAACTTGGCGCTTATGAGCCCGCTATTGAAGGGAACCTCTGTCGGTCTCTTCGGCACCGTTAGCGGCACCATCAAGAATCTCGGCATCAACGGCGTTCGCATTGCCACGCCTGCTATTGCTCCGGATTTCTGTGTCGGTGCCATCGTCGGCCAGCTGATCAAGACGGGTCTTGTGACCGATTGCTACGTGATCAATGCGGTGATCGACCTTGATGATTACGTGGTCGGCGGCATTGCCGGCTGCGTATACGAGGGCACCGTGCAGAACTGCCTGGTGCTAAGCTCTACCATCACCGGCGGGGCCAACCGCTTTGGTCTCATCGCGGGTGACACCAGAGGAATCGAGAACACCGGCGATCGCCCCGGCAGTCTGATCAACTGCTATGCCGACGGCACCACGCTGTACGGCACGCAGTACGCCGGCACGAGCGAAGGGTGCGCCACCATCACGGCCGAGCAGGCCGCCTCCGGCGCGCTGGCCGTGATGCTGGGCGCCGATGTATGGGGCCAGCAGCTGGGTACCGATGCGTATCCTGTACTGGGCGGCATGCGGGTCTATCGCACCATTCCCTGCGAGGTCGGCTTCAGCAACACCGCCAATACGGTAAAAGAGCACAGCTATACTTACGATTGCGATACCATCTGTATCGATTGCAAGCAGGTTGGCCGTACCGATACCACGCACAGCTATGACGATGCTTGCGACGCCAGCTGTAACAGCTGTGGCGAAATACGCACCGATATTCACGTCTTTGATCACAATTGTGACACGCAATGTAATCTTTGCGGCTACAACCGCACCATTACCCACGTGCTGGATGGCGCGGCCTGTACGGCCTGCGGCCATACCATCACCTATATCGAATACGTGTGGAGCAGCGCCGACAAGAAGCTGACCTCCACCGAAAAGACCCCCACCACCTTTACCGTGGTAAGCGACAGCCTGACCGCGCTTTCGGCCGGATGGTACGTGGTGAATGGGGATGTGACCATCAACGCCCGCCTGACCGTTACGGGTGAGGTGCATCTCATTCTGATGGACGGTAGCCGCCTGACCGTAAACGGCGGTATCCGCCTGACGGGTGAGGGCAATTCGCTTACCGTATACGGAGAAGAAAATAGCTCCGGCATGCTGGTGGCGGCCGCCACCACCGATTATCAGGCCGGCATCGGCGGTAATCGGCAAGAAAGCGGCGGCACGCTGACCGTGCACGGCGGCACCCTGACCGCTACCGGCAAGAAGGATGCAGCCGGCATTGGCGGCGCCTACGGCTTAAGCAGCGGCCCCCTGGCCAACGGTGGCAGCTTTACCCTGTACGGCGGCAGTGTTACCGCTACGGGCGGCCGCTACGGTGCAGGTGTTGGCGGCGGCTTCTACGGCAACGGTGGTACCGTGACCGTGTACGGTGGCACGCTGACGGCTACGTCCGGCAGCTCTATATCTTCCGGCATCGGCGCGGGCTACGAGGGCTCTGCCGGTACGGTACGCATTTACGGTGGCACGGTATACGCCACCGGCTATAATACGGGCATCGGCACCAGCTCTAGGTATGAGGGTGAAGAGAGCCTGATCGAGATCCACGGCGGCACCGTGGTTGCCAAGAGCACAGAGACCGGCGCCGGTATCGGCTTGGGCTATAAAAGCCACGGTGCCACGATTCTGATCACCGGCGGTCACGTAACCGCTACCGGTTCTGATTATGCAGCCGGTATCGGCAGCGGCGGCGGCAATGAAGCCGACAATTATCAGATCACCATTACGGGTGGCACGGTGGTCGCCACGGGCGGTAGCTCTCCCCGCGGCGGCGGTGCCGGCATTGGCGGCGGCACAGATAGCATCGGCACGGGTAAGATCTTTATCTCGGGCGGCAACGTTACCGCAACCGGTGGCTATATCACCAACGGTACCACCGGCTACGGCGGCGCCGGCATCGGCGGTGGCGCGAACGGCACCGGTGGCCTGATCGTGATCACCGGCGGCGTGATCAATGCCACACCCGGCCGCCCGGATGCTGAGGCGATCGGCAACGGCAGAGCCGGCCTGGGCTACGCCTACTTTACCACCACCACCGGCATCATTACGGGCACGCATACCTTTGATAAGGACTTTACCATCGAGCCGGGCGTTACCTTAACGATACCGGATAACGCTACCCTGGCGGTAGCCGAGGGCGTGACCCTCTACAACAACGGCGCAGCAATCGTTCACGGCCTTGTGGTCAATAACGGTACGATCATCTGTGCAGAAGGCTCGCATGCCCTCGTTAGCGCGTGTGATGCTACCTGTCGCCTGTGCGGCGGGGCAAACGAAAACGCAGCGGCGCACAGCTATGCGCACGCCTGCTCGACGATCTGCACGGCCTGCGGCTATCAGCGTGCCGAGGCTGAGGCGGCACACGGCTATGCAAACGGCATCTGCTCCGCCTGCGGCGAATTCCAGCCTGCCGTGTTAGATGAGGATAGTGCAAGCGCTACCTACGGCTACTACAAGATCAATAGCCTTGGTCAGCTGCTTTGGTTCCGCGACTACGTCAACAGCGGCAATCCTACTGTCAATGCCGTGCTCACCGTATCGGTTGATATGGCAAGCATGGAATTTACCCCCATCGGTACCGACCTGTATCCGTATGCCGGTATCTTTGACGGCGCCGGATACACCATCAGCGGGCTGAAGCTGAATGCCGCGCAGGACAACATGGGCTTCTTCCGCTACCTGGATGGCGGTGCGGTGAAGAACCTGACCCTGAAGGGCGAGCTTACCGTATCTGCTAACGTGCAATACGTTGGCGGTATCGTAGGCTATATAACCAGCGATGCGGCGCTTGAAAACTGCCACTCGTACGTGAACATCACGCTCACGGCCGATGCGGCAGGCAGTAAGTATATTGGCGGTGTGGCCGGTTATCTTTACGATGGTAATAGCATCACGGTCAACACCTGCACCTATCACGGCAATCTGCAAGCAAGCTGTGTGGCAGATTACGTTGGCGGCGTCGTTGGCTATGCACAGCAAGAGGTTGTATTCTACAACTGTGCCAATTACGGCACGGTATACGCGCCGCAGGCAACGTACGCTGGCGGTATGGTATCGTATGCCACGGGCTACTTTGGTGGTCTGGTTAACTGCCTTGGTGTCGGAGACGTGACTGCTGCGCGCTATGCCGGCAGATTGGTCGGTTATTCCTCTGCTTTCAACGTCACCTATCAGAATAACTATTATCTGGCAGGGCAGAAGGGGCACGGCCATACGGTCTACAGCAATACGATCAACGAATCCAATTTCATCTTAGTGACCGAGAAGCAGCTTGCAAGCGGCGAGGTCGCCTACCTGCTTGGCGCTGCCTGGGGGCAGACCATCGGTACGGAGAACCGTCCCGTTCTCGGCGGCGCAACCGTTTACCGCGCCGAAAATACCAGCTGCCAGGGCACCGGCCACGGCACCTATTCCTACGGCAACAGCGAGCCGGTTGCCATTCAGACCGGCCTGCACGCCTATGACGCATACGGCGCCTGCACGCTGTGCGACGTGGCCTATACCGCCATCACGGTACAGGGCGGCATCGCGCTGGGCGGCACCTTCGGCATCGACTATTACCCGGCAGCCGATGAAAACGCTACCGAGGCAGGCGTGACCTACAACGGCAAGGATTACCCCGCCGCTGATGGCTTTGCCAGCATTACCGGCATTGCGGCCAAGAACCTGGGCGACAGCCTGACGGTGACCCCGTACCAGATCATTGATGGCGTGCGCTACGTCGGTCAGGACGTAACGGTATCGGCCGCCGAGCTGCTGATGGCCTACGTAAACGGCGAGTATGCCGATACGGTCAAGGCGATCGCCATTGCCTCGCTCAACTACGGCGCATCCGCACAGGTCTACTTCGGCTACCAGACCGATAGCCTGGTCAACGCATCCCTGAGTAACGAGCAAAAGCAGGTTACCCACGGCACAGGCTACGAAACGGCAGCCCTGACCCAGTTAGAGGGTACCCCCACGGCAGACCTGCTGGGTGTGACGCTGCTGCTCAACGATCGCATCAATTTCAAGCTGCTCGTTTCCTCCTCCGTAGAGGGCGCCCAGCTGGAGATTGCTGATAACGAGGGCTTTACCGGCGCCACGAGGATCGACTTTGCCGCTACTGAGGATGGGGCAAATCTGAAGGCGATCGTAGCCGGCATCGCGCCCGCCAGCTGGAACACCTCGTTCTACTTCCGCGTGGTAGATGCAGATGGAAATGCCATCTCGCACACGCTGCGCTACAGCGTAGCGGCCTACTGCCAGAACAAGGCAGAGGATGCAGAGGTTGGCCCCGTGGCAAGCGCCATTCTTGCCCTGTATGATGCAGCGGCAGCCTATACGGCATAAGGAGGAAATGAGTATGAAGAAATATGAAGCACCAAGCTGGAGCGTTTTGGTTCTCACCACAGACCTGCTGATGACCACCAACGAAAACGAGCTGGAATACGATGATATTTCCTCTATCCTGAACATTTTTGATATGTAAAGGGGTCCCCCTTCACCATCTGGTGAAGGGGGATTTTTTTGCCTGTTTTTATATGTTTGTAAAAGGTATTGCCGCCATTTCTATGAAAAAGGATAGCGTAAAATTGAACTTGACAACTAAATAAAATAGAAGTATAATGACAATGGAGTTTTATCAAAATCCCCCATTTTTAAGGAGAATGCGTATGAAAAAGCGAATTCTTAGTCTCATGTTGATTTGCGCGATGCTGCTGACCGCCATTCCCATGGCCGTGCTGCCCGTTGCCGCAGTGGAAGCAGACACGTTTACCCCCACGACGCGCTTCGTGCTGGTTTCCGACATTCACGTGGACAAGGGCTCCGGTGCTAACGCCGGTGTCAACGTGGACCATATGATGGACCGCGTATACGCCTATCTGGCCGAAAAGGCCGAAAAGAATGACAATCTGTTGCCCTCTGCCATCATATCGATGGGTGATAGCCTCAATGATGGCTACCCCGAGGAGGCAGATTATCTGGCAGCGCGCTTTAACAAGGCTAAGGCCGGCTATCTTGAAAAATACGGCAAGGAGCTGCCCATCTACGCGATCATGGGTAACCATGAGTATAACAACGGCTATTACTATGATGTGAACATAAACAGCGCCAATAAGGCATTTTTCGAGTACGTGCCGTTATCCGAATGCGCGTCTAATGACGAATACGTGCTGCGGAATACCGCCGCTTTCCGCGATGCCTATATCGATAAGCTGTGGGGCACCGCTGCCTCTGCCGAGGGGGCTTCCACCGGTAACGTAGGCGCGATCGATAACAACACAACAGACTGGCACTACGTGATCAACGGCGTGCACTTTATCGGCATTTCCATCAGCAATCATCTCGGCAATCTGTCGACAGAGACGATGCAATGGCTGGATGACGAGCTTGCAAAGGCGACGGCAGATACGCCGGACGCGCCCATCTTCCTGTTCAGCCACCACCCGCTGCGGGATACCCTGCATTCTACCGTATACACCCCCGGTGGCAAGCCGGGCTGGGCAAACTATATGCCCGACAATACAGACTGGGGGCTTTCCTATCACAACGAGACCCACACCCTGTTTACCAATATTATTAAAAAGTACCCGAACGTGATCTTCAGCACCGGCCATACCCATGCACCCGGCAACGCGCCCCTTGGCATTTGGCAGGGCGAGGATGAGAATGGCAATGGCACCGGCTTTACCGCTTACTGTCCCGGCGGCCTGGTAAGCAGCTGTGACTTCGCCATCATTGAGATTGATGCGAAGAATACCGTTCGCTTCTACCCGCAGCACGTAAATGGCGCCTACACCAACCCCGATGGTAGCACGCTGTATTACGAGATCTCTTATAACGATGACGGCACCCACTCCTACGGCTATAACGAGACTGCTCGCACCGCCGTGAAGCCCGAGTTCGCCGCTGACCAAACCGCTACCTTCTCTGATATGTGGGCAAGCGACGGCAAGGTGACCGGCATGCTCTCCTTTGGCCAGGCGGTAAGCGGCACCGTGTACCCCTACACCTATGAGATCGCTTTCGTTCCGCAGGGCGAGGGTACTACCATCTACGCAACGGCATCCTCGAACGCCTTTGCAAGAAGCTTGAATATCCCGACCATGGTTCACAGCGGCGACTTTGAGCTGGAGGAAGGCCGGGTCTACGACGTGCACGTCACCCCGCTCAATTACTGGGGTGGCAGGGGCGAGACCAAGGTGCTGCTTGCTGATCTAAAAACGCCATCCTCGGAGCTGAAGGAGACGGATAGCAGCTACACCTCCCTCTATACGCATCCTACCTCCGGCACGGGTGTGAACGACCACACCTATTCGCTTGAGGATGGTACCGTTACCTTTGCCCCGGCATGGAGCGTAGGGGCTTACAGCTTTGATAACGGAGGTGTCTACCCCTACTCCTACGCGAACAAGCCCGAAAAAGAGGCACATGGTTATTCCTCGCTTTCCACCGGCCTTTCCTGGCAATACGGTGGTATGTACCTTGATGCACAGAGTGAAACGATCATCGCCGGTCATAATAAAGACAGCACGCATATGGCCACCTACGTGACCTATACCGCTGAAAAGAGCGGCACGCTGAATCTGACGATTGATAATATGAATTTCCATCGTGTTTCCACGGCCTATGCGTTGGTGAAGAATTATTCTACCGTTATTTCGGCAAATAATGTGCCCTTTGTAAACTGGGATGTGACTGCTGAAGAAAATCCTAACTGGACGCTGATCGGTGATTCTAAGCTCATTCAGAACAAGACCTACGAGAATATTGAGGTCAAGAAAGGTGACACCATCTCCTTTGTCTTCTCCCGCGGCTCGGTGGATGACGGTTGGGGCATCTATAATGTGAAGATGCACGTAGACTATACCAAGGAAAAAGAGACGGTCAACTACGTTTACGAAAGCGCCTTTGTTCAGAAGCCCGGTACCGAGACCTATCCCACGATCGATTACGATACCCTCATCAAGGATGGTACCTACCCCCACTATGCCCTGGTTCAGCACCCCGCCTGGGAGCTTGGCTGTTATTATTTCGGCACCACCACAGCAAGCGTGAACAACGGCCGCAACCCGTATAACGTCTACACCTCTCAGTATAAGCTGATTACGAGAAACGGCATTGATATGTGGGGCTACGGCGGCGGCTACTTCAACAGCAATTTCACAATTCCCAGCCAGAACAACTATGTAACCTATATTGCCTACGTAGCAGAAAAGGACGGCGTGCTTGGCCTGGAGGTCACCGACCTGAAGTTCAAGTATGCCAACACGGCCTACGCCATTGTCAAGAACTTCAGCGAGGTGCTGACCACCGATGAGGTCGTTCCCTTTGTAAACTGGACGAGCGACACCCGGGAAAACTGGGAATATTCCCAGGCGGTTGGCACCAGCACCAAATTCGGCGTGACCAAGGTCAGCGTCAAGAAGGGCGATACGATCGCCATCGTCTTTGACCGTGCCGAGCTAAAGAATGGTGACGGCTTCTACGATCTGAATATGACGGTGAAATACCGCAAGGAATACGTAGGCGATGCCATTACCTATGAGCATAAGACGAATGGCAAAAACTTCCCGGTTACCGGCAGAGATGCGGGCGGCTTCCCCATCCTTGCAACAGGCGAGCTTGATTATGAAATGGGCACGTATAATTTTGCCAACAGCACCGCCTATCCGTACGGAACAAGCACGGATATATACGGCATTATCGCCTCGAAAGCGCTGGGCGGCTGCTGGAGCTACGGTGGTATGTACTACAATGGACAAATGGTCGTGCCGGCGGCAGACAGCTATATCTCCTATATCGCCTACACGGCCGACTGTGACGGTAAGCTGGATATTAGCATCAGCAACCTGACCTTCCAGCGCGAGGGAACTGCCTTTACGGTGGTAAGAAACTTTAAGGATGTGCTGCTGGCGAATGGTGGCACCTTGGCCAACTACACCACAACGGATACGGCAGATTATTGGTATCATTCCGTTCTTGGCCAGACCTATTCCTTCACGATTCGCGACGTGGAGGTGAAGATGGGCGATACGGTTGCCATCGTATTCGATAACGGCCTTTCGCAGACCACGGGCTACAACAGCACCACCAAAGAAAATCAGCGCGGCCCGAAATCCATGAACATTGATATGCAGTACAGCGAGCGCTACGCCTCTATCTACACAAGCGCAGCGGTCGATAGCCTGGCTCAGATCAAGAATAGTACGGCTGCAACCGTTGATTGGTCAAGCAGTGTCTGGACACCGGTTGTATACAAGGATCGTAACGATGCCGGCTCCATCGATAAGGCTTTGGTCATGGATACCTTCTATCCCTCTGGCAATGCCTACGTTCCTTCCTCTGTTTACGTGGCGGGCAATAACGCAGCGACTGAAAAATACGCTATGCTTACCACCGGCAAGCAAGCGGAATGGGGCATTACTGGTGGTATGGTCGTGACCAACGGTTCCGCCGCCGGCTTCCGCTATATTGCGGAAGAGAGCGGTAACGTACGCTTTGCCTTTGATAGGGCTGGTTCTCAGTCCTCCGTTGCGGCCGCAGATGAGACGGTGATGGGCTATGCCATCTTTGTCAACGGTGTCAAGGTTTGGCCGCATGGCGATAACAACTGGTATGGCCTGCGTCAGCACAGCCGCGTTGTGGACTACACCGCAGAGCTGAATGCCGCTATGCCCAAGGCGTTGTTCGTCAGCGAGGGTGACTGCATTGAAATTTTGGCCCGTAATGAAACAACAGGAAGATACTCCTGGACCAACCGCGGTAATGTTTTCCTGCCGAAGGTGACCTATGATAGCGAGGCCATGGTCTCGGCCGTGCTGAATGATAAGTTTGCCATTACCCTGTACCCCGCCGGCGAGCTGGCCGATGGGCAGAGCGCCACGCTGAACGGTGAGAGCGTAACGCCTACGCTTGAAAGCGACGGCGGCTACACCATCGATGGCATTGCCGCCAAGGAGATGGGTGACACCATCGTTTGGAAGTACGCCTACGCCGATACCGCCTTTGCGCGCGGCGATAGAACCGTTACCGTTCCCCACGTGGCACAGCAGTGGCAGGGCAGCTATGCTGACCTGATGAAGGCGTATATTGATGCATACGCTACGGACACCAGCGACCTTGGCGTGGCCATTACAGATTTGGCGGTGGCTACCCTCAACTACGGTGCGGCCGCACAGACCTACTTTGGCTACAAGACGGATAGCCTGGTCAACGCCGTCCTGAGCGACGAGCAAAAGACAGTTACCCACGGCACAAGCTATGAGACGGCCGCTATGACCCAGCTGGACGGCACGCCCACAGCCGAGCTGCTGGGCGCTACGCTCCTGCTGAACGATCGCATCAACATCAAGCTGCTCGTTTCCTCTTCGGTAGAGGGCGCCCGCCTGCAGGTCGCAGACAACGCGGACTTTACCGGCACCGGCGTGAGCACGATCGATTTCGTTGCCGAAAACGAGACAACGCTGAAGGCGATCATGGACGGCCTGGCACCCGCGATCTGGAACACCTCGTTCTACTTCCGCGTGGTGGATGCGGATGGGAATGCCATCTCGCACACGCTGCGTTATAGCGTAGCAGCTTATTGCCAGAACATGCTCAACAAACAGGATGAGAAGGTTACCCCCGTGGCAAATGCCATTCTCGCCCTGTATGACGCAGTAGCTGCCTACATGGCTTAATCATACAAAAAATCCCCCCTTTGCTATTTGGCAAAGGGGGGATTTTCGTAGCGCGGTAGCGTTCCGCTACCGCCCGGCTAATAAGCGCTTAGCTCTTGGCGGCTGTAAGCCGCTGGTGTTTTGCCGGTCTGCTTTTTGAAAAAGGTGATAAAGTAGTTGGTGGAGGAGAAGTGCATCCGCTCGGCCACCGCCGCGATGCTCAGCCCCTGCTGCAGCAAAAGCACGGCTCGCTGCAGGCGCAGATGGCTGTAATAGGTCTTGGGGCTGATGCCGGCATACTGCCGAAAAAGAAGCTTGAGATAGCTAACGCTGACAAAGCAGGTGTCGGCAAGCTCGGCAAGCGAGCAGTTTTGTTCAACCGCTGCCGTCATGGCCGCGATCAGCCGCTGGTAGCAGAGGGCACTTGCGCTTTTCACCAATACCGGTGCCTGCGCTTGGCCATGCCGCAGGCCAAGCAAAAAGGCAGAAAGCATAGCCCCCGCTGCCTGGCCGGCATAGGGGTCGGCCGGTTCGGTCTGCTCAAAAAAGCGAAGGATCTCGCGCGAGATATGAAAGTAGGCCTGCTGCTGCTCGTCGGTCAGTGTAAAGGGGCCGTCCTTTAATGCCTCGGGCAGGCTACCCTCAGCCATAAAGCTGAGAATAAAGCCGCTTGGCGCGCTGCCGCGCGCGCTGCGAATGCGGTGAAATTCCATTGGTGCGTGCAGAATCATGTTGCCGCGCGAAAGGGTATAGATATTTTCATCCTCAGTGATCTCTACTGCGCCATCGGCTAAGTAAATGACCTCCCACATCTCGTGGCTTTCCCCATGAAAGACGAAGCGCTCGTCCCAGGAAAAGGGAAAGGCGGTGCAAAAGCCGGTGATCTGAAAGGCTTGGTGAATTTGTTTTACGTTCATGGCATTATCTCTATCTAAAAATATAATTTTTATAGCTATTTTTGGATTGTATGATGCTTTAGGCTATGCTACAATGATTATACAACAATCTACAGGCTTTGTCAAGCAAGGAGATATATGATGAAGGAACGTATTAAGATCGGCTACGTGGGCCTGGGGCGCAGGGGCTTTCACGTATTGAAAAACGAATTTCTGCAGATGAAGGACGTAGAGATCAAAACGATCTGCGATCTCAACGCAGAAAAAATGCAGCGCGCGTGTGACGAGTTTGCAAAGAGCGGCGCGCCCGCGCCTGCCACCACAACCGATTATCGCACCATTCTGTGCGACCCGGAAATTGATGCCGTGGTTATTATGATCGGTTGGAGCGGCCGGCCGCAGATCGCCATGGAATCTATGCGGGCAGGGAAGTACACCGCCATTGAGGTGGGTGAGGCTGATACGCTGGATGAGTGCTATGAGCTGATCCGCACCTACGAGGAGACAGGCACCCCGCTGATGATGCTGGAAAACTGCTGCTATGGTCGGCGCGAGATGATGGCGCTGCGCATGGCCAGAGAGGGGCTGCTTGGCGAGCTGGTGCATTGTACAGGCGGCTACCTGCATTATCTGAACGAATGTGAGCTGCTTTCTGAGGTAGAGGGGGATACGGTACCCCACTATCGCCTGGCGCATTATGAGGAAAAGAACCGTGAAAATTACCCCACGCACGAGCTGGGGCCGATTGCCAAGGTGCTTGGTATCAACCGCGGTAACCGCATGGTCAGCCTGACGGCGGTGGCCTCTAAGGCGCGCGGTATCGCTGCCTACGCGGCCGAGCGGTTTGGCAAGGATTCCTCCTTTGCCACCCGCACCTACCGCCAGGGGGATATCGTGAATACCGTGATCACCTGCGCGAATGGGGAAACGATAGCGCTTACGCTGGATACCACTCTGCCGCGCGCCTATTACAGCCGCGATTTTTCTGTGCGCGGCACGCGTGGCCTGGTAGACGAGCGCAGACAGGTGGTCTTTGTAGAGGGTATGAAGGAAGAGATCGCAAACAACGAGCAGGAGATGTATGAAAAATACGACCACCCGCTGCACGAGGAATACGTGCGCCTTGGCGAGCGCGGCGGCCATGGCGGTATGGACTGGCTTGTTTGCCGTGCGTTTGTAGAGAGTGTCAAGCGTGGCGAGAATACCCCCATCGATGCCTACGATACCGTGGCGCTGATGGCGATCGGCCCGCTTTCCGAGCGCTCGATCGCGGCGGGTGGTGCCCCGGTCGAAATACCGGATTTCACCGGCGGCAAATGGAAGGATCGCGAGCCGGCTGTGCTTGGCAAATATTGCTTAGATGCCATCGTTTCCGACCCGGACACCCCTATTTTCCCGGAATAAACGCAAAGGGGTCGCTGCCTTTTGGGCGAAAGATAAAAAAGGGCGAGAAAAGCATTTCTCGCCCTTTTTGCTGCGCAAAAGCATAACCGTACCGCACGGTTAATGAGACAGCCCCCTTTTAGGATAGAGCCAGACAATGCCATGCGTTTTGTATCTCTTCCCCGTGAAATGGCATAGGATGTAGTGGTGCTTCACCAAAATCTACAAAGGAGACGTTTTATGAACAGACAAGATCCGTTTATGCGAAGTGCCAATGATTGCTGTAACGGCTGCCAGAACGGCTGTCGGAACAATGGTAGCAATCGATCATCCTGCGATCAATACAATGCTTGCCACGGCAGGGATAAAAACCCCTGCATCGCTTGCCCTCCCGGTCCCATCGGCCCGCGAGGTCCGGCTGGCCCGCAAGGGCCTGTGGGGCCCCGCGGTCTTCAAGGCCCTGCAGGAGAAACAGGATCACCCGGCCCACAAGGGCCAGCCGGCGAAGCCGGTTCTGTAGGCCCGCAAGGTCCCGTAGGCCCTCGCGGCCCGGTCGGTCTTACAGGTCCGGTTGGCCCTGCAGGTCCGCGTGGCTTGGTTGGTCCTGCAGGCCCCGCTGGCCCGCAAGGCCCTACCGGTGCAATTGGCCCTGCCGGTCCACAAGGTCCCGTAGGCCCCCGGGGGCCTCAAGGGGAGGTGGGCGCACAGGGGCCGCAAGGCCTTCCCGGCGGTGTATTGAGCTATGCGGATTTTTATGCCTTGATGCCGCCTGACAACGCGGCAACGGTTGCGCCCGGCACCGACGTCAGCTTTCCGCAGAACGGCCCTATTGCCAATACGAATATTGGGCGCCTGGGCCCGTCATCCTTCTATCTTGGCCCGGTTGGCGCGTATCAGATCCTGTTTCAGGTCAGCGTTGCTGAGGCAGGGCAGCTGATTTTGACCTTGAACGGTCAGGACCTAGCATATACGGTGGCAGGCCGCGCCACAGGGACCTCGCAGATCGTGGGAACGGCGGTGGTAACCACCACAACTGCCAGCTCGGTCTTAACGGTTCGCAACCCCGCAGGGAATGCCGCAGCGCTGACCCTAACACCGCTTGCGGGCGGAACGCGCCCGGTATCTGCCCATCTCGTGATCACGCAGATAGGCTAATGCATGGAATAACAAAGGGAACCTGCCATAAGCAGGTTCCCTTTGCTTGTTATATGCTTTTAATCAGCAGCCTTAACAGCGGTGATGTGCGGGTTCAGGGAGGTGTTGTACCAGTACAGGTAGCCCTCCAGGTCGATCTTGTCGCCGATCTTGAGTGCCTTAACGGCCTTGTAAACATCGGTATCGGCACCGCAAAGGTAGCTCTCTACAACAAAGTTGTAGGTCTGACCGTTCAGCGAAACGTTGAAATACAGGTCGCTTCCCTCAGAGCCGGAGCCATCCCACTTGTACAGGAAAGCAACGTCATTGCCGTCCTTGTCCTTCGAGGCCTCTACCGTCATGCCCTTAAAGGAAACAAAGCGGTTCATGTAGTTGATCAGATCGTCGGTGCCCAGCTTGTCAGTCACGTCGGTAACCGGGGCAACGTAATTGCCGGGCAGGAACTCATAGGTAGCCTCGATGATCTCGATCTCGCCGTCCCAAATGGACTTGTAGCCGGTGACCTTCAGCTTAGAGCCCTTGGTCATCTTGTCGTAATCTGCCTTCGAGCAGGGCATGTCGTAGAGCAGGTAAGCGCCATCGGCATCCTGCATGTAGAAGGTAGCCTTGCTAACGCCCTGGTCATCCGTCCAGTGGCCCTGCTTGGCCTGCACGTATGCCTCGATCACGACCTTGCTGTCAAATTCAGCAGCAGCGTACTCGGCATAGGTCATAACGCCCTCAGACTTCTTAGAGGGGTCATCGGTGGTGGCGGGGCCGCAGGCAACGCAGCTAAGCGCCATGATAGCAGCCAGCGCCAGAAGTAAAAGCTTTTTCATTTGTTTCTCTCCTTTTGTTTTTATATTCCCAAAAAAGAATAATATACCAATAATTATACACAAAAAAGCCAAAAAGTCAATATATTGCGGTCATTTTTTTCGCTTTTTCAGCATATCAAGTGCAAAACAGATGCCAATAACCACCCAGGCACCGCCAAGGGTGGCAAGCAGCGCGATCGACATGGGCGGCATGGGCCCCAGCTCGGCCCGCCCGGCAGCGGTGGCGCCGCCTTGGTCAAGGCGGTAGAGCGCCCGGATATCGTGAAACAGCGTTTCGTAATAGGCATTGTCTACCGTTTCGTGCCGACGCATGGATTTCGTCACGTTTTCGATCAGCTGCCCAGCGGCACCGCGCAGCGAGGCAGAGCCGTTAAAGACGGGGGTCACAAAGGTGTTTTCGGTATTTTCAAGCAGTAGCTTGGCAGCCTGCAGCTTCACGTCATAATACAGCCGGTTGTCCTCGCCCTCGCGGGAAAGATAGTCGCAGTAGACCTCGCTTTCCTGCGCCTTGCTGGTGACCGGCACGTAGCCCTCGGTCTGGGAATAGGCGATCTGCACCTCGTTTGTCAAAAGGTACTGGGCAAACAGCCAAGAGGCCAGCACCTCTTGCGGGTCACGCTTGTTAAAGACGCAGACCGACGGCCCCTGCGAGATCATGCTCGGGCTTTCGGGCTCCATTTGCGGGATCATCATGACCTCGGTTTCAAATTCCACCAGCTTGCTTGGGTCAATGTCAAGCAGCGGTGCCTTTGTGCCCATCCAGGTAGCGCCGGCGGTCGAGTCGATGGCAAAGATGCATTGCCCGGCATTGAGAAAGTTGGCCGGGTAGCCCGTAATGCTGAAGGTAGAGAAGGCACGCGTGCCGGCGTGCTCGGCAATGGTGGCCAGCAACTTTTCCGTTGTATCGTTGAAGAGCAGGATCTCACCCGCGGCGGTCGAGTAGTCAGCCTCGCTTTGCTTGAGCATGCTGATCATCATATTGTCGGTGGATTTGTAGATAAAGGGGATCATGGTCTTTTGGCCGTTGACCAGATAGTTGCCATCGGCATCCTGCGCAAGGGCGGCCTCAGACACCTCAAATACAAAATCCCAGGTCAGCACCTCGGGCAGCTCGTAGCCCAGCTTTTCTACGTAGGTCTTGTTTACGTAGCAGGCCTCTGTCGAGCGCATGTAGGGCATGGCGTAGTGCTGCCCTTCGATCACACATTCGGAAAGAAATTTGGGAATGATCTCCTCTGTCGTTGGGCCGTCAAAGCGCAGTTCGCTGCCGCCCAGGCCGTATTTTTCATCAGCAAACAAGCCGTCAAGCGGCACCACGGTATTGACACCAGTCATATAGGTGGCAATATGGTCGGGGTAGGTGATGCACACGTTTGGCGTGTCGCCGGTGGCAATTTTGGTGATCACGTCATTATAGATCTTGCCGTAGTCGGTATAGGGCTGTATCTTGACCTTGATGTTGGGGTATAATGCCTCGAAATCCGCAATGGTCTGCTCATAGATGGTTGTCTGGTTGACGTTGGTATCGTTCTTAGCCCAAAAGCTGATCTCGTAGCTTCTTGTGGTGTCAAATTCCTCCGGGATGATAAATTCATCCAGCCCGCGTGAGCCGTGGCAGGCCGCAAGCGGGGCAATAGAAAGCAGCAGTACAAGCAGCAAGGAAAGCATGCGTACTCGTTTCATCCCTTCATACCTCCTCTCGCCACGCCCTCCATGATCTTGTTGCGGAAGATCAGGAACAGCACGATCAGCGGTATCGAGATCACAACCACCGCCGCCATCATGGCGGGGATGTTTTCACGGCCAAAGCCGTTTTCGCGGATCTCTTGAATGCCGTTAGAGACTAAGAAATAGGCCTTATCGTCGGTCACTAAGCGCGGCCAGACGTAGGAGTTCCAGCATTCGATGATCTTTAAGATCGTTACGGTAACGATCGTGGGGCGGCAGATGGGCAGCATCACGCGCAGCATGTACTTCAGATCCGAGGTGCCGTCCACACGTGCGGCGTAATACAGCTCGTTCGGTACCGAGGCAAAGCTTTCCTTCAGCAGGTAGATGTAGAATACCGAGGTGACTGAGGGAAGAATAAGCCCGGCAAAGGTGTTGCGCAGCTCTAAGCTGCTTACTGTCATATAGTTGGTAATGATGACCAGCTCGTTCGGGATCATCATCAGCGCCAAAAACAGGGTAAACACCAGATCCTTGCCGCGAAATTGCATACGGGCAAAGGCATAGGCCGCCGGCACGATTACCACCAGCATGATGGCTGTGGTGGCCAGGGTAAAGATCAGCGTGTTCAGAAAATAGCGGCCAAGCGGCACGGCGGTAAAGGCGTTTACATAATTTTCCAGCGTGGGGCTCAGGGTAAACAGCTGGGGAATATACTCGGCGTTATAGGCGCCATAGCCCTTTAGTGAGGTAAGCAGCATCCAGTAGAAGGGAAAGAGAACGACCAGCGCCCAAAAGCCTAAAAATAGGTATAGCAGCACGCGTAGGGCAATATTGGTGATCTTAGCGCGGCGCTCGGTGCTGCGTAGGCTGATTGCTTGATTCATGCACACCCCTCCTTTAACCGTGGAATACGTGCCGGCGGCGGATCATCAGATTGATGCAGGTGATCGTTAGCACGATGATGAATAGAATAATGGCCGCGGCCGATGCGTAGGACGGGAATCCACCGCCATCGCCGTACAGCATATCATAGATATAGCCCACAATGGTGTTCATTTCGGCAGCGTTGAGGTTGGTGCCAAAGATGGCAACCGCATCGCTGTATGCCTTAAAGGCGCCGATAAAGCCGGTGATCACCAAATAGAACAGCATAGGCGAGATCATGGGCAGGGTGATCTTGCGAAAGATGCGAAAGCGCGAGGTGCCGTCAATGCGCGCGGCGTTGTAATAATCCTCCCGTACCGAGGCCAGAGCGCTGGTCAGCACTAAGATCTTAAAGGGCAAGACCACCCACACCGTGTAGATGCACAGCACCAGCATTTTTGCCCAGTAGGGGCCATCAATAAAATCAATAGGGCCGGCACCAAAGCATTGCAGCAGCAGGTTGGCAAAGCCATCGGTGTAGGGCGTTTGCTGAAAGAGGATCATAAACACCATGCCCACGGCCAGCGTGTTGGTCACGTAGGGCAGAAAATACACCGTTTGAAACAGGTTGCGCAGCGGCTTGATGGCGCTGAGCGCCAGCGAGATCAGCAAAGCCAGCCCGGTAGAAACCGGCACCGTGATCAACACCAGGATCAGGGTGTTCTGCACGGCCTGTAAAAAATACGGATCACGCAGGACGTAGCCATAGTTGTAAAGGCCGGTGCCAAAAAAGGTCTGCGAGGCAGAGTTGTAGCCCTCCTCAAAGGAATAGACGAATACGTCAACGAGCGGGTAGACCATAAAAACGCCGAGGAAGAGAATTGCCGGCAGCAGGTATAGCCACCCTTTCCAGTTTTTGCTTTCCATATCGCCTCTCCTTATACCCGTATGCGTTCTTCGCTTTCGCGGTCAAAGAGAAAGACCTTGTGCGGCTTCAGCGCAAAGGAAACGGTCTCGCTTGCGGTGCTAATGGCAGCATCCGCGCTCACGATCGAGCGGATGATGGGCGCCATGGCCGCCCCGTTTTCAGACAGGATGCTGATATCACGCCCCATGACCTCCAGCCCCTTCAGGCGGCAATGCAGAGGGCCGTCCTGCTGCGGCACAAAGCCCTCGGGGCGGATGGCAACGTATACCGGGCGGTCCTTTGCCCCTGCAAGCGGCAGCACGGCATCCTCGCCGATATACAGCATCCCCCCCTTGATCTCGCCCCAAAAGACGTTAATCGGCGGGGTGCCCAAAAACCTGGCCACAAACAGGTTGCACGGGTCGTCGTATACCGCCTGTGGGCGGTCGATCTGCTGTACCACGCCGTCCTTCATTACCACAATGCGGTCAGAGATGCTCATAGCCTCCTCTTGATCGTGGGTCACGAACACGGTGGTAATGCCGGTCTGCTTCTGAATACGGCGTATTTCCTCGCGCGTTTGCAGGCGCAGCCGGGCATCCAGGTTGGAAAGCGGCTCGTCCAGCAGCAGCACGCGCGGCATCTTGACCAGCGCGCGCGCAATGGCCACGCGCTGCTGCTGGCCACCCGAAAGCTCAGACGGGCGGCGATCCATCAGCCCCTCGATCTGCACTAGGGAGGCGATCTCGTAGGCGCGCTTCTTCATTTCCTCGCGCGTCAGCTTGTCCTTCCCCTTCAGATTTTCTAAGGGGAAGAGAATATTCTGCAGCACCGTCAGGTGTGGGTAAAGGGCATAGTTTTGAAAAACAAGGCCAACGCCACGGCTCTCGGGTGGCAGCGCTGTCACGTCATCCTCGCCAAATAAAATACGGCCGCCGCTCGGCTTCTGCAGACCGCAGATCAGGTTCAGCGTGGTGCTCTTGCCACAGCCGGAGGGACCCAGCAGGCCGATCAGCTCGCCATCCGGTATCTCAAAGCAAAAATCGTTTACGGCCACCACGTCCGGGTTTCCCTTGCCGCGGGCGGGAAAGGTCTTTGTTACGTGTTCCAATACCACTTTCATAGGATATACTTCCTTTCATAGGAATAGGTTTACATTTTATTATAGCACAACTACCACCCCCGGCGCAAGGCTTTGTAAATTTTTTCTCGCCTTTCCGCTTTTTTCTTGCAGGATAGGGAAAAAAAGAGTATAATGTAGAAAAAACGTATGAGGTGGCCTGTATGTGGTGGCTTTGGATCCTGCTTGGCGCTTGCGCCCTGCTGCTGCTCTCGCTTTTGGTGGCGCTGTATTGCTTTATGCGCGTGTTCTATTCGCCAAAAAGAAGAGCGCTGCGTGATGATGAATATGAAATTCCAAAGGGCGCGATCTACGAGCCCTTTCGCGACGAGATGGTCGCCTGGATCAAGGAGATTCGCGCTATGCCGCACGAGGATATGGAGATCTTGTCCTATGACGGGCTACGCCTGCGCGGGCGGTACTATGAATATGCGCCCGGCGCACCGATCGAGCTGCTCTTTCACGGCTACCAGGGGAATGCCGAGCGTGACCTCAGCGGCGGCGTGAAGCGCTGCTTTGCCATTGGCAGAAGCGCGCTGATCATCGACCACCGTGCCGCCGGCCGCAGCGAGGGGCACGTGATTACCTTTGGCATCCGCGAGCGGCGTGATTGCCTGGCCTGGGTCGCGCACGCCGTGCGCCGCTTCGGGCCTGATTGCCGGCTGATCATCACCGGCATCTCGATGGGGGCGGCCACGGTGATGATGGCGGCAGGCGAGGAGCTGCCGCCCCAGGTCAAGGGTGTGCTGGCCGATTGCGGCTATACCTCCCCGCGCGAGATCATTGAAAAGGTGATCGCCGATATGCACCTGCCGCCCCGCCTGGTCTACCCCTTCGTGCGGCTGGGGGCACGCCTGTTCGGCCGCTTTGATTTAGAGGAGGCCTCGCCCATCGAGGCCGTGCAGCGTGCGCGCGTGCCGGTCATCTTCGTGCATGGGGAAAGTGACGATTTCGTGCCCTGCGAAATGAGCGCGCGGCTGTATGCCGCCTGCGCCTCGGCGCCCAAGCGGCTGGTCACCGTGCCCGGTGCCGGCCACGGCCTGGCCTTTTCAGTGGGCAAAGAAAGCTACCTGGAAGCCTTGCGCGATTTTGCCGCCGAGTGTCATATATAAAATAAAGGAATTCCCCCGTGCAACGGGGGAATTCCTTTATTTTGTGCGCTTCTTTCGCACCTTCTCATACTGCCGCTCGTAGATCAGCTCGGTGGCGAAGGCCAGTTTGGTGACTACGTTTTCCTTTTCGGGGAAGCAGTAGAAGGAATCGTTTTCGGTAGAGATATCTAAGCAATCCAGCGGCTTGATATGGGGAAAATCATATTCCACGTGCAGGCTGTTGATCTGTAGCGGCTTGCGCTGGATGCGGTAATTCTGCCCGCGGTAATGCCCCTCTAATACGAAGCCGTTTTCCTCGTCATGGCGAAGGCGTGCCTTGCCAAGCGGCTCGAATTTCCAGCAGCGGGGCAGGGAATGCACGTCTACCTCGTCCTCAAAGAAGTATTCGCCGCGCGCAAGCTCGGCGCGCACCTGCTCACGTTCCCAGGCGAACCAATCGGGCACATAGGGAAATTCGGTCTCACCGTTGACTCCGGAAAGAACACCGTCCTCACCCAGCTGCCAGCGCTTGCCGCAGGCGCGGCAGAATAGCTCTGCACCGGCCGAGGTCATCTGTGATTCCCGGAGGCAATGCGGGCACTTGTACAGAATTTTGTGCATCCCCTCCGCGCGAAAGGGCTCGGTGATGCGGATGTTGTTTTCACGCTGGTAGCGGTATTCATCGTACTCGAAGGCCTTTTGTAAAGCCGCATTGATCTCCTCTACCGACATGGTGGCGATCTCGCCGGCCGTCAGCAGCTGGGTCATGGTGGTGTGCAGCGGCACCTTGCGCTTTTTTCGGAAATTCCAAAACGGCGCGTGCAGATAGTTGCCGTGGTGAATGGCCACCACCACCGGCACGCGGCACATACGCACCAGCATGCCAAGCGATTCGGGCAGGTAAGAGGTCACGCCGCAGGGCGAATAGCGTGCCTCGGGGTACATGCAAAGAATATCCCCCCGCTGCAGCACGCGGCGGATGGATTTGATCAGGTGCAGGTCGGTGGTGAATTTGCGCGTGCAGATTGCGCCGATCCACTCCAGCAGCCAGGGGCGGCGGTAAAAGCCGTCAATATTGACCACGTTGTTCACGCGGTGCGGGTGGGTACCCAGCGCCACCAGCTCAAAATCAATAAAGGACATGTGGTTAGAAAGCAGCAGGTAGGGCGGCTTTAGCCCTTCCATGTTGATCTTTTCGACCCGGTGCTTTTTGCTTGCCAGCATGATCTTTGAAAGAATCCAGATCAGCCAGGTCAGATACCAGGGCTGGCGAATGGGGTATTTGGCGGTCTTGTAGCGTTTTTGGTTTTTATAATTGACATCCATAGCCGTCATCCTTTTTCATAAACACTCCCCGTTATTATACACGATTTGGTGTAAAAAAACAATATTTTCGAGAAAATAGGTAGGGCGTTTTGAGAAAAATGGCAATAACCCTTGACAAGCACGGAAAAGTATTATATAATACCAATAATATCGCTTTTGGGAAAGGAGATGGCGCACAGAAATCATGGAAGGTGACAGTACGACGCATCATAGCGAAAAGCCTCCTTTATGTATGAAGTTACAATGTGTGAGACATAGCCTGTGTTTACGTGAGTAAGCCGACGGGTTGTGTCTTTTTGTGCTTTTTTGAGGATTTTTGAAAAACGGATATTCATCCGGGGAGGATTTTGTTTTGGATATTTTTTGGATGCTGCTTTTGCAGCTGGTTCTGATCGCATTGAACGCCGTGTTCGCATGTGCCGAGATCGCGGTCATCAACATTGGCGAGGCAAAGCTGACCAAGCTGGCCTCTGAGGGCGATAAGCGCGCCAAGCGCCTTGCACGCCTGACGAAGGAGCCCTCGCGCTTCTTGGCCACCATTCAGGTCGCTATTACGCTGGCCGGCTTTATCGGTAGTGCATTCGCGGCCGAGAACTTTTCCGATCGCTTGGTTGCTTGGGTGGTCAGCCTGGGGCTGACCGGTGTGCCGGTCGCCACGCTGGATGCCTTGGCGGTTATTGTGATCACCCTGCTGCTCTCTTACGTCACGCTCGTCTTTGGCGAGCTGGTTCCCAAGCGCGTGGCAATGCGCAAGGCAGAGAGCATCGCGCTTGGCCTTTCCGGCCTCATTTCCTTCATCTCTAAAATCTTTCGGCCGCTTGTTTGGCTGCTGACCATCTCTACCAACGGCGTGCTGCGTCTGATGGGCATTGACCCCAATCAGAACGATGAGGACGTGAGCGAGGAGGACATTCGCATGATGGTGGATGTGGGTACGCAAAACGGCACCATTGATGACGAGGAAAAGGAATTCATTCAGAACGTCTTTGAGTTTGACGATCTGACAGCCGGTGAGATCGCCACCCATCGTACCGATGTGGTCATGCTGTGGACGGATGATTCGATGGAGGAATGGAACCGCATCATTCACGATACGCGCCACGCCATCTATCCCGTTTGCCATGAATCGGTAGACGATATCGTGGGTGTGCTGAACGCCAAGGATTACTTCCGGCTTGATAATCGTGACCGTGAAACGGTCATGGCCGAGGCGGTGCGCCCGGCCTACTTTATCCCGGATGGGGTAAAGGCAGACCTTCTGTTCCGCAATATGAAAAAATCGCACAACAAGTTTGCCATCGTGCTGGATGAGTACGGCGGCATGGTTGGCATTGTAACGGTCAACGATCTGGTCGAGCGGCTGGTTGGCAGCTTTACCGATGACGAGGCCGAGGACAAGGAAGAGGAGATCTTGATCGCACAGCAGGAGGATGGCACCTGGCTGATCCGCGGTACCGCCCCCTTTGCCGAGGTGGCCGAGGCGCTGGGCATAGACCTGCCGGTTGACGATTACGAGACCTTTGGCGGTTACGTATTTGCCGAGCTTGGCTCGATACCGGAGGACGGTACGACCTGCGAGGTAGAGACCGAGAGCCTGGCCATTTCCGTGACGAACGTGCTGGATCACCAGATGGATACAGCCATCGTTACCGTGATCGCCCCTGTGGAAGAGGACGAGGTCGAGGACAAGGAAGAAGAATAAATAAAGACCACCGGCATGGCCGGTGGTCTTTATTTATAGTGTGGTGATATCATTGCCCGCCAAGGCGGCCAGACCCATGCGCAGGGCACGGGTGGCGGTGGCGCGCTCCTCTGGCGTGCCGGAGGTCAGCTTGGGCAGCAGCGAGCGGTATAGCTCGCCGCGCACGGTCATATCCTTATCCAACAGCGCGGCATCGTAGGTGGGGATGGTTTGGTCGATAAGCTCCATATAGTAGAGCCCCCAGGCCTTGCCGTTTGCGGTGCGCGGCACGGCAAAATCCGGCGGTGTGGCGCCGGTCAGGATCACCCGCAGCGAGGTGTCCTCGTCATATCCCTCTTCTCCTATCACCAGCTTAATGCGCCGGGCAACCTCGCTCTGCGTGGCGACTCCGGTCAGGTCGACCGTGGCGATGGCGTAGCGGCGGCTTGAGAGCGTAATACGCTCGTGCGTGAGCGACCAGGCGCCGCCAGCCTCGCGCTCGGCGGTTACCAGCCAGGCGCCGCCCGTGCCGGGCTCGTCAAAGCTGCGCCCCTCTAAGCAGCCGCAATAGGCCCAGCAGCATCCACCCTCTACGGTGGTGGGCATAGGCTGCAGGTGGCGGTGGCCAAGGGCGGCGTACACCGCGCCAAAGGCAGAAAGATCAGCCGCCGAGATCGCGCCGTATGGCGAAAGGGGAACGCCCACGTCGCCATGCCCGCAGATCAGGTTCAGGGCGGTGGGGTCAGACACCCGTTGCCCGGCCAAGGGGGCGCCCTCATACCGCTCAGAGGTGAAGGCCCAGCCCCACACAACGGCATCCAGCGCCGGCAGGGTGACTGAGGAAAGCGCCTGCTCCTTGAATACGTGCACGTTTTCCGGCAGGCGGCCGGCCGCGTACAGACTGGTCTCGGTATACGGATCGTGGTTGCCGGGTGAGATAAAGAACCGGCAGCGCGGGCAGGCGGCCAGCTCGTCGATCAAGAGGGCGGCCGTGCCGGCGGTAACGTAGGCACAATCAAACAGATCTCCCGTGATCAGTGCAATATCAATCTCCTTTTCCCGCACGGTGGCCATCAGGCTCGAAAACGCCTCTCGCAGGTGGCCGCGCCGCTCCTCGCTCTGCTCAAGCGAGAGGCGGGAAAAGGGGCTATCCAGGTGAATATCCCCCGTGTGCAGGATGCGCACGGTCTGTTTTTGACTCATAAGCTTGCCCCCTTGCTTGTTTTTTTATAATAGTATAGCATTTTCGACGCATTTTTGCAAGAACTGTGTAAAAATATCTTTATCCGCTCTTGCATCTGCCACGATTTTATGCTATAATTTAGAAGAAATTAGAAAAAATACGGGTTTTCCCGAACATTTGCGGAGGTGCCTATGCTTAGTCTTGCCGTGCGCAACACCAAAAAGCTTGTCCGATCCAAAGTGAAGGAGGAAAATGTTCGCCTTGGGCGGTATTTTACCAAGAAGGAGCTGGCTGCCTTTATGGCGGACATGCTTACCCTGCCTGAGAAGGAGCGCGTTCTGGTTCTTGACCCCGGTGCCGGTACCGGCATTCTTTCTGCCGCTGTGATCGAGCGGCTGGCCAAGGGCGGTACGGTACGTGAGATCGTGCTGGATTGCTACGAAACGGCAGAGGCGTTTTTGCCCATGCTGAAGGATAATTTGGAGCGTATTCGCAAGAAGTGCTACCACGATTATAAGGTACGCGTATACTACACCGTAAAAGAGGAAAACTATATTCTGGCACAGGGAAAAATGACGCCGGATGATCCGCGCGTTGCCATGCTGGACAAGACCTATTATGACCTGATCATTATGAACCCGCCGCGCGAGCTGATGAAGAGCGAGAGCGCCGAGTATGCCGTTTGCCGCCGCCTTTGCAGCGGCGAGACCGACCTGTGTTATCTGTTTGCCGCCTCCTGCGCGGCTGCACTGGCGCCGGGTGGCGAGGCAGTGCTGCTGCTGCCGGTGGTCTTTTCGACCGGTGCTTACCTGGGTAAGATCCGCACGTATATGTTCGAGCGTGCGCCCCTGCAGCGCGTGCATCTGTTCCTCAACCACGCGCAGAGCGAGCGCTTCTCTGACGATGCCCGCAAAAATATGCTGCTGCTGCTGCGCAACGAGGAAGAGAATCCTGCGACCATCCGCCTGACCGCCTCGTATGGTGACAGCGTTGAGCTGGCAGACGATCGCGAAAAGCCCTATGGCGACGTGGTGCGCGGTGAGGATAAGTCGCTTTTGCTGCTGAAGGGCGAGAACGATGAAGAGATCCTGCAGAAGGTAGCGGCCTTCCCCTGCACGCTTTCCTCGCTTGGCCTGCGCATGAAGACCGGCCTGACGCTGCAAACGCGCCACCCCGCCCTGCTGCGTGACGTGCCGGGTGACGGTGCCGTTCCGCTGATCCACCCCAACAGCATTCAGCTTGGCCAGGTTGCCTTCCCGCACCCAGCGGTCAAGAACCAGTATCTGTTGCCCGAGGTGCCCTCGCTGCTGCAGAAGAACAAGAATATGCTCTTTATCAAGCGTGTGCCGGCCAAGAGCGATAAAAAGACGCTGGTCTGCGGCGTGTACCTTGCCTCTAACATTCCCTATGCGCGCTTTATCAGCACGCATAACAAGCTCAACTACATAGATTTTGTAGACGATCGGGAAATGGATTTCAACATGGTATACGGCCTGTACGTGGTGCTCAACTCCACGCTTTACGGCAAGTATTACCAGATCCTTTCCAAATCCAAGCAGATCAACACCTCTGAGTTTGCCGATATGCCTATGCCCTCGGCTAATGCGCTGCGCGCCATGGGTGCAAAGCTGATCATGTCGCGCATTTTCAGCGAAAAGAACTGCGATGCGCTGCTTAACGCGCAAATTAAGAGCGGAAATCTGTAATTCTGTAAAAAAATATAAAAATACCTCTTGCAATTGTATAAAAGATGTGGTATAATACTCATATCGCAAGTCTCGGCACCCCTATGCCCATAGGGCGCTGCCGTGTACATAAGCAAATGAGGAAGGAATTTTTCCGAAGAGGAAAGTGGTTTTCACGATGGACACTGTTGTTTTTGTTATTGAGATTTTGTTGCTTGTATTCGGCGTATTTCTGGTTGCTGCTGTTTTGATGCAGCAGGGTAAGGCACACGGTCTTTCCGGTGCGATTGCCGGCGGCGCTGAGACCTTTTTCGGTAAGGAAAAGGGTAATGATATGAATAAGTGGCTGTCTATGGGTACAACGATCATTGGTATTGTGTTTGTGCTGGCCGTTCTGGTTCTGTACATCATGATGCCGGATGCAAAGTTCTCGAACGCTTACTCGGCTGATAACTGGTCGATCTCTCCCTTCCAAAGCACCGAGGTTTCCTCGCTGCAGAAGGTTGAAAGCTCCACCGAGAGTGCTGAATAATCAAAGAAAAGCCGACGTTGACCGTCGGCTTTTCTTTTGCCTGTATAAATGATGTAAAAAGGGAAAAAGATGAAGCAATACGGAAAAAACAAGAAAAAGCTGTTGAAAAAGATAGGCCGCCGGCAAGAGGAGAAAAAACGCGCCCGCCGCGCCTATCCGCCGGCAGAGGTAGAGCTGCTTGGCGTAGAGGATTGCCGTACCCCGGCAGAAAAAAAGAAATTTGCCCGCGCGGCGGCGCTGGCGCGCCATGCGGGCGGGCAGCATAGTCGCCCGGCAACCAAAAAACAGATCGTGGAAGGGGTCTTTCACGGCACCAGCCGTGGCTTTGGCTTCGTAACGCCGGAGGGGCAGGGTGATGATCGGGCGCGGGATATCTTTATCCCTGCCGCCGCTACCGGCGGCGCGCTGGATGGCGACCGCGTGCGCGTGCGCTACCATGCCTATACCTCCTATCGCACCGGCGAGGCAGAGGAAAAGACCGAGGGCGAGGTGCTGACCGTGCTTTCTGCCACGCACCGCACCGTGATCGGCACACTGATGCGTGGCGAGGGCGGCTATGGCCGCCGTGCCTACGCCTTTTGGTACCTGCAGCCGGATGATAGCCGCCTACCGGATGAGATCACGCTGCCCGGCCCCGGCCAGGCACGCGAGGGGGATAAGGTAGAGGTAGAGCTGGAAAAGAATAGCACCCGCGGCCTGCGTGGTCGCGTGGTGCGCGTGTTTGGCCCGGCCGGTGACCGCGCCGCCAATTATGAGGCGGTGCTGGCCGCACAGGAGATCCGCACGGTGTTCCCGGCCGCCGTGGTGGCCGAGGCAGAGGAAAAGGCCGCCCGCCCACTTTCTGCCGAGGGGCGTGTGCGGCGGGAGCACGAGGTGATCTTCACCATCGATGGTGCCGGCGCCAAGGATTTAGACGATGCCGTTTCGCTGCGCCGCCTGCCGCATGGCGGCTGGCAGCTGGGCGTGCACATTGCCGACGTGAGCGAATACGTGACCCCCGGCTCGGCCTTGGACAGTGAGGCTATGCTGCGTGGCACCAGTATTTATTTTATTGATAAGGTGGTGCCCATGCTGCCCGAGGCGCTTTCAAACGGCGCCTGCTCGCTCAACGCGGGAGAGGATAAATATGCCCTTTCCGCTGTGATGACGCTGGATGAGGGCGGCGTGATCCGCTCGACCCAGGTCACACGGTCGATCATCCGTTCTCGCGTGCGTGGCGTTTATGAGGAGGTGAACGACCTCTTTGAAAAGGGAAAAGCATCCTCCTATGCCAAGAAGTATGCCCCGGTGCAGGCCAGCCTGGACCGCATGCGGGAGCTGTACCGGGCGTTAGAAAAGCGCAACCGCGCCCGTGGCGCCCTATCACTTGAGCGGCCAGAGCCGGTGATCCTGCTTGACGAGCACGGCGAGCCTGCCGAGATCGTAAGCCGCGAACGGGGCGAGGCTGAGCGAATGATCGAGCAGTTTATGCTAACGGCAAACGAGGGGGTTGCCACCCTGATGCAGGGCAAGGGCTACCCCTGCGTGTACCGCGTGCATGATAAGCCTGAGGCGGGGCGGCTTGCGGATTTTGTGCTCTACGCGCACAACCTAGGCTTAGATACCCGCCCCCTGCAGAAGGAAAAGGAGCAGCTTTCCGGCCTTGATTTTGCCGCCGTGTTAGACGAGGCAAGTGAAAAGGGCATTGCGGGCGCCGTCTCCTACACCCTGCTGCGCACCATGGCCAAGGCAGAATACAGTGAAAAGCCTACCGGCCATTTTGGCCTTGGTATTCGGCTGTATAGCCACTTTACCTCCCCCATCCGCCGTCTCTCAGATCTGGCCACGCATCGCATGGTCAAGGCCGTGCTGCTGGATGGCGAGGCGGGTGGCCGCTATGCCTCCTACGCCCATCGCGCGGCCGAGGCAGCCACCGAGGGCGAGCTGCGCGCCTTAGAGGCAGAGCGCGAGATCGAGGCGCTGTATAAGACCCTGTATATGCGCCGGCACGAGGGGGAATGCTTTGATGCGCAGATCTCCTCGATCACCTCCTTTGGCCTGTTTGCCGAGCTGGAAAACACCTGCGAGGGGCTGCTTCCGCTGGCGGCGTTGCCGGGCAGCTTCTTCTTTGATGAAAAGAATCTATCCCTGCGCTCGTCAGATACGGTTCTTCGCATTGGTGACCGTATTCGCATTCGCGTAGCAGAGGCAGACGTGCCTACGCGCCGCGTGCGCTTTACGTGGGAAAATATGTAAAACGGTTGCTTTTTCAGATGCGTTGTGCTATACTGAAGCAAAGCGCCCTGCGCAAAAAAAGGAGGAGCCTATGCAGAAATTAAATAAGATTGGTGTACAGCTGTACACCATTCGCGACTTTATGAAGAATGAAGAGGATATCAAGGTCAGCTTTGAAAAGCTGAAGAAGCTTGGTTATGACGAGGTACAGACCGCCGGCTGTGCTGTGCCGTATGACGTGTTTGGCCGTCTGGCGCGTGAGGCGGGCCTTACCATTGTTGGCACGCACGATAATTTTGACAAAATGTATAGTGAGACCGAGCTGATGATGGATAACCACGATCTGCTTGGCACTAAGATCATGGGTATTGGCGGCTGCTTTAAGCAAACGGCCGAGGAATACGCAGAATTTATTGCCCGCGTGAACGAGCTGGCCAAGCGGATCCGTGCGCGCGGCTTCCGCTTCACCTATCATAACCACAGCCACGAGTTCCGCCGTGTGGGCGGCAAGCTGATCATGGACATGCTGTTAGAGGGTATGGATCCGGAAAACACCGGCTTCGTGCTGGATACCTATTGGGTACAGCACGGTGGTGGCGACGTGCGCGCGTGGATCGAAAAGTGCAAGGGCCGCGTAGACATTCTGCACCTTAAGGATATGGCCAAAAGCGAAACGAACGAGCCGCCACAATTCATCACCGAGATCGGCAACGGCAACCTGTATTGGCAGGGCATTATCGAGACTGCGATCAATACGGGGGTCAAGCACTTTGTGGTAGAGCAGGATACCTGCCCGGGCGACCCGTTTGAAAGCCTGAAGCAGAGCAGCGACTATCTGCACGCGAATTTCTTTTAATATAACGGGGTGCCTTTTGAAGGGCACCCCCACGTTTTTAACGTGATAGGAGGTGTTGCTATGAGAGGGGAGACCGTGCTTCACCCCATCCCGCCGGAGGCGGATGGGCAGGCGAAGATTTTGATACTTGGCAGCTTTCCGTCTGTTGCCTCGCGTGAAACGGCCTATTTCTACGGCCACCCGCAAAACCGCTTTTGGCGCGTGCTGGCGGCGGTGTATGGGGAAGCCGTGCCAAAAACGGTAGCCGAGAAAAAGGCGCTTTTGCACCGCCGCCATATTGCCTTGTGGGATGTGATCGGTTCCTGCCGCATCGTTGGCAGTGCCGATAGCAGCATCAGCGAGGTGCGGGCAAATGACCTGCGCCCCCTGCTGGCAGAAAACCCCATCGGCGCGATCTATGTTAACGGCAAAACGGCAGAGCGCTATTATAAAAGGCTGATCGAGCCGGTGATCGGTCGCCCGGCCGTCTGCCTGCCCTCAACCAGCCCGGCCAATGCTGCCTGCTCGCTTCAGGCGCTGGTTGCTGCCTGGTGTGCGATCGCCGCGCAATAGCCGGTGTCTTTTTTCCAAGAATGGTTTTTTATTTCTTAATAGGAAAGCTTGGTTGACATTTGTTTGGTTACATGATAAAATAAGAGAGTAGACAAATTTTTTGTGAGGTAATACCATGAAAACACGTATTCTTGCCGTATGCTTAGCGGCACTGATGCTGCTTCTTTCGGTGCCTATGCTGGCTATGCCGGCCGCCGCTGAAGAAGCCCCAACCTCGATCGACGATTATATTGCCTTGGCCATGGCCTTAGAGCCGGCAAGCGAGTACCAGCGCGCCGTGCGTGGCGATATGCTGGTGGAATACGCCACGGTGAAGGAGGAGATCGCTTCCATGACTGCCGAGATGCAGCAGGAGGTGGTCGCCACCATGGCAGAAACGCATGCAGCTTATATGTATGATTATAAGTACGGCGAGATCGAAAGCACGCCCTTCGTTATGACCATTGCGTTCTTGTCTGATACGCATATCTCCAATAGCGATAATACCGGCAATTTTAAGGCCGCGCTGGATGATATTCGAGACTATAATCCCGATACGGCTGGTGTTTTTGTGCTGGGTGACTTGTCTGATAACGGCATGTCCCTCGACACCCCCGCCGATAACGAGCTGGATAATTACTATCAGTTTGTAAAGAATTATGACTACAAAAACAGCCAGGGCGAGCCGATTCCGATCACCAGCGTTCTCGGCAACCATGATGTGCGCGGCTCGTGGGTGAAAAAGTACCCCAAGGGCTCCTACGAGGCGGCCGTGCCCTTCTATATGGAGCAGGAGGGTGTAGATACCCTGTGCTTTGATAAGTGGATCAACGGCTACCATTTTATCATGCTCAACCCTTGCCGCCAGGCACCCGACGATTGCTATCTGACACCGGAAAACCTGGTCTGGCTGGATGAAACGCTTTCTGAGAATGAGGATGGCCGCCCCATCTTCGTGCTGGTGCACCAGTACGCCGCCCGCGTGCTCGTAGACGGTGAATCGCCCGATACCTTTGAGGACGTGATCGCCCGCCACCCCTCTGCCGTTGTCAGCTCCGGCCACGGCCATTACGGCTTTACCAGCGCCTTTGTCTATCAGGAGGGTAAGGGGCATTACGTAAACCAGCCCGCCATGGTTGGTAACACCGGTGAATATTCCCGCTCCGGCTTCTACATTGTAGACGTGTATGAGGGCGGCGCCATCTTCCGTGCGCGCGAGCTGGGGAACGATAACTGGGTGCCCGAGGCCGACGTGGTCATTCCCAACGAGGGCGGCTATAAGCACGAGGGTGTTTCCTCTTACGCCTTCTATGATGAAAACGGTGCCACGGTAGCCAGCGGCACGGTGGCAGACGGCAGCACGCTGACCGCGCCCAATCCCCCTGTCAAGGCGGCAGACGGGCAGTATACCTATACCTTTGCCGGTTGGGATATAGACGGTGATGGCCAGGCAGACAGCCTGCCCGCTACGCTGAACGACAATCTCAGCGCCACGGCCGTATATACCGCCGCCGACCAGCAGTATACCTATGTTTTCTATGATGCAGACGGCACTACCGAGCTGCGTAATAAGACTGACGCCTACGGCAATGCCGTTCGTGCCCCCGGTGTGCAGAACCTGTTAGGCTGGGATCTGGATGGTGACGGCGCCGCTGAGGCGCTGCCCGAGCGAGTGGCAGGAGACTTTACAGCGGTAGCACTTTTGAAGGATGCCGCTAAAAAGACATATACCTTTACCGATGAGAATGGCGATATGATCCAAAAGGGCCAGGCCGGTGCCGGCGAGGAGATCGTTGCTCCCACAGCGGCAGAGCTGGCAGCGCATCAGCCGGGCGACTACTTTGTCGGCTGGGATCTGGATGATGACGGCAGCGCAGACGAGCTGCCCACCACCATCACCGCTGATTTGACCGCTGTTGCCATTTACCGCAAGACCTCTGCGGTTGCTCAGTTCTGGAACGGTACCACGGATGCGATCTCCTACTACCTGAACATACAGAGTGGGCGTACGATCCTGAGCGCCAAGGATACCGCCTATGCCGCCTCGCCCACCGGCCACGCCATTCAGGTGAACTGGGATGGGCAGAAGGAGTATACCTACACAGCTCTGATGCAGCTGGATATGCCGTTGTTAGAGGAGGCGCCCACCGGCTACGCCATCTGGATCGATGCGCCGGGCGCCAAGGGCGGCTACAGCTTCCACCTTTATAAGGGTAGCAAATTCTCGCACCAGAGTGGTGACGGCATCAAGGGTGACGTATACCTGGTTAACGCCAAAGGGACAGTCACTAAGGTTCCTCTGAACGGTACGGTTATTTTGCCGGCAGCCTTCCAGGGCTGGCTGGTTATTCCGAATAGCACCTTTGGTCGCTTCCAGAAATCGGCAGAGAAGGACGTTTTGAAGCTGATGATCGGCCGCAGCAACAGCGGCACCGAGCTGCAAAAGGAATTTTTCCTTGGCGCCGGTCTCTCCTTCACCTGCACGGTGGATGAAATGACCGAGATGCTGAAGAACGGTCTTTCTACCTTCTATGCGGCAGATGGCAGCATGATCGCCGCCAACTATGCCGAGGGTGGAAAGCTGGTCGTTCCCCCCGTAGAGGAGACCTATACCGATGAAAAGGGCACCTACACCTTTGCCGGTTGGGATCTGAATGGGGATGGCCTGGCAGACGAGCTGCCCGCAGGTGGCGCCGTGATCGCGCGCGCGGCCTACGAGCTGACCCCTGCCAAGTACACCTATCGCTTTGCCGATGCCGAAAGCGGATACGTCTATTATGAAAAGACGGCCGATTACGGCACGATCATTCTTCCGCCTCCTACCACGGTTGAGGATGCTACCGGCACCCACACGATCAAGACCCTGCTCGATTACGAAAAGGGCGTGCTGCTGACCGGGGATATGACCTTTAAGGTAGAGGCCGAGACGGATGGCGCTGGCCTGTATACGGTGAAATTCGTGGCAGATGGCAACACCGTTTCCGAGCTGCAGCTGGCAGCCGGCGCTGCCATTACGGCACCCGCCGTTCCCACAAAGGAGGGCTACACCGGCAAGTGGGAAGGGTACACCGAGGGCATGACCGCCACCGGCAACCAAACCTTTACCGCCGTGTATACGGCCAATGGCGAAGCAGCCGGCGGCTGCGGCTCCTCGCTTGACGGGGCTGCCTGCGCGCTGATGCTGCTGGCCGTGCTTGCCATCGGTGCCTGCTGCCGCAAGCGCCGCGCCGCACGCAAAAGATAAATAACAAATATCCCCCCGTTACACGGGGGGATATTTGTTTTGCATAATGTGATGCTATGCACAATTTATATATCTTTGCGCACCATGCGGCATTGACAGTGCCTGGTGGAATATGGTATACTATAGACACAAGTATATATTGCGATGCGTGCTATGCCGAAATATCTATGTATTTATATGAATATTGCTAAAGGAGGAGAACAGCATCATGAAGAAAGGCCGTTTCTTATGCTTTTTACTTGCTCTTGTTCTTGTTTCTTCCTTGCTAAGCACTCCAGGATTGACAATGTCACCTCCGCCCTCTTTTTCAACCGCTGATATTGAGAATTTTGTTGCTGCCCTGCAGGATGAAGAAGTGCGATCTCATATTTCCGACTGGGATAATTTGATCATTACGGATGAAAATTATGAAGGGTTCGTCAACTGGGAGTCTCCTTTTACAGAAAAATACCCTTTTTTGACAACAAGAAATTGGGGGCACTTTATGGAGGCGTATCATCAGCTCCATGAAATTGGCTATCTACCAATTCCTGACGTGGGTGACATACAAGAATTGACAATCACAGAAAACTACACATCCCGTCCTTTTGAGATCCGGTATACGGTGACTACACCATGGGGAGAAGCAGGTGTGTCCTTCAAAAAAGGCATCAAAGCGAATCCTGCATTCTCAGCGCAAGAACAATACGAGGCCTGGAGAGGAAAGGCAGATCATATCCTGGTAGAGTATATCACGACCAAGCATGGCGAGCAAGGTGTGTGGACGATACGGCGGGAAGTGGAAAATACGTTTCTGAAATCCTGCGCATCGTGCGAGCCTACCACGCCGGATGGACATCCTACTATGAGAGTGGCATACGATGATTTTTTGGTAGAGGTCTGGAGCCTTGAAGATATGGGCCGTGATGAAGCGCTTTGCTTTATAGATAGCTTAGAGATCGAAAAACGGATGCTGTAGTAAAACTCCGTCCTGGCGGAATCAAAAACAAAAATCCCCCGTGTGTTGCGTGCAACACACGGGGGCGTTTTTGCTATTTAGGCAGGGATCAATACATGCCGCCCATGCCGCCACCCATGCCGGGGGCTGCTGCGGGGGCAGGATTTTCTTCCTTCTTGTCGGAAACCACAGCCTCGGTGGTCAGCACGGTGGCTGCAACCGATGCGGCGTTCTGCAGGGCACTTCTCGTTACCTTGGTCGGGTCTACGATGCCGGCCTCTACCATGTCGGTATATACCTCACGGGCAGCATCAAAGCCGTAGCCGGCCTTTTCAGCCGTTTTGATCTTGTCGATGATCACGCCGCCGTCAAAGCCTGCGTTCTCAGCGATCTGGCGCATAGGAGCCTCCAGCGCCTTGGCTACGATGCGGGCACCAACCTGCTCCTCGCCCTCCAGCGAAGCAACCAGCTTTTCAACCTCACCAATAACGTTGACAAACGCGGTACCGCCGCCGGCAACAATGCCCTCTTCTACGGCAGCCTTGGTGGCGTTCAGCGCGTCCTCGATGCGCAGCTTCTTTTCCTTCATCTCGGTCTCGGTAGCGGCACCAACCTTGATCACGGCTACACCGCCGGCCAGCTTAGCCAGGCGCTCCTGCAGCTTTTCACGGTCGAAATCAGAGGTGGTGGTCTCCAGCGCTGCGCGGATCTGCGCAACGCGTGCGCGGATATCGTCAGCCTCGCCGGCACCGTCAACGATGATGGTATTCTCCTTGGTGATCTTTACCTGTCTTGCGCGACCCAGCTGGGCAATGCCGGTCTCCTTCAGGTCAAGGCCGAGCTCGTCGGTGATCACCTCGCCGCCCGTCAGGGTAGCGATATCACGCAGCATCTCCTTGCGGCGGTCGCCAAAGCCGGGGGCCTTGACAGCCACGCAGGTAAAGGTACCGCGCAGCTTGTTCAGCACCAGCGTGGTCAGTGCCTCGCCCTCTACGTCCTCGGCGATGATGACCAGCTTCTTGCCGGCCTGCATGATCTGCTCAAGCAGGGGCAGAATGTCCTGAATGTTCGAGATCTTCTTGTCGGTGATGAGAAGGAGCGCGTCGTCCAAAACGGCCTCCATCTTATCGGTATCGGTTACCATGTAGGGGGAAAGGTAGCCGCGGTCAAACTGCATACCCTCAACCACCTCGCAGTAGGTCTCGGCAGACTTGGATTCCTCAACGGTGATGACACCGTCAGCAGAAACCTTTTCCATAGCGTCAGCAATCAGCTGGCCGATGAACTCGTCACCGGCAGAGATGGTACCAACACGGGCGATATCGGCCGTGCCGTTTACCTTCTTGGAATTGGCCAGCAGCGCGGTGGTAGCCACGTCAACAGCCTTGGCAATGCCCTTGCGCAGCACCATCGGGTTGCAGCCGGCAGCCACGTTCTTCATCCCCTCGTGAATGAGGGCCTGTGCCAGCAGGGTAGCGGTGGTGGTGCCGTCACCAGCGGCATCGTTAGTCTTAGAGGCAACCTCGCGTACCAGCTGGGCGCCCATGTTCTCAGCAGCATCCTCCAACTCGATCTCCTTGGCGATGGTCACACCATCGTTGGTGATCAGCGGGGTGCCAAACTTCTTGTCAAGCACCACGTTTCTGCCCTTCGGGCCCAGGGTGATCTTAACGGTATCTGCCAGCTGATCCACACCGCGGAGCAGGGCGTTTCTTGCTTCAATGCCATACAGAATATTCTTTGCCATGGGTCTTTCCTCCTTATTCTACGATAGCGAGAATGTCATCGTTGCGCACGATGTTGTATTCACGCCCGTCACACTTGATCTCGGTGCCGGCATACTTGCTAACGATCACGCGATCGCCAACCTTTACCGACATGGTAACTTCCTTACCGTCTACCATACCGCCGGGGCCAACGGCAACAACCTCAGCAATCTGGGGTTTTTCCTTGGCGCTACCGGGCAGGATGATGCCGGTCTTGGTGGTCTCTTCGACTTCTGCCGCGCAAACAACAACGCGGTCACCTAACGGTTTAATGGTCATATTCATATCCTCCATGCCTCTTGGCAAAATTTTACTGTGTTTTAGCACTCGCGAACTTTGAGTGCTAAATCTGCTTATATTGTAGCACCCTTGGTGGAAAAATCAAGGCATTTGGGCAATTATTCACATTTTATTAACAAAACTATTCCTCAGAAAGCTCGCCGCGCAGAAAGGCAAGGATCTTTTTCTCCTCGCGCGAGACCTTGACCTGCGTTAAGCCGAGCGCGGCGGCCGTTTCGCTTTGCGAATAATCGCGAAAGTAGCGCAAAAGGATGATCTTGCGGCGCAGATCGGGCAGCTTATCAATGGCGGCACGAATGGCCAGCTTGTCAAACTGGCGGGATGCCTCGTCCTCGTCAGACAGCGTGCTTTCAATGGTGGGACTATCCTCATCGTTATAGATCACGTCGGAAAGCGAGGCCACCGGGGCAATGGCATCCAGCGCGGCGGCGGCCTCCTCAGGTGTGGTGCCGCAGCGCGCCGCCAGCTCGGAAAGGCGCAGCTCACCCATGCCGGCGGCAATGCACCGCTCACGCTCGGCGGCCAGCTGGGCCCCTAGGCGCTTTTGCGTGCGCGAGACCTTAATCGGCCCATCATCGCGCAAAAAGCGGCGTATCTCGCCAAAGATCAAGGGCACCGCGTAGGTCGAGAAGGCGCATTCCCGCGCCGGGTCAAAGGTGCGAATGGCCTTTAAGAGACCAAGATTGCCAATGCCGATCAGATCCTCTAACTCGCAGCCGCGGCCAAGAAAGCGCACGGCAATGTGATTGACCAGGCCACCGTTTTGCCGCACCAGCCTGTCAGCGGCGCGGCGGTCGCCTGCCTGTGCGGCCGCGATCAGGGCAGGGTTATCTCTAAATTTTTCGTTGATCTCTTTTTTGGGGGTGACTTCTTCGTTCATGCTTCCTCACTTGCCGGGGCTATGCAAGCTGCTTCCACATGGTAACACGCGTTCCGCGCGAAAGGGTAGAGTGCACGCGCAGACGGGTCATAAAGCTCTCCATGACTGAAAAGCCCATGCCGCTGCGCTCGCCTGTGTGGTCGGTGGTAAAGAGCGGCTGCATGGCCTCCTTCACGTTGGCAATGCCGCAGCCACGGTCGCGCACCTCAATGCGGATCGCTCTGCCCTCGTATAGCCCCACGGTTATGTAGATGGTGCCGCCACGCCCACCGTAGGCGTGCACGATGCAGTTGGTCACCGCCTCAGAAACGGCGCACTTGATATCGGCCAGCTCTTCAATATTGGGGTCTAACTGGGCGCAAAAGGCGGCTACGATCGCGCGGCAGGCGCCTTCATTGACCGAAAGAGAGGGTAGCTTCAGCTTCAGCTCGTTGATGGGTGTGTTGTTCATTTCATTTCCTCCGTATCCATTCCGTCTATCTTCAGATCCTGCATGCGGCCAAGGCCCGCCATGCGAAAGATCCTTAGCATGCGGGCATCGGCATCGCGCAGGCGCATAGGGCAGGAAAACCGGCGGCAAACCGCCAGCCTGCCTAAGATCAGGCCAAGGCCTGAGCTATCCATAAAGCGAATATGGGATAGGGAAAGGGTAAATTGCCCCGGCTTGTAGTGGCATATCTGCCTGTCGATCTCCTCGCGCATGGCGCGGGCGCTGTGGTGGTCGATCTCTCCTGCGGGGCATACGGTCAGGCACCCGTTTTCAAAAGAGACACGCATCGTTTCCTTGGCGGTCGTCATGGTTACATCCTTTTCATTTTTCGTTTGCTTGTTCATTGTAGCACGCCCGCACGGCGCATTTTGTCAAAGCCTGGCAGGGAATAAAAAAAGACCGGCGTAGGCGTTGTGCCCCGGGCGCAACGCTATTTGCCTGTGGCGCGTTCTATTGCTTCGCGGTGGTATTCGCTGCGCAGTTGAAAAAAGTAGCAGGGCAGAGAATAGAGATCTCTGCCCTGTGGTGTTTATAGAAAAAGGTTACTTGTAGGAAAGCGTTTTGCCTACCACTTGCTTCTCATCGGCTGATAACTGTCTATTGTAAACACTTGTTGAAAATAACGAAAATCATTTTTGTCTTGTTGTAGGACAACTAAAAGGCGAACATAGTATATCATAAGATATGTCCTTTGTCAAGACAAAAATGGAAGGAGCAGATAAGCATGGCTCGTTTGATCGATGGAGAGAGAAAAAATCTGATAGGTGGCAATCTGAAAAAGCTGCGTATGAAAATGAAAATGAGCCAGCAGGCGCTATCGAACAGGCTGGAGCTGCAGGGGGTGTACGTTTGCCGCGGCTCTGTCTCGCGGATAGAGGACTATTCCCGCACGGTGACCGATATTGAGCTGTTTGCCATTGCGCAGGTGCTTGGCGTCAGCATTGACGAGCTGTACCAAGAATAAATACAAAAGCGCCGTACAATGTACGGCGCTCTTCACGTCTTACTTAAATTCGTCCTCAGAGACGTTTTCCTCGCAGGGGATGAAATCGGCCACGCCGTCCTCCTCCACGTCCTCGTCTACCGAGCCGTGTGCCAGGTCGGCGGCGATGCGTGCCTCGTCAAACTCTAAATACTCATCGTTTTCTAATGCTTCACGGGCGGCATCAAACTCAGCATCGGTCTCCTCCTTCAGCTGCCAGAGCAGATAGCCGGCCGTGCTGCCACCCATGGCCGAAACAGCCAGGAAAGCGGCGGCAATGCTCTTCTTCTTGACACAGAGGATGATAAACATAATGAAAAATGAGATAGATTGTACCAGCAATGCCAGCGCGATAAACAAACGGGTCTCTTTCAGGGAAAAGCGTTTTTTCATGGTATTTCTCTCCTTTATATAATGTGGTAGATTATTTTGATTGCTCCTTGCCGGCGTTCATCTTCAGATAGGCGTTGATAAAGCCGTCAAGATCACCGTCCATCACGGCGGAAACATTGCCGTTTTCAAAGCCGGTGCGGTTATCCTTTACCAGGGTATAGGGCATGAATACGTAGCTGCGGATCTGAGAGCCCCATTCGATGTTGTTCTTCACACCCTGAATATCCTCAACTCGATCCAGCTTTTCCTGCTGCTTGATGGCCAGCAGCTTCGAGCGGAGCATCTTCATAGCCGTTTCCTTGTTCTGCAGCTGGCTACGCTCGGTCTGGCAGCCAACCACGATGCCGGTGGGCAGGTGCACGATACGAATGGCCGAATCGGTCTTGTTGATGTGCTGGCCGCCCGCGCCGCTGGAGCGGTGGGCCGTGACCTCAATATCCTCAGGCCGGATCTCGATCGAGCTTTCGTCTGCATCATCAAACTCCGGCAGTACCTCAACAGAGGCAAAGGAGGTCTGTCTACGGCCGGAGGCATCAAACGGGGAAACACGCACCAGGCGGTGAACGCCGTTTTCGCTCTTCAGATAGCCGTAGGCATTGGTGCCCTCGATCATAATGGTGGCACTCTTCAGGCCTGCCTCATCACCGTCTAACCAGTCAACCAGCTTGACCGTAAAGCCGTGGGCATCGCCCCAGCGGGTATACATACGGTAAAGCATAGAGGCCCAATCCTGTGCCTCGGTGCCGCCGGCACCCGGGTGAAAGGCAAGAATGGCGTTGTTCTTATCATAAGGGCCGGAGAGCAGTACGGCAATGCGCATGCGCTCCTCTTCCTTCAATACAAAATCAAGCTCTGCCTGTACCTCCTCCAAAGAGCCCTCATCGTTCTCTTCGATCGCCATTTCGGCCAGTACGACAGCATCCTCTAACCGGGTGCAGAGCGTTTCGTATTCTTCAATAGTGTCCTTCATCTGCTTAATTTCCTGCATCACGCGGGTGCTCTTTGCCGCGTCATTCCAGAAATTAGGCTCTAAGGATGCCGCCTCCAGCTCGGCTGCCCGTTCCTTTAAGGCATCAATACGGAGGGCGGATTTCAATTCTACCAGGTCGGCACGCATGTCTACCAGCTGCCGCTTCGCTTCTTCAAGTGCGATGATCAAGGGATAGGATCCTCCTGTTTATACAAATAAAACCGTTCTTTTTTTTACAGTATAACACATCTTCAAAAAAAAATCAAGTACACCGCCGGAAAATACCAGGATATCGACAGAATATGGAATAACCGCGATCTTTGTGATGGGGCATACTGAAAAAGGAGCTTTTTCAGAAAAAGGGCTTGACAGAAAAGCCGCGATTATTTATAATGATAATAACCTAAGAAAGGAAGGATTTCAAACATGAAAGTAACGAAACAGTCTATTATCGGTGACGTTCTGGATGCCAATCCGGAAACCGCCCAGTTCTTCTTTGCCATCGGCATGCACTGCCTTGGCTGCCCCGCCTCCCGTGGCGAGAGCATTGAGCAGGCCTGCGCCGTTCACGGCACCGATGCTGACGAGCTGGTAAAGACCATCAATAATTTCCTCGAGAAATAAGATGAAGGCACTCTCAGACGGCAGATTGCTGGCGGCGGCATCCTTTGTTCGCCCCGGTGCGGTGTTTGCCGATATTGGGACAGACCACGCGTACCTGCCCCTGCACCTGCTGCAGCAGGGCAGGATCACGCGCGCCATCGCAGCTGATATTGGGGAAGGGCCGCTTTCGCGTGCCCGGGCGCATATTGCCGCCTCCGGTATGGCAGGGCGGGTAGAGACCGTGCTGACCAACGGCCTGCAAGGGTTAGAGCATCACGGTCTGACCGATATTGCCATTTGCGGCATGGGTGGCGAGCTGATCGTGGATATTTTGTCGGCCTCCCCCTTCGTGCGCGAGGCGGGCATACGCCTGATCCTGCAGCCGATGACGCGCGCAGCCACGCTGCGCCGCTATTTGGCAAGCGAGGGCTTTGCCATCCTTGCTGAGCGGCCTTGCCGCGCAGCCGGGCGGGTATATACCTGCCTGTGTGTCGAGCATGACGGCGTGCGCCGCACGCTGACCCCAGCCGAGGCCGAGGTGGGCCGCCCCCTGTGTGAGAGCGAGGAGGAGCGTGATTGCTTTGCCGAGCTGCTTGCCAGAAGAATTACCGCCCTGCAGGAAAAGAAAAGGGCACTTGAAGGTGCATCCCTGACCGACGAGGAGGACGAAGCCCTGCTCGCCGCTCTTCTTTCATTACAACAAGCTTAGCCATAAGAGAGTCGAACACACAAGCCCTATGGCGGAAAATTTTTGCGTCTTTCGCCGTAGCTCACCTTGCAAAGTGCTCACTTTCCTGCGGCTCGCTGCGACAAAATCCACTAAAATTTTTCCGCCATAGGGGGCGCGCAGTTTTCACCGAGCAAATATTGCGGTTAGGCGAGGCAAAAAACGCAGCAATATAAGATATTGCAAGATTTTTTGCCGATGAATAGACCAATATTTGCCGATGAAAACCTTATGTGTTCGACTCTCTTATGGCTACAGGTGACGCTATGACGGTAAAACAGTTTTACGAACACCTATGCGACCGTGTTTCCCCTTCGCTTTCCTGCGAGTGGGATAACGACGGCTTAATGCTCACGCCGGATGGCGAGCGTGAGGTGCGCCGCGTGCTTTGCACGCTGGACGTAACGGCAGAGGCCGTGGAATATGCCGAGGAATACGGCTTTGATCTGATCATCTCGCACCACCCGCTCCTGTTTCGCCCGCTGCGCGCGCTGGATCCGGATAATCACATCGCCCGTAAGGCCATGCGCTTGTTGCGCGCCGGCATTTCGGTGATCTCGCTGCATACCCGCGCCGATGCGGTGATTGACGGTGTCAATGACCGCCTGGCCGAGCTGCTCGGCCTTTCTGCCGTTTCGCTGTTTGGCGAGGCGGGGGAGATGATCGGCCGTGTGGGCGACCTGCCCGCACCCATGTCGCTTGCCGATTTTGCCGCCCGCGTGAAAAGCGTGCTGGGCAGCCCCATGGTGCTGGCGGCCGATGCCGACCTGCCCGTGCAGCGTGTAGCCGTTTGCGGTGGCGACGGTAAGGATTTTGTGGCGGCTGCCCTTTCCTCGGGGGCTGACACCTATCTTTCCGGCCGCATTGGCTATAACGTGATGGTAGAGGCACCTGAAATGGGCATCAACCTGCTGGAGGCCGGCCACTATTTTACCGAAACACATATTACAGGCTTTTTTGCCGAGCTGACGAGCGAGATCCTGCCGTCTGCCGAGACAGAGGAGTTCGCCTCTAACGTCATTGCTTGCTTATAACAAAAGCCTCGCTGCTTAGTTAATGCGCCGCAAGCAAGCGCTTATGGAGCGTATGACGCGGCATGCAGATCGCTTTAATGCCTTAACTGAACAATCAACAGGGGGCGGCCTTCGTGGTCGCCCCCCGATATTTTATTAGAAAAAAGCAATCAGCGGTTAAATTGGTAGAAAAATTCATAAAAATAAGATAAAATATTTTATCAATAGATCGCTTAATGGAGGTACGTATGGGGGATATTCTGATCACAATACTTGTGTGCTTTCTCGCCGGTGCGGGCGCAGGTATTGGAACTGGCTTTGCCGGTATGAGCGCTGCTGCGGTTATTGGCCCCATGCTGATAACCTTTTTAGGAGTGCCTGCCTATGATGCAGTTGGAATAGGATTGATCAGCGATGTTTTGGCAAGCCTTGTTAGCGCATATACCTATAAGAAAAGCGGAAACTTAGACGTCAAAAACAGCCTGCCCTTATTGATCAGCGTGCTGGTCGTAACGATGAACGGCAGTCTGGTGGCAAGCCTTTTACCCGAGCAGGCTATGAGCGGCACGATGCAGATAGCACTGATTATCATTGGTCTTCGCTTCCTTTTGAAGCCCGTTAACAAAACGAGAGAGCAATTGGAAGAAAGCTCTTCGAAAAACAGGCTGATCAAGGCGATCGTTGGCGGCGTGCTCGTTGGCTTTATTTGTGGATTTGCCGGTGCAGGCGGTGGAATGATGCTGCTGCTCGTTTTGACATCCTTTCTTGGATATCCCATGCATTTGGCCGTCGGTACAAGCGTGTTCATTATGGCGTTTACGGCGCTGACAGGTGGTATCAGCCATTTTATGATCGGAGGAATGCCCGATGTTCTTTGCCTCGTGCTATGCGTTTTGTTTACGCTGCTTTGGGCAAGAATCGCCGCAAAAATTGCCAACAAGGCTAATGCAAAGACCTTAAATCGCGTGGTCGGTGTGGTGATGATCATTACCAGTGTTGTTATTTTACTGGTGAATTATCTTTCAGATAGCAGCGGTAGCGTTGTTTCATAACGTTGTCGCCCAAAATAAAGGTTGACATGATCGAAAAAAGGTGATATAATTACAAAAAACGAATCATTGTAAAAAGGAACCAGCTGGCTGCAGAGGACGATGGTTCCTTTATGCTTTTTTGAGGAAAATCTTATGGTTAGGAAAAAGAAACTCACACTCTCAACCACACAGATCATATTGCTTAGTTTCCTTATGACCATCCTCGCAGGAAGTGTGCTGTTGGCATTACCGATAAGCTCTGCTAATGGCAGAGCCGTTCCGTACATCGAAGCACTCTTTATGGCAACCACCTCCACCTGCGTGACAGGACTTGTTACGCTTCCCACGGTGTCTACGTGGAGCGTATTCGGGCAGATCGTCATATTGCTTTTAATACAGATAGGTGGCCTTGGTATTATCACCATCATGTCGGGGTTGATGCTTCTTCTCAATAGAAAGATGGGTATTAGCGACCGATTGCTGATTCAGGATTCCTTCAATCTCAATACGATGTCAGGGCTTGCGAAATTCGTTAAGAACGTATTGTTCGGCACGCTGATCGTTGAAGGAATAGGGGCCGTTTTGTATATGCTTGTGTTTGTTCCCGCGTTTGGTGCAAGGGGCATATGGATATCGGTATTCAATTCGGTTTCCGCCTTCTGTAACGCAGGCATAGACATCATTGCTGAAAACAGCCTTTGCAATTACGCCACAAATCCCTTGATCAATATCGTCACCTCAGCGCTCATCGTTCTCGGCGGTCTCGGTTATATCGTATGGTGGGATGTGCTTCGTGTTGTTCGAAGTCGTTCAAAAAGAAACCGCAAATTATTTAGGCATCTGACCTTGCACTCAAAGGTCGCCATTGTCGTTACCGCGGGGCTCATTTTCATCGGTGCGATTCTTATATTTATTTTTGAATACGCAAATCCGGCGACCATTGGAGAAATGTCCCTTTTCGATAAAATTCAAGTATCCTTCTTCCAATCGGTCACTACGAGAACTGCGGGCTTTGCCTCTGTTCCTCAAGAGGCGCTGACGAATGCCTCTGCCGCTGTATCGATCATGCTGATGCTGATCGGCGGTTCACCCGTGGGAACAGCAGGCGGTATGAAAACAGTAACCATTGCCGTTCTCGTTTGCTCGGCGGCTGCTACTATCAGAAATAAGAACAGCGCGACCCTGTTCGGTCGCCGCATTTCAGAGGGAACGGTAAAAAAGGCTGTTGCCGTAGTGGTAGCGTTTTTTACAATATGCGCCGCTTCAACCGTGCTTTTGATGGCAACGAGCAACGCATCTGCTCTTGATGTCGTTTATGAAACGGTCAGCGCAACGGCAACGGTAGGGCTTTCAAGAAATCTGACAGCAACCCTTAACACCTTCGGCAAGCTGATTATCATAGTAACCATGTATTTCGGCAGGGTTGGCCCCATATCACTGGCGGTGGCGCTTGGCAGTAAAAATGAAAGTCAGAACGTCATTTCTGAACCGATGGAAGATATTAGTATAGGATAAGGAGAAGGTTGTGATGGCAAAGAAAACATACGCAGTCTTTGGACTTGGAAGATACGGCACAGCCGTGGCAAGAGAGCTTGTAGAGAGCGGTATGGAGGTGATCGCCGTAGATGCCGAGGAAAGAATTATCAACGATGCAGCAGCATATCTGCCCGTGTGTAAGTGTGCCGACGTGACCGATGCAGAGGTCATCTCCCGCCTGGGAATTGGCAACATTGATACCGTTATCGTTTGTATGGCGAGCAATCTTGAGGCAAGTGTCATGGCGGTAACGCTTTGTAAGGAGGCGGGTGTTAAAACGGTTATCGCAAAATGCGCCAACGAGATGCAGCAAAAAATATTGCTTCGCGTAGGCGCGGATCAGGTGGTCTTTCCCGAAAAAGAATCAGGCGTGCGCCTGGCCAAGAACCTGCTCAGCTCTGGCTTTATCGATATGATCTCTCTGTCAAGGGATGTGTCTATTGTCGAGATAGACGTGAAGGATGAGTGGTGCGGAAAGAATCTGATCGAGTTGAATCTACGTAAAAAATACGGCATTAACATCGTCGCCATCAAAAAAGGCGAAAAGGTCAACGTAAATATCAATCCCGAGCAGGCGCTTGATGCGGAAACTATGCTGATCGTTATTGCGAATACGGCAAAATTGGGGAAATTAAAATAAGCTGTCAAGCTTAGGCTTATATCAGAGGAAAGCAAAGGCATATGACATCCATGTGGTTGGGGCTGCCCTAACAAAAAAGAATACAGAGCAAGGGCTGGCGGTAACTAACCGCCAGCCCTTAATCTTTAGAAGGAAAGAAGGGGCCTTGTTTTGTTACAGTGCTCACTATGGCATAGGGCGCTTTTTGTAATTCACGAAAAAGCGTACTTTGTCATTTTTTGATATTGATTTTTCTGGTATTTGTGTTACAATGAAGATACCACCATATCTTCGTTCTACAAGGAGTTCCTGTTATGCGTAAAACATTGTTCTCTAAGGACTGGTATCTTTCCGCCCCCGGCACGGGTGGCCGTATCAAGATCGACCTGCCAAACGATTACAGCATCACCCAGCCCCGCGACCCGAAGGCACCCGGCGGTGCCGCAAATGGCTTTTTTGTGGGCGGTGTGGGCTTTTACACAAAGTTTTTCACCCCAGAGGAGGGCAAGCATCATATTCTGGATGTAGACGGTGCCTATGCCTGCGCCGAATATGTGCTCAACCATGACTGGCTCGCCAAGCACCCGCACGGCTACGCCCCGTTTCTTTTGGATCTGACCGACTATCTGCGCCCCGGCATTACCAATAAGCTGGAGATCAATACCAACGATATGCAGCCCTCTACCCGCTGGTACTCGGGCGCCGGTATCTACCGTGACGTATATATGTGGACGGGGGGCGACGTGCGCGTAGAGCCGTGGGATGCCTTTATCACCACCCCCACCGTCAGCGCGGAGAGCGCCGAGGTCAAGGTGGCCTACGTGCTGTCTGCCGACCGCGATACCACCGTTACCCTGCGCGCCGAGGTGCGCAACGAAAAGGGAAGGGCGGTTGCGAAAAAGAAGATCACGCTGGCTGTCGCTACGGGTAAAAACCCGGCAGAGCTGCGCTTGGCCGTTAAGGCGCCGCACCTGTGGGATATGGATGACCCCTATCTTTATACCCTCTACACCGCCATTGAAGAAAACGGCGAGCTGCTTGACGATGCCGAAAACACCTTTGGCATCCGCCATATCACCGTAGACGTCGAAAAGGGCTTCTGCCTCAATGGTAAAACGCGCAAGCTGCGCGGTGGCTGCATTCACCACGATCACGGTGTGTTGGGCGCTGCCTGCTTCCCGGCGGCCGAGGAAAGAAAGCTGCGCCTGTTGAAGGCGGCTGGCTTTAACGCCCTGCGCATTGCGCACAACCCGCCCTCGCTTGCCCTGCTTGAGCTGTGTGACCGCATGGGCATCATCGTAATGGATGAGGCCTTTGATATGTGGAACAGAATGAAAACCAAGCAGGATTACCATCTCTTCTTTGGTGATTGGTGGGCAAGGGATATCGAGTATATGGTCAAGCGTGACCGCAACCACCCCTGCGTGCTGACCTATTCGATCGGCAACGAAATCGCCGAGCGTGACGGCAACTCAAACGGTATCGCCTGGGCAAGAAGGCTGGTGGCCGAGGTGCGCCGGCATGACGATACCCGCTTCGTCACCTCCGGTATCCATAATCCGTACAATAAGCCCGTACCGAGTGACCCTGCCGATTATGCCAAGTATTATGCAGAGCGCTTCAAGAACAACAGCTGGGAGGCACGCACCGAGCAATACATGGCTGAGCTGGATGTGGCCGGCTACAACTACCAGTATGTCAATTATGATAGCGACCACGGTTTGTATCCCCAGCGTGTGATGTGGGGCTCGGAAACGCATACCATCCGGTTCTTTGATTCCTGGCATGAGGTCAGCCGCCTGCCCTGGGTGCTGGGCGACTTTACCTGGACAGCCTACGACAACCTGGGTGAGGCTGGCACCGGCCGCTACTCGTGGGCACGCGATGGCTTTATTCCCGGCATTTCCTTGGCCGCCTGGCCGTGGCGTACCTGCTACCAGGGCGACCTTGACCTGTGCGGCTTCCGCCGCCCGCAATCCTACTTCCGCGAAGCGATCTGGCTGGGGAATACCGAGCCGCGTATCTTTACTACGCACCCCGAGCACGTGGGCGAGGGCTTCTCGGGCACCGGCTGGCACTTCTATGACGTGCACGATACCTGGACCTTTGACGATCAGTATCTTGGCAAGCCGGTCAAGGCCGAGGTGTATACCGATGCCGATGAGATCGAATGGATCCTTAACGGCAACAGCCTTGGCCGCACCGCACCCGAAAAGGCCATTGCCTCGATCGAGATTCCGTACGAGAAGGGTGAGCTGACCGCCGTTGCCTACAAGAACGGGGTAGAGTGCGGCCGCTCCTCGCTTCATACGATCGGCAAGCCGTCTGCCCTGCGCCTCACTCCGGAAAAGAAGACGCTGGCAGCCGACCGGCGCGACCTGTGCTACCTGCAGATCGAGATCACCGATGAAAACGGCGACCGCGTGACCGACGCAATGCATGAGCTGGTCTGCATGGTTGAAGGCGGCGAGCTGATGGGCATCTTCAGCGGCGACCCGAAGAACCTTGACCAGTACGGCTCTGACCGTTGCCACGCCTTTGAGGGGCGTGCCCTGGTCATCGTTCGCGCAAGCAAGCCCGGCAAGGTCACCGTTACCGTCGGCAACCGCGACCTGGGCACGGCGAGTGCCACCGTTACCGCAAAATAAGAATCATGCTCCCATGGCGCACCTGCATAGGCAGGTGCGCCATGATGTCTTTTTTTGATATGTTTTTGTCCATGCTTGACATTGTTAATCATCCAAACGAATGGTATGATAAGCATGATCACTTGAAAGAAAAGGAGATTCCTTCATGCGTAAAACGCTTTTTTCTAAGGATTGGTACCTGACAGCCCCCGGCACGAATGGTAGGATCCACGTCGACCTGCCAAACGATTACAGCATCACCCAGCCCCGTGACCCCCATGCCCCCGGCACCGCCTCCAACGGTTTTTTTGTCGGTGGTGTTGGCCTTTATACAAAATTCTTTAAGCCCGAGGAGGGCAAGCACCATATCTTAGATATCGACGGTGCCTACGCCTGCTCGGAATACGTGCTCAACCACGATTGGCTTGCCAAGCACCCGCACGGCTATACCCCCTTTCTGCTTGATATCACCGATCATCTGCGCTTTGACATTACCAACAAGCTGGAGATCACCACCAATGATATGCAGCCCTCTACCCGCTGGTATTCAGGCGCCGGTATTTTCCGCGACGTGTATCTGTGGACGGGGGGCGACGTGCGCGTAGAGCCGTGGGATGTTTTTATCACCATCCCTACCGTCAACGAGGCAAGTGCTGAGGTCAAGGTAGCCTACGTGCTGTCGGCTGATCGTGATACCACCGTTATGCTTAAAACCGAGGTGCGCAACGCGGCTGGTAAGACGGTTGCCGCGTGTGAGCAGGTGCTGCCCGTTGTGACCGGCAAGAATGAGGTAAGCGCGGCGTTAACGGTGAAAAAGCCGCATCTGTGGGATATGGATGACCCTTATCTCTATACCCTCTACACCGCCATTGAAGAAAACGGCAAGCTGCTTGACGATGCCGAGAACACCTTTGGTATTCGCACCATCACGTTTGACACCGAGCACGGCTTCTGCCTCAATGGCAGATCACACAAGCTGCGTGGCGGCTGCATTCACCACGATCACGGCGTGCTTGGCGCCGCCTGCTTCCCGGCGGCAGAGGAGAGAAAGCTGCGCAATCTGAAAAATGCCGGCTTTAACGCCCTGCGCATTGCGCACAACCCGCCCTCGCTTGCCATGCTGGAGCTGTGTGACCGCATGGGCATGCTTCTGATAGACGAGGCCTTTGACGTATGGAATAGACCGAAAAAGGCAAACGATTACCATCTTTTCTTTGGCGAATGGTGGAAAAAGGATCTTGCGTGCATGGTCAAGCGTGACCGCAATCACCCCTCTGTTATCGTCTATTCGATCGGCAACGAGATCGTAGAGCGAGATGGCAACTCTGACGGTGTTGCCTGGGCAAGAAAGCTGGCCGCCGAGGTGCGCCTGTATGATACCTCTCGCCCGGTTACGTCGGCTATCAACTTCCCCGGAAACGTTATTCCGTTAGAGGACCCGGATGATTATACGGCTGCCTTTTTACAGCGTTTCCCCAAAAAGGGGTGGGAGGTCCGCACCGAAAAGTTCATGGCCGAATTGGATATTGTTGGCTATAACTACCGCCAGGATAAATATGAAAGCGACCACAACCTGTACCCGAACCGCGTGATCTGGGGCTCGGAAACGCACGCGATCAAGTTCTATGATATCTGGCACGAGGTCAGTCGTCTGCCTTGGGTGCTGGGTGACTTTACCTGGACTGCGCACGATAATCTCGGCGAGGCTGGTGCCGGCCGCTTCGCCTGGCCGCAGGATGATTTTGTTCCCGTTACCATCGGCCCGTGGCCGTGGCGCACCTGTTACCAGGGCGATCTGGATATTTGCGGCTTCCGCCGCCCGCAATCCTACTTCCGTGAGGCGATCTGGATTGGGGGTGCCGAGCCGCGTATCTTCACCACCCACCCCGCACATGTTGGCGAGGAGCTGCGTGGAACCCCGTGGCACTTCTATGACGTGCACGATACCTGGACCTTTGACGATGCGTATATCGGCAAGCCGGTCAAGGCCGAGGTGTATACCGATGCCGACGAGATCGAATGGATCCTGAATGGCAACAGCCTTGGCCGCACCGCACCCGAAAAGGCCATTGCCTCGATCGAGATTCCGTATGAGAAGGGTGAGCTGACCGCCGTTGCATACAAGAACGGCGTAGAGTGCGGCCGCTCCTCGCTTCATACGATCGGCAAACCGGCCGCCCTGCGCCTCACTCCGGAAAAGAAGACGCTGGCAGCCGACCGGCGCGACCTGTGCTACCTGCAGATCGAGATCACCGATGAAAACGGCGACCGCGTGACCGACGCCAAGCACGAGCTGGTCTGCATGGTTGAAGGCGGTGAGCTGATGGGCATCTTCAGCGGCGACCCGAAGAACCTTGACCAGTACGGCTCTGACCGTTGTCACGCCTTTGAGGGGCGTGCCCTGGTCATCGTTCGCGCAAGCAAGCCGGGCAAGGTCACCGTTACCGTCGGCAACCGCGACCTGGGCACGGCGCGCGCCACCGTTACCGCCACCGTGATGGCAAAATAACATACAAGGGCAGCCGAAATGACTGCCCTTGTATGATCTTGACCGCTTTTACATGTTTTTTGACCAAAAATACATAGTTTTATCTAGACCGTTCTGCTATAATAGACTTGGAAAGGACGGTAAATACATATGGAAGCAAACATTTTGTCTTATGGCGCGATCGGTGACGGTAAAACGATCAACACAAAGGCCATTCAAAGCGCGATTGATGCGGTTTCACAGGCCGGCGGCGGGCGCGTTACCATTCCCGCGGGTTGCTTTGTCAGCGGCACGATATGGCTCAAGGATTATGTAGAATTGCATTTGGAATCGGGCGCTGTCTTAAAGGCAAGCGCGGACTTTGCCGATTATAACGCAGAGGATGCCTACCCGCAAAATTTCGGTAGCATCAACGAGGGGTGGTGTGGATGCCATCTTTTAATCGCGCACCGCAAGAAGAACGTATCGATCACCGGCTTTGGAAAAATCAACGGAAGTGGTAATGCCTTTACTGAGGAACCGCATCCGATGGAAGAGTTTGCTTACATATGGGCATACGGCTTTGCACGCGAAAAGGACAAGGAAAAACGCCGCCCAGGGCAGATGCTCTGCTTTGTTGAATGCGAGCATGTGCGCGTGCTAGACGTAACCATGGAGAACGCACCTGCCTGGACCTGCTTTTTTCACGGCTGCTCCTGTGTAACGATACGTGGAATACACATTTTCAACGAGCGGTATGCCGCCAATACTGACGGGCTGGATATCGATACCTGCCGCTATGTAACCATTTCGGATTGCTTGATCGATACGGGTGATGATGCCATTGCCATCCGCTGTGATGCAGCTCGCCTGCAAAATGGCATGACCACTTGTGAGCACGTCACCATTGCAAACTGCGTCCTTGCCTCCTCCTCCAGTGTAGTGCGCTTGGGCGTAGGGATAGGTGAAATTCGCCACGTCGTCATATCCAATATTACTATTCCCCGCGGTGGCATAGCCTTTAACCTGATCACCTCGTATTCGGCACGCGGGCGTGCCCTGCTTTCAGATATCCTGGTTGAGAACGTAATTGCCGAAAACGTCGGTTATCCGATTCGCCTGCAGGAGAGAAATCAGGCGTTTATCCGCCACGTTGTTTTCCGCGGCCTTCGCTTCAAGACCTTTTCCTGCTTGTCCATGATTGCGGAAAGCACGGGGGCTGTTTCGGATATTACGGTCAAGGATGTAGAGATGGAGATCGTACCGCCGCCCTTTTTGCCCTGCAAGATCGCTGCAGAGCAGCATGGTGACGTGCCGGTTTATCTGTATCGTGCCGCTCGTGTGCGGTTTGAAAACGTGCGTGTCAATATTCCGCAGGCCCTGGCACATGAATGGAAGGACATGACCTATATCGCAGAATGTGCCGACATCCAAAGAATAGATTGTAATTTTTAATAAAACAAGACCGGGTCTCGTAAAGAGCCCCGGTCTTGTATGTTATTGCCCCAGCGTCATCAAGAGGAAGAGCAGTGCCCCGGCAACCAGAATACCGGCGCCGACCAGCAGCGCAATTTTGAGCGCCGAAAGCGGGGAATGCCCTGCCGGCTTGCCCGTTTCGCCGTTTACCAAGAACTGATAGGTCTTGCCGTGGTAGGAATAGGCAGAAAGCCATACGGGCAGCAGAATGTGCTTGAATTTTACCGCCTCGTAATGGTGGTGGTAGCGCATGCCGCGATAGGTATCGTAGCCAAGCGAGGCTTCAATGTGCGCCTCCATGCGCCGGTCCATCAGGCGGCGCACCGTCTCAAACCCGGCGGCCAGGCCAATGCTATATCGCTCGGCCAAAAAGCCGGCCAGATAGGCGGGGTTATAGGGATGCAGGATCTTGAGGCTAAAGTTCCCCAGCTTATCCAGCAGCCCGCGATCCAGCTTGGCGGTAGCGGGGCAGGGTACGTTGTCAAAATCCATATGCATACGCCCGCTGACTGGGTACCAATCGGTATGGGTGCGTGTGCGCGTTTGCGTTTTGCCGTTTACACGCACGGTATAGTGCTCGACCCGGCGGCGGCCGCCAAAGCCGCTATAGGAGGTGTCAAGCGAGGCATCAAAGGTCCAGAAGGGGATATAAACGCCCCTCATCTCTTGTCGCTTGGCCTCTTTTTGAAAGGCGCGCGGTGCCAGCCATTGCTTTTTTGCCCAGCCGGTAAACTGCTCGCGCGCCGCCTGCTCTGAAATGCGGAAGGGCATCATAGTCTCGGGCAGGATGATTTTGGCATCGGCCGGCGCTTCTGTTACGTAATGTGAGGAGCAGAAGGGGCATGAGGCCGTCATGGCGGCGGCACCGATCACCGTATCTGCCCCGCAGGAGGGGCAGGTCAGCAGCTGCCCGGGCTCGGTCTCCCATTGCGGCGCATCGTAACGATCCTCATCCGGAAAGTACATATATTCGGCCGCCTCGCTTGCCTCGCCTGGTATCTCTACCTCACTTTGGCAGTATTCGCAGTATAGCTTGTCCTTTTCAGGCCGGTAGGCCATTTGGTTGCCGCATTGCCGGCAGGGAAAGCCGATGGCGTTGCTTTTGCGCGGCCCCTCGCCCTTTGCGGCTTGCGCGGTATGCTCGTCTTGCATGGTGTCTTGCTTCCTTTTTGTGAGTCATAAAAGGGGTTCTTACAGAATAGAATGAAGCAGGATCCTCAGAACTGCTTTTTCAGCTGGTCAAGGCAATCGTGGCAGATCAGCTTGCCGTGGAAATAGATCACGTTCTGCGCATTGCCGCAGAACAGGCAAGCGGGCTGGTATTTGCCAAGAACGATTTTATCACCCTCTACAAAGATCTCCAGCGAGTCACGGCTTTCAATGCCAAGCGTATTGCGGATCTCGATGGGAAGAACGACTCTGCCCAGCTCGTCGATCTTTCGTACCATGCCGGTGGATTTCAGCATCTTGGTCACCTCCTTCGTTTTTCGGGGTATTCTGACATAAGAATACCATAATATTCCATTTTTGTCAAGTAATTTCCAAATATTTTCTTTTTCGACGGCAAAAAAGACTCGACAAATTTCGCAAAAGCAGAAAATGGGGTTTGCCCGCTGTGTGCCGCCTTGGCGGTCTTGCTCTCTCCTTTAGGAGGTTTGTGATGGAAGAGCGCTTTGCTTATATTTGCCAATGCCTGCCGCCGCCTCTGCGTGGGGTGATTTCTCGCATGCGAGAGGGGCAGGCGGATTTCTTGTCTCGCCTAGCAGAGCTGCGCTTGCGCGCGGGTCATCATGCTGCCCTGCTTTATGATGGCAAAAATCTCACGCTGCCGGTTGCTTGCACGCAGGAAGAGATCAAAGAGGTGTTTTCTTCTCTTTGCGGCGGCTCGCTATATGCGCATGGGGAAAGTCTGCGACGGGGGTATATATGTGCGCACGGCTGCCGTGTTGGTGTGGCCGGGCGCGCCGTGTGGGAAGGGGGGCAGGTGGTGGGGCTGGCAGACGTGACCTCACTATGCATTCGCCTGCCGCACACCGTGCCCGGTGCGGGAGCGGTCGCAGAGGAGACCTTTTTTCAGCTTGGCTGCCGGGCAGGACTGCTGATCTATTCGCCACCTGGCGGGGGTAAGACCACCATGCTGCGCGAGCTGGCGCGCTCGCTTTCCTCTGGCGCGCAAGCAAAGCGCGTGGCGCTGGTGGATGCACGCGGCGAGCTGTATGACGAGAATTTCCCGGCCGCCTGCCAGGTAGACGTGCTGCGCCATTATCCACTCGCCATGGGGATAGAGATGGCCACGCGTACCCTCGCACCCGAGGTGCTGATTTGTGACGAGATCGGCAGCATGCAGGAGGCGGAGGCAATTCTTTCCGTGCAGGGCTGCGGCGTACCGCTGATCGCCTCTGCACACGCAGCCGCATTGGGGGAGCTGCTTGCTCGCCCGCCCATTGCGCTGCTTGCTAAAAATGGGGTGTTTGGCGCCTATATCGGTATTGCCCGGCGGGGAAACACCTTTTCGTATGACGTGTCTGAGGCGCAAGAGATGCGGGAGGTGACCCTATGCTACAGCCAATAGGGGCGCTTTTTTTGATCGGGGCTTCGTTTTACCTTGGCTACCATTTTTCGGTGATGGAGGGGCGGCGCGTGCGGCAAAGCGAGGGCTTTGTGCTGCTTTTGCGCCATATCCGCGCCGGCATTGTCTGCTATGCAAGCCCCCTTGGGGAGATCTATGCCGGGTTTGAAAACCGCGCCTTAGAGATATGCGGCTTTTTGCCCGCCCTGCGGGCAGGGGGCTTTGCCCACGCCCTGCGCCTTTGCCGTGACCGGCTGTATATCGAGGGTGAGGAGCTTTGCTGCCTTGCCGCCTTTGCCGGGCAGGTGGGGCAGGGCTACACGGCAGAGCAGGCGGGCTTGTGCGATTATACGATCGCCGAAATGGAGCGGGCTCTGCAGCGGCGGCAGGAGGAGGCACCGCGCCGCGCGCGCGCGGCGCGGTCGCTTACCGTGTGCGGTGGCTTGATGCTGCTGCTATTGCTGCTTTGATCGATCACGAAAGAAAGGATACGTAAGAGAATTGGACGTGAGTCTTGTATTAAAGGTAGCGGGGGTGGGGCTGCTGGTTTCGGTGGCACAGCAGATCCTTTCCCGCACCGGGCGAGAGGAGCAGGCCATGCTTGTCTCGGTCGCCGGCATCGTGCTGGTGCTTCTGCTGCTGGTAGAGGAGATCGGGCGGTTGTTTGCCCTGGTAGAAAGTGTGTTCGGCTTTTGAGCCTGCGTGAGGTGTGCGCCATGGCGGTGCTGGCGGCGGCGCTTGGCTGGCTGCTGAAGACGGCCGGGGCAAAGCATGCTGGCGCAGTTTCGATGGCTGCTGGGATTTTTCTCTCGCTTTTTGCCATTTCTCGCTACCGCGAGCCGGTGCGTGCCATGCTTGAAATGGCCGAGCAAGCAGGGGTTAGTGCCTCTGTTGCCGCTATTTTGAAAATGATGGCGGTGGGCTGCCTTTCTACCATAGCGGCCGATATTTGTCGCGATATGGGTGAGGCAACCATGGGTGCCAGGATCGAGCTGTGCGGCCGCGCGGAGATCGTGCTGCTTTGCCTTCCCTTTTTGCTGGAGCTGTTTTCCGTAGCCCTTGAGGTGGTTTCATGAAAAAACGGGTGTGGTGGATTCTTCTTTTGTTGCTGCTGCTTTTTTTCTTTTCCTTGCCCGTAGTCGCCGTAGAGGAAAAGGAGCTGTTTGCCGATTTCTTTGATGCCCTGCCACCAGGGGTACAGGACGAGCTGGCTGGCATGACTGCGCCAGAGGATGCTGCCGATCTGATAGGGGCAGAGCAGCTGCTTACTATGGTTGTGGATAGCCTGCGGGGAGAGCTGACGGCTTCGCTGCCTTACCTCGCGCGCCTGCTTGGTCTTGCGCTGCTGCTGGCAGCCCTTTCACACCTGGCAGAGGGCTTCGGCGAGGGAGAGGGGCTTCGTGCTGCTGAATGTGGCATCCGCATTATTCTCGTTTTAGCGCTTTATCACCTGGCAGCAGAGGATGTTGCGCGCACCGTCACGGTGCTGACCGATATGCGCCGCTTCTCGGATGGGCTGCTGCCCGTCTTTGCCGCGCTGCTGGCAGGCGGGGGCAGCACAGGCACGGCCGTTGCCTCCTCGGGTGGCTTTGCGGCTATGTCCTATCTCTTAGAGCATGCTGCTGCCGGGGTTTTGCTGCCGCTTTTGCGGGTGCTGTTTGCTTTTGCCTTGGTGATGGCAGCGGGCGGGCGGCATCAGCTTGGCGGCATTGCCGCCACGGTCAAGCAGCTGTATCTGACAGTGCTGGGCTTTCTTATGCTGCTGCTAACGGCCTCGCTCGGCTTTCAAAGCACGCTGGCCGCCTCGGCCGATTCGCTGGCGGCACATTCGATCCGCTTTGCCGTTGGCAATCTGATACCCGTGGTGGGCGGTAGTCTGGGGGGCACGCTGCGCACGCTGGGAGCCTCACTTTCGCTATTAAAAAGCACCGTGGGGGCTTTAGCGGTAGCGGCGCTGCTGCTGTTTACCCTGCCGGCATTGATCAGTCTGCTGCTGCATCGCTTCCTTATTTCGCTGGCGGCCTCGCTTTCCAGTATGCTGGGCAGCGAGCGTGCTGCCCAGGCCTTCGGCGAGTTTCGTGGCATTTATGACCTAGCAGCCGCTACGCTGGCTATGTGCCTGGTGCTTTTTTTGCTGATCGTGAGTATTTTAGCCCGCTGCGGACTGGCGATCGGCGCGGTGGGGGGGTAAGAGATGGGGGAATACGTTCGCGACCTATTGCTTGCTTCTGCCATTGCGGTACTGGCCGGGCTGCTTTTGCCACAAAAGCCAGAGCGCACGCGCCGCCTGATCGAGCTTGCCCTTTCTTTGCTGGTATTGACCGTGCTTTGTCGTCCGCTTTCTAGCGGTCTACGTGGCGAGGGGATCCTTGCGCAGATCACACTCCCTTCCTATCAATATGGTGATGGGCTTTTCACGCAGGAAACGCTTTCAGAAATGGAGAGGGCGGTAGGGGAGGGGGTTGAGCAGGATCTTGCTGCTCACTACGGTGTGCCCGCCTCCTGTATCGAGGCAAGCGTGACCCTTGCGCTGCAGGAAGAGGAGCTGACGCTCTCTTCGCTTACGCTGACCCTCTCGGGCGAGGGGCTGCTGCTTGACCACGTTGCCGTGCAGCAGTATGCTGCAAAGACCTATCAAACCTATTGTGAGGTAAAACCGTATGGGAGATGAAAGAACGTTACCGAAATATATCAAGGCCCTGCGCGGCAAATGGGCGCTGCTGCTGCTGGCGGCAGCCGGGGTGCTGCTACTGTTGCTGGGCGGTGGGCAGCCGGCTGCGCAAGCGGCCCCCGACAGCAGCGAGGAGGCTGCCCGCACCGAGGCCTACCGCGCCGCCCTGACCGAGGAGCTTTGTACCCTGTGTAGCCGAGTGCGCGGTGCCGGGCGGGTAGAGCTGGTGCTAACGCTTTCAGGCGGCGAGGAGACGGTTTACGCCACCGATGTAGGGCAGGATGGCCGTACCGACTACGTGCTTTCGGGTGGCGAGGGGCTGCTCTTGTATCGCAAGCCACCTGCGGTGCTGGGGGTAGGCGTAGTGTGTGACGGTGGCGGCGACCCCGCCGTCTGCCATGAGTTGACGGCGCTGCTTTCCGCCACGCTGGGCATTGGCAGCAATCGTATTTATATTACCTGCACGTAGCTGTCATATTGCCGCCACGCGGCGCATATATATAAAACACATGAAAAAAAGAAAACCAGGAGGAAATTCCCTATGTCAAACGGAAAAATTTTTGGAAAGCAGGGCTTTTTCGCAAAGCTCGGCAAGCGCAATCTGCTCATCATCGGTGCGGTGTTGCTGGTAGGTCTGGCTGTTTATCTCAACTACATTTGGTTCTATGACCCCATGTCCTCGATCGGCTATGGCGATAACAACATGCAGGATCAGTACGGCGATGGGCAAAACAGCCCCACCGGCGGCACGGTGGCAGAATCCTACTTCACCTCTGCCCAGCTCAGCCGCGAAAAGGCGCGTGACGAGGCGCTGGAGGTTCTGCAGACCGTGGTAGCAAGCGAGGATGCCCTGCAGGAGACCAAGGATACGGCCCTGGCCGATATCTCGCGCATCGCGCTGGATATGGAGCAGGAAGCCAATATTGAAACGCTGGTAATGGCCAAGGGCTTTGAAAACTGCGTGGCAGTTAAGAGCGGCGATCAGATCAGTATTATCGTAGAGAGCGACGGCCTGCTGCCCAGCCAGGTAGCCCAGATCAAGGAGATCGTTTTCGAGGAGACCGGCATTAAGCCCGCCGGCGTTAAGATCATCGAAAAGGTGACCGAGGCGTAAATCAATAAGCAAAAGGCTCCCGTTTGGGAGCCTTTCTGGCTGTATAGTGCTTTTTGTAAAAAATATATTACATATCAATACCGATTGACGTGTCAGCTATGTTAATAACCTTTAAGCCCTTTTTTGCCGCCTTTTGCGCCCAGTTGTAGCAATGGGAAACTTTGTATTTTACATAGGCGACGACAATATCTGCATTCTTGATAAGCCACTCATTTCTTTTGGATATTGCAAACCTTGGCAATGTCTTTTCAAACCCTTCGGGGAAAATAGTTATGTCTTGGCAGGCATTGATTGCTTTTTCGTTGATGTGTGACAGAACGATATGGTAACAGATGTCTTTTTGTGTTTGTGCAATTTCCTTCAAAGCACCCTGGACATAATAGTCAAAGTTGCCATTATTACCTACATAAAATGCTTTGATGCCCTCAGCATTTATTAGTTGAATAATTGTTTTTTTCAGATTGTGCTTGATGCTATCCGGTGCATCGGCATGGCCAAAGAAAATGCAAGTCATATCTTCCTCCAAAAAAGTGGGATATATCGTATATTATAACACATATTTTTCAAAATTGCGATATGTCCCACACGATATATCCTTATTTTGGATAAAATGTTGATATAGCGTATAAGAGGAGGGTGTATGAATACAAAAGAAGCTGTTGCATGCAGAATTATAGAGTTGTGTAATGAAAAAGGCATCGCCATCCATGCGCTTGCCAATGCAGCAGGGGGTTCGCCTTCTACCGTTTACAGTATGCTTAATGAGAAGAGCCAAAATCCCGGTGTCGTTTCCATTAAAAAGCTGTGTGATGGGCTCAATATTACGCTGCGCGAGTTTTTCAACACCTCGATGTTTGATGATATCGAGCAGGAGATCAAATAAAGAAACCGGTTTTTCTGCGCAAGGCATGAAAAGTCGGTTTTCTTTTTTTAGCATTTATCAAAAAGGTTTTTGAAATAAAAAGCCCCCGCCACTTGACTTTTTTGGCCGCGCGTGCCATAATGGTAGCGTAAGACTTTTTCACAGATGCAAAGGGTACTATTCATGAAACGTTTCGTTGGTAAACCGGTAGACGTGACCGGCGGGCCACTGGTCTCCTCTATTTTGAAATACAGCATTCCCGTGATGCTGGGTAGCCTGATCCAGGTGCTGTTTAACGCGGCCGATATTGCCGTGCTGGGTAACATGGCAGATGGCGTGGCTGTTGCCTCGGTTGGTGTTACCAGCTCGATCGTGGCGCTCATCGTCAACTCCTTTGTCGGCCTTTCCTCCGGCTGCACCATCCTGCTGGCACGGTTTCTTGGCATGCGGGATGATAAACAAGCCAAGGACACGGTCAGCACCTCGATGGTTGCCTCGTTCTTTATCGGGTTGCTGCTTTCCATCATCGGCATTGCCGCCATCAAGCCGATGCTGACTATGATCGATTGCCCGGCCGATTGCTTTGAGGGGGCCTCGCTTTATCTGCTTATCTATTTTTGCGCGATACCGGCCATTATGGTCTACAATTTTGGTGCCGCCATTTTGCGCGTGGACGGTGATACGGCAAGGCCGCTGACCTATCTGATCCTTTCCGGCCTGCTGAACGTAGGGCTGAACGTGATTCTATGCCTAACGCTGACGCAAAAGGTGGCCGCCGTAGCGATCGCTACGCTTGCCTCGCAGGTGCTGGGCGCTGTGCTGGTGGTCATTCGCCTGCTGCGCATGGAGGGTGCCTGCCGGTGGGATCTGCGCCACCCCTCCTTCTCGCCCTCGTTCCTTGGGCGCATTTTGCGCCTTGGCTTTCCCGTAGCGCTGAACGCCGCGCTTTACAGTATTTCTAACCTGCAGATCCAATCGGCCATCAACAGCTTTGGTACCGAGGCGGTGGCCGGCAATACCGCCGCCCTGAACGTAGAGGGGCTGGTCAACAGCTTCAGCGGCGCGCTTGGCGTAGCGGCTGTGGCCTTCGTGGGGCAAAACATCGGGGCGGGGAATCGCGACCGCGTGAAAAAAAGCATACTGACCTGCACGATCTTCAGCGTGTCGATCGGCATCGTGCTCGGCTTCGGTATCCTTTCTATTGGCGAGAACATTTTGGCTCTTATTGTGCCGGATGACCCAACGGCCATCGCCTACGGCTATATCCGTATGCAGTTCTTATTCTCTACGTTTTTCGTAGCCTGCTATAACAACGTGCTTGCCTCGACGATCCAGGCCTTTGGCCATACCGGCCTGCCCATGGCCACCTCGTTTGTTACGGTGCTTGGCTTCCGCGTTGCCTGGATGGCTTGGGTATACCCCTTATACGGCATCATCCATAGCTTGTATTTCTGCTTTGTCTGCTCGTGGATCTTGACCATGCTGGTCAATACGGTGATCTTTGCCGTGATCTATATCCGTTACCGCCGCGGCCACGCCCGCGCGGTATAAAAAATACCCCCCGCTACGCGGGGGATGTTTTTTATACTTGGCTTATGCCCAGCTCATTGTGCCGGGCTTCGGGTCACGAATAATAGATTCCTTGAGAAATTCTACGGCGTGGCACAGCCCCTCGTCGGTGGTCATCAGGCTGTCCTCATGCTCGATGCTGAGAACCCCGTCATAGCCAACGAGACGCAGATTGCTGATCATATCGCGCCAGTAGTCAAGGCCGTTGCCGTAGCCAACCGAGCGGAAGATCCAGGAGCGGTGGATCTCATCGCTGTAATGCTTGGTATCCAGCACGCCAAACTTGGCGGTGTTATACTTGTCGATCTTGGTATCCTTGGCGTGGAAGTGGTAGATAGCGCCCTCCAGCACGCGGATAGCGGCAACCGGGTCAATGCCCTGCCAGATGAGGTGAGAGGGGTCGAAGTTCGCGCCGATCACGTCGCCAACCGCCTCGCGCAGGCGGAGCAGCGTTTCCGGGTTATAAACGCAGAAGCCGGGGTGCATCTCAAAGGCAATGCGGTCAACACCGTGCTCCTTGGCAAAGGCGGCCGTCTTCTTCCAGTAGGGGATGATCACGTCATTCCACTGGTAGTCCAGCACGTCAAGGAAATCCGGCGGCCAAGCGCAGGTTGCCCAGTTGGGCGTGGTGTCAGCCGGCGAGCCGCCCGGGCAGCCAGAGAAGGTGATCACCGTGCGAATGCCCAGCTTCTCAGCCAGCAGCACGGCGTTCTTGAAATCCTTGTCAAACTGTGCGGCGATCTCCTTGTTCGGGTGAACGGCGTTGCCGTGGGTAGAAAGGGCACAGATCTCGATGCCATGCTTTTGGAAAGTAGCCTTGAATTCCTCTAAGGCGGCCGGGTCGGCGAGCAGCTTTTCGGGGTCGCAATGTGCTTTGCCGGGGTAACCGCCGCAGCCGATCTCGACACTTTCAATGCCCAGCTTTTCAAATTTTGCTAGTGCCTCGTCAAGCGGCATGTCAGCAAACAGGTTTGTAAGTACGCTCAGTTTCATGGGGAAAAGCCCATCCTTTCCTGATATGTTACTTCTATTATACAGATATTTTGGCAGCATTGCAAGGCTTTTCGCTTTTTTGCTGTAAAAAAATAAAAAACCGGAGCATACTGGAAGAGAGTAGGAGGGGCGAGATGAAAAAAACGGTAGGAAGAGTGATATTTTGGTTTTCATGCGGGGCGATCCTGTATCCTTCTATCGAGGTGCTGTGGCGTGGGCACAGCCACTATTCGATGGCGCTATGCGGGGGTCTGTGTGCAGTGCTGCTGCTTTATTTGAACGGGCTGTGGCCGGTCTTGGCACGACCGGTGCGCGCCCTGCTGGGCGCATGCCTGATCTGCTTAGTTGAATTTTTGTTTGGCGTGGTTTTTAATCTCTTTTTTTCAATGGCGGTTTGGGATTATTCAGCGCTACGCTATAACCTGATGGGACAGATCTGCTTGCGCTATTTTCTGTTGTGGCTTGGCTTTTCATGGCTCCTGACCTGGCTTTTTGACCGCGTGTGGGGTGAAGAAAGCATCGGCGCAAAAATTTTTGCGGCTGCTGAATAATCGCCAAAGGGAAGGGTACAATAGAAACAGATACGAAACACACCGCATGGGACGTGAGGCGTGGGGCGTATCGAAATACGCACGAAAAAGGAAAACACCACGCCATGAAGAGAAGTGATTTGCCACTTGCTTTTTCGGCCGCTCTTGTGCGGGATAAGCGAGCCATGCAAAGCTTTGCCCAGATGGGTGACGGGGAACAGGCTTCTGTTCTCTCACGGGCCCGGCAGGCAAGGACGATGGCGGATATGCAGTTGCTCGTTTCGTCGCTTGCCGAGGATGTTCAGGCGACCGAGGAATACTGAGGATTTTCCCTGTGCGGGAGGTGGGCTTGTGCTGTGCCGAGCCCACCTTTTTTCACTAAAAAACAACGCGCATCCCAAACGGGATGCGCGTTTTGCTGTTATCGAATGCGGGAAAGGTTTTTGATACCGCGCGTAAGCGCGGCGAGAAAAACGTCGATCTCTTCCTCGGTATTGCGGTGCGAGAAGCTGACGCGAATGGTGCAGTCTACCTCACGCTCATCTAAGCCGAAGGCCAGCAGCGGTGGCGAGCCGTGCCGCCCGTGCGAGGAGCAGGCAGAGCCGCTGGAAACATAGATCCCCTGGCCGGAAAGGAAGTGAAGCATGGTCTCACTCTTGATGCGCGGCATCGTCAGGCTTACGATATGCGGCGCGTGCTGCGGCGGCAGATTGACCTTTACCTCGCCAAGCGCCGGCTCGGCTGCCAGGCGGTCAAGCAGGGTGCTTTGCAGGTGTGAAAGCTGCGCGGTGTGCTTCGCAAAATTCTCACGCGCGTAGTCACAGGCGGCGCCAAAGGCGGCGCAGCCGGCCACGTTCTCGGTGCCGGAGCGGTAGCCACCCTCCTGCCCGCCGCCTAAGAGCTGGGGCGCAAGCCCCTTGTTCTTCACAACGGTAGGGCTGACCCACAAGGCACCCACACCCTTTGGCCCTTCGATCTTATGTGAGCTGATCGTGATCAGATCGTAGCCATCCTTCGGTGAGACAGGAACCTTCATAAACGCCTGCGTAGCGTCTGCGTGAAAGACCGCCTCGGGCGCGAGCGCGTGCACCAGGCGCGCGGCGGTCTTCAGATCGTAATGCGCCCCGGTTTCATTGTTTACCAGCAGCATGGTGACCAAAACGGTGTTCTTGGTCAGCGCCGCCTCTAAGGCGGCCATATCCAGCACGCCGCCACGGGTGGGGATCTCGATCACCTCGTAGCCCTCGGCGCGCAGGCGATCAAGCGGCCGCGCCACCGAGGCGTGCTCGCCTGCCGTGGTAATAATGCGTGAGGCGCGGCGATAGCGCTCCTTGGCGTAGGCGCGGCCCAGCACGGCCAGGTTGTTGGCCTCGCTGCCGCCGGCAGTAAAGATCAGCTGCCCATCCCGCGCCCCAAGCGCACTCATCACCGCCCGCCGTCCCTCGTCTAAGGCGTGGGCGGCGCGCAGGCCGGCACCGTGTAGTGAGGAGGCATTGCCCCAGCATTCCTCACACACGGAAAGGAATTTTTTCGTTGCCGCCTCACACATTTTGGTGGTGGCGCTGTTGTCAAAATAGATCTCGTTCATCGTCTGTTAAAAGGAGATGGCAGATAGCATCGCCTCGGCCTCTGCCAGGTGGCCTTCATAGGCTTCCTCGGTGGCGGTATAGGTAAAGGTGTAAACGAAGGAGCCCTTCACAAACAGCTCCTGCATAAAGCGGTAGGAAACGCCGTTGTAGGTGGCGGTAAAGACGTAACGCAGGCTATCTAACCCTGCGGTGGTGGCGGTGTGCGCTTCCTCCTTCGTGTGCAGCGTATAGCCTGTTAGCTTGTCCTTGTAATCCTTTTCCAGGTTGGCAAAATATTCCGGCAGCGTGTTGGCCATGGTGGGATAGTTCTTCACAAGCGAAACGCTGGTGCGGTCGCTGTCAGAGACGTAGGCGCTCAGCGTGCCGTTTTGCAGGTCAACGATCCAATCGGTGGGAATATAGAAATGGCAATCGTGAATATCGCTGCGGCTGATCTCCTTCATGCCGGCGGGGGCGCCTTGCCCCTCGCTGCCTTCCGGCTTGTCCGGCCGGGGGGTGGCTGCCTCGTCATCTGCAAATAGAAAGCTGGAAGCAACCAGCTCGATCACGGTCGTATACTGCTCGTAATCTCCCTCGTAGGGGGCCATATAGGTCAGAACGAACAGGCGTCCGTTCTTTCTGCTGATATACTGGGTCACGCCGTACTTGTCCTTTTCGCCGTTGCCGTCATAATCGTAATGAATGCCGGAGAACTTGTAGCGCAGGGCGGCATTGCTGCCAAGCAGGGTGGTGGCGGCCTCCTCGTCCATGCTGAAATCGGTGAACATGGCCTCGGTCTCTGCGCGCGAGGCGTTCCAGTATTCGGCCGGCTCACGCTCAGAGGCAAATGCGGCAAAGGTCACACGCGCATAGCCGTAGGTGGCAATGGTCACGCCGGTAGAATGGTCGATGCGCCAATCGTCCGGCAGGAACAGGTAATAGCCTTCTCCCGTTCCGGTGGCATCCTGCATCCCCTGCGGGATGGGAATGCCGCCGGCGGCATCCGGTGTGCCACCACAGGCGGCAAGCGGCAGCAGCATAGCCAGGGCCAGCAGCAGCGCACCTATGCGGGTGGCGCGGCGGCGATCGATCGTTTTGTCATTCCCCATCGGGTCTTTCATGTTGGTATCTCCTCTATCATTGATCACGAAGAACGGCACGGCGAAAGGCCTCGCCACGTTCTTCAAAATTTTGAAATTCATCAAAGCTGGTGCAGGCGGGGGAAAGCAGCACGGTATCCCCCGGCTTGGCAAAAGCCATGGCCGCGGCTACCGCCTCGCCCATGTGCGCGAACCTCTCTACCCGTATGGGCAGGCCGCTCAGCACCTCGTACAGCGCGTTGCGCGCCGCACCAAACAGAAAGATCGCCTTGCTCTTTCCTTTCGCAGCCGCACGTAGCGGCGTAAGGGAAAGCCCTTTGTCCGCCCCACCGCAGAGCAGGATGGGCCTGCCATCCATGGCGGCCAGTGTGGCTGCCGTGCGGCTGGGGGTAGAATCGATCGAGCTGTTATAATAGGTCACCCCGTTCACGGTCGCCACACGCTCTAGCCGGTGCGGCACACCGTTAAAGCTGCGGGCAACCGCACGCATGGCAGGCGGCGCGGCATAGGGGTATACTAGGCCGATGGCGGCCAGGTAATTTTCGGTGTTATGCTCGCCGGGCAACAGAATATCTGTGCGCGGAAAGAGCGCCCTGCCATCATAGCAGATATGCCCGTTTTCCACCGTTACCGTGTGGCAGGCGCCAAAGGCGGCGCGCAGGGCGCGGTGGTCGCCATGCAGCGAAAACACCGTTTTGTCTGCCCGGCGGTGGGCGATGGCGGCAGTATAGGAATTATCGGCGTTTAGGATGGCGTGCGTGGCAGGGCCCAGGATTCTCTCCTTGGCGGCCGCGTATTCGGCCATATCCTTATGCCAGTTTAGGTGGTTTTCGGTCAGATTGGTGATGGCGGCACGCTGCGGCGGCCGCGGTCTCGTCATCAGCTGAAAGCTGGAAAGCTCGGCTAAGGCAATATCACCCGGCTGCATATCGGCAAGATCACTGATCAGTGGCCGGCCGATGTTGCCGCCCACGTAAACGGTCTGACCGGCGCCGCGCAGCATCAGCCCGGCAAGCGTGGTGGTGGTTGTCTTTCCATCGCTGCCCGTTACCCCCAGCAGCTTGGCGGGGCATCGCGCGGCAAATAGGTCGTATTCCCCCAACAGGCGCGCGCCGCGCAAAACGGCATCGGCAATGGGGGGCAGATCCGGCCGCAGGCCGGGGGAGCGAAAGAGATATTCTTCATTCAGGTTGTCTAAATATCCATCTCCCGTGCGCAAAAATACGCCGTGGGGGAGGGGCACCCGTATAGGATGCTTATCCCGCACGGTAACCGTCATGCCCTGCCGAAGAAGAAAGTGTAGAAGCGCCTGATTGGAGAGACCAAAGCCAAGAAGCCCAGCGGTCTTGCCCGCCAGCTGCCAAAACGCTCTCATATTCCAGCTCCCTATACGTTATATTCTATTATATGAAAAAAACATCAAAGATGCAACCCCTAATGCGAAAAGTTCACAAAAAAGACGGAAAAAAGGCGGCACCGCTAGGGTGCCGCCTGCAACCGGGCCTGTAAGCCGGGTTCTGTGAACGCGCTTGCGCGCGAGCCGCAATCATCTATCTTCACTGCGCGTCTCCGCCCAGTTCAGAGAAATAAATTCTCCTGCCACCCATGGGATGCCGGCGGGCCGCCGTCTGCCTTGCGGCAGCTCCCACAAACGGTGTTGCTTCGGATAGGGTTTACATTTGCACGCAGTTACCTGCTATGCCGGTGAGCTCTTACCTCGCCTTTCCATCCTTGCCGTGAAACCACGGCGGTTTATTTCTGTTGCACTTTCCCTGGGGTCACCCCCGGCGGATGTTATCCGTTATCCCGCCCTACGAAGCCCGGACTTTCCTCACGATACGACCTTTCGGCATGATATCGCGCGATTGCGCCACCCGGTTGCAGGGGTATTATACACCTTTTTTTATGAAAAGTCAACCGGCACGGTCGATTTTTCGTGCGGCAAGCCACAGCGCAAGAGAAGAGATTGCTGCTGCGGCCAGCGTGATCAGCACCGCCACCCAATTGACAGCGAAAAGACCGTGTAAAATAAAGTCACCCGTCTTGCCGTCCTGCATATAGGGGAAGATTAAAACGGTAGCCACCGTTACGCCCACCACGGCAAAGAGGCCGGATAAGGCGCGGCAGACAAGGGAAGAGCGCTTGCCCTGCGCCATATGCACGCGGGTGGGAATGTTGCGGCGAAAATCCAGCATCGAGCCAAGATAGGCCGCCGTGATCAGCAGAATGATGGTCTCTGGCAGCATGTAGGTGGCATTGTAGCCGATCGAATAGATCAGCGCTGCCTCGGTAGGGATAGAAAGCCCAGCCCAAACCGTACACCCGGCCACCGTGTGCAGCACGTAGCGCAGCACGCATACCAGCAGCGAGCCAAGGATCATGGCGTGGCTCTGTGTGGCGACCGATTTACGAAAAGCGCCGGAGAAGCCAAGCACGGTAAAGGCCAGCACGTAATCAAGCAGTATGACTGCTAAGATCGAATACCACGTGGTGAAATAAGAGAGTGAGTTCAGCCCCAGCAGCTGCTGGATCACACCGTACAGCAGGGCGGAAGTAAGGCCCCAGCCATTGCCGTGGCGGTAGGCGATGATCACGATCGGCAGCATAGAGGCAAAGGTGATCGAGCCGCCGTAGGGCATTTCTACCAGCTTGAGCACAGAGAGAACGGTGGCCAGCGCAACCAGCATGCTGCATTCGGCCATTTTGCGGATCTTGGATTGCATAAAAGGGTACCTCCTGAATAAAAAAGATGTGCCACACGAACAAATATCCGTGCAGCACTACTCTTCTCTCAGTACTTCCTACGACGGCATTATCCGTATCAGGTTAAAGGGTTTGGAATTTCTTCCATCTCAGCCGTAAGGCACCCCCGACGTGATTATTCAGTTCTGTGGCAAGAGGTATTGTAGCACAGGCGGTAGAATTTGTCAAGAGAAATTTTGCCATGCTCTTTTCTTTTTCACCAAAATGTGATACAATACAAGAAAAAAGCATAGGGAGAGGCTTATGGGAATTTGCTATATCGTTGGCGCCGGCGACTGTACCGAGACGATCAACCCCGCAAAGGGTGATTTGCTGATCGCAGCAGACGGCGGGGCAGATCACATTGCCCGTATGGGCCTTACCCCCGATCTGCTGCTGGGCGATCTTGATTCGCTTGGCAGCGCGCTGCCCGCTTGTCCGCTGATGCGCTACCCCGCGGAAAAGGATGATACCGATATGGCGCTGGCGGTCGAGGAGGGCGTTTTGCGTGGCTACCGCGAATTTCTGATATTCGGCGTGCTGGGTGGGGCCCGGCTTGACCATACGCTGGCCGCCGTCAGCCTGCTGCCGGGCTATGCTTCGCGTGGGCTATCCGTTACCCTGGTCGGCGGCGGGCAGCGCGTTCGTGCCCTGGCCTCGGGGCAGGAGATCATATTTTCGCCGCGGCGAGAGGGCTACCTATCCCTGTTCGCTACGGGAGGGGAAGCCGCCGGCATAACGGCAGAAAACCTGAAATATCCGTTGGCAGACGCTGCGCTGCCACCTCACGTTACGCTTGGCGTGAGCAATGAATTTCTGCCCGGCCGCGCCGCGCGCGTGACTGTGGGGCAGGGCGCGGTGCTGCTTGTGTGGCAGCAGCCGTGGCAGGAAGGAGAAGAAAAATGAATCACTATCGCGCTGTTATATTTGATTTGGATGGTACGCTGCTTGACACGCTGGATGATCTGGCCGATGCCGTGAATTATGCCATGAAGGCACACGGCTACCCGACCCACTCGCGGGAGGCGGTGTGCCGGTTCGTTGGCAATGGCATCCGCTCACTGATCGCTCTTTCCCTGCCGGGTGGTGAAGGTAATCCGCAATTTGACGAGGTGCTAAGCACCTTCCGTTCCTATTACGGCTCTCACAGCCAATGCAAGACCGCGCCTTATCCTGGTATCCTGGCGCTACTACAGGATCTGCGCGGTGCCGATGTGCGTGTGGCAGTTGTTTCTAACAAATTTGATGCCGCTGTGCGCGACCTGTGCGCCCATTATTTTGGTGAGCTGGTCGAGGTAGCGGTTGGCGAGTCACCTGCGGTGCCCAAAAAGCCCGCGCCGGATACCGTGCTACGCGCTATGCAGCTGCTTGGCGTGAAGCCGGCAGAATGCGTGTACGTTGGCGATTCGGACGTGGATATCAAAACGGCGCAAAACGCCGGCATCCCTTGCATTTCGGTGCTATGGGGCTTTCGTGACAGCGCGTTTCTGCTGGCAAACGGCGCGCAGCAGCTTGCTGAAGACGTTGGCGAGCTGGCAGTGCTGCTGTAGGGTGACGGTATGCATGAGGATATTTATCCGTTCCTTTCCGACAATGCTGAAGCACCGCTTTCCTTTTTGCTGGCTGGCATTTCTTACTGTGACGGCAGCTATCGCATCAGCCGCCCCGCTTCTGGTCTTTCCTGTGTAGAATATATTTTGTCCGGCACCGGTACGGTGCTGTTGGATGGTAAGCCCTATTATCCCTCAGCGGGGGATACCTACTTCCTGCCGCAGGGGCACGATCATTTGTATTATGCAAGCGCAGAGCAGCCGTGGGTCAAGCTGTGGGTCAATTTTTCCGGCCCCCTGGCGCTCGCTATGGCAAAGGGCTACGGTATCGAGATGCGCTGCCGTTTTCCCGGGCTGTATACGGGTGACCTGCTGCGCTCGATCCTGCGCGCGGCAGAGGAGCGTAAGGAGAATGCAACCCTTTCTGCTACGCTGCTGCTGCACGAGCTGTTTTTTCGCATGGGGCGGGCAAGGGAAAGCCGCGTGCTGAATAAGACCGCCGCCGCCCTGCGTGATTTTATCGACCAGCACTACAGCGAGCCGATCAACGCCGCCACGCTTGCGGGGGTGGTGGGCAAATCCATCTCGCAATGCAATCGCGTGTTTGTGCGTGCCTATGGCGAAACGCCGCACCAGTACCTGCTTGGTCGCCGTATGGCGCTGGCTCGCATCCTGCTGGAGAGCAGCAGCATGAGCGTGCGTGATATATCCTCACGGCTTTCCTTTTGCGACGAGTATTATTTTTCTAACCTGTTCAAGCAAAAGATGGGTGTTTCGCCCGTTGCTTACCGTTTGGGCAAGAGTCGGGCGGAATAAAAAAATCCAAAATTTTTGCTTGTAGCAGTTGTATTTCGCCAAAATCGTGCTATAATATTTAGGTTAGGACATGTGTGAATTTTGGAGATCGGAAGGAAAAAGCAGTGAAAAGAGAAGACCTGAGAAATATTGCTATTATCGCCCACGTTGACCACGGAAAGACGACCCTGGTAGACGGCATGCTGAAGCAGGGCGGTGCTTATCATGAAAACCAGGCGGCAGAGGACCGCGTAATGGACTCAAACGCCTTAGAGCGTGAGCGCGGCATTACCATTCTTGCCAAGAACACCGCCATTCATTACAAGGATGTAAAGATCAACGTGATCGACACCCCCGGCCACGCCGATTTCAGCGGTGAGGTAGAGCGTATTCTGAAAATGGTGAACGGCGTTATCCTGCTGGTAGACGCGGCCGAGGGACCCATGCCGCAGACCCGCTTCGTGCTGCAGCGCGCGATGGAGCTCAATCACCGCATTATCGTGGTGGTGAACAAGATCGACCGCCCAGATGCCCGCATTGAGGAGGTTGAGGAGGAGGTCTTAGAGCTTCTGATCGACCTGGGCGCCACCGATGAGCAGCTGGATTCGCCCATGCTCTTCTGCTGTGGCCGTGCCGGCACCGCCTCGCTTTCCCCGTATGAGGAGGGCAAGGATCTTTGCCCGCTGCTGGATACCATTTTGGAATATATCCCCGCCCCGGAGGGCGAGAGCGAGGAGCCGCTGCAGCTGCTGGTCTCCTCGATCGACTATAACGAGTACGTTGGTCGCATTGGCATTGGCCGTGTAGAGCGCGGTACCATTCGCCAAAACCAAGACGTGATGATCGCTAATTATCACGATGCCGAGGGGGCGCCCCGCCGTACCCGCATCGTTTCTTTGCAGCAATTTGATGGACTTGGCCGCCGTGCCGTAGAAACGGCTACGGTAGGCGATATCGTATGCTTCTCCGGCGCAACCGACATTACCATTGGCGATACGCTGACGGCGGTCGATTGCGTAGAGCCGCTGCCCTTTGTAAAGGTATCGGAGCCGACGATGGAAATGACCTTCTCGGTCAACGATAGCCCCTTTGCGGGTAAGGAGGGTAAGTTCGTTACCTCCCGCCAGATCCGTGACCGTCTGTATAAGGAAACGCTGAAGGACGTTTCGCTCCGCGTTTCTGATGGTGACACCACCGATTGCTTCCGCGTGGCCGGGCGCGGTGAGATGCACCTCTCTATCCTGATCGAAAATATGCGCCGTGAGGGCTATGAGATCTGCTGCTCGATGCCGCACGTGCTGTTTAAGAAGATCGATGGCAAGCTGCACGAGCCGATGGAGCGTGTCTCGATCGACGTGCCGGACGAGGCTGTTGGCGCCGTGGTGCAGAAGCTGGGCGCCCGCAAGGGCGAGCTGCTGGAGATGGGCAAGGCCGGCTCGCGCACCAAGATCGAATATGTGATCCCAACCCGTTGCCTGTTTGGCTACCGCAGCGAGTTTATGACCGACACCAAGGGCGAGGGCGTGATGAACACGCTCTTTGACGGCTACCAGCCCTTCAAGGGTGAGGTGACCACCCGGTATACCGGCTCGCTGATCGCCTCTGAGGCGGGCGAGGCCACCTCCTTTGGCCTGTTTAACGCGCAGGATCGCGGCAGCATGTTTATCGGCGTGCAGACCCCGGTCTACGAGGGTATGATCGTTGGTGAATGCCCGAAGCAGGAGGATATTTCGGTAAACGTGTGCAAAAAGAAGCACCTGACCGCCATTCGCTCCAAGGGCGCAGACGAGGCGCTGATCCTGACGCCGCCTATCGTCTTTTCGCTTGAGGAGGCGATCGACTACATCGCTGAGGACGAGCTGATCGAGGTGACACCCAAGTCGATCCGCCTGCGGAAAAAGATCTTAGATACCGCAACCCGCCTGAAGGCGCAGGCAGCCGCCCGCCGCGGTTAAACGGCAAGAAAGCAAGAAAGGAAGCAAACATGAAAACGAAGGGAAGACAGTTGACCACCGCAGACCTGTTTCGCGTGCTGCGCCGTGCGCTTTTGCTGGTCATTGCCTGCGCGCTGCTTGGCGGCGCTGCTGGCTATTATCTCTCCTCTCGCCGGGCAGAGGTGACCTATACAGCCTCCTCCAGCGTGTACGTGCAGGCTTCGACCGTAGATATGGAGGTCGGGCAGACCTCAAATGAGATCGCGCTTGGCCGTGCCTTGGCCCTTTCCTGCCGCGATGCGATCAAAAACGATACTCTTTATAACAACGTGAAGGAATATTTTGCCAAGCGTGCCGATGATGGCTGGCCGGATATTTCTAAGGTGAATAATGATTCCTTCGGCACCATGATCAGCGCCGCGGTAGAGACCAACTCGCAAGAGGTGACGATCACCGTGGTGGCCAAGGATGGCAAGCTGGCCATTCATCTGGCCAACGCGATCGCCGATGAATTAGAATCCTCGGTGGTCGATATTATCGGTGCCTGCCGGGTAGAGCCGAAGAAGTGGGCCTATACGGCCACCCCCACCTCTACCTTTTCGCTTACGCTGGTCTTTGCCGGCGCGCTGTTTGGCGCCTTTGCCGCCTATGCGCTGATGCTGCTGCTATACGTGTTTGACCCCCGCGTGCGGGATACGAAGGAGCTTTTAGAGCAGTATGGCGAGGTCTTGCCCCTGCTTGGCGAGACCGCTTCTTTTGAAAAGAAAGGGGGGCACCGCGCATGAATATGACCAATCATCATGCAGCCGCACCTTGTCTATTAACGAACGCAGCCACCCCCGCGATGCAAGAGTCCTATAACCGCATTCGTGTTAATCTGCTGGCCCGTGCCGGGCTGGGTAGCGAGCGCGGAACCGGCACCGCCTGCCCGGTGATCGGCGTTACCTCGGTGGTGCGCCACCGCAGCCGCCGGTATCTGGTAGCCAATCTGGCCATCTCGTTTGCGCGGCTTGGCATGCGCGTGCTGCTGGTGGATGCCGATTACCGCAGCGAGGGGCTTGCCCCCCTGCTGGAGGTAGCAGAGGGCGGTGGTATCGCCGCGCGTGCCGCCGGCCGCGAGGGCGCGCCCGTACAGGCGCTGCTGCCTACGCTGCACGTGCTTGGCCGCGGCCTTTTAGAGGGCAACCCTGCCGATTTTGTTGGCAGCGCCGCCTTCTTTGCCGCCATAGAGGGCTTGCGTGGCGGCTACGATGCCATTTTTGTTTCGCTGCCGCCGGTTACCACCTATGCCGATGCGGCTACCGCTGCGCCGGCGCTCAGCGGTATGGTGCTGGGGGTCACCCCGGGGCATGACCGCCGCCAGAGCGTGACCGAGGCCGTGAACACCCTGCAAGGCGTTGGTGTGCCGCTGTACGGCATGGTTGCATGTGAAGAATAACAAAAGAACCGCAGATCATTGATCTGCGGTTCTTTTTGTCACATTTCCCAGCTGCCAAGCCAATCGGAAAATTCGGTATAGATGGCCTCTCTCTCGGCGGCAAGAGAGTCGCCGTTTGTCAGCGTGTACACGTAATCCGATCGCTCAAACATCTCTAAATATTTGTATTCGTAGGTGTATCTGCCATTCTCTAACTCGTCAATCGCTCGTTTGGCCAGTGCCTCGGCACGGCGCACGTTGGCCACCAGATCGGCAAAGGCTGTTTTGTCTACCGCCTCGATCTTGGCTACGATACCGTCAAAATAACCGGCGCGGTAGCCGTAATTCCATTGCTCGCCATCGGTGTACAGATAATACTTAGCATCCTCAGGGAAGAGATAGAAGCCGGGCACCGTTTCACCGTTTTCTTCCGTGTAGGAATCGACGTAGTAGGTGTTCCAGGTACAGACGAAGTGTAGATAGTTGTACATGCTGTACATGTCGTTCACCACGTCTGCCTTGGCGATCTTTTGCCATAGAGCCATCTTGTCCGAAAGCTCCTCGGCACGGATAACGGTGTAGGTGGCATCTACGAGCTTGCAGGTGAATTCGTAGCCGTACATATCGGTAAACGGCTCGTCCTCACTGTCGGCAACGACCAGGGTGCCTACCACCGTAATGGCCTGGTTGGTGTAGGCAAAGCTATCGCCCTTTTTGGGGTACACCTCCATGGTGTTAGAAAGCTGGCTGGTGTTTGGCACGCAGAATGGGCAGCTTTGGTAGGGCAGGTTCATTAAAAACATAAACGAGCCGTCTACGGGTGAAGAGGTTGCCATGTAGCCGCTGATGGTAACGGGCTGGCCGTTCAGTGTTTTCAGATAATCATAGCTGGCGGCCGACTTGAAGCTAAGCTTGGTCGCGTTTGCCGCATCTGTGCCTCCTGCATTACAGCCGGCAAGGGAAAAGAGAAGCAGGCAGCCAAGCAGCGCGGCTAAAAAGCGCTTTCCGTTATTCATGAATGCTGTCCTTTCTTGCCATAAAATAGGTCCAGATCATCGTGGGCAGCACGCTGATGAGGAATACGCCCAGTAGGATCAGCAGCTCTGCCGGGTAGACCTTGCTCATATTCAGCACCACGCCCATCGAGGAAACGTAATCGTTCATCAGCAGCAGGCAGGCGCGCGAAACGCAAAAGGCCAGCAGGGTAGAGAGCAGACCGATCATGCCGTTTTGCAGAATGTAGAGCAGGTTGATCCGCTTCATGCTGATGCCGATCAGCCGCATCAGCGAGATCTCCTTGGCGGAATGATACATATTTAGCAGCGTGATGATGGAAATGATCATGATGTTCATTACTAAGATCACGGCGCAAAGCACGAATACGATGTATTTGGTGTTGTCGGCATCGTTCAGCACGTCACGCACCACGGCCATCGGCTCAATGGCCTGCAGGGTGTGGCTCTTTCCCTCCTCGGTGATGATCTTGCCGTGGTATTCGTTTACCAGCTGCATGGCAAGACCGGGGTTTTTCGCATTGACCAGCACCGCGCAAACGGTTTTGTGTGCGTGGTCGTGCTCCTCCTCATGCTCCTCGCCACCGTGGTCATGCATCTCCCACAGAGTGTGTAGCTGGGTGAATACGATATTATCGAACGAGGAATGGCTTTCCTGTAGAATACCCACCACCGTCAGTCCCTGGGTGTGGGTCTCGCTGCTGCCGGCTGAATGGCTGGTGTAGATCACGTCTCCCACCTGCAGGCCGTTATATTTGGCCACGTTGGCACCAACAACGGCTTGCATGCTCTCGCCATCGGCAAGCATCACACCGGCCGCGACCGCCTTGGTACTTAAAAAGTCGGCTGTGGTGCCCACTACGCCGTAGCCGTTATAGTTATCGGCCATGGCAAAGGGGATCACCTGGATCACACGCTGGTCACGCTGTAGATCGCTTACCACCTCGTAAGGGATGGTGCCAACCGGCTCCTCGGCAAAATACATGGTGTTCATAGCCAGCTGCGTGCTGCTGCCGGCCGGCCCCACGATCAAGGAATAGTAGCCGGCGTTATCGGTAATGCCATCATCTACCTGCTGTGCCACGTTAAAGGCCAGCACGCCAATACCGGCTGAGATCACGATTGAGAGCACGATCAGAATGATCTGTACCCGCTTGATCGCCATGTTTTTCAAAGCAAACATCAACATATCAAACACCCCCCTGCTCGGAAACGGTGTCGCGCATGCCGCTCGTCATCTCGTTCATATCTATGATCACGTCAAAATACTTCGCCAGGCGATCGTCGTGGGTCACCGCGATCAGCGTTTTGCCGCGCGAGACCTCGCACAGCTCGCGCATTACCTGCTCGCCAATGGCAAAATTCAGGTTGCCTGTCGGCTCGTCTGCCAGAATGATATCCGGCCGCTTGACCAGGGCGCGGGCTATGGCCACGCGCTGCTTCTGGCCGCCGGAAAGATGCTTGACCCTGGCATTTTTCTTTTCGTAGATAGCTAAGTGCTTCAGCATCTCGTCCATGCCGGAAATATCTACCCCCTCCAGGCGTAGAATGCCAATGTTGTCAGCCACGGTCATGTCGTTGATCAGCTTAAAATCCTGAAAGATATAGCCGATTCGTTCAATTCTGAATCGATCTCTTTCCTTTTGTGTGGCGGCGCTCATGTCGCGGCCGTCAATGGTAATGCTGCCCTTGGTGGGCGAAAGAATACCGGCGATCATATTCAACAGGGTAGATTTGCCACAGCCCGATGCACCTAGTAGCATATAGGAACGGCCGCTCTCGAAGGTCATATCGCGGTAATCGATCTCAGTCTCGTTTTGAAATTGCTTGGAGATTCCTTTGATTTCTATCATTTTCTATTTCCTTTCTGAAAAAATGGCGCAACAAAAGACGGGCGGCGTTACCGACCGTCCTTGTAGAGAGCAATTTAATCAGAAAGCTTGACCTTTAGGGTGACTGGGGTATCAAACAGCCTTCCCCTGGCGCGGGTGCGTACAAAGGCGCGTACGGCCGCGTGACCAAGCGAAAGAGCAAGCAGACAGAAAACCAGCGCGCAAAGAAGAATAACAAGCTCAAAGACATGGCAGATCGCACAGCATTCATCTGCAGGGTCGTGCCCTGCGTGGGCAGGGGAGTGTCCATGCGAAAGGGCGTGCCCATGTGATAGCGGATGCACGAAGGAAAAGAGAAACAGCGCAAGCAGCAGCAGCGCGCAGACGCGGCGAAGCAATGAATGACGCATATCTATTCTCCCTTCTTTTTCGATGTGACTATTATAACACAATGCCGCTAAAAAGTCAATGCCGGAAAAAGGGAGTGGTGTGAAGCAGGGCTGGCAGCTGTGTGATTTTTTGGTGAAGATGGGCAAAAATTTACCGCCTATTCACCGAATTTTTATATCGTATCCGGGAAAATGCTTGATTTTATGCCTGCTTTGGTGTACAATAACATATATTACAAAAGGGGGGTAGGCTATGTTTGGCTATGTGAAGCCCGTGGTGGCAGAGCTGCTGGTCAAGGAGCATGAGCTGTATCGCGCGCTCTACTGCGGTATTTGCCGTGCCATGCAACGGCACACCGGCCGCCTGTCTGCCCTGGCGCTTTCTTACGATTCTGTATTTTACGCCCTGGTACGCATGATGCTAACGGGGGATGCCTGCACTGCCCGCCGCTTTCACTGCGCCGTACACCCCTGTCGCTGCCGCCAATGCGTAGAGGAAACGCCCACCCTGGCCTTTACCGCCCGCGCCTTCGCCCTGCTGGCCTATGGCCGCGTGTGTGACGAGCAGGCAGACCGCCGCGGCCTTGTTCGGCTGCCGCTCTTTTTTGCCGCTCGCGTTTTGCGCCGTGCCGCCCGCCGCGCCAAGCTGCCGGTGCTGCAGGCGGAAATGGAGGAGGAGCTTGCTGCGCTTTCCGTCTTAGAGAAGGCCTGCTGCCCCTCGCTTGATCGCGTGGCCGATTGCTCAGGCCGCCTGCTTGCCGCATTCTTTCGTGCCGGCCTTGCGGGGGATGAAAGAGAAACGGCAGAGGCGATCGGCTTTCACCTTGGCCGCTTTGTGGCCATAGCCGACGCGGCTGAGGATTATGAAAAGGATAAACGGGCAGGGAATTACAATCCCTACCTATACATAGGTGACGGCAGCTTTGATGAAGAAGCGCGCCGCGCCGCCTACGAGGCCCTGTGCGGTGAGCTGCTTGCTATGGAAAATGATATCCTGCGGCTGCCGCACGAGCGCTACCCAAGCGCGGGCAATCTTATTAAAAATATACTCTACCTCGGCCTGCGTGAGCGTATTGCCTTTCTTGCGCCGGGGGGAAAGGGAGAGACGCCCCTATGATCAGAGACCCGTATGCCGTGCTGGGCATCTCGCCCGGCGCCAGCGAAGAGGAGATCAAGGCTGCCTACCGCCGCCTGGCGCGGCGCTACCACCCGGATCACTTTGCAAGCGATCCGGCCGCGGCCCGCGAGGCAGAAGAAAAAATGAAGGAGATCAACGAGGCCTACGATCTGTTAACAAAAAGAGCCTCTGCCGGCGCCGGCACGGGCCATACCGGCAATGCCACGTTTGCCGAGATACGCACGCGTATCAACCAAGGCATGTTTGCCGAGGCCGAGCTGCAGCTTGACCGTATGCCCGCCACGAGCCGCACGGCAGAATGGCATTACCTGAAATCGATCGTCCTGCTGCGGCGCGGCTGGCAGAATGATGCAATGCGCGAGATCGAGATCGCCTGCACGATGGAGCCGGGCAATGCCGAATATGCCCGCGCAAGAGATCTGTACCGCAACCGCTTTGCCGGCTTTGGCGGTGGTTATCAGGCTGGGCGCGAGCGCCGCTACGACCGGCGTGAGGAGACCGTGCATACTGGCAGCTGCTCAAGCTGCGATATTTGCACCGGCCTTATTTGTGCCGATTGCTGCTGCGAGAGCTTCGGCTTTGACCTGATTCGCTGCTTATGATGAAAAAGAAAGAAAACGCAAGGCAGATGGCGCTTTTTCGCCTCACGCTTTCGGCCATGCTGACCGCCCTTTCCGTGGTGGTGCTGTACCTTGGCACGCTTCTTGACGTGCTGTCGCTCACGGCGGTGGCGATCGCCTCGCTGTTTTTGCTGTTTGCCGTGCGAGAATTTCCCGTCACGTATCGTCTGTTTATTTATTTCGGTACGGGCATATTGGCCGTGCTGCTGCTACCAAGCCTTGAAACGGCTGTGCTGTATGCGCTGCTTGGGCTGTATCCCCTATTCAAATTCCCTTTAGAGCGCATCCGCCGCCCACTGCCCTTTGTGCTGAAGCTGCTGTATGTGAACACGGTGATCACGCTTTCCGAGCTGTGCACGGTCTTTCTCTTTCACCTGCCGGCCGAGGCCTGGTACATGCTGCTTGCCCTGTATTTGATCGCCAACCCCGCCTTTTTTCTGTATGACCGCGTGCTGGACCGCATGCTGATCGTTTACGAGGCGCGCCTGCGGCCGCGCCTATCACGTTATCTTTGAAGGATGTACCGTATGAAAAAAATTGGATTTGTTTCTCTTGGATGCTCTAAAAACCTGGTGGATACCGAGGTCATGCTGCACAACCTGCACCGCGCCGGCTACGAGATCACGCCGGACGAGACCGAGGCAGATATTATCGTGATCAACACCTGCGGCTTTATTGAAAGCGCGAAGCAGGAATCGATCGACAGTATTTTGGATATCGCGTGGCTGAAGGAAAACCGCTCGCTGAAGGGCATGATTGCCACCGGCTGCCTGGTAGAGCGCTACCGCGAGCAGATCTTAGAGGAGATGCCAGAGGTAGATGCCCTGGTTGGCGTTGGCAGTCTTTCCCGCATTGCCGAGGCGGTTGCCGCCATCGAGCGTGGCGAGCACGGCTTTTGCGCCTTTGATGATAAAGAGACCTCGCCGCTGGGCGGCGAGCGCATTCTCACCACCCCCTCCTATACCGCCTATCTGAAGGTGGCAGAGGGGTGTGATAACCGCTGCACCTACTGCGCTATTCCTTTGATCCGCGGTCGCTTCCGCTCCCGCCCTATTGAGGATCTCGTGGCTGAGGCCAAGGATCTTGAGGCGCTTGGCGTGAAGGAGCTGAACATTATCGCGCAGGATACCTCGCGCTACGGGCTTGATCTTTACGGTGAATATCGCCTGGCAGAGCTGGTGCGCCGCCTGACGCAGGAAACAAGCATCCCGTGGCTGCGCCTTTTGTACTGCTACCCGGATAAGATCACCGACGAGCTGATCGACGAGCTGGCAAGCAATGACCGCCTCCTTAAATACATGGATATTCCCATGCAGCACATCTCTGACCCGATCCTGGCCGCGATGAATCGCCATGGTGACAGCGCCCTGATCAAGGATACCGTTCGTCGCCTGCGCGAGCGGGTGCCCGGCATTACGCTGCGCACTACTGCCATCGTCGGCTTCCCCGGCGAGAGCGAGGCGGATTTTGAGCAGCTTTGCGCCTACGTAAAGGAGGCACGCTTTGAGCGCTTTGGCGCCTTTACCTACTCGGCCGAGGAGGATACCCCCGCCGCCGAGCTGCCCGATCAGATAGACGAGCAGGTCAAGCAGGATCGTTATGATATTCTTATGTCCACCCAGTTGCCGATCAGCGAAGAAAACAACCAAAAAAAGGTTGGCAGCACCATCACCGTGCTGTGCGAGGGCTATGACCCCGTGGCCGGCACGCACTTTGGCCGCAGCGAGGCAGATGCGCCGGATATCGACGGCAAGATCTACTTCCACGCCGAAAAAAAGATTTCCGCCGGTGAGTTTGTTCGCGTGCAGATCACCGAAGCGATGGATTACGACCTCGTTGGTGAGGCCATTTTGTAAAGGAGACCGTCATGGAAGAAGAAAAAAAGCGCGTAAGCGCGTTAAATCTACCAAACATTCTTTCCATCCTGCGTATGCTGCTGGTGCCGTTTTTGGTATGGGCGGTGCTGGGCATGGATATGGATACCCCCCTTGGCAGGGTAATTCCCGCGGTGATCTTTGCCGTGACCTCGTTTACCGATTTTTTAGACGGCTTTATTGCCCGCCGTTATGGGCTGGTTACCAATTTTGGCAAGTTTCTTGACCCCTTGGCCGATAAATTTATGGTGTTTGCCGCGCTGGTCACGCTGACCTATCGCTACACCTATCTTTCTGCCGCCTTTGTCTGGGTCACGGTGATCATTATGTTCCGCGAGCTGGCCGTTACATCGCTGCGCCTGGTGGCCGCCGGGCAAAGCGGCAAGGTGATCGCGGCTGCCTGGTCCGGCAAGCTGAAGACCGTTTCGCAGATGCTGGGCATTCTGGTCATCATTCTTGAGCCGCTTTGGGCGGGCGTGTACGGTGGCGTGCCCTACGCCTCTTACGGGATGATGGCATTAATGACCTTTACCACCCTGTGGTCAGGGTTAGATTACTTCCGTGCTTATCTGCCGGTGTTAGATCTGAATAAATGAGGTTAACGATATGTATAGCAGCCGTGTACAAGCAGCGTTGGCGGATGCCCTTGCACGTATGGAGGGGCTTGTTGCCGCCCTGCCGGACGAGCCGGATGCGGCAGCACTGCGGATCCGCGAATACGTAAAAAAGGATATCAATTTCTATAAGGAGCACGGGCCGATCAACATCGTGGTGGTGGGTGACAGCGTTTCCCACGGCAGCGTGGGGGGTGGCATCGGTAATTGCTACGATACGGTGTATCACAACCGCCTGCGGCTGATGATCAATCGCACCTGGCCGGGCATCCCCGTGAATATCATCAACACCGCCGTGGGCGGCGAATGCGCTTCTTATGCCGTTGCGCATTTCGGGCGGGACGTGCTGGCGCACCGGCCGGATCTGGTGATCGTTTGCTTCGGGCTGAATGACGTGAATCAGGAGGAAGAGGTCTTTCGCGCCAACCTTGGTCGCCTGTTTGACCTGTGCCGCGAAAACGGCCTGGATTGCGTTTACCTCTCTCCGAATATGCTGAACACCTACCGCGCCGAGGAAACAGAGCAGCGGTATTATGATTACGCGCAAAAAACGGCGGATATGCAAAACGCCGGGCGTATGGACCGGTATATCGGTGCTGCCCGTGCGCTGGCCAGAGAACGGCATATCCCCGTGGCGGACGGCTATGCGGTATGGCGCGCGCTGTACGATGCCGGGGTAGATACCACGCTGCTGCTGGCCAACGTGATCAACCATCCGCTGCGCGAGCTGCACAGCTTGTTCTCACAGGTGCTTTTTCGTGCTATTTTCTCCATCCCGTACGGGGGCGCGGCCGGCGAGCAGGATGACGGCATGACGGCAGAGGCAAAAAAATAAAAAAATTTCAAAATTCTATTTACAAATCAAAAAGAATGTGATATAATACTTTTGTTCCGCCCATCCCCGGACTGCGGGTTGCCGGCGCGCCGCAAGGCCATGCGTCGATTCACCCTGCCGCTGCCTGAGAATGTGGGGAATAAAAAATCATACCAAGAAAGGTGAAACAATCATGCAGAAGGAAATTAAGCAGCAGATCATCGAGCAGTACAAGACCCACGAGGGTGATACCGGTTCCCCCGAGGTACAGGTAGCCGTTCTTACCTATCGTATCAACACCCTTACCGAGCACCTCAAGGCTAACAAGAAGGACCATCACAGTCACCGCGGTCTTCTCCGCATGGTAGGTCACAGAAGAAGCCTTCTGAAGTACCTGCAGGAAAAGGATGTTACGCGTTACCGCGCTCTCATCGAGAAGTTGGGTCTGAGAAAGTAAGAAATAACCAAGCGGGGACGAAAACGATCGTTCCCGCTTTGGTGCTTTTTTTGAAAACCACCGGTAGTGAGGAACTAGCAATTCACAACGCGCGCAAGCTGCGGCTTCCGCCCGTTGTCAAATGCTGGTCCTCCAAGCCGGAAAAAGAAAATAAAATGGAGGAAACAAGAATGTTTGAAAACTACAAGGTTTATCACTACACCTATGCCGGTCGTGAGCTGGTCGTAGAGACCGGTAAGGTAGCTGGTCTGGCAAATGGCTCTTGCCTGGTTCGCTATGGCGATACCGCGATCCTTTGCTGTGCCACCGCATCCCCGAAGCCGCGTGAGGGCATTGATTTTCTGCCCCTGTCGGTAGACTATGATGAGAAGATGTACGCCGTTGGCAAGATTCCCGGCGGCTTCACAAAGAGAGAGGGCAAGCCCACCGAGAAGGCCATTCTGACCTCTCGCGTGATCGACCGCCCTGTTCGCCCCCTGTTCCCGAAGGATCTGCGTAATGACGTTGCCCTGACCCTGACGGTTATGTCGGTGGACCAGGATTGCTCGCCCGAGATCACCGCTATGATCGGTGCGTCTATCGCCCTGTCCATTTCCGATATTCCGTGGAACGGCCCGATCGCCGGTGCCTTCATCGGTATGGTAGACGGCCAGTACGTGGTCAACCCCACTCTTGCCGAGCGTGAGAAGAGCGTGCTGGAGCTGACCGTTGCCGCCAGCGAAAAGAAGGTCGTTATGATCGAGGCTGGCGCCAAGGAGGTATCCGACGAGGATATGTTCAACGCCATCATGCTGGCACACGAGGAATGCAAGAAGGTTGTTGCCTTCATCAACACCATCGTTGCCGAGATCGGTAAGGACAAGTTCAGCTACCCCTCCGGCGAGCTGGATCACGATATGTTTGACGAGATCTTTGCTTATTGCGAGAACGCAGTGATGGAAGCACTGGATACCGACGACAAGAACGTTCGCGATGCCAAGATGCAGCCCATTCAGGACGATATCGTAGAGAAGTTTGCCGAAAAGTACCCGGATATTGCCGTTGTACTGCCCGAGCTGATCTATAAGATCCAGAAGAAGATCGTTCGCCGCTGGCTGCTTTGCGATAAGAAGCGTGTTGACGGCCGTCGCATGGACGAGATCCGCCCGCTGGCTGCCGAGGTTGGCGTTCTGCCCCGTACGCACGGCACCGGTCTCTTCACCCGTGGCCAGACCCAGGCTCTGACCATTGCTACCCTTGGCCCGATCAGCGACGCACAGCGTCTTGAGGGTCTGGATACCGAGGATTCTAAGCGCTACATGCACCATTACAATATGCCCGGCTACTCGACTGGTGAGGCCAAGGCTCTGCGTAGCCCCGGCCGCCGCGAGATTGGCCACGGCGCCCTGGCTGAGCGTTCGCTTCTGCCCGTTCTGCCGACCGTTGAGGAATTCCCCTATGCCATTCGTCTGGTATCTGAGATCCTTTCCTCCAACGGCTCTACCTCGCAGGCCTCTGTCTGCGGCTCTACGCTGGCACTGATGGATGCCGGTGTTCCGATCTCGGCTCCCGTTGCCGGCATCTCCTGCGGTCTGATCACTGCAGAGGACGGTTCCTTCGATACCATGATCGACATCCAGGGTCTTGAGGACTTCTACGGCGATATGGACTTCAAGGTAGCCGGTACGCACAAGGGTATCACCGCCATTCAGATGGATCTGAAGATCGACGGTCTGACCCCTGAGATCATTAAGAACGCGCTTGAGACCACCCATAAGGGCCGTGACTATATCATCGATGAGATCATTCTCAAGGCGATCCCCGCTCCTCGCGCAGACGTTTCCGAATACGCGCCCAAGATGATCACCATGAAGATCGCGGTCGATAAGATCCGCGAGGTGATCGGTACGGGCGGTAAGGTGATTCAGAAGATCACCGCTGATACCGGTGCCAAGATCGATATTGAGGATGATGGCTCTATCTTTATCTCGGCTGTCAACCGTGACAGCGCCGATGCCGCAAAGAAGATCATTGATGGTATCGTGTTCGAGCCGGAGGTAGGCGCTACCTATGAGGCAACTGTAACCCGCATTATCCCGATCGGCGCATTCGTTGAGTACGCCCCGGGCAAGGAGGGGCTGGTTCACATCTCCAAGCTGCAGCAGCAGCGCACCGAGAAGGTAGAGGACGTGGTAGCCGTTGGTGACCGTGTTCGCGTTAAGTTCCTCGGCATTGACGAGAAGGGCCGTTCTAATCTTTCGATGAAGGATGCTGCCCCGGTAGAAGAATAAGCATTTCGTCGGATAGCGTCTTTGACGGCGCTATCCGATCTTTATAACAGGGAAGGGAGCGGGCTATGCAGATAGGCCAGCACGTCCTGCCGCACGGCCTGTGTCTTGGCCCGATGGCAGGCTTTACCGATCACGCCATGCGCGCAGGCTGCCATGAAAGAGGGGCGGAATATACCGTTACCGAAATGGTGTCCGCCAAGGCTGTCTGCTATGGGGATAAAAAGACGCCGCTGCTGGCGCGTGTTTACCCAGAGGACGGAGTGTGCGCCGTGCAGCTATTCGGATCTGAGGAATATTATTTGGCAGAGGCAGCACGGCGTTTAACAGACGGCTGTGCCGGCGGTGTGATGCCGGCTGCCTTTGATATCAATATGGGCTGTCCGGTGCCCAAGGTTGCCGGCAACGGCGAGGGCAGCGCCCTGATGAAGGATCCCACCCTTGTCGAGCGGCTGGTAGCCGCCGTGGCAAAGGCCACGCCGCTGCCAGTCACGGTCAAGATCCGCTCTGGGTGGGATGCAGCGCATATCAACGCGCCGGAGGTAGCCCGCGCAGCCGAGGCAGGTGGCGCCTCAGCCGTGTTCGTTCACGCGCGCACACGCACCGCTATGTATAGTGGCCGGGCAGATTACCGCGTGATCGCCGCCGTTAAGGCAGCAGTCTCCGTGCCTGTGGTTGGAAACGGCGACGTGGTGGATGGCGAAAGCGCCCTGCGCCTTCTACGTGAGACGGGGTGCGACGGCGTTATGGTTGGTCGTGCTGCCGTGGGAAATCCCTTTATTTTTGAAGAAATTTTGGCCGCGCTGGAGAAAAGACCCTATACGCGCCCGTGCGGCGAGGCCTATTATCAGGCCGCCCTTGCGCAGCTGCATATGCGCGCTGCCGAAAAGGGCGAGGCCGCTGCCGTGCGTGAATCGCGCAAGCAGATGGCTATGTTTGTGCACAGCTTCCCGGCGGCGGCGGCCTGCCGCGCCCGGATCCACGAGGCGGCTACTGTAGCGGAAATGGCAGATATTTTGTCTGTTTTGCGTTAAAAAAGACATTTGGAGGTATTTTATGCGTATTCTTCGTGTACTGATCTCATCCTTTTTGGCCGGTATTATGATCGCCATTGGCGGCAGCGTTTACCTGTCTGTTGAAAACAAGGTAGCCGGCGCGCTGTTGTTTTCGGTTGGCCTGTTTTCTATTCTGATGTTCCGTCTGCATCTCTATACGGGCAAGATCTGCTACGTTGTCTCCGGCGAGGGGAAGTGGCAGATCCGCGTGTTAGAGGTGATCACCACCTTAGTAGGCAACACGCTTGGAGCCGGTATGACGGGCCTCTTGCTATCAGAGAAGCTGATGGCCACCGCCGCCCTGCCGCTTGTTGAGAAAAAACTGGCTATTCCGCTTGCTTTGGTGTTTGTGTACGCCATTTATTGCGGCATTTTGATCTACGTAGCCGTTGAGGCCTTCCGCACGGTGAAGGAGGGCGCTCTGAAGGCGGCTATCGTGTTCCTGTGCGTTTCTGTCTTTATCCTGTCCGGCTTTGAGCATTCAATTGCCGATATCTTCTATTTCTTTGCTGCTCGTTCACTGGGCCTGCCCTCTATTTTGTTCTTGCTGGTGGTGGTTCTCGGCAATACGGTCGGCGGTATTCTGTTCTGCGAGCTGCATCGGCTCTATAACCGCATGGCAGAGCGTGCGCAGTAATGCTGCTCTTGCGACAAAATTCACGAAATTTTTGCATTCTGCGCAAGAAAAACACCCTGCGCCCCTTGACAGATACCGTGAAAAAAGGTATAATATTTTTGACCTGATTTCTATAAATAAGGTAGGGGAATACTCATGCCAAAGCTGGCAGATTTGCACAATCACGCGCTCTACGGCGTTGATGATGGCGCAAGATCGCTTGCGGATACAGAGGCCATGCTGGCCGTCTCGTATGCCGAGGGGGTTCGTGCGCTGTGTCTGACGCCGCATGCCGGTCATCCGCACTTTCATGAAGCAAGCGAGGTGCAGGCGCATTACCGGGCTGTGCAGCAGCTTTGCCTTGAGAAATTTCCTGAGCTGACCCTGTATTTGGGTAGCGAGATATATGGCTACCGTGATTGCTTAGATCGATTGGTTGCCGGTCGGTATCATCCGCTGGGAAACGGCAGCGCCGTGCTGGTGGAATTTGATTTAGACATCTCCTTCCGCGAAATGTGCAATTTCTTTCTTGCCTGCCGCGGGGCGGGGTATTACCCCGTTTTGGCACATGCTGAACGATATGAATGCCTTTCGCAGGATATCGGTCACGTGCAGGAGCTCTCCAATATGCGGGTCATGATCCAGATCAACGCATCCTCTATTCCCCATCGACTGTTTGCCTCGCGGCACGCGCGCCTTGCGCACCGTATGATGGAGGTTGGGCTGGTGGATATCGTTGCCTCGGATGCGCATGATGTAAAAAGTCGGCCACCGCAGCTGCTATACGCTTACCAAACGGTGGAAAAGCAGTATGGTGCCGCAAGAGCCGCAAGGCTTTTTTATGAAACACCGCAGCGCTTGCTGGCCGGTGAACAAAGAAAGGAACGCTTATGAACAACCAGTATGAAAATGTAGCGGCGGCAGAGGTAGAGGAGGAGCGCGTAGTCGATTTGCGCGAGCTATTCTCGGTTCTTCTCTCTAAGGCGCTGTGGATCCTGCTTTGCATGGCCATTTGTGTGGCCGGTGCCATCATCTATACCAAGGCCTTCTTGAAGCCGCAGTACAGATCTACCGCTGTCATCTATGTTAATGATGGTACGATGTCTAATACCGGTAGCGTGGCCGTGGCTACCTATCTGGCAGAGGACTATGCCAAGACGATTAAGCTGGAGACGGTATTAAAGACCTCGATGGCCGAGCTGGGCATTACCAACATGTCCCACACGGCGCTTGCCTCTCGCATCAGCGTATCGCTGGAGGAGGAGAGCCGTATCGTGGTGATTTCTTTAACGGATGAATCGCCCGCTCGTGCACAAACGCTTTGCAATAAGATCTGCGAGGTGTCTAAGGTTCGCTTTGAGCAGATGACTGACGTTGAGCGTGTTTCGATCTATGAGGAGGCTACCTTCCCGGCAGGCCCCTCTGGCCCCAGCCTGATGACAAACGTCATCCTTGGTGCCATGATCGGTCTGGTTCTGCCCTGTGCCGTAATCCTGCTGATCTATATGATCGATGACCGTATCAAGACCCCAGAGGATGTGCAGCGCACGCTGAAGCTCAGTACGCTGGGCAATATCCCGTTTCACAAGGACTAAGGGAGGGCTGCAACATGATGGAAGAAACGATTATTACCAGAGCACCCCATAGCAAAAAGGGGTATAATAAGATCGAGCTGCAGGATTTTTCTATCGGCAGCTACAGCAGAAGCGAGGCCTATAAGACACTGCGTACGAACCTGATGTTCTGCGGCAGCGATAAAAAGGTGATCGGCTTTACCAGCTGTGACCCCGCAGAGGGAAAATCTACCACGGTCATTCACCTTGCCCGCGCGCTGACCGAGATCGGCAAGCGCGTTCTGCTGGTGGATGCGGATATGCGCCGTTCCATGCTGGCTGCCCGTTATGGCGGCGTTGGCATTCAAAGCGGCCTTAGCCAATTCCTTTCCGGCCAGGTGGAAAAGGAGGATGTGATCTACGAGACGCAGTATCCTGGTCTCCACATCATTTTTGCCGGCTACTACCCGCCCAACCCGGTTGAGCTGCTGGATAGCGACCGCTTCCGCGCATTGATCGCCGAGGTACGGGAAGAATATGATTACGTGCTGATCGATAATCCGCCCGTTGTTGGCATTGTAGACGCTGTGGTTACGGCTAAGTGCAGCGATGGTATGATCATCGTTATCGCTAAGGGCATGGATAGTGCCCGCCAGGTAAAGAACTGCAAGCAGCAGTTAGAAAAGACCGGCACGTCTGTTCTTGGTGTGGTTTTGAACGCCACCAGCCGCCGTGAGGTGTACGGCAAGCGCAATAAGTATTATTACAATAAATACTACACCGCCGAATGAACCGGGCATCAGCCCCGATAAAAGGTGGTTATCAAAAAGGGGCTGTTAAGCCCCTTTTTGCAATTGAGGTGCTATGCAATCTACGTTCCAGCAAGATCCGGCCTATGCCGCGCTGCTTGAAACCATGGCCTGCAACCGCGAATACGTTCGCCTGCTGGCCGCCTACCTGAATGAATGCCCCTGCCTGGTAACGCCGGCCTTGATCGGTGAGCTGACTGCCTCTTGCGCGGTGAGCGAGCGCGAGGCCTTTTGTGCCATCCTTTCGGCTGCCTTCGGTTGGGAGGAGGAAGAGCGCGCGCGTGACCGGCGCCTGTATCAGCAGTATCTTTTGCCCTCGGTACGTCAGCTGGATGCTACCGCTTATCAAGCCGACCCGTATTACGCCAACATTCGCATCCCGGATAAGCGATGCGGGCGGTGGCACTTAAAAATGGCAAGCTACGCCCCGTATGAGGGCTTTGTTGCCGGCCCGCTATCGGTAGATGGGCAGCTGCGTGAGGTACCGCCCATCGGCTATTTTGCAGAGGGCTTTTCCTACCCCATGGTATTAGAGGATGGCGTAGAATGGATGGCCATCAAGCCTAATGAGATCGAGACGATGCGCCGCCCGATCGAGCAGGCGCACGGCCGCGTGCTGGCCTATGGTCTTGGGCTTGGCTATTTTGCCTATATGGCCGCCCGCAAGCCGGCAGTAGAGCAGGTCACAGTGGTCGAGCGAGACCCGGCGGTGATCTCGCTGTTCAAAACCGAGATCCTGCCCCAGTTTGCCGAAAAGGAAAAAATACAGATCGTGCAGGCAGATGCCTTTGCCTTTGCCGGCAGCCGGCAGGCAGACGGCTTTGATTACGTATTTTGTGACCTGTGGCATGATGCTTCAGACGGCCTGCCGCTTTATATACAAATGCGAAAAATTGAAGAGGTGCGTGGGGATGGCCCGTACGTTTATTGGGTGGAGGATATGCTGCTTTCCCACCTGCGCGCCATGGTTTTTGATGGCTTGACAGGCACGGCATCCTCTCGCGTAGAGAGCCCCGCTGCCATGTACGATATGCTGCGCGACCCGTACCTGCGCCGCCTGGCGCCAGATCTGCGCAGAGAAGAAGGGAGAACGTAATGATCACATACGATGCGCTGCGAAACGATGCGGATATCCGCACCTATATTACAAGGGCAGATGAATCTCTTTGCGCCTTGGGGTATACCGAGCATAGCTTTGCCCACGTGGCACGCGTGGCAGAAACGGCTGCCCACCTCTTAGAGGTGCTTGACTATGATGCCCACACGGTCGAGCTGGCGAAAATTGCCGGTTACCTGCACGATATCGGTAACCTGGTCAACCGGGTAGACCATTCGCAAAGCGGTGCGATCATCGCCTTTCGCATATTAGAGCATAAGGGTATGCCGGCTGCGGACATTGCTACCATTGTAACCGCCATCGGCAACCATGACGAGGGTACTGGTGTGGCGGTCAACCCCGTGGCGGCGGCTTTGATCCTGGCTGATAAGAGTGACGTGCGCCGTACCCGCGTGCGCAATGCCGATTTTTCTACCTTTGATATTCACGACCGGGTCAACTATTCGGTCACCTCATCCACGCTTACGGTCGATGAAACGCACACTACCGTGCAGCTCTCGCTTGAGATCGATACGTCGATCAGCCCGGTGATGGATTATTTTGAGATCTTTCTTGGCCGTATGACCATGTGTCGCAAGGCGGCCGAGCGGCTTGGCCTCGCCTTCCGCCTGGCCATCAACGGTCAACGCCTATTCTGAAAATGAGGTAACGTATGAAGCTTACGTTTTTGGGCGCCGCCCACGAGGTAACCGGCAGCTGCACGCTGTTAGAGGTAGGGAATAGCCGCATTCTGATCGATTGCGGCATGGAGCAGGGAAAGGACATGTTTGAAAACCAACAGCTGCCTATCAGCCCTGCAGAGATCGATGCCGTGCTGCTTACCCACGCCCATATTGACCACGCCGGCAACCTGCCGCTGCTGGCTAAGGGGGGCTTTCGCGGTAGCGTGTACACAACCGAGGCAACGGCCTCGCTTTCTGAAATTATGCTGCGCGATACGGCCCACATTCAGGAATTTGAGGCCGAATGGCGCAATCGCAAGGCAAAGCGCGCCGGCGGCCAGACCTATCAGCCGGTGTACACCATGGCAGATGCCGAGGCGCTGCTTGGTCGCATGCGCCCCTGCCGCTACGGCGAGCGCATTCGCATTTTAGAAAACGCAGAGATCCGCTTCTCTGATGCTGGGCATTTGCTTGGCTCTGCCTGTATCGAGGTCTTTTTGCGCGAGGGGGGAGAGGAGCGAACGATCGTCTTTAGCGGCGATCTTGGCTCGCACGATCGCCCCATCCTCAAAAATCCGCAAACGATCGCCCACGCCGATTACGTGATGATCGAATCCACCTACGGCGACCGGCTGCACACCAATCGCCCGGCCGAGGGCAATCATGTCGCCGCCCTGACCGAGATCCTGAACCGCACCTTCCGCCGTGGCGGAAACGTGGTGATCCCTTCCTTTGCCGTTGGCCGCACGCAGGAGATCCTGTACGATCTGCGTGAGATCAAGGAAAAGGGGCTGGTAACTGCCCGCCCGGATTTTAAGGTCTATATGGATAGCCCGCTGGCAGGCGAGGCCACCCGCGTATTTATGCAGTGCGGGGCAGAGAGCATGGATGGCGAGGCAGCGGCGATCCTTTCACGCGGGGTCAACCCCTTCTGGTTTGAGGGGCTTGTGTGCGCCGAAAGCAGCGAGGAATCTAAGGCGATCAATCGTGACCCTACGCCCAAGGTTATTATCTCTGCCAGCGGCATGTGCGAGGCAGGGCGTATCCGCCATCATCTCAAGCATAATTTGTGGCGCAAGGAAAGCACCATTCTGTTTGTTGGCTACCAGACTGCCGGCACGCTGGGTCGTGCGATCTGGGATGGCGCCCGCTCGGTTCGCCTGTTTGGCGAGGACGTGGCCGTAGAGGCCGAGATCGCGACCCTTTCCGGCATCAGCGGCCATGCTGATCAAAGCGGGCTACTGCGTTGGCTTGCCGGCTTTGCAGAAAAGCCGCAGGCGGTGTTTGTCAACCATGGGGATGACGATGCCGTAGATGCCTTTGCAGCACTATTGCGTGAGCGCGGCTACCAGGCCTACGCCCCCTTTAGCGGCACCGCATTTGATTTGATCACCGGTCAGCCTCTTCTTGTGACCGAGGGGGTTCCGGTCAATAAAAAGGCAGCGGCGCGCGCCGCGCAGCTGCATGATGCCCTGGTGCAGGCAGCCGAGGAGCTGCTGGCGCTTTCTAAGAACAGCCGCGGTCGCCCCAATAAGGAGCTCTCGGCCATGGCAGAGCGTATTCGTGCGCTCATCAAGCAATATCAATAATGCCGCATAGCGGCAGGAGGCTTTTATGAAGGATACCAAAAAGGTGCTTTCCGTGCAGGATGTTTCCTGCCTCGGTCAATGCTCCAATACCGTTGCTTTACCCATTTTGGCTGCGGCCGGCTTAGAAACCGTTATGCTGCCAACCGCGCTGCTTTCTACGCATACCGGCGGCTTTCAGGGGTATAGCTTTCTTGACCTGACAGAGGAGATGGAAAAGATCCTGCTGCACCTTTCTACGCTCCCGTGGCGGTTTGATTATCTGTATACCGGCTATTTTGGCTCGTCAGAGCAGATCAGCATCCTACAGCGCTATCTGCCCGGTGTTCTTGCCCCGCGCGCCATGCGCATCATCGACCCCGTGATGGGTGACGAGGGGCGGCTATATTCGATATACGATCATACCTACGTGCGACACATGCGCCGTCTCTGCGAGGGGGCAGACGTGATCACCCCCAACCTGACCGAGGCCTGTCTCTTGGCCGACCTGCCCTACGTAGGCCCCCGCTATGATGCCGTGCTATACGAAACGCTGCTTGCGCGCCTGCATGAGCTGGGTGCCCGTCGCGTGCTGCTGACCGGCGTGCTGTTTGACGAGCAAACCATTGGCGTGCTGGGGCATGAGGAGGGGCTTGCGCCGTTTCGGGCCACCTCACCGTACGTAAATAGGCATTTTCATGGCACCGGCGATGTGTTCACTGGTAGTCTGATTGGCTTTCTTGGTCGTGGCCTTTCCTTTGAAGAGGCCAGCGCACGTGCCGTACGCTTCGTTTCAGATTGTATTGCCGATACGGTGCCGGTCATGGATACGCATTGGTATGGCCTACGCTTTGAAGGGCGCTTAGATGCACTTACTAAGCAATAAGAAAAAGAGCCTCGTACGAGGCTCTTTTTCTTATGAAAGGGGCAGCCATACGCATTCGTTTTCCTCGGCTACGTACAGGCGTGCATCAAGAAAATCAGCAAGCGCGGGGGAAATACGCGCCCTGTATGGCAGGATTGCGGCAGTCAGGCCGGCAGAAAAGACGGGGTAGCTTGGCAGGCTTTCCTCCTTGCTGCCATGCAGACCAAAGATCAGCTTGCTGCTCCCTTCAACTGCCGAGGCAGCGCTTGCTTTTCTGTCGCTTTCGTGGTAGCCGGCGCCCAGATAGGTCAGCATATCGTTATCAGACCGGATGCTGATTGCCACGGTAGGATGGGCAGAGGCACTTTTTCCGCACGCGTGCGGTTGTACGGTCAGCTTGCCAAACGGCAGCTGCTCATAGGCATCATACCGCACACAGGCAATGCCCAGCTCCCTGGCGGCCGCTGTCAGCTGCCGATATAGGGCATCCTCCGTTTCGTTTTGCGGCGTTGGCAGATACAGCGTGCGAAGCAGGATCTGCCCATGCAGGCGAGGCAGACTTTCTACGTGTCGCGCGTGGTAGTGGGTCAGCAGATAGCCGTCTAACTCAGTCATGTAGGCTTGCTTGGCGGTGTATATGCCGTTCTTCTGCGCCGTGTAGCTGCCGGAGGAGAGGTCACACAATATCCCTCGGTTACCATCCTGCAAAAGAAGCATCTCGTTGCTGCCGGCGTATTGGTAGTAGACGCCGGTCCTTGTGGCTTGATAGATCTGCAAACCGCCAACCAAAAGCGCCACCAGCAGCAGGCTGCCCGCGCCGAGCAAGGCCGTTCTTTTTCGGCCAACGCGCGGTGTGCAAAGGCAGGCAAGCACGGCAACCGCTGAAAGCGCTAAGGCAATCTTGACAATGGTGTGATCGATCGAGATTGCGATGCCCGGCAGCGTAGCCACTGCCTGCACGGCGGAAAGCGGCAGCTCGGCAATAAAGGCGAATACCGTACCAACGAACGGAATGCCGCCAAGCGGTAAGGCCAGCACGGCCAGCAGCAGGCAAAGATTAAAGAAGGGAAGCAGCAGTAGATTGCAAAGCGGTGCGATCAGCGAAAATTCTCCAAAATATAGTGCTACCAGCGGCAGGGTGGCAAAGGTAGCCGCCAGCGTAACGCCAAGCGAATCGATCACCGCGTGCAGCAGGCGGCCATACCACGTTTGCGCTCTTGCGGAAAGCAGGCGGCCTCGCTTCCACTCGTTGCGTATCAAGATGCCAAGTGTGGCGGTTACCGAAAGCCAGTAGCCGCAATCGTATACCGCGTGGGGAGAGAAAAGGGCGATCAACGCAGCCGCAAAGGCAAGTGAGGTAATACCGTCTGCCTCTCGCCGCGCGAAAAAGGAAAGACAGAAGAGAAGCGTCATCAGACCGGCACGGGTGATCGAGACGGAAAAGCCTGTCAGCGCCATGTAAAACAAAACAAGCAGGATCTGCGCGGTGATTAAGGCACGGCGTGGCCAGCGCAGGCGGTGAAACAGCAGCGCTAGTGCCGCGATCAGAAGGTTCAGATGCAGGCCGCTGAGTGAAAGCACGTGGGAAATTCCCGTGCGGCGAAAATCGCGTACCAGTGTATCCTCTAAAAGATTCTGCTCTCCCAGTAGCAGGGCGCTTAGCAGCGTGCCACCACGGCCGGGAACACAGTCCATCAATCGCTTGCTTAGGGCGCCTCTCAGCTCCTCAAAAAAGCCGCGCAGCCTGTCGCTCGGTCGTGGAACCGACTCTTCGATCGTCAGGGAAAATACCTCCTCTGCCTGTGCGGCAATGCCGCGCGCACGCAGATACAGCGACAGGCTATCCTCGCCTGTAACGGGGATCAGTGTGGCAGAGAGGGTAATACGGTCACCTATCTGTGGTCTCTCTTTGGTGTAGGCCCATATCGAAATGCGTTCGTTAGTAGCAGAACCGTTGACAGCTTCGCAGGTGGCGGTCATGCTGATTGCCTGTGGGCTTTCATAGGTCACCTCGGTCACGCGGGCGTTCAGGGTCACCTCTTCGGTGCCGTAGGATGCGGCCATGTCAAAATAGCGGTCAAACCGCGCGTAGCCGTAAAGCAGGGTCAGCAGCGCAATGGCAACGCAGATCGGCAGCAAGAGTGCAAGCTGCTTTTTTCGGCGTAGCAGCACAAAAACAGCAAGAAAAAGCACGGCAGCCACGCCAAGGCATAGCTTGGCGAGGCTGCTCGTGTAGGCAGCAAGAGTAAGTGCTGTGAGAAAAACAAAGCAACAGATTGCCAGAGGGCGATGGCGCAGAAGATTCATAGTCGTCTCCTTAAACGGTGGCTGTGGCCTCCTCTGCCGGTGCTGCCTGTATCATGGCAGAGCCCTGCGGTACGGTAAAGGTCAGTGCGCCGGGCAGAGAGCAGATCTCTACACGGTCGGTCATTTCAATTTCACCATCGATGCAGATGTTGATCGGCTTTTCAAAGGAGAAGGTAACGCTTGGCGTTTGGTAATACGAGATATAATCCTTGGCAGCCTCCAACTCCAGGTGCGTGCCCTTTTTGTAGGAGCCGATCAGATTGATAAACTTCGCGCGCGAGAGCTTTTTGATCACGCATAGGTCGATCAGCCCGTCAGAGAGAGAGGCGCGCGGGGTCGCCTTAAAGCCGCCACCGCAGTAGCAGCCGTTGGCGATGGCTGTCAGCATCAGGCTTTCGTTGATCTCGGTGCCGTCAGCCATGGTGATGTGCATGGGGGTGCCAAAGGGCTTGCAGAAATTGATGGCCACGCCGGTCACGTAGGCCAGACCAGAGGGGATCAGCGGGCTGCGCTTGATCTCGCCGGTCTTTTTTGCCACGTTGCAATCAAAGCCGATGTTGATCATGTTGATCGCGTAACGGTCATTGTAGCGGATCAGGTCGATTTTCGTGGGTGTGCCGTCTAACTGCCGCTCAATATCAAAGAAGCTTTCCGGCGCGGTAAAATTCTTTTCAAAATCGTTGCCGGTGCCGATTGGAATCACGGCAAACTCGGCATTGGCGGAAAGCGGCGCGCCGTTGATGGTCTCGCACAGCGTGCCGTCGCCACCGCAGGCGTAAAAGCGCTGCCGCTCCTCGGTGGTGGCTACGGCGTTTTGCACGTAGGCGGTCGCGTCACCGGGGCGCGTGGTCTTGTGAATGCGGTAATTGACACCGCGCGCCTCGCATACGCGGGTAATGCGTGCTGCCAGGGCTTCTACCAGTGTGCCCTTGCCAGCTGCCGGGTTGATCAAAAAATGATGAATCATACTTATCCTTTCCGAAGAGAGAATGATAAACGGTGCTGTTGCTTATAGCCGAAGAGAGCCGAACGCATAAGGTTCTCTTCTGCTATAGTATACCACAGAGTATGCGCTTTGTCAAACTCCAAGGCGCAAGAGGCTTATTCCTCTTTTTTCTTTTTGCCGCCCGCCTCGCGGATCATGTGATAATACGCAAGGGCGGCCTGCTCGGTCTTGTTATCGCCAAAGGTGTAATAATGGCGGTCCTTTATATCGTTTGGTAAATATTGCTGCTTTACGTAATGGTGCTCGTACTCGTGCGGATAGCGGTAGCCTTTATACAGCGGCGCACGCAGATGGGTGGGCGGCACCACGCCCAGGCCGGCTTGCACGTCCTGCATGGCAGCCTCGTAGCCGATGTGGGCGCTGTTTGATTTTGGTGCGGTGGCCAGCAGCACGGCGGCGTTTGAAAGCGGGATGGATGCCTCGGGCAGGCCAAGATCCTTGGCGCTTTCCACACAGGCGCGCGTTACCACGGCGGCTAAAGGGTAGGCAAGACCTACGTCCTCGCTTGCAATCACCTGTAGGCGACGGCAGGCAGAGAGCAGATCGCCACCGGCCAAAATTCTTGCTAGATAAAACAGGGCAGCATCTGGATCCGAGCCGCGAATGGATTTTTGCAGACCGGAAAGCAGATCGTAGTGCACATCCCCCGTCAGATCGTAGGCACCGCCGATGGCGGGGGCAAGATCGTCAATGCAGGCGGCGTTCAGCTCATTGTCCGCCACGAAAAAGGCATTTTCTAAGATCCCCAAGGCGCAGCGCACGTCGCCGCCCGCACGGGCAGCAATGGCGGTCAGCACGGCATCCTCGGCGGTCTTTTCCTGCCCGTTTTCCTTATTCAGCAGGGCAAGGCCGCGCCGCATGGCGGGCAGACATTCCTCGGCCGTTACCGGGCGAAAGGCAAATACAGAGGAGCGAGAGATCAGGGCAGAGTAGATGGTGGCGTATGGGTTTTCGGTGGTAGAGGCGATCAGCGTAATCCGCCCGTCCTCCATGTATTCCAGCAGAGATTGCTGCTGCTTGCGATTAAAGTACTGAATTTCATCTAAATATAGCAAAATGCCGCCGGCGCCAAACACGTTATTAGTCGAGGAAGCGATCTCCTTCACGTCAGAGAGAGAGGCGGTGGTGGCGTTCAGCTTATAAAGCGGCATGCCGGAGCGGGAGGCAATGATATTGGCAGCGGTCGTTTTGCCGGTGCCGGGCGGGCCACTGAAGATCATGTTGGTAAAGCGGCCGGCATCCAGCAGGCGGCGTAAAATGCCGTTTTTGCCGATCAGATGGCTCTGCCCAACCATATCCTCTAAATCCTTAGGCCGCAGGCGGTCGGCCAGGGGTTGATTTTGCATAGCATGTTCCTTTCTTAGGAGAGTGTAGCTTCTTCAATGGCGAATAGCCGCTCTACCTCGGCACGCAGCGGGGCGTGCGTGGGAAGCGAGAGTGATGGGTCGCGTGCGGCGGTTTTCCGCGCTTCCTCTGCGGCGGCATGCATCAGGGCGGTATCGCTGCAAAGATAGGAAAGATGCAGCGACATACCGCCACTCTGGCGAAAGCCACCAGAGCAGGCTGCGGCAAAAAAGTCACCCGGGCCGCGCTGCTCAAGATCCTTTTCGGCAATGCGATAGCCATCGTAGGTGGTACGCATGGTCTCCAGCCGGGCGCGGGCTGTATCACCCGTCGCATCTGAGACCAGCACGCAATAGGATTTTCGATCCCCACGGCCAACGCGGCCTCGCAGCTGGTGCAGCTGGGAAAGGCCAAAGCGTTCGGCGTTCTCTACAACCATCAGCGAGGCACGCGGCACGTTAACGCCAACCTCGATCACGGTGGTAGAAACCAAGATGTGTACCTCTCCTGCCGCAAAGCGGCGCATCACGGCCTCTTTTTCAGCAGCCTTCATGCGCCCGTGTAAAAATTCGACAGAAAGATCGGGAAATACCTCGCGCTGCAAATGGGCGGCATAGGCGGTGGCCGCCTTCAGCGGTGGCCGCTCCTCGCGCACGTCTAAAAGGTCTAAGCGGTCTAAGGGCAGATCGGTCGGCTCTTCCTCGGCGCTTTCCTCTACTGCCGGGCAAACGATATAGACCTGCCCACCCTCCTCAACCTGCCGGCGCATAAAGCCGTACAGGCGCTCACGGTAGCTATCATTGACCACGTAGGTGGCTACCCTTTGACGGCCGGGCGGCATTTCATCAATGTGCGAAACATCTAAGTCGCCGTATAGCGTCAGCGCCATCGTGCGTGGGATGGGCGTGGCGCTCATGACCAGTAGGTGCGAGCTGCGCTGCTTTTGCTTTAAGGCGGCTCGCTGGCGCACACCAAAGCGGTGCTGCTCGTCGGTTACGGTCAGCCCAAGCGCCGAAAAACGCAGTTTATCGCTAAGCAGCGCGTGCGTGCCGATGATCAGGTCAGCGCGGTCGGCTCCCTCACTCTCGGCGGCGGCGCGAATACGCTTCTTTTCTCGCTCGGGGGTAGAGCCAAGCAGAAGCTCTACGCGTATACCCAGGTCGCCCAGCAAGGCAGAAAGCTCCTTGTAGTGCTGATTGGCCAGAATTTCGGTAGGCACCATCAGGGCTGCCTGGTGCCCGGTGCGAACCGCCTGGTAGATGGCAATGGCCGCGCAAACCGTTTTGCCGCAGCCCACGTCGCCGATCAGAATACGGTTCATGGGCGGCCTGTCACCGCCGCGCATATCCTGCAGGATCTCGTTGCATACGCGCTGCTGCGCCCCTGTTAAGGCATAGGGCAGGCGGTTGAGCAGCGGCGAAAGATCAACGGGCGGGCAGAGGGGTGCAAAGGCACCGATGCGCTGCGCGCGGGAAAGCGCCATGCCAAGTGAAAAGCAATACAGCTCGTCAAACACCACACGCCGCAGTGCGGTAGAAAGCGTGGCGCTATCACGCGGGGCATGAATGCTCATCAGGGCGTATGATAGGGTTGGAAAACTATATTTCTCGCGGATATCCTCAGGCAGATAGTCCTCCAGTGTGGGCAGCACCGCACGCAACGCAGCCAGCACAGCCTTTTCGATGATCTTGCCGCTCAGCCCCTCGGTAAGGGGGTATTTGGCAACAAAGGAGGGAAGCGGCACACCCGGAATGACCGCCTCATAGGCGGGGGAAGCCAGCTGAAAGCCGCCGCGTGTGGGGCTCAGCTTGCCAAAAAAACGAAATTGCGCGCCGGCGTGAAACACGTCCTTAACATAGGCCTGGTTAAAAAAGACCACCTCTACCGTTCCGCTTTCATCAAAGGCACGGAACTTGGTAATGGTCATGCCGCGGCGAATATTGGCAGAGCGCGGCTCGGTAGCCACCGTGAGCATAAAGGCAGCCGCCTCTCCATCCAGTCCGGCTGATAGGCGGCGAATGGCGCCGCGGTTTTCATAAGCACGGGGAAAATGACGGATCAGATCGCGAAGGGTATGAATGCCTATACGCGCAAAAGCGGCGGCGCGACTATCACCTACGCCGGGCAGAGCGCGAACAGGGCTGCTTTCGGTCAGCTTTTCCATGCCGTTTTCCCCTTTCTGTTTCTTTACTACCATTGTACACCCTTTTTCTTCGTATTGCAAGAACAAATTTTACATCTTGGTCACAGAAAAAGCAAAGAAAGTTGCCGGTAGGTGTTTACAAATCCGGTGTATTCTGTTATAATAAGATGAATATCTGTATGGAAATGAGGTGGGGAAGTGGAAAAAACGAATGAGCGCCATGTGGTTTGTGCGGCGCGCAAGCCGGCCTTTTGGCTGACCTGCGGCGGTGTCACGCTTTTACTTGGTCTGCTTTCTCCCTCTTATGGGCTGCTGTTTTTCTGCTGCCTGGCGCTGGGCACGGCCATGCAGGCTGTGCTATACGCTGCTGGGCGTTCCTACCTGTGCTTTCTCTTTGCCCTGCCTGCCCTGGTGCTTGCCTACCTGATGGGCGGGGTTGCCGCGCTCTTCCCAGTCGTTGGTTGTACGGTGGCGGCCTCGATGCTTTCTCGTGGGGTCAAACGGGGTGAGGGGCGCGTAAGCCTGATGACTGGCGTATTTGCCGTATACGCCGTTACGCTGCTTGCCGTGCTGCTTTTGCAGCTTACCTCATCGATGCTGGCGAGCGGTGAGAGCGATCTTTTGGCCTATACCGATCGCGCAGCCGGCGAGCTGCTTGCCGGCATGGTGGATTGGTACGCCGCGCAGAACGCTAAAATGGCCGCCTTTTACGAGAAGGCCGGCGTTTTGGTGATGATGCCCACCAAAGAGGTGATCCGCGAGGAGCTGCTTGGCTATGCGGCGCTGCTGCCGGCCATCTTCTTGCTCGTGTGCGCGGTGCTTGCCCTCGTGGCCACCTACCTTTTGCAGCTTCTTGGTCTGCTGCTGGAGGATGAGCAGGTCTTTTCGGCCGAGAACCGGGTTTATCGGGTAAGCCCCCTGGTGGCCGGCGCCTATCTGCTGGCGCTACCGGTTGGCTTTCTGCTTGTCGATATTCGCGATCCGCTTTGCCTTGGCTGCCGTAATCTGGCGGTTCTGTTGGCACCGCTGCTGGCCTATGGCGCTGTTTTGCAGGCGCCGCGCCTGATCACCTTTATGCGGCGCATGTCTGCCGGCAGGCTGGATTTCGTTTTCTTTTTGGTTTTGCTTGTCTTGTTTCTTCTCGCTAATTTTGTATACGCGCTGTTTATTCTGGCGGCGGCGTATGCGATCTATATCCTGAAAAGCGCTATCACCGCCCGCCGCAAGCGGGAAACGCGGTAAAGCGCGGAAAGGTACGGTATGCAAAATAACAACAAAAGAATTGCCACCCGGCTGGATATTGCTGCCTGCGTAGCGCTTGCCTGCCTGTTTTTGGTGGTGTCTGGCTTTTTGCTGGCATTAACGGAATTGGATGCCTACACGGTGGTGCTTCTGTGTGCCTTTGGCTATCTGCTTCTTCTGTTCCTGTATGCGGCCCTGCGGCTGGGAACGGAGAGCCTTGCCAGCACGCGCCGCCTGCACGAGGCGTTTGAAGGGGAGCTTGAGCGCGTGATGGCCAGCTTAGGTCAGCCGGCCTTTTTGTGCGACGTAAACGGCAAGATCGCTTGGTGCAACCGCGAGCTGGTCGATTTGATCGGCCGGCGCGATCTGGTAGTGGGCGCTGAGATCGATGACGTTTGCTCGTTAGATATGGAGACCCTTTCCGGTGATGAGGGCGACACTATCGTCAGCATTGGCGAGCGACTCTATACCTACGAGGGTATTCCCGTAGAGGCAGAGGGGCAGGCGCTTTGGTTCGTTTTGTTCTCTGATTGTACCGAATACGAGCAGCTGCGTGCCCTGCACGAGGCAGAAACGGTTGCCGTCTCCTATATCGTTATCGACAATATCGAAGAGCTTTTGCAGTACGTGCAGGATACCTACCGCTCGGCCGCGAACGCGGTAGAGGATGCGGTAAAGGCTTGGGTGCGCGGCATGGGCGGTGTGCTGAAGCTGTACGAAAAGGATAAATATATTGCCTTTTTTGACGTAGAGCATCTGAAGAAATGCGTAGAGCGCCGCTTTGACGTGCTGGATAGCGTACGCTCGGTGCGTGTGGGTGACGGTATGCCGATCACTGTTTCCATCGGTGTTTCGGCTATTGGTGGCAGCTTAGAGGAAAAGGAGGCCGCTGCCCAGGCCGCCCTGGATATGGCGCTGCAGCGAGGTGGCGACCAGGCCGTTATGCGTACCGAAAACGGTTATGAATACTTCGGCGGTAAGACCAAGGCTATACAAAAACGTACCAACGTGCGCAGCCGCGTGGTGGCAACAGAGCTGGGCGTGCTGATGGCACGCACCGAAAGCGTGTTGATCATGGGTCACCGCTTTGGCGATTTTGATTCCTTTGGTGCAGCAGTCGGTATTGCGCGCCTGGCCATGCTTTGCGGTGTGCGACCGCACATCGTGGTCAACATGCAGGATCCCAACCTAGCCCCCTGCTTTGAAAAGCTGGAGGAGATAGAGGATTACAACGATGTATTTGTCAGCGCGGCGGGCGGCATGGATTTGATTCGCCCCGATACACTGCTGGTCGTGGTAGACGTAAACAATCTTGACCATGTTGAGAGCCCCGAGATCGTGCGCAGTGTGCGTGACCTGGCGATCATCGACCACCACCGCAAAACTACCGAATTCCCCAAGGAGCCGCTCTTGACCTATATCGAGCCCTCGGCCTCATCCGCCTCGGAGCTGGTATCCGAGATCCTTGAGCAGCATATGTTTGCCAAGAGCCTTCTCAAGGAGGAGGCAGAGCTGCTGCTGGCCGGCATTTTGCTGGATACCAAGCAGTTTACCAGAAACACCGGCGCGCGTACCTTTGGCGCCGCGCTCTTTCTGCGCGGTGAGGGCGCTATCCCCGGTGAGAGCAGCGACCTCTTCCGCTCCGGCGTAGATGACCTGACCAAGGAAGCCCGCTTCCATACCAATGCGCTGATCTACCGCGAAAGGATCGCGATCTCCTACGTAGACGAGGGGGCAGATGGCAGCTACCGCGTGATTGCCGCCAAGGCAGCCGATAAGCTGCTGACCGTAAAGGGGGTATGCGCCTCCTTTACCCTGGTCTCGATTGGTAACCGTATCCACATCTCCGCCCGCTCAGATGGTAGCATCAACGTGCAGCTGATCCTTGAGCAGCTGAACGGCGGCGGCCATTACGACGTGGCCGGTGCCCAGGTGGATGGGGAAACGATGCAGGCTGTTATTGTACGCTTGCGCGAGGCCATCAATCAATATCTCGATCATTAATGTTTTCGAACGAAAGGAACTATCATCATGAAGGTAATTTTATTAAAGGACGTAAAGGGTAAGGGCAAGAAGGATCAGATCTTAGACGTGCCGGATGGCTACGCCAGAAACTTCCTTCTGCCGCAGAAGCTGGCCATCCCGGCCGATAACAAGGCGCAGAACGATCTGCGCGGCAAGGAGGATGCGCGCCGCTATAAGATCGAGGAGGAGCGCCGCGCCGCCTCTGAAACGGCAGCTCGCTTAAAGGATATCAAGCTGGTCATTCACAGCCAGGGCAGCCCAGATGGCCGCCTGTACGGTGCCGTTACCTCGAAGGACGTGGCCGTAGAGCTGGAAAAGCAGACCGGCATCGTGGTTGACCGCCGCAAGCTGGAGCTGGAGACCATTAAGAACCACGGCACCTACACGGCAACGGTGAAGCTGTATACCGATATTGCCGCTACCTTTACGGTCGACGTGACCGCCTAAAACACATAAGAATGAAAAGGTCTTTCGGATATGAATACTGAACTGTTCAAGAAAATGCCTGCCTCAATCGAGGCAGAGCAGTCTGTCCTTGGCTCGATCCTCATCAAGCCAGATTGCATCGGCACGGTGACTGGCATTCTGACGGCAGAGGATTTTTATATCGAGGAGCATAAGCAGATCTTCACCGCGATGATCGATATGTTCCTTTCCAGCCGGCAGATCGACCCTGTCACGCTGCTGAATACGCTGGTGCAATCCGGCGCTTACGGCGAGCAGAACGGTATGGATTACCTGGCACAGATCGCGCGTATCGTGCCCACGGCGGCAAACGTAAAGGATTACGCCACCATCGTGCATGAAAAAAGCATCCTGCGCCGGCTGATCACCGCCTGTGAGGAGATCGGCGAGGAGGCCTACGCCGCCCAGGGCGAGGTGCGCCACATGGTGGACGCGGCCGAGCAGCGCATTTTCGAAATAGCCCAGAACCGCGATTCGCGCGAGTTCCGTCATATCCGCGATATCATGCCCAACGTGTACAGCGAGCTGGAGCAGCTGGCTGCCAATCAGGGCAAGGAGGACCGTACCACCACCGGCTTTTCCGGCCTTGACCGGGTGCTGGTAGAAATGGGTAAGGGCGATTTGATTTTGGTCGGTGCCCGCCCGGGTATGGGTAAGACCAGCTTTACGATGAACATTGCCACCAACGTGGCCAAGCAATCTAAAAAAGCAGTTTGCATCTTCTCGCTTGAAATGTCGGGCGAGCAGCTCGTGAACCGTATGCTGTCCAGCGAGGCAATGGTAGATAGCCACAGCCTGCGCAGCGGCGAGCTGAAGAGTGACGATTGGCCCCGCCTGGCCGATGCGGCAGCACAGCTTTCCGGCTGCGATATCCTGATCGACGATACCACCGGCGTTACCGTGACCGATATGAAGGCTAAGCTGCGCCGCGTGAAAAATCTTGGCCTGGTGGTGATCGACTATCTGCAGCTGATGCAGAGTGGTAAGAATATCGATAACCGCGTGCAGGAGGTCAGCGATATCTCCCGTAACCTCAAGATCATGGCCAAGGACCTGGGCGTGCCGGTCATCTGCTGTGCCCAGCTTTCCCGTGGGCCGGAGGGGCGAACCAGCAAAAAGCCGATGCTTTCTGACCTGCGCGACTCGGGTGCTATCGAACAGGATGCCGACGTTGTCATGTTCCTTTACCGTGATGAATATTATAAGGACCAGGATGGTGGGCAGAATGCCGAGCAGAACGTGGCCGAGGTTATTGTGGCCAAAAACCGCCACGGCTCTACCGATACCGTTCGCATGGGCTGGATCGGTCAGTTTACTAAATTCCGTACGTTAGATGAAGGGGGCGGGGAAGGATGACCGCCCCTCTTCTCACCGGCGGTGGTGAGGCCTGCCGCCGCGTAGAGCGGGCGTTTCTTGCCTGCATTGCGGACAATGGCATGGCCCCCCTGCTACAGGGCGGTGTGCTGCTCGCCTTTTCCGGCGGGCAGGATTCTATGCTGCTCTTTGCCCTGATGCAGGCGTACACCGCTACCCACGGCATTCCGCTGGCCGCCGCACACGTGCACCACGGCATTCGCGGCGAAACGGCAGAGCGGGATGCGCTTTTTTGTCAACAGGTCGCGCGGGAACGCGGCATCCCCTTCTTTCTAGTAAGAGAGGATGCACCCGCCTTTGCTAAGGGCGAGGGGCGTGGCCGGGGTGAGGAGGCCGCTGCGCGCGAGGTGCGCTATCGGGCACTTGAGCGCCTGATGCGGGAAAATCCTACCTACCGGGTAACGGTCAGTGCCCATCACGCCACCGATAATATGGAAACGGTGCTCTTAAACCTGGTGCGCGGTAGCGGTGTCCACGGCATGTGCGGCATTCCGCCGGTGCGCGATCGTTTTTTGCGCCCCCTGCTATACGTGCCGCGGCGTGATATTGCCGCCGCCGTGCGTGAGCTTTCGCTGCCCTATGTGACAGACGAGACCAACGAAGCAGAGGTCTATGACCGCAACTATATCCGTGCGCATATTCTGCCGCACCTTGCCCATCTGCGTGGCGATCCGGAGGCGGCCTTTACCCGGCTGTGCCTCAATATGCGCGAGGAAAGGGAGCCTGCCGATCTGGCGGCTGAAGAATTTTACAAGTCGCACGAGAAGCAGCAGCGCCTGCCACGCGCCGCGCTGCTGGCGCTGCCGCGCGCGGTGGCCTACCGCGTGCTGAACCGGCTGTTTGCTGCATGTGGCGCTACCGTGCGGCCCGAGCGCACGCACCTGGTCGCACTGCTTGACCTGCTGGCTACTGGGCTGGCCACCGGCCAATGTCCCATGCCGGGCGGCTACTGCGCCGAATTTGATCAAGAAACTCTCACTTTTTTACCAAAGGCAGAATCCTTTTGCGCCCCCTATGATATTCTGCTGCAAATGGGGAAAAATGAATTGGGGGAGAGTGGCGGTATTCTGTGGCTTTTTTCTGAACGGAACGTCGAATTTGAAAAGTCGGCGGCAAATGTTTACAATTTATTTATACAAGCCAAACTGGATTCTGCTACAATAGGAAAGGCATTGCGCGCAAGAACGCTTCGCCCTGGCGACCAGTACCGCTACGGCGGCATGACCCGCCGCGTGCGCCGTCTTCTTTCCGCCCGGCATTTGGCGCCCACGCTGCGGGCTGCCTATCCCATCGTGTGTGATGAGAGGGGGGTCTTGTGGGTCCCCGGCTTCGGTGTGCGGGAGGGGGAAGGCACTACCGGCACGTGCGTATATGCGTATTTTACCTATGGCAATCGCAATAGCGTGGAATAAAGAACCACGCGGATCCTGCCGCAGCAGGTACAATGGATAGAAAGGCAGATATATGAAAGCGAATATCAAAAACATCGTGATCTTTGTGGTGATGGTGCTGGCAATCGTGCTGGCTGTCACGTATTTTTCCGGTATGGATAGCACAAAGAAGGACGAATTTACATGGAACGACGTGGTCGTTCTGTTTGAAGAGAACAAGGTTACCTACTTTGTGGTAGAGGCAGACGGAACGCTGAAGCTGAACGCCTTGGGCGAAGAGGGGAAGGACGTAGCCTACAGCTACCGCCTGAGCACCAACGCCCAGATCGAAAAGCTGGAGGCAATGGCCGAGGCAAACCGCAAGCTGGAAAACCAAGTGCTTAAGGATTATGATTTTAAGGCGGCCAACCAGATGCCCTGGTTCGTTGCCTATATCCCCTACCTGCTGGTGATCGTGTTTATCATCATTATGATCGTGATGATGAACCGTGCCGCCGGTGGCATGGGCGGCAAGATGAATTCCTTTTCCCGCGCGCGGGCACACCAGTCGGCCGGTGACCCGAACAACACCGTTCGCTTCTCAGATGTGGCCGGTGCGGATGAAGAAAAGGAAGAGCTGTGGGAGGTTGTCGAATTTCTCAAGGACCCGCAGAGGTTTATTCGCCTGGGCGCCCGCATCCCGCGCGGCGTGCTGCTGGTGGGCCCTCCCGGCACGGGTAAGACCCTCTTGGCTAAGGCTGTAGCCGGCGAGGCAAACGTGCCCTTCTTTTCGATCTCCGGCTCTGATTTTGTAGAAATGTACGTTGGCGTTGGCGCCTCCCGCGTGCGTGATTTGTTTGATACCGCGCGCAAGAGCCCGGCCAGCATCATCTTTATTGACGAGATTGACGCCGTTGGTCGCCACCGTGGTGCCGGCCTGGGCGGCGGGCATGACGAGCGCGAGCAAACGCTGAACCAGCTGCTGGTAGAGATGGATGGCTTTGGCACCCACCAGGGCATCATTGTGATGGCTGCTACCAACCGCCCTGACGTGCTTGACCCGGCGCTGCTGCGCCCCGGCCGCTTTGATAGGCAGGTAACCGTGGGCTACCCGGATATCAAGGGGCGCGAGGAGATACTTCGCGTACACGCCAAGGGTAAGCCCTTTGAAGAGACGGTAAGCTTCCGCCACATCGCGCAGATGACCATCGGCTTTACCGGTGCAGACCTGGCCAACCTGCTGAATGAAGCAGCGCTGCTGGCTGCCCGCCGGCAAAAGAGCCTGATCGGCCCGCAGGATATTGAGGATTCTTATATGAAGATCCTGCTTGGCCCGCGTAAGAAATCTGCCATCCGCACTGAGGAGGATAACCGCCTGACCGCCTATCACGAGGCAGGTCACGCGCTGGCATCCTTCTATGCCCCCAAGGCTGACCCCGTGAAGCAGATCACCATTCTGCCGGCCGGTCAGACCGGCGGTGTCACGCTCATGGTGCCGGAAAATGATAAGCTCTATCATTCCAAGAACCAGATGCTGGATGATATCGTTGTTTCGCTTGGTGGTCGCGTAGCAGAGGAAATCATCTTTGGTGACGTTTCTACCGGTGCCTCAAGCGACATTCAGCACGCCACCCGCGTGGCCACCGATATGGTGACCCGCTACGGCATGAGCGAAAAGCTGGGCACCGTGCTTTACGGTTCTGAGCATTCGAGCGATGCAGTGTTCCTTGGCCGTGATTTCAACACCTCGCGCAACTTCTCTGAGGAGACAGCTGCCAGCATTGATGAAGAGGTTCGCCGCATCATCAGCGAAAGCCATGCGCGCTGCATGACCTACGTGGCCGACCACCGCGACAAGCTGGATCTGGTGGCCGCTTACCTGCTCAAGCATGAAACGATGGAGGGCGAGACCTTCCGTGCCGCTATGGAGCGCGATGCCGTAACCATGGAGGAGCTGGAGGCCATTGATGCCGAGCGTGAAAGAAGAAGCGAAGAGGAAAACCGCGTAGCCGCCGAGAAAAAGGCTGCCGAGGAGGCGCAGAAGGCGGCCGAGCAGCCGAATGACGGCCGTTCGGATGCCGAGCGTGAGTTGTTTTCCCAGTTGGGCATTGACCCGAACGGTAACGGCGAAAAGCCGCAGGAGCCGAAGAACGACGATCGTAACGATCCCAATTCTCCGAACTTCTGGAAGCTGTAAAGATCTGAATAAAAGCAAGCCCGGTAGGATGATCCTACCGGGCTTTCCTTATTTGCAGAAGCTCTCAATATAATTGTTGATCGCTTCTTTAATGACCGAAACGGCCGTTTCGCGCGGGCTGACCTCGTTCACGGCGGTCTCCTTGTTCTCTAAGTTTTTATACACCGTAAAGAAGTGGCGCATCTCCTCAAACAGGTGAGAGGGGAGCTGGTCAATATCGGTGAAGTGGTTATAGTTTGGGTCGCCAAACGGGATGGCGATGATCTTTTCATCGCGGCGGCCGTTATCCATCATTGAGATCACGCCGATGGGGTAGGCGCGTACTAGTGTCATCGGCTCAAGCGGCTCGGCGCAGATCAGTAGAATGTCCAGGGGGTCACCGTCGTCGCCGTAGGTGCGCGGAATAAAGCCGTAATTGGCCGGGTAGTGGGTAGAGGTGTACAGAATACGGTCAAGCATGATCATGCCTGTTTCCTTATCCAGCTCGTACTTCTTTTTGCTCCCCTTCGAGATTTCGATCACGCAGATAAAATCCTCAGGCGTGATGCGCTTGGGGGAGATATCGTGCCAGATGTTTGACATGTTTTTTTCTTCCTTCTTTCTACATATGTTCCACCATATTATATACCATTTTTTCAGCCTTGTCAAGAACGTAAAGAAAACCGCCTTTCAGAGAAAGGCGGTTTTGATGATTAAACGGCGTGTACGCCAAGAGCGGCATCGCTCTGCTCGTCAAGGCCGTACTTGGCAGCCTTGCGCTTTTCAAAGAACTTCACGGCAACCTGCTCAAACAGGGCAAGCGAGAGAAGATCCTCCTCCTGCTCCGCATAGGGAGCAACGCGCTCGCGCAGGGTGGGCAGCTCGGGCTTCAGATCGTCTGCCGGGCGATAGTCGATCGGCTTCTCGTCGCCGATGATCTTCTTGCGGAAGTCATCTGCGATCGGGGCGGGGGTCTTGCCGTACTCGCCGCGGATCATACCCTTGAATTCCTTGGTTACCATCTTGTAGCGCTCGCCCAGCAGCACGTTGTAAACGGCCTGGGTGCCCACGATCTGCGAGGTGGGGGTAACCAGCGAGGCGTAGCCGGCATCCGCACGCACGCGCGGAACCTCGGCCAGTACCTCAGGCAGCAGCTCAGACTTACCGGCCTGCTTCAGCTGGGATACCAGGTTAGACAGCATGCCACCCGGCACCTGATAACGCAGGGCGTTTACGTCTACCTTCAGCACCTTCGGGTCGATCAGGCCGCTTTCCAGATACTTCTCGCGAATGGGGGTGAAGTACTTGGCCACGGCATCCAGCTTAGAAAGATCCAGCCCGGTGTCATAGGGGGTATCCTGCAGGGTGGCAACGATCGCCTCGGTCGGCGCCTGCGAGGTGCCCATGGCGAAGGGCGAGATTGCGGTATCGACAACGTCAACACCTGCCTCAACTGCCTTCAGGACGGTCATAGAAGCCAAGCCTGCGGTGTAGTGGGTGTGCAGCTGTACAGGAACCGATACAGAGCCCTTCAGCGTTTTAACGAGCTGATAAGCGTCATACGGCTTCAGCAGACCGGACATGTCCTTGATGCAAATGGAATCTGCACCCATCTCCTCCAGCTCCTTTGCGTAGGCGGCAAAGGCCTCGTTGGTGTGGAAGGGGCTGGTGGTATAGCTGAAGGCCGCCTGCACATGACCGCCCTCACGCTTGGTGGCGCGGATGGCGGTGCGCAGGTTGCGCGAGTCATTGAGTGCGTCGAAGATACGAATGATGTCAATGCCGTTGGCAATCGACTTCTGAACGAAGTATTCAACAACGTCATCGGCATAGTGGCGGTAGCCAAGAATGTTCTGGCCACGGAAAAGCATTTGCAGCTTGGTGTTCTTTACGTGCTCGCGAATGGTGCGCAGACGCGCCCAGGGATCCTCGTTCAGAAAACGCATGCAAGCATCAAAGGTAGCGCCGCCCCATGCCTCCAGAGAATGGTAGCCAACCTGGTCAAGCAGCTCTAAGGCAGGGATCATCTCCTCGGTGGTCATACGGGTAGCGGCCAGCGACTGGTGAGAGTCGCGCAGTACCGTTTCTGTAATTTTTACTTTTGCCATTTTACAATCCTTTCGTTATATAAGGGATCACATGCTATAAAGGGAGAGGAAAACGCCGGCAGCAACGGCAGAGCCGATAACGCCTGCCACGTTCGGGCCCATGGCGTGCATGAGCAGGAAGTTGGCAGGGTTCTCCTTGCGGCCCACGTCCTGCGATACGCGCGCGGCCATCGGCACGGCGGAAACACCGGCAGAGCCGATCAGCGGGTTGATCTTGCCCTTGGTCAGGAAGCACATCAGCTTACCAAAGAGCAGACCGCCCGTGGTGGAGATCGCAAAGGCAACCAGGCCAAGCACGATGATCTTAATGGTATCCAGCGCCAGGAAGTTGGCTGCGTTGGCAGTTGCGCCAACTGAAACACCCAGCATGATGGTAACGATGTTGATCAGCTCATTCTGCACGGTCTTGGAAAGACGCTCGGTCACGCCGCATACGTTGAGCAGGTTACCAAACATCAGGAAGCCGACAAGCGGCGCCGCATCCGGCACCAGCAGCACGACAACGATGGTAACCAAAATCGGGAAGAGCACCTTCTCGATCTTGGAAACGGGGCGCAGGTTGGTCATCACGATCGAGCGCTCCTTCTTGGTGGTGACCAGCTTCATCAGCGGCGGCTGGATCATGGGGATCAGCGCCATATAGCTGTAAGCGGCGATCGCGATCGCGCCTAACAGCTCAGGTGCCAGCGTTTTGGTAACCAGAATGGCCGTCGGGCCGTCTGCACCGCCGATAATACCGATGGCGGCAGCGGCTGCCTCGGGAAAGCCGAGGAAAAGCGCGCCCCAGAAGGCAACGAATACGCCAAGCTGAGCGGCGGCGCCCAGCATCAGGCTCTTCGGGTTGGCGATCAGGGCGGTAAAGTCGGTCATGGCACCAACGCCAAGAAAGATCAAAGAGGGGTAAATACCCAGCTTAACGCCAAGGTATAGGAAGTCTATTAGGTTGCCGCTTTGCACGATGGTAACGATGTCAAGCGGCCCCTCGGTAATAAACAGGTCGGGGTGGAAAAGCGCTGCCTCCGGGGTAAAGGTGATGTTGGCAAGCAGCATGCCGGTGGCAATGGGGATCAGCAGCAGCGGCTCAAACTTCTTAACAATGCCAAGATAGAAGAGAGCGCCGATGATGATATACATCAAAATGGTTTTGCCGCCGGGGATCGAGAAGGAATCTCCAAGGTTGATTGCAAATTCAGGATTTGCAAACATTTCGCGAATGCCCGTTGATTCCCAGAAGGCACTCACGGCTTCTGTGATGAAATTCATAGGCGGTACCAGCTTTCTGCGAACTGCGTGATCAGTTCAGCGTAACCAGTACGTCGCCGGCGTTTACAGAAGCACCCTTGGTCACGTTGATCGAGGCAACGGTACCGTCCTGCGGGGCGGGGATGGCATTTTCCATCTTCATAGCCTCCAGGATGCAGAGGTTGTCGCCCTTCTTCACAGCCTGGCCAACGGTAACGTCAACACCCAAAATGGTACCGGGCATCGGTGCAGTAACCTTAACGGCACCGGCGGC
>JAGASL010000010.1 GCA_017621755.1 Clostridia bacterium
CCTGCGGTTATTACATTCGTATTTTTAAGCATTTCGATCATGGCGGTGTATCCCGTTATCTTCTCAAGCATTAACCATATGTCCGAAGCTGCTGAAAAAAGAGAGGTCGAAACACAAAACAAGCTGCTTGTAGCGCAGATCGAAGCGGAAAGTGCCCAGCTTGTGGCGGACAGTCAATCAAGACACGATAGACGTCACCACAATCTCATTATGCTTGGCTTGGCGAAAGACGGAGATTATGAAAGTCTTCAAGAATATCTTGAAAGTCTCGTAGAGGATGATAACAAGGTATGGGGCGAAACAAGATACTGTGAGAATACCACGATAAATATGATTTTGACCATGTATAAAAGACGGGCAAAAGAAAACGGTATCTCCGTAAAGATCTCCGCCAAAGCAAGTAATAACCTTGCAATTCCTCCGCACGATCTCGTTATTGTAATTGCCAATCTCTTTGAAAATGCGATCAATGCAACCGCAAAACTGAAAGGTAAAGGCAAAAATATTGATATTCAAATTAAGGACAACCCCGAACGGTTGCTTATTAAGATAGACAATCCGTGCAGGGCAAATCTGAGCTTTGATGAAACGCTCTACGGCATCGGTATTCGCTCGGTGATCACCACCACGACCAAGTACGAAGGTATGTACGATTTCACCGCCGAGGACGGTGTGTTTTCCGCCAAAATCATCCTGAATTTGAGATAAAAATGCTGTCCTGGCAGCAGGCGCGGATTACGTGATCGCGCTCTCGCACGTTGGCTATGACGAGTCAGATGAGTTGTTTGATATCACCGATATCATCGAAAATACCGACGGATTTGATGTGGTTCTCGATGCACACGCGCATCTTGTCATCGAAAACAAAACCATCAAAGACAAGAGTGGCGACGACGTTCTGCTTTCCTCTACGGGAACGAAATTTGAGTACATCGGCAAGCTCACCATCACCGAGGACGGACCCCATACCGAGCTTGTGGAAACCGCTACATACGAAAAGACCGACGCGACCGTGGATGCGTACCTTGCCGAAATCAACGAAAGCTACGCAGAGCTTGGCAACCGTGTGATCGGTCAAAGCACGGTCACGCTGAACGACTACGACGGCGATACTCGTCTTGTCAGAAACAGCGAAACCGCACTCGGCAATCTTTGCTCGGATGCGCTTCGTGTGATGACGGGAGCTGACGTGTCATTTGTCAACGGCGGCGGCTTGCGTGCACCAATCGAAGCAGGTGATGTCACCTTCAACGATGTTTTCTCAGTGTTCCCGTACAACAATCAAGTCGTAACGGTTGAGATCACTGGACAAATGCTTCTCGATATGTTAGAGATGGGCGTGATGAATTACCCCGAAGAAAACGGCTCATTCCCGAGTATGTCGGGCGTGACCTTCTCGCTGAATACGAGGGTCCCCACCTCCGTCAAGACCGATGAAAACGGCTTCTTCACGGGCGTGGACGGTGACTACCGTGTGTACGGTGTCAAAGTGCTTGACAAGGAAGGCGGCGAATACCGTGATCTTGATATTAACAAGAAATACGTTCTCGCAGGCTTCAACTATCATTTGCTCTCGCAAGGTGACGGAATGGCAATGTTCAAGGATGCCAAGCCCACCCAAGCCGAGGGAACGCTTGACATCGAGCTTCTTGAAAACTACATTGTAGATCACCTCGGCGGCACCATTGGCGAGGAATACGCCGAGCCGCAAGGAAGAATTACTTTTACACACGGATATACGAACGAGTAAAATAATAAATATAAAGGCAATCACCTCGTGCCAACTTGGCACGAGGTGATTGCCTTTGTGTTGAGCCTTAAAACCTCAACCAATCAATCATTTCCCACTTCACAAACTCGTGGAACTTTGAGAAACGGTAAGCTTCTTCGCAGATACGCCCTTTGTTGTAGCAAATAAAGAAAGTAAAGTCAAGCCAAAAGGCATCTTGTATGACCGCCTTGATTGCTTCAAACTCACCCTTTCCAAGATAATGCTCGTCTTTGAGAATAAGCATAGCGTAAGTATATTCGCCGTCATCGTGAACGAGGTCAAACGTAATCGTCGCTTCGCTATCCTTGTAGGGCTGTCCGTATTTGTCTTTTTTCATTACGGCGGCGGTAAAGGTCTGCGGAGTTGAAGCAACCGTCTTGCGGTCAATATATCTTCGCTTACAGAAATGGTAATATGCGTGGCGATAGCAAGCCGCAACGTATTCCTCATCGGCAACTGTCTTTATGTAAGTGAGCGATTGGGAGATCGTCTGCTCATCTACTGAACCGAGGTTGATGTCTGTTCTATTGGGATAAACAGTGTTGAACCAAATGCGGTAATAGGGATTGACAAACTTATATATCGTCTTATTGTTCTCATCCTTCCCGGCAGTAAGTATTCCGTATTCGATCAAAGCAAAGTGTATATATTGACTATCGGGGGACAGAAGCTTTCGTAAATTATCCTCGGTGCTCAGGTTCTCGTCGATCAGATCAACAATCGCGGGTATTCCTCCCGTAATCGCATAAAGCGCGAGAAGGTCATCGCCCTTCTTGTTGGGGAAGCACTTGCAAAGATCTGCAATCGAGAAGTATGGCACATCAATCGGTATCTCATCGTAAGTCCATTTCGTATAGTCGGGCGGAAACTCAGGAAGCTTTTCCTCGCGAGTGACGAAGATTATCAAGATAGCGCGGCGCTTTTGTGTTGCAAAATAATTTTGAAATGCTGCGGAGAATATGCTATCGGTCAGTATCTCGTCGGCATCGTCGAACGCGAAGATGTGGCAAGTGCGCTCGGATAGTTTGTTGATATTGAGGAACACATTTTTCCACGTATCCATTGGAAGTGCCGGAAGGTTATGTTCGTCCATATATTTCTGCAATCTTTCTCCAAGTAAACGTAAAGCCATCGGTTCATCAAGACCTGCAAATGAAAAATAGAAATGCTTATGCTGCTCTAACCATTCAAGGATAAGCGTAGTTTTGCCTGAACCGCGCGGACCTCGAAGATTAACATAATGATCTTTATTCTTCCAATTTCCGAAGCTCGTGTTATAGGACAAATAGAGCGTATCCAAGCGTTTCAGCAAATGTGTCCGTTTTATCTTCATCGCGCCTCCAGTCTATCAACTTTTATAGTGCGAACTGCGCATATTTTCCCATTCTTATTGTTTTCAAGAAGGGATATACTTAGGCTGTCTACAAATTCCCGAATGGCACAGAAAGCGCAAGGTAACTCTTGAGAGCAGACAAGACGTAGCGGTGAACTATCTGCCTACCACGGTATAACAAAAGAAAAAGAGCAGAAGTCCTGCTCCAAACAACGAAATATAGGCAAAAAAATATCGAGTGTTCATCACTTTCGTTATGAACACTCGATATGGTCTGAGTGACAAGACTTGAACTTGCGGCCTCTACCACCCCAAGGTAGCGCGCTACCAACTGCGCCACACCCAGATGCTATCTTTCAAGCACCTCTGTATTATAGCACATTCGTTTTGAGAAGTCAAGGGGTTTCTTAAAATCTTTTTGGAAAAATTCATGAAAATCTTTTTGGAAAAATGCGCGCAAGCAAGAACTCCACGTAAAAGTGTAGGTGGAGACCGGGCGCCATTCTTGTTTTTACAGAAAAATGAATATAACACTCTTGAATTGTAATAAAACAAACACAAGAAAATTGAATTATTTACAAAAACAAATCGCATTCGAATATTCAACCTAATTTAATGAATAATTAAACATATAAATATTCATTCGGCGGGAAAAACGAAAAAAATGTGAAGTGAGATTTCCTTTTTTATATGCATAATGGGAAAATATGGTAAAATTTTATTTTGTCCTCGGGTTGCAGAAAAAAATGGTAGTAGTGGGGGGTGTGGTATAATATAGAGTAGTGCTGCAAAAACAGCAAATTTCAGGATGTAGGAGACATATCACATGGTAACGCTTGGACGTGAAGAAATATTGATGATGGAGCAGGCGCATGAGCGGGAGATCAAAGAAGCGCTTGTTTCGCTTCCGGGAGTGGAAGGAATGGTGCGCTATAGGTTAACGGTGGCGGATGGCGCATCCAGAATCACGTTTGGCACGGGGTGCCGCCAAATTTTCAATTTAACGATTGAAATATGCACAGAAGAGGGCGTTTTAGAGCGATGCAAGCTCACCGATGTTACCAGAGATGAAGAGGAGGCCCTGAACGTGATGGCGAAAATGGTGATCGGCCAAGTAACACCGTTTGCAGCGCGTGAGGTAATGGAAGAATTGCTTGTGGAAAAATAAAGTCTTGGGCGGCTTTTCTGCAAGCTTTTGCGCTTTTTTTATGCGAAGATATTTACAACACGAAAAAAATGTGCTATAATAATATGAACGTATGTCGATGTGTGGAACACTTTTTCCAAAAACGTATGACATACAGGAGGATAACATATGAAATGCCCATGTTGCGCCTCGCCTGACAGCAGGGTGCTGGATAGTCGCCCCGCAAACGAAGGGGCCAGCATCAAGCGCCGCCGTGAATGTCCGGCCTGTGGAAAGCGCTTTACGACATATGAGATCGTGGATTCTGTTCCGATCGTGGTTGTAAAAAAGGATGGCTCGCATGAGTTCTTTGATGAGCGAAAGCTGGAGGGGGGCATTATGCGCGCCTGCCAAAAGCGGCCGGTGGATGCCGGCAAGATCGTAGCCGAGATCGTTGCGGAGCTGAATAACGGTCTGATTTCGGAGATCTCTACCAAAGAGATTGGCGAACGCGTGATGGAGAAGCTTCGCGCAAGGGACGAGGTCTCTTACGTTCGCTTTGCCTCTGTGTACCGTGAGTTTAAGGATGTGGATACCTTCCTTGCTGAGCTGAACAGTATGATCCGCGCGCGCACACGTCGCGGTAGCAAGACTGAAAAGACTGGGGAGGAAGCGTAATGATCAAAAGCATGACCGCCTTTGGCCGCGCCACGGTGAAGGGCGAGGATAAGGATATTACCGTTGAGCTTCGTTCGGTGAACAGCCGCTATTTTGATTGTACCGTGCGTCTGCCGCGTACGCACACGTTTCTTGAGGAAAAGGTAAAGGCTTACGTGCAGCAGTATGCCGTTTCCCGCGCGAAGGTGGATGTTTCTGTTTCCTTTGACCACCACGGTGGTGAGCTGGGCACGCTGCAGCCGGATATGAAGCTGGCTGGGGAATACGTAGCCGCCCTGCGGAAAATGCAAAGCGAGCTTGGTCTTGTAGACGATATTACCGTCATGCGTGTGGCGGAGAACCGCGACTTGTTTACCTATACGCGCCCCGAAGAGGATGCGGAGGCCGAGTGGGCCCGCGTTCGCGAGGTGCTGGCTGCCGCCATTACAGGCTACGTTGCCATGCGTGAGGCGGAAGGCAAGAAGACGGAAGCCGATATTCGTGAAAAGCTGGCAAACGTTTCTGCCTTTGCACATAGTGTAGGTGAGATCTCACGCACCGATGTTGTTGGCTACCGCGATAAGCTGGAGACGCGCTTGCGCGCGCTGCTTGCCGAGCATGATGTGGTGCCGGACGAGGCAAGGCTGCTCACGGAATGCGCTGTGTTCGCCGATAAGATTGCCATCGACGAGGAGCTGGCACGGCTGGAAAGCCATTTTTCCGCCTTTGACGATATCTGCCGCTCTGGCGAGCCTGCCGGGCGCAAGCTGGATTTCTTAATGCAGGAAATGAACAGAGAGACCAATACCATTGGCTCTAAGGCCAATAACGCACGCATTGCCCGCCTGGTGGTGGATATGAAATGCGAGCTTGAAAAGATCCGCGAGCAGATACAGAATATCGAGTGAGGAATACGATATGAAGTTCATCAACATCGGCTTTGGTAATATGGTGGCTGCCAACCGCGTGATCGCGCTGGCCAGCCCGGATTCCGCCCCGATCAAACGCCTGGTGCAGGACGCGAAGGACGATGGGCGCGTTATTGACGTAACCTGCGGCAGACGTACGCGCGCCGTCATCATTACCGATAGTGAGCACGTGCTGCTTTCTGCTATTCAAACAGAGACGATTTCCAACCGCCTTGGCGATTCCGCCGCCGCAAGCGACGACGAGGATCTGCCCGAGGAAGAATAAATTACGATAAAAACAGGAGATACTGCCATGATTAAACCTACCATTTCTGAACTGACCCATGAGGAGATCAATCGCTACGAGTTGGTGATCGCGATCGCCAAATGCGCGCGCCGTGTGACCGACGAATACGTTGAGCAGAGAGAGCGTGCTGATCGCATGATCGCTAATCGCGAGACCGATAAGCCGCTTGCTGCTTTGATCAGCAAGGAGCACCGCGATGAAAAGGCTGTTAAGACGGCTATCAACCGTTTTTACGATGGCCGCTATCAGGTTGTTTTGCCGACAGAAGAGGCTTGATCATTCTCGATAAAGGGGCCATGCTATGATTGCCAGATACGTTGGCGTCCATTTGCTGGAGGCGCCCTATCAGATCGACCGGGAATATACGTACTATCTGCCGCCCGTGCTTGCTGATGAGGTACGGGTGGGCAGCCTGGTGGCCGTTCCATTTGGGGGGGGCAACCGCCGCGCCTATGCGTTGGTGGTCTCACTTTCCGGGGAGAGCGGGCTTGAGAAGGTAAAGCCTGTGATGGCCGTAATGCCCGAGCGCTTCGCCCTTTCTGAGGAGCAGCGTGGGCTTTGCTTTTTTTTGAAGGAACACACGCTGTGCTCGGTTGGTGATGCGGTTCGCTGCTTACTACCGGGGACGGCTTTTTCTGCTATTCGGGAGTTTTATACGCCGGGTAACGGTCACCTGCCGGCAGACCTAACCGAGAAAGGCGCCTGCTTGCTGGTGGCGCGTGAGGGACGTGTAGAGGTAGACGTGCTGCGTGCGACCTGCGACCTGTCGGCGGTTGCTCTGCAGCGATTGGTTGACGAGGGGTATCTGACGAGAAGCTATCTGCTGCGGGAAGAAAAAGGGAAGACCGAAAAGGTCATTCACGCTGCCGTGCCGGAGGACGAGCTGCTGGCTCTGTTGGATGAGCCAAAGAAGCACCTGCGCAGCGAGGCGCACGAGCGTATTCTGCGTGCTATCTTGGCCGAGGAGAATATACGCCGCGCCGACCTGTGCGAGATCACCCATACGACCACGGCGCAGGTTAATGCGCTGGTCAAGCGTGGGCTGCTTGCCGAGGAGGAGGCGCCCGTTCTGCGTGACCCGTATGCCAATATTAAGCGCGGGCAGGATCGCTCACCCATTCTTCTTAGCCGCGCGCAGGGCGAGGCTTACGCGCGCTTGGAGGAGCTGCTGCTTGAAGAAAAGCCCCGTGCGGCGCTGTTGCATGGTGTGACCGGCAGCGGCAAGACCAAGGTGATGATGAAGCTGATCGATCGTACGATCGCCGCAAAGCAAAGCGCAATACTGATGGTGCCTGAGATCGCCCTTACGCCGCAAACGGTTGGTATTTTTTGTGCCCGATACGGTGATCGTGTAGCGGTGATCCATTCCTCGCTTGGTGACGGTGAGCGATTTGATGCCTGGCAGAGAATTGCCGCGGGCGAGATCGATCTGGTGATCGGCACGCGCTCTGCCGTCTTTGCGCCGCTTTCCAATCTCGGCCTGATCGTGATGGACGAGGAGCATGAGCATACCTATAAATCCGAAAGTGACCCCAAGTATCACGCAAGGGATGTGGCCGCCTACCGCTGCGGCGCGCATAATGCGCTGCTACTATTGGCATCGGCTACGCCATCGTTAGAAAGCTATTATAAGGCAGAGCGTGGGCAATACACCCTGGTACCGCTTCGTGAGCGATACGGTGGTGTGCCGCTGCCACAGGCCGAGATCGTAGATATGCGTGAGGAATTGCGTGCCGGCAATCGCTCTTCCGTTAGCCGGCGCCTGCAGGAGCTGTTAGAAGAGGCCATTTCGCGTGATGAGCAGGCCATTCTGTTTCTCAATCGGCGCGGCTTTCACACCTCTATCAGCTGTAAAAGCTGTGGCGAGCCGCTTACCTGTCCGCACTGCAGCATAGCATTGACCCACCATACCGATCGGCATGGCGGCGGGCTATTGTGTCATTGCTGCGGCTATCGCGCGGCTATGCCGCGCACCTGTCCCTCCTGCGAAAGTGACCAGCTATCCTTTGTGGGCTTTGGCACGCAACGGGCAGAAGGGGAGGTTGCCGCCTGTCTGCCGGAGGTACGCGTGATGCGCATGGATGCAGATACCACCACCGGCAAGCAGTCCTATGATCGCCTGCTGGACGGCTTTCGCCGTGGCGAGGCTGACGTTCTGCTTGGCACGCAAATGGTAACCAAGGGGCATGATTTTCCCCGTGTTAGTCTTTCGGGTGTGATGCTGGCAGATACTTCACTTTATGTAAACGATTTTCGCGCTTCAGAGCGGACCTTTGCGCAGCTGACGCAGGTGATCGGCCGCGCCGGCCGTGCTGACGTGCCCGGCCACGCCATTATACAAACCTATACCCCGCATAATGAAACGATCCGCCTTGCCTGCTTGCAGGATTACGAGAGCTTTTATCGCTCAGAGATCGAGCTGCGCCGCTCACTCTCCTTTCCTCCCTTTTGCGATATGGTGCAGGTCACGCTTTCCTCGGCCTATGAGGATGAGTTGATGACGGCGGCCGTTCGCCTTTCCTCGTTCATGGGGGGGCTTGCACGGCGTGAATATGCCGATCTGCCCATGATTATCTTTGGCCCTTTTGAGGCAGGGGTGTACAAGGTAGCCGGGCGCTACCGTCTGCGCATGGTGGTAAAATGCCGGCTGAATAAGCAAAGCCGCGCTTATTTTTCGCGCGTATTGATCGATTTTTCAAGCCAGATCGGCCGGCGGATCGCCGTGTCGCTGGATATGAATCCACTTTCATAAATCAGGAGGTGCCGTATGGCCGTATTACAAATTGTAAAGGTAGAGCAGGATGAGGGGCTTCTTCGCAAGATCAGCCGTCCTGTTACCGAAATCACCCCCCGTATTCTGACCCTGCTTGACGATATGATCGAAACGATGCGCAAGGCGGACGGTTGCGGTCTTGCCGCTGTGCAGGTAGGCGTGCTTCGCCGCGTGGTGGTTATTGAGACCGAGCCGGGCAAAGTGCACGAGCTGATCAATCCCGAGATCATCAGCCGCAAGGGCGTGCAGGAGGAGGGCGAGGGGTGCTTGTCTATCCCTGGCGAAAGCGGTATCACGCGCCGCCCGATGACGGTGACCGTTCGTGCGCAAAACCGCCAGGGCGAGTGGTTTGAGTTGACCGGTACAGGCCTGCTTGCCCGCGCTATCTGCCACGAGACTGATCATTTGGACGGTAAGCTGTTTACCGATGCCGTGATCCGCCCAATGGATGATGACGAATAAAACGCTACCTTAGGAGAATACTACATGAAGATACTGTTTATGGGTACGCCGGATATTGCCGCTTCCTGCCTGCGTGCCTTGCTGGATGATGGGCAAAACGTGGTAGGCGTGGTCACACAGGCGGATCGGCCGCGTGGGCGTGGCTACACGTTAACGCCGCCGCCTGTCAAGGTGCTGGCGCTGGAAAAGGAGATCCCGGTCTATCAGCCGGCCACCCTGCGTGACGAGGCCTTTGCAGCCACCTTGGCCGAGATAGACCCTGATTTGATCGCCGTGGTGGCTTACGGTAAGATCCTGCCACCCTTTGTTCTTTCTTATCCCACCTACGGCTGCATCAACGTGCATGCCTCGCTTTTGCCTAAGTATCGCGGCGCAGCGCCGATCCAACGCGCCATCATGGCAGGCGAGACAGTAACCGGCATTACCACCATGTATATGGAGGAGGGGCTGGATACCGGCGACATGCTGCTGACAGAGGAGATCTCGATCAGTAAGACCGATGATTTTGGCAGTATTCACGATCGCATGGCTGAGGTGGGCGGAAGGCTTCTGTGCCGCACCGTTCATGATCTGGCTGCCGGCACAGCCGTGCGCCGCAAGCAGGATGATGCGCTTGCCACCTACGCAAGCAAGATTGAAAAGACAGATTGCCATATCGATCTTTCGCGCTCTGCTGCAGAGCTGGATCCCTATATCCGCGGTCTCTCGCCCGTCCCGCTGGCCTTCGTTCGCCGCCCGGATGGTAAAATGATCAAGATTCTGCGTGCCGAGGCCACCGAAGGAAACGGTGCGCCCGGCGAGGTGCTGGCCTTAGATGACCGTGGTGAGGGTGGCGTTTTGGTCGCCTGTGGTCAGGGGGCACTTTGGCTGCGCGAGATCGTGCCTGAAGGGAAGGGGAAAATGCGTGCCGCCGATTATATTCGTGGCAGGCAGATACAAATTGGGGAGGTTCTTACCTGATGCCTTACGGCTTCTTTTACTTCGATCCTTTGTATGTGATTTTGGTTCTGCCGGCGGTTATTCTGGCGCTTTGGGCGCAATGGAACGTCAATCACACCTTTCAAAAATACAGCCGCGTGCCTACCCACCCCGGTATGACGGGCAAAGAGGCCGCGCGTCTGGTCTTAGATCGCAACGGCCTTCACCACGTGCAGATCGAGCTGGTAAACGGCAAGCTTTCTGACCATTTTGATCCGCGCAATAACGTGATCCGCCTTTCGGACGAGGTGTATCACGGCGGCAATGCGGCCGCCATTGGTGTAGCCGCGCATGAAGCAGGGCATGCCGTACAGTATGACGAGGGGTATGTACCCATGAAGATCCGTTCGGCCATCATTCCTGCCACCAATATCGGTTCCAATCTATCTCTTCCGCTGATCCTGCTGGGCATCGTATTCGGTGTGCCGGCGCTTGCCTATGCCGGTGTGATTGCCTTTTCGCTTTCCACGCTGTTTCAGCTGATCACGCTGCCCGTTGAATTTAACGCAAGCAGGCGCGCCATGACCGCTATTCGTGAATGCGGTCGCTTTGGCGAGGAAGAGGCGGGTGCGGCGCGCAAGGTGCTCTCTGCCGCTGCCATGACCTATCTTGCGGCTCTTGCCGTTTCTCTTGCCAACCTGCTGCGGCTGGTTGTCATCGCATCCGGCAGCCGCCGGCGTGATTGATATGCGCCCGGCCAATACCCGCGCTCTTGCTCTTCGTCTTCTTGGTGAATGGGAGCGCGGAGATCAGTTTATCAACCTTGTGCTGGAAAAGGAAGAGGTTGCATCGTTACCGGCCGCCGACAGGCGCTTTTTAACGGCGCTGCTGTACGGCACGGTTGAGCGCATGCTGACTTTGGATTATTATATTTCCGCTTTGGCCAACCGTCCGGCAAAAGATCTTTCGCCGCATACGCGCCGCTTGCTGCGCCTGGGGCTCTACCAGCTTTGCTTTATGCAGGGCGTGCCTGACCACGCCGCCGTTAGTGAAACGGTGGCTTTGGCCGGCAGCCGCTCTGAACGTGGCTTCGTTAACGCGATCCTGCGCGCAGCACAGCGTACGCCAGAAAAGTGCAGGCCGCCGCTACGCAGCGAAAACCTCGTGCGCCACCTATCCGTTGCGTATTCCTTTCCCAAAGATACCGTGCGGCATTTTTTGTCTACTTATGGGGAAGAGCTTTGTGAGCAGATACTTGCTGCATTTTACGAGGCGCAGCCGCTAACGCTACGTGTCAATACCTGCCGCACAAGCCGCGCGGCGCTTTTGCAAAGATTACTGGATGCTGGCCATACCGCTGATTATACGCCGTATTCGCCGGTTGGCATTCGCATGGCGCATAGTATAGATCCTACCACGCTGCCCGGATTTGCCGAGGGGGATTTCTTTATTCAGGACGAAGCATCGCAGATCGCTACCTGTGCGCTTGGTGCCACACCTGGGGCTACGGTGGTAGACACCTGTGCTTGCCCGGGTGGCAAAAGCTTTGGCACGGCTATGGACATGAATGACCAAGGTCGCTTGTACGCCTTTGATCTACACGAAAGTAAGCTGCCCTTGATCCAAAAAGGAGCCGATCGCCTGGGGCTTTGCTGCATAACGGCAGAAGCGCACGATGGCGAAAAACCAAAAAACGAGCTTTATCAAAAGGCAGACTTCGTTATTTGCGATGCACCGTGCTCGGGTCTTGGTGTGCTTGGCAAAAAGGCGGATCTGCGCTATCGTGGAGAAGAGCGGCTGCAAAGCCTGCCGCCCCTGCAGAAAAAAATTCTTGAGGCTGCCGCTACATACGTGCGCCCGGGTGGCGTTTTGTTGTATGCCACCTGCACCATTAACCGCGCTGAAAACGAAGACGTGCGCGAGCATTTTTTGAACACACATGCTGATTTTTCGGCCGAGCCCTTTACCGTGGGTGCCCTGTCGGCACCGGAGGGGTATTGCCAGCTGCTGCCACCTGTGCACCATACGGATGGGTTCTTTGTTGCTAAATTCAGAAGAAAATAGGACGATACTATATGACGATCAATCCAACGCTTGCGGTAGATGACCGGGTCGACATCCTGTCGCTGACCCCAGACGAGCTTTCCGCCTTTTTTGCTTCACTCGGTCAACCGGCGTACCGCGCTAAGCAGGTCTTTCCCTTGCTGGCACGCGGGCTTGGCTTTGCGGAAATGACCAATCTGCCAAAGAATTTGCGCGGAATTTTGGAAGAAAAGTGCGTTTTTACCCTTCCGGCGGTAGAGAAAAAGTTGGTTTCACGCATTGATGGAACCATCAAATATCTCTTTCGCTTGCATGATGGTACCTGCATTGAAAGCGTGCTGATGCATTACGAGCATGGGAATAGCCTTTGCATTTCCAGTCAGGTGGGCTGCCGTATGGGTTGCCGCTTTTGTGCTTCCACCATCGGCGGCAAGGTACGCGATCTTCTCCCCTCAGAGCTGCTGGGGCAGGTGATCGCCGCCCAAAAGGATAGCGGCGAGCGCGTTTCTAATATCGTGATGATGGGCATTGGCGAGCCGCTTGATAACTTTGATAATGTGATTCGCTTTCTGCAGCTGGTTAATCACGAGGCGGGGCTTTGCATTGGCTACCGGCACATTTCACTGTCTACCTGCGGCCTAGCCGATCGTATTCGCGATCTGGCCGCCGTTGATCTGCCCATCACACTCTCGATCTCGCTGCACGCCCCGACCGACGAGCAGCGCTCGGCCATCATGCCGGTCAATAACCGTTATCCATTGGCCTCTTTGTTTGCGGCCTGCCGAGATTATTATCAAAAAACAGGTCGCCGCATCTCCTTTGAATATACCTTGATCGCCGGCAAAAACGATCGCGAGGAGGATGCTCGCGCCTTGGCTGATTGCTTGATTCAGGCTTTCCACGGCACGGGGGCACCGCTTCATGTAAATCTGATCCGCGTGAACGAGGTAGAGGGAACTGGCTTTAGCCGTGGTACAAGGGAAAGCGTGAATGCCTTTGCCGCTTATCTTGAAAAGCGTGGCATTGTTGCTACCGTTCGCCGCCGCCTGGGGGCAGACGTAAACGCTGCCTGCGGGCAGCTGCGCCGCTCGGCCGCAGAAGGGAAGCCAGAAGCATGAGTGGGGTAAAAAATAAGGTTCGCGTATTTGCAGACAGCCATATTGGCCGTGTGCGTGATGAAAATCAGGATGCCTATTCTGTTTGCACCGTTCATGGTGGCACGCTTGCCGTGGTGTGTGATGGAATGGGTGGCGCGGCCGGTGGCCGTGTGGCGGCAGATGTTGCCTGCGAAACGTTCTGCCGTAGATTTTCTTCTGTTTATGATGATATTATGAGCGGTGAGTATGCGGATTTTGATCTTCACCGTCTATATAGTGATGCGGTTTATGCTGCTAACCAAGCCGTTTTTGAGCGTGCTGTGACCACGCCAGCCCTGCAAGGCATGGGCACAACACTGGCGGCCGCTTATCTGCGCGATGATCGGTTGTATGTTGCTAACGTGGGGGATAGCCGCGTGTACCTTTACCACGCCGGCAAATTGACACGTGTGAGCCATGACGATTCGCTTGTTCAACAAATGATCGATGCCGGCCGATTAACAGAAGATGAGGCGTGGGAGAGTGATCAGCGCCATCTGTTGACACGGGCACTAGGCACAACACCCTACGTAGAATGTGGCTTTTACGTGGCAGAGATCTCTGTCGGTGATACGTTTTTGGTTTGTAGTGATGGGTTAACGGCGCACTATCGAGACGACGAGCTTGCCAACGTGCTTAGTAGCGTGGTAGAGCCTGCTATGTTGACAAAATGCTTGATCGATGGCGCCTGCTCGCGCGGTGGCCGTGATAACGTAACGGTGGTTTGCTTGCATATCGATTGATACGGTAGAAAGAGGGGGTGAGGGAATGGAACGGCTTGAGGACCTGGCTGGTCAGCTGCTTGACGGGCGCTATGCGCTGCGTGCCGTTATCGGTGCGGGTGGCTCTGCCGTTGTGTTCCGCGCCGAGGATTTGCTGCTGCATCGCACCGTTGCGATAAAAATGCTGCGTAGCGAGGCTGCCCCCGGCACGATCGGCGAGGGAAAAACCTATGCCGAGCGGCTTGCTAAGCAGGCAGAGGCGCGGCGCATCAACCGAGAGGCCTTTGTGCGCGAAAGCATTACGGCCTCTATTCTCTCGCACCCGAGCATCGTTACCATTTTTGACGTATGCCCGGAAACGGATAACCCGTATATCGTTATGGAGCTGGTGCAGGGGAGATCGCTTGCCACGCGCATTGGGGAGGTTGGCGTTCTTCCGCTGCGTGAGCTGTTATCGATCAGCCGCCGGATCTTAGAGGCGTTGGTCGAAGCGCATGAGCGCGGCATCGTTCACCGGGATCTGAAGGCGCAAAACGTTCTGTTGACACGTGATGGGGGCGTTAAGGTGACAGATTTCGGCATTGCCGAGATTGCCGGCCGCCGCACCTTGGAAATAGAGGGTAAGGTGCTGGGAACGGCCGATACCATGAGCCCTGAGCAGGCAAGTGGGGGACGGGTGGATGCCAGAAGTGATCTGTATTCGCTTGGCGTTTTGATGTATCAAATGGCCACCGGTCACCTACCGTTTGAGGATGATGATCCCAAAACGGTTGCCTTTTTACATCAAACAGAGCCGCCGCGTTATCCCACCACGCTGAACCCTGCCATTCCGCGCGGGCTGGAGCAGATCATTCTGACCGCCCTGGAAAAAGAGGTGGATAAGCGCTTTGCCTCTGCTTCTGCCATGCTGGCGGCCGTGCGCATGCTGGAAAAAAGACCGCGCCACGTCTTTCGCCGTTTTTCGCACAAGCGCACAACGCTTGAAAGTCGCCTTGCGCGCAACGTAGCAGCACCGCTTTTTGTGGGCGCTGTGGCGGCTGCCTTGCTTTTTGTTCTCGTTTTTGTGTTTACGGGTGGGCTGTGGCAAGCGGAGGTCAGCATCGTTACGCTTGGTGCCTATAGAGATATGCAGTACGCAGACGTAGCGGCAGAGCTTGATCCGCACGTTTCGGTACAGCTGCGATACGTGCTGCGCACCGATCTGCCGGAGGGGTATATTCTGGAGCAATACCCCGATGCGGGCACCCGCTGGAAATTTGATAATGAAGATGACCGCGAGACACTATGGCTTCAGATCGTGACCCATGACCCCACTCAAATAACAGGATAGGTATCTATGAAAAATCGCATTGACGGAAGAGTTGTCAGCAGTGTCGGGGGCCTTTTTGAGGTTCTTTGTACCGAAAACGGTGAAGAGCGCCGTATCCCATGCCGAGCACGCGGCAGCCTGCGCCGCGATGATGCGCGTGTGCTGGTTGGCGATCTTGTTGTGGTCGGCATAGAGGACGGTGCACGCGGCGAAACCGTGATCGACGAGGTTGCCCCGCGTAAAAATTCACTGATCCGCCCGCCGCTTGCTAATTTAGACGAGATGTACGCCGTTCTCGCCGTGAAAGATCCACCCCCCATGCCGGAAACCACAGACAAGCTGCTTGCCATTATGGAGCACAATCGTATCAATTGCACCGTGGTGCTGACGAAGATTGATCTTTCCGTTAAAGAAGCAGCGCGCCTTGCCACGCTTTACCGCATGGCGGACTATGAGGTCTTTTGCGTGAGCTCGTTTAGTGGTGAGGGGATAGCTGCGCTTGCCGATCATTTGCGTGCGCATTTGGCCGGCGGTCGTACGGCCGCCTTTGCCGGGGCTTCCGGCGTTGGCAAATCCTCACTTATCAACGCCCTGTTTCCGGCTCTTGGCTTAACAACGGGCGAGATCAGCAAAAAGATCGGTCGTGGAAAAAACACGACCCGGCATACCGAGCTGTATCCAGTATACGGAAAGGCAGAAGGGGGCTTTTTGGCCGATACCCCCGGCTTCAGCATGCTGGATTTCGTTCGCTTTGATTTTATGTCCTGGCAGGATCTGCCGCATGCATTTCGTGAGTTTGCTCCCTATCTTGGCGAGTGCCGCTATGGTGATTGCAATCACGTAAAGGAAGAGGAATGCGCGATTCGTGCAGCGGTGGAGAAGGGGGAGATCGCTACGTCTCGCTATGAGAGCTATACCTCTCTCTATGCCGTTTTGCGCGCGAAAAATCCCTACGCCGGAGAAAAATAAAAATATTTGAAAAACTTTGCAAAAACCTATTGACATTTTACATAAAATGCGTTATAATGCTGTTGTTATCCTAAGACAGCAGGTTCCCGTAAAGGTGCACAGCACTCTCCTGCCGAGGTGAAGCGTTAATAACTTTATGTGTATTATCCTTTTCTCGGTGTGCTATGCCATACGGGAGAAGGATTTTTTATTTGATACGGAGGTGAAACCAAAAAATGCCCAGCAACAAGATTCTTGAGCAAAAGCAAAACATCGTAAAAGAGTTGGCAGAGAAGCTGCGCAATGCACAGGCAGGCGTTGTTGTCAACTATCAGGGTATCACCGTAGAGGCAGACACCCAGCTGCGTAGAGAGCTGCGTGCCGCAGGCGTAGACTACATGGTTATGAAGAATACGCTGACCGGTCGTGCATGCGACGAGGTTGGTCTCGGCGATATGAAGCAGTACCTGGAAGGTATGACCGCTATCGCTATCTGCGGCGAAGATCCCATCGCACCCGCCAAGATTACCAAGGCATATGCAGAGAAGATTGAAAGCTTCACTGTAAAGGCCGGTTTTATTGACGGTGCCGTTATCGATGCAGCAAAGGTTGAAGAGCTCGCAGCCATTCCGTCGAAGGAAATTCTTATCGCCAGAATGCTTGGTAGCTTGATCGGCCCTGTACAGAGTCTTGCGTTCGCTCTGCAGAGCGTCGTAGACAAGAACGGCGAGGAAGCTCCGGCTCCCGCTACCGAGGCGTAAGCCTAACACAAAACAAAAATAAAAAACATTCTATTAATAAGTGGAGGATATCACAATGGCAAACGAAAAGACCACCCAGATCCTCGACCTCATTAAGGGTCTGACGATTCTGGAACTCTCTGACCTGGTAAAGGCAATTGAAGAAGAATTTGGCGTATCCGCAGCTCCTGTTGCAGTTGCAGCAGTTGGCGGTGCAGCCGCTCCCGCAGCAGCCGCTGAGGAGAAGACTGAGTTCGACGTAGTCCTGAAGGCATTCGGCGCTAAGAAGCTCGATGTTATCAAGGTTGTACGTGAGATCACCGGTCTGGGCCTGAAGGAAGCTAAGGAGATGGTTGAGGGCGCTCCCAAGACTGTTAAGGAAGGCGTTTCCAAGGAAGAGGCTGCTTCTATCGAGGCTAAGCTGAAGGAAGCTGGCGCCGAGGTTGAAGTGAAGTAATTTCACCCCGTCTCAAAAGAGGCAACACGCACCTGTTCGTGTTGCCCCTTTTTCTTTGCAATTTTGTCGAACAGGCTTGACATTATTGCCATAAACGTGTAAAATATATAAGTAAAAGAATTTGTCAAATTGCGGAGGAGACTTATGGAACAAGTAAAGCTTGACCAGCTGAAAGAAATTGCGCGGCAGATTCGTATCGGCGTTATTGAGGGTACGTATCATGCAAAATCCGGCCACCCCGGCGGCTCGCTTTCGATTGCCGATGTTCTGGCCTATCTCTATTTTGAAGAGATGAATATCGATCCCCAAAATCCCAAAATGCCCGAAAGAGATCGCTTTGTTCTTTCTAAGGGGCATACGGCACCGGCGCTGTACGCTACGCTGGCCGCGCGCGGTTTTTTCCCGGTTGAGGATCTGAAGACCCTTCGCAAAATTGATTCCTATCTGCAGGGGCATCCGGATATGAAGGGTACCCCGGGCGTGGATATGTCTACCGGCTCGCTGGGTCTCGGCATTTCTGCCGCCTGCGGTATGGCGCTTTCTGCCAAATACCGTGGCGAGGATTATCGTGTATATACGATCGTTGGCGATGGTGAGAGCGAAGAGGGTCAGGTTTGGGAGGCCGCTATGTTTGCCGCCCACTATAAGCTGGACAACCTGGTCGCTTTTATCGACCTCAACGGCCTGCAGATCGACGGTAAGATCACCGAGGTTATGAACCCCACGCCGCATGATGAAAAGCTGAAGGCCTTCGGTTGGAACGTGATCACCATCAATGCGCATGATTTTGAAGAGATCGCCGCTGCGCTGGCCGCCGCTCGCGCCTGCAAGGGTAAGCCTACCGCCATTATCGCATGCTCTGTCAAGGGCAAGGGCGTTTCCTTTATGGAGGATAAGGCAGATTGGCACGGCAAGGCGCCGAACGCTGATGAGTACGCACAGGCAATGGCAGAACTGAATGGGGAGGGCAAATAAGATGGCAGAAAAAATGGCAACCCGCGAGGCTTACGGCAACGCGCTCGTAGAGCTGGCGGAAAAATATGATTTCGTAGTACTGGATGCCGATTTGGCTGCCGCTACCAAGACGGGTGTTTTTAAGAAAAAGTACCCCGAGCGCTTCTTTGATTGCGGCATTGCCGAGGGCAATATGATCTCGGTGGCTGCCGGTATTGCTACCACCGGTGTGATTCCGTTTGCCAGCTCCTTTGCTATGTTTGCCGCCGGCCGCGCTTACGAGCAGGTGCGCAACTCGGTTGGTTACCCCCATCTGAACGTGAAGATCGCCGCTACGCACGCCGGCGTTACCGTTGGTGAGGACGGTGCTACCCACCAGTGTAATGAGGATATCGCCCTGATGCGTACTATCCCAGGCATGATTATTCTCAATCCGGCAGATGCGCTTGAAACGCGCGCCGCTATTGAGGCCGCTATTCTGCATGATGGTCCTGTTTATATTCGCCTTGGCCGTGCTGCAGCTCCCGCTGTGAATGCAGAGGGCTATCAGTTTGAGATCGGCAAGGGCTATACGCTTGCTGACGGCAAGGATATTACCATCGTAGCCACCGGCTACATGACCCACATCGCGTTGGAGGCGGCAAAACTTCTGGAGGCAGAGGGCGTTTCTGCACGCGTGATCAACATGCCTACCATTAAGCCGTTAGATACCGCTATCCTTGAAAAGGCCGCGCGTGAGACCGGCGCTATCGTTACGGTAGAGGAGCACAGCATTGTTGGTGGCCTTGGCGGTGCCGTATGTGAGGCCCTGGCTGAGAGCTGCCCGGTACCGGTTACCCGTGTTGGCGTGCCGGATTGCTACGGTCGCTCCGCTTCTGCCGGCGAAATGCTGACGTTTATGAATCTGACCGCCGAGAGCATTGCTGCCCGCGCAAAGGAAACGATTGCCCGCCGCGTGTAAAACGGCAAAGGGGAGAATTTGACCATGATCAAAAAAGAGTATCTCTGGCCCAAGCGCATCCTTCTGGAGGAAGGGGACATCACCTATGGTGAAAACCTGAAGATCGAGGTGCCGCGCCAGATCTTGCTTGGTACGCCGACCAAGGAATATACGCGTATTGCCGGCCGCGCATCCATTTTGCTTGATTTTGGCATCGAGGCACGCGCTACGCTGCGCATACTGTGCCGCGAGGTGAAGAAAAACGGTGCCTTGGCAACAACGCGTGTGCGTGTTCGCTTTGGTGAATCCGCCTCGGAATGCTGTGCCGAGATCGGTGAGCGCGGTGCTTGCAACGACCACCAGCCGCGTGATTTTGAGATCGTGCTTACCAGCTACTCTGATGGGTGCTATGGGCAATCCGGCTTTCGCTTTGCAAGGCTTGATTTCTTAGAGGACGATGCAGAGGTGCTGCTGCATGCCGTATTTGCCGAGGGGCAGACCATCGATCTGCCCACGCGCTATCAGTACCGCGGCAAGGATCCTGTGGTGGCTGATATTTACCGTGCCGCCAAGCGCACGATCGACCTTTGCTCGGCTGGGGAATACGTGTGGGATGGCATTAAGCGTGACCGCCTGGTCTGGATCGGTGATATGCATCCCGAGATGCTGGCGCTTACAACGCTGTACGGCCGCGTACCGATGATGGATAATTCGCTGAATTTCATGCGTGAGACTACCCCTATCGGTACCTGGATGTGCGGCATTACTACCTATTCCGCCTGGTGGATCATCACCTTGGCCGACTACTATGCCCGCACCGGCTGCGCAGATCTGGTGGCAGACAACCTGGCCTACGCGCAGGACGTGGTAAAGCAGTTCTTGCAGTGTGTCGATGAAGAGGGAAGCATTCATTTGAACGGAATGGTCTTGGTCGATTGGCCGACGCACGGCCAGCCGGATGAGGAAGCCGGTGTGCGCGCTATTCTGCTGATGATGGCCAAAAAAGCATCCTATCTCTTTTCTGCCATGGCTTATCCCGCGGGAAATGCCGTTGAGCTGACAAAACGCCTGCAGAAACAACCTATTGTTGTAACGCATTCGATGCAGGTGGCAGCCCTGAAGTACTTTGCCATGGGCGAGCTGCTGCGTGAGGATATTGCCTTGATGAGGCGCCTGGGGGCAGACGGCATGTCTACCTTTATGAGCTATTACATTCTTACCGCCTATGCACGCTACTGCGGCAAGGAAGCAGCCTTAGAGCTGATGAAGACCTATTATAACGGCATGCTTTCTCGCGGTGCAACCACCTTCTGGGAGGATTTTCATCTTGATTGGCTGGAGGGCTCTGGCCGTATTGATGAGCTGCCTGTGGAAGGGGAAAAGGATCTGCATGGCGATTACGGTGCCTTCTGTTACGTGGGCTTCCGCCATTCCTTCTGCCATGCATGGGCAACCGGTATTCTGCGTTTTATGGAAGATATCGGCATTTAATTTTAAGCAGACGACAGTGCGCACGCTTGGCTATGCCGGGCCGTGCGCACATTTACTTGAAAAAGAAGGAAAAACAAATGATTGCAAATTATCATACCCATACGTGGCGTTGCAACCATGCAAGCGGCACAGAAGAGGAATATATCCAGCTGGCGATCGAACGTGGTGTTCGCGTGCTTGGCTTTGCTGACCACGCGCCTATGCCGTTTTGTGATGGCCACTACTCCGGCTTCCGCATGACGCTGGAGCAGTTTCCCGATTATATGGAAACGCTGCTTGCCTTGCGTGAGAAATACCGCTCGCAGATCGAGCTGCTGATCGGCCTGGAGGTAGAATATTATCCGGCCGTGTTTGCCGATCTGCTTGCGTTTGTTCGCCCATACCCGGTAGATTACTTGATCCTTGGCCAGCACTTTATTGGTAACGAGGGGCAAGGGGATCCTTATTCCGGTGCGGCAACCGAGGATGCGGGCGTTCTGAAGCGCTACGTTGACCAGGTGATCACGGCCATTGAGACCGATCTCATTTCCTACATTGCGCACCCAGACCTGATTCACTACGTGGGGGATGATGCCATATACCGCCGCGAAATGACCAGGCTGTGCCAAGCCGCAAAAAGGCTGAACGTCCCCCTAGAGATCAACCTGCTTGGCCTCTCGGAGGGGAGACATTATCCGGTAGATAAATTCTGGCAGATCGCCGCAGAGCGTGGCAACGTCGCCATCCTCGGCTGCGATGCGCATCAGGTGCACCGCATGGCCGCCCCTGCCGAGATCGAACAGGGAAGAGCCTATGCAAAGAAATTTGGCATAACACTTCTGCAGGAGTGCTCACTTCGTAAGCCTTATTAAGGAGGATGAAAAGCATGGATCTCGTACTTTTAACCGCGCTGGGCGTGGGAGGTGCCACGCTGATCGGCGCGCTGATCGGCTTTGCCTTTAAGAATATTTCGCACCGCTTCAGCGATATCGTGCTGGCCTTTGCGGCCGGTGTGATGCTGGCGGCGGCGGTGCTTGGCCTGATCGTGCCTTCTATTGAATATGGCGGGAAATTCGGCTTGATCATCACGGTAGCCGGTATTTTTGTTGGTGCCGTATGCCTGAACCTGATGGATAAGCTGGTGCCGCACATGCACCACATGGTTGGCGCCGATCAAGAGATGCATGGCGGCAACGAAAACCTGAATCGCGTGCTGCTGTTCGTCACGGCCATTGCCATTCACAACCTGCCTGAGGGTATTGCTGCCGGCGTTGGCTTTGGTGCAGGGAACACGGCCGAGGCGCTTGTGATCGCCGGCGGTATTGCCCTGCAAAACATCCCAGAGGGGATGGTCATCATCGGCCCTATGCTGGCGGCCGGCGTTAGCCGCAAGAGAACGCTATTGCTTGCCTCGGTCACCGGTCTTGTTGAGGTGCTTGGCACGTTGATCGGCTACTTTGCCGTAAGCCTGGCTTCTGCTATTCTGCCGTTCGCCTTGGCCTTTGCAGGGGGCACGATGCTGTATGTAATCAGCGACGAGATGATTCCCGAAACGCACGCCCACGGTAGTGAGCGAGGGGCTACCTATGCCTTGCTGGTCGGCTTTTGCTTAATGCTGGTCTCTGACGTTTTGCTTGGATGACGAAAAATTCATAAAATATGATAGAAAAATTTGACTTTTTGTGTCATAATAAGGCGTAACCCTGTTCGTTTCGGAGGATATTTATGAAGGAATACAGAGCGGGAATCGACATCGGTTCCACGACGGTAAAGCTGGTCGTTCTGGATGAAGAGGACCAGGTCATATATGGTGAATACAGGCGCCATATGGCGCGCACCCAGCAAACGCTGGCTGAGATGTTAGGCGAGGCGCGGGCACAGCTGGGTGCCGTGCGCCTGCGCGCGCAGATCACGGGCTCTGGCTCGATCAATCTTGGCTGCGCCATGGGCATTGGCTTTGTGCAGGAGGTTGTGGCGGTTGCTTCGGCCTTGAAGCACAGCTATCCGCAGACTGACGTGGCCATCGAGCTGGGCGGCGAGGATGCCAAGATCATCTATTTCAAGGGCGGTCTTGACGAGCGCATGAACGGCGTTTGCGCCGGTGGCACCGGCTCGTTTATTGACCAAATGGCTGCGCTGTTACAGACCGATGCTGCCGGATTGAATGCCGAGGCGGCGCATTACGAAAATATATATCCCATTGCCGCGCGCTGCGGTGTGTTTGCCAAAACCGATATTCAGCCCCTGATCAACGAGGGGGCCTCTAAGGCAGACCTGGCCGCTTCTATTTTTCAGGCAGTCGTTAACCAAACCATCTCTGGCCTTGCCTGTGGCAAGCCTATTCGCGGCTGCGTGGCCTTTCTTGGTGGCCCGCTGCACTTTCTGCCAGAGCTGAAGAACGCATTCATTCGTACCCTGCGTTTGACACCGGAAAATGTGGTTGACCCGCAAAACGCGCATCTTTTTGCGGCCATGGGTGCCGCCTTGGCGGCGGAAGAAGCCGAGGCGGTGCCGGTTGATCATATGATCGAGCAGCTGACCCAGGGCGTGGAGATGGATTTTGAGATCAAGCGTCTTGAGCCACTGTTTGCCGACCGGGCAGAATACGATGTGTTTTGTAATCGGCACAACCGCGCCGTGGTTGGCCGCGCCGAGCTTGCTACATATAGCGGCAACTGCTTCCTCGGCATTGATGCCGGCTCCACTACCACCAAGCTTGCCCTGATCGGTGAGCAGGGCGAGCTGCTGTTCTCGTTCTATGCCAATAACCAGGGCAACCCCATTGGTACCGCGATGAATGCCATTCGCATGCTAAAGGATGCCATGCCGCAGGGCGCGCACATCGCCCGCTCCTGCTCCACCGGCTACGGCGAGGCGCTTCTCAAATCTGCCTTCTGCCTTGACGAGGGCGAGGTAGAAACGGTTGCCCATTGCACGGCCGCCTCCTTCTTTGACCCGCAGGTGGATTGCGTGCTGGATATTGGCGGTCAGGATATGAAGTGTATTCGCCTCAAGAACGGCGTGGTAGATACCGTGCTGCTGAACGAGGCATGCTCCTCTGGTTGCGGCTCGTTTATTGAGAACTTTGCTACCTCGCTTGGCTATACAGCACCCGAATTTGCGCAAGAGGCGCTTTTTGCTGAGAACCCCGTTGACCTTGGTACCCGCTGCACGGTGTTTATGAATTCTAACGTAAAGCAGGCACAAAAGGAAGGTGCTACGGTCTCTGATATTTCTGCCGGACTGGCTTATTCGGTTATCAAAAACGCGATCTTTAAGGTGATCAAGCTGGCTGATGCCTCTGATCTTGGCAGCCATGTTGTGGTGCAGGGCGGTACCTTCCATAATCGCGCTGTGCTTCGTGCTTTTGAAAAAATTGCCGGCGTTGAGGCGGTCTGCCCTGATATATCTGGCATTATGGGCGCTTTTGGCGCCGCGCTGCTGGCAAAGAACCATTATCACGGGCAGCAGACAACGACCCTTTCCTTAGATGAGATCCTGGCCTTGACCTACACCTCTACCACCACACGCTGCGGTGGCTGCTCCAATCACTGCATGCTGACCATCAATCGGTTCCCGGGCGGGCGCCGTCACATTACCGGCAATCGCTGCGAAAAGGGGCTTGGCGGTGAAGGGAAGAAGCAGGATGTTCCCAACCTCTTTGCCTATAAGCTCAAGCGTATGTTTGATTACGAAACACCAGCTCCCGATGTGGCGCCGCGTGGCACGATCGGCATTCCGCGCGTGCTGAATATGTATGAAAACTATCCGTTCTGGGCGACCTTCTTCGGTCAGCTTGGCTTTCACATCATTCTTTCGCCTCTCTCGGATAGAAAGCTGTATGAGCGCGGCATGGAATCGATCCCGTCAGAATCTGAGTGCTACCCGGCCAAGCTCTCGCACGGCCACGTACAATGGCTAATCGATGAAGGCATCAAGACCATCTTCCACCCCTGCGTATACTATGAGCATAAGGAATACGAAACAACGCAAAATTGCTATAATTGCCCGATCGTTGTCTCTTACCCCGAAAATCTGAAAAACAACGTAGAGGCTATTGCAGATGGTAACGTGCATTACGTGCGCCCCTTTATGGCCTTTCGCAGTGAAAAGGTGGCAACCAATCGCCTGGTAGACGTGTGCCGCGAAGAATGGGGCATTCCTGAAAAGGAGGTGCGCCGTGCCGCCCATGCTGCCTGGGTAGAGCAGCGCCGCGCCAAGGCTGACGTGCGTGCTGCCGGTGCTGCCGCGCTGGAATGGATGGAGAAGAATGGCAAAAACGGCATCGTCATCGCCGGCAGACCCTACCATCTTGACCCGGAGATCAATCACGGCATCCCGGAAATGGTAACCACCTTTGGTCTTGCCGTACTGACAGAGGATAGCCTACCGATCGATTTTACCCCTACACGCCCCATTCGCGTGCTTGACCAATGGGTCTACCACTCCCGCCTGTATGCGGCGGCAGAATTTGTCCGCACGCGGGACGATTTAGAGCTTTTGCAGCTTAATTCCTTTGGCTGCGGCTTAGATGCGGTCACGACCGATCAGGTTGCCCAGATCTTAGAGGGGAGCAATAAGCTGTATACCGTTCTTAAGATCGATGAGGTAAACAACCTTGGTGCCGCGCGTATCCGCCTGCGCAGCCTGCTTGCCGCTATGAAGATGAGGCGTGAGCAGGGCATCTGCGCTGCCCCTAAGAGCATTGCCTATCAGCGAACCCACTTCACCAAGCAGATGAAGAAGGATGGCTATACGCTGATTGCGCCGCAGATGAGCAAGATTCATTTTGACATCCTGGAGCCGGTATTCCATAAGTACGGCTATAACGTTGTGATCTTGACCAATACCAACCGCGCTGCGATCGACACCGGCTTGAAGTACGTGAACAACGATGCCTGTTACCCCTCTATTCTGACCATCGGCCAGATCATGGAGACGGTGCTTTCCGGCAAGTACGATACGAACCGCTTGGCGATTTTGATGTCGCAAACGGGCGGCTGCTGCCGTGCCAGCAATTACGTTGGCTTTATCCGCAACGCGCTGGATAAGGTGGGGCTTTCTCACATTCCGGTCATTTCTGTCAATGCGGCCGGCCTTGAAAAGAACGAGGGCTTTACCCTGACTCCTGCTATGCTGGTGGATGCTGTGCATTGCTTGGTGTACGGTGACCTGTTTATGCGCTGCGTTTATCGTGTTCGCCCCTATGAGGCGGTGCCCGGCTCGACCAACGCGCTGCATGCCAAGTGGCAAGCCATCTGTATCGATTCGCTGACTAATCCCAAAACGAAGTACAAGTTTAAGGACGTTTGTCGCGGCATCGTAGAGGCCTTTGATCAGCTGCCCATCCGCGAGGATATCAAAAAACCACGCGTTGGCATCGTTGGTGAGATCTTGGTTAAGTATATGCCGCTTGCCAATAACCACCTGGTTGAGCTGCTGGAAAAGGAAGGCGCCGAGGCCTTTGTGCCGGACATGATGGATTTCTTCTGCTATTATCTCTTTAACCGGGATTATAAGCACCGCTATCTGGGCAACAGCTTCAAATCTGCTTATTTCTGTAAGCTGGCCCTGAAGATGATCCGCCGTGTTCGCCAGCCGGCGGTAGATGCGCTGTTGGCCAGCCATCGGTTTGAGGCACCCATGCCGATCGAGCAGGTGGCAGAAATGACCAAGCCTGTTCTTTCGCTTGGCAACCAGTATGGTGAGGGGTGGTTCCTGACCGGCGAGATGATCGAGCTGATTACCGAAGGGATACCCAATATCGTTTGTATTCAGCCCTTTGCATGCTTACCCAACCACGTGGTGGGTAAGGGCGTGATCAAGCAGCTGAAAAAGCTGTACCCGCAATCCAATATTGCAGCGGTGGATTATGACCCCGGCGCCAGCGAGGTCAACCAGCTGAACCGCATTAAGCTCATGCTATCTACCGCGCGTGAAAATATGAAAAACGAGCAATAAGTAAAAAGCCCCCTCTGCAAGCATGCTTGCAGAGGGGGCTTTTGTTAGTTTTCTGTAACAAGGTGCAGCATTTTGGCATACAGGCCTTTCTTTTGTGCCTGTACGGTAATACCCTTGCGCAGCTCGTCGCCGGTAAAGGTATCACCGGAAATGGTATCGCGATAGGTCATGCCGCGCTTGGCGCGAGAGACCTTGAGCTTGTAGCTTTTTTCCTTGGGGTCATCATAGTTCTGCAGGAAGGAAAGAAGGATCTCGCTATTATCCTCGCTTACTACGTAATAGGCGTAGCAATCGCAGGCAAACGGGTCTACCAGACGGTAGAAGTCGCCGTTCAGGATCAGATTTTCATACAGGCGGTATTCCTTTACCTGCTCACGCATGGCAGCCTTTGCCGTTTCGCTGACCGAAAGCACGTTAAACTCATAGCCCAGCGGGCCGTTAAGCGCAACGCGGAAGCCATAGTTGAGCTTGCGCGGATCCTCGCAGGAATTGCCATGGTTGGCAACGTGGCAGCTCATTACGGTGGTGGGATAGCCAAAACTGCTGCCATACTGGATGTAGGTGCGCTGGATAGGGTCGGTGGTGTCACTGGTCCAGATCTGGGTAGAGTACTTCATCATGCCAAGGTCGTAGCGTCCGCCACCGCCGCTGCAGTTCTCAATCATAGCGTTGGGGTACAGCTCACGCAGCCAGCGGAACAGCTCGTATACGCCCAGCATATAGCGGTACGCCGCCTCGCCTTGCCGCTCGGGCGGCAGATAGGGGGAATATACGTTGCTCATGTGGCGGTTCATATCCCATTTGAAGTAATCAATATCCACCCCGCGGAAGCAGGTGGTAAAGCTATCCTTCAAATATTGTAAAACGGCCGGGTTTGCCATGTCCAGCACCAGCTGGTCACGCGAAAGAAGCGGCTCACGCCCCGGTGCGCGAATGCACCAATCCGAGTGGGCGCGGTAAAGGTCACTATTCTTGTTCACCATCTCCGGCTCGATCCAAATACCAAAGTGAACACCCTGCTGCTTGACTTCCTTGACAAAGGCGGGCAACCCCTGCGGAAATTTCGTCAGGTTAGGGGTCCAGTCGCCAAGACCGGCGTGGTCATCGTTTCTTGCGCCAAACCAGCCGTCATCCATGACCAGCATATCCATGCCACATTCGTGGGCACCCTTGGCAAAGTCTACCATCAGCTTGCCATCGATCTTGAAATAGAATGCCTCCCAGGAATTGAGAACGACAGGTCGCTTTTCAAACGGCGTAGGCGGCAAAATGTGGCGGCGAACGAATTGATGCATATTGCGCGAGGCTTGGCCAATACCGTTGGCACTATAGGTCATTACAGCCTCGGGGGATATAAACTCCTCGCCTGGACATAACAGATAGTTGAAGCTTTCATCGCCTAACCCCAGCATAACACGGGTGGTGTTGTTCTGATCGACCTCAATCTCGTCTAAAAAGCTGCCGCTGTATACCAGGTTAAAGGCATACGCATCACCGCGCTCTTCAGTCGCGTTGTGATCGGCCAGCATAATAAAGGGATTGTGGTGGTGCGAGGAAGCACCGCGCTTGCTTGAAATGCGGCAGATGTTATGGCCAAGCGGTACACGCTCTACGCGGCGTTCGCGGCCGTACTTGCCACCTAAATCGATCAGATCAAGGTTGGCGCTTGGCAGGTCGAGCGAAAGGCTCATGCATTTTTGAATGCGAATGTTGTTCTGGCCCTTGTTGACCAGCTTGAAATAGCGAGAAATGGTGTCGCATTCCGGGAAAAGCGTATAGTAGAGATATAGCTCGCAGCCGGTTACGTCATCGGTAAGAAGCAGCTCCAGCGTTTCGGTCTTTTCATCGGCATCGCCGTAGGGCATGCCGGGAATATCCACGCGGCCAATTTTCTTTTTTGCACGGCGGAAGGTAAAATCCGTTACGTCACTACCAGTGCCCAGATCAAGCAGACGCAGGGCCGTAGCGCGGAAGTCGCCGTAGCCAAAAAAGGGGAATTCCACCTGAGCAATATCCGGCAGGTATGCTAATCCGTGTTCCTGGTGGTAAGGGGAAAAGGAGTGGATGGGGCATTTGTAAGACATATCAGCCTTCGGGGAGGTCTTGCCGTAGTACAGATGAACGGGGAACTTCCCGTACAGCATTTCCATGGCGTAGGTAGTGTTTTTTGTTTTAAGAACGATTCTGTTGCTGGCTTTATCAATTTTGATCATAGCGACATCCTCTTTTTAGTGAAGCTCGTCTAAAAATTCCTTCGTGCGGCGAATGGCCTCGTGAATGTGATCGACCGAATAGCAATAGGAGGCGCGGATAAAGCCCTCGCCACCCTGGCCGAAGGCCGGGCCGGGCACTAAGGCCACGTGCTTGGCGTACAGTAGCTTTTCGCAAAATTCCTCGCTCGTCATGCCGGTTGATTTGATGCAAGGGAAGGCGTAAAACGCACCGCGCGGCTCGCGGCAGGTCAGGCCGATGTCGTTAAAGCCCTTTACGATCACGCGGCGGCGCATGTCGTATTCGGCGATCATGTCTGCTACGTCCTCGTCGCAGCTGCGCAGCGCCTCAATGGCGGCGTACTGTGAGGTGGTGGGTGCGCACATGATGGCAAACTGGTGCAGCTTGGTCACCTGCTTCAAGATCTCGCGCGGGCCGCAGGCATATCCAAGGCGCCAGCCGGTCATGGAAAAGGCCTTGGAAAAGCCGTTGATCACGATAGTACGCTCACGCATGCCGGGGATAGAGGCGGGAGAGACGTGCCGGCTCTTACCAAAGGTCAGCTCGGCGTAGATCTCATCTGAGACAACCAGAATATTGGTGTCATGCAGGACCTTCTCTAGCGCGATCAGATCCTCCTTTTCCATAATAGCCCCGGTTGGGTTACAGGGGTAGGGAAGGATTAGCATCTTGGTGCGCGGGGTGATTTTTTCTATCAGCTCGGCAGGGGTCACCTTAAAATCGTTTTCTGCCTTGGTCTCTAAAATAACAGGCACGCCGCCGGCCATTCTGGCCATCGGCTCATAGCATACGTAGCTTGGCTGCGGAATAATAATTTCATCGCCTGGATTGGTCACTACACGAATGCAGGCATCAATGGCCTCACTGCCACCCACTGTGATCAGAATTTCATCCTCAGGATGGTAGGAAAGCGCATATTTTCGCTCCAGATAATCGGCAATTTCCTTGCGCAGCTCCAGCAGACCGCTGTTGGAGGAATAGCGCGTTTTCCCAGCCTCTAACGTGCGGATGGCGGCATTGCGTATCTTCCATGGCGTAAAAAAGTCAGGCTCGCCAACACCTAAAGAGATCACGTCCTGCATGGTATTCGCAATGTCAAAATACTTGCGAATGCCAGAGGGCTTGATGTCCTGGATGGTTTGACTAAGCAATTGTTCATAGTTCAGCATAGCGAGATCGTTCCTCTTTCATCAGGCTCTCTGACCGCCAGCGAAACGTCCAGCTCCTTGTAGCGGCGCAGAACAAAGTGTGTAGCGGTGGAGGTGACAGATTCAATGGTGGAAAGCTCCTTGGCTACGAACATCGCCACCTCTTGAAAGGTCTTGGCCTTGACCACCACGTTCAGGTCATAGGTGCCGGACATCAGATAAACCGATTCTACCTCGGCATACTGCGCTACACGCTCGGCAATTTCCTCAAAGCCGCGGCCAACCTTGGGGGTCACCTTTAGTTCGATAATGGCAGATACGTAGCTATGATCCATCTTTTCCCAGTCTATAACAGCCTTGTAACCGCGCAGAATGCCCTCGGCCTCCAGTGCCTTGATCTCGTCGGCTACCGCCGCCTCGTCAGCCCCCAGCGCTACAGCCAGGTCTGCAAGCGAAACGCGCGCATTCTTGTTTAGTAGCTTTAGTAATTGTTTTCTCATAGAAAAAAGCCTCCTTTTCAAATAAAAAACGCCCAGCATGCCTAAAAAGGCATTCAGGGCGAAAAAATCGCGGTACCACCTGAATTCGGAGGGGAAGCCCCCCGCACTCTGCCGACACAGTAATGTCGTTTCTCTATAACGGGAGAACCCGGATGTACCTACTAAAGGTTTCGGCGCATCGGCTCCAAGACTGCTTCTGCCACGTTGCTGTTCGGGCTTGCACCAACCGCCCGTTCTCTGTACAGCAAAGCTATGACATACTCCTTCTTTTCTTTGCCTTTTTTACAGTATACCATGTCTTTTTTTATTTGTCAATCCCCGCCAAAGGATTTTTTGGCGGGGATCAAACGTTTTTATTCAATACTACCGGCGGCGATCAGGTCGCTCTCGCCTACCAGGCCTGCCAGCACAACGTGGCCGGTGGCGATCGGTGCCTCTACCGTTATGTCGCGTATGGCATCCATTGCCTCAAACAACTTATCCTTGGAAATAGGAGCAGCTGTTTTAACAGGAAGCATGCATCCAGGGCGGTTGCTGACCTTTACGGTGGTGGTCAGCGTGCGGGTTGGGTGGATCAGCTCGTTCTCGGCGTATACCTTGCCGCGCGGGCAGGTATTGCCGGAAACGGAAAGCACGCGGCCGTCTTCATCCAGCTCGGCCGTCAGGTGGCAGCCGATCGGGCATACGATACAGGTCAATTCTTTATTCATTTTGCCACCTCCTCACAGGAAAGGGTAACGGTGTCTTGCATCTTGGCTACAATATCTGCCTTCAGCACCAGGCATTCCATCTCTCCGGGGGCCATATGGCGCTTCTTTTGCTGTAAAAGTACGGTATCCCCACAGGTAAGCGTGATCGTTGCACCCCTCAGCACACGCCCCACACGGAAGTATAGGCGAACCTCGCCCGCCTCGTTCGTGCTGAGGCGCTGGGGTACGGTGTAGCGAACGGCACCGGCCGCACGGATCGTAATGCCCGTGCCACGCTTAGTCTTGCCAAGCACATAGCCGGCTGCTGCCTTGCCGGCCAAAGCAGCCTCCTCGGAAACGTAGTCAACCAGATCGTGCACGTGCAAAACGTTGCCACATGCAAAAATACCGGGAATATCGGTCTCTCGTTCCTCGTTGACAATGGCACCGCTGGTCACGCGATCCAGCGGGATGCCGGCAGACTTTGTCAGCTCGTTTTCGGGAATCAGACCGCAGGAAAGGAGCAGGGTATCGCAGGGGATATATTGACTTTCCTCCGGGATCGGGCGAAGATTTTCATCCACGCGGGAGATGGTAACGCCTGTCACGCGCCCTTTGCCGTGAATTTTCGATACGGTGTGACTGAGCATCAGCGGAATGTTGAAATCCTCTAAGCATTGCACAATATTGCGGTTCAAACCACCCGAATAGGGCATCAGCTCGCAAACGGCCTGTACCTTGGCCCCCTCTAAGGTCATGCGGCGCGCCATGATCAGACCAATATCACCAGAACCGAGGATGACTACGCTTTTGCCGGGCATCATACCCTTGATGTTTACAAAGCGCTGTGCCGTTCCGGCGGTATAAATACCGGCAGGGCGCGCACCGGGAATGTTCAGCGCGCCACGCGGCCGCTCACGGCAGCCCATGGCAAGAATGATAGCCTTAGCCTGAATGTGAAAGACACCGCGCTCCTCGCTGATGGCGGTTACGATCTTGTCCTTTGAGATATCAAGAACCATGGTGTTCAGCGCGTAGGGAATGCCCTTGGCATACACCTCTCTTGCGTAGCGCTCGGCGTATTCAGGGCCGGTCAGCTCCTCGCCAAAGCGGTGTAGGCCAAAGCCGTTGTGAATGCATTGCTGCAAAATGCCGCCAAGTGCGGCATCGCGCTCTAAGATCAGAATGTCACGTATGCCCGCCTCGTGAGCGGCAAGGGCGGCTGCCATGCCGGCAGGGCCGCCGCCGATGATGACGATCTCTCTTGCTTCCATCATGTCAGTTACCTCCACGTGTCAGCCCGGTCAGCAGCTCAGAGCCTGTTCCGAACTTCGTGACCTCTGTCGGTTTCATATGATTTTCTTCAGCAACCAGCTCGGCCACGTAGGTGGTGCAGAATCCGCCCTGGCAGCGGCCCATGCCGGCGCGCACACGGCGCTTAACGGCATCCATCGTTCGTGCCGGCGGATTGCGGCGGATCGCCTCGCGGATCTCGCCCTCAGTGATCGTTTCGCAGCGGCAGATCATGTGACCATAGCTGGGGTCACGCTTGATCCATTCGTTTTTTTCTTCATCAGAAAGGTGCCCGAAAACGTGATAGGAATCGCGCTTGCCGTTAAAATCCTTCTTGGGGGTCAACGTAAGGCCCGCATCACGCAAAAGGGAAGCAACCTCCTCTGCAATGGCGGGGGCAGAGGAAAGACCGGGGGAATCAATGCCCAGCAGATGAATGGCACGGCCGTTTTTCTTGCTCGGCTCGATTACAAAATCCTCTTCGCCTACCAGTGCGGCGCGCACACCGGTAAAGGAGGTGATCACCTGGCGGTAGGGGATATCAGCAACGCTCTTTCCGGCGGCCTGCTTAATATAATCTAAGCCCTCGACCGTTGTGTCGCGGCACTCGCGATCATCGATCGCGACCGATGTGGGGCCCACCAGCAGATTGCCGTCTGCCGTGGGGGAGACTAAAACGCCCTTGCCGGCGGCGGTGGGCACTTGGAATAGCGTGTGGCTGCACAGATCACCCTCGGCGCGGTCAAGCAGCATATATTCACCCTTTTTGGGGATGATTTGATATTCATCGTCACCCACCATGGCGGCAATGCGGTCGGCATACATACCGGCGCTGTTTATGAGGTACGCGGCCTCAACACATTCCTCGCCTGCGTAGATAGAAAAGCTGCCGTCCTTCTGCTCGATGCGGTCAACCGCATATTCATAGCGCAGCTCGACCCCGTTATCCATGGCGTTGCCCATAGCGGCAATGGTAAGCCCATAAGGGCAGACAATGCCGGAGGAAACGCAACGAAGTGCGCCAACCACCTGCGGCGATACGCGCCCCTCAAGAGCCAACACCTCGGCACCGGTAAGCAGAGAAATGCCGGGCACGCCGTTGGCAATGCCGCGCTCATACAGCTTTCTTACCGTGGCCATTTCTTCTTCGGAAAACGCAAGCACCATCGAGCCGTTTTTGTGATAGGTTACGCCCAGGTCGGCGGCTAGCGCCTCCATCATCGCGGCACCCTTTACGTTCAGGGCAGCCTTTTTCGTGCCGGGAATGGGGTCAAAGCCGCCGTGCACAATGCCGCTGTTCGCGCGCGAGGCACCGTAGGCTACGTCACTTTCCTTTTCCAGCACAACAACGCGTAGATCGTAGCGTGAAAGCTCGCGCGCCGTCAGCGCGCCAACCACGCCGCCGCCAATAATGGCAACATCGTATTTCATAAGGATGAACCTTCCTTTTATGTATTCAATTTATTATACATCATTTATATGACGAATGCAAGGCATAAGCAAATAAAAAACATGGCAAAGTGAAAAACACTCTGCCATGTGAATTTTAGCGGCGGCTAAAGACGTAAACGGTTGTGTAATGGTAGGTCTCGCCTACGCGAAGAATGCCTTCGCCGTGGTTTACCGAATCCGGCTCGAACTGCGTTTCTAAGCAGATGGCATGCTGGCGCGCTTGCTTAACACCGTATTTGAAATCCGGTCCGCTACCCAAGAAATTGCCGCTGTAGATCTGCATGCAGGGCAGATCGGTATAGCAATCCATCTGGTAGAGGTCAGAGCGAACGGCACCGGCACGATACAGCTCCTTGCCCAGCAGGGTAACGGGCTCGCTCTTGTTGAGCCAGAAGTTGGTATCGTAGCCGTCAACCTGCTCGTTAAAGCGAGCGCCGATCGGATGGTATTCGTGGAAATCGTAGGGTGTGCCGCAAACGCTCATGCGCTTGCCGATCGGGATCAGCTCGTCATCTACCAGGGTAATCTCGTCAGCGTTTACCTGCATTTCCTGCTCCAATACCGAGCCAGAGCCGATGCCGCCCAGGTTGAAGTAGGTGTGGTTAGTCAGGTTGATGGGGGTGTCCTCGTCTGCCGTGGCCTTGTAATCCAGCTCAAGCGCCGTTCCGTCCAGGTGATAGGTGATTTCCAAGTTCATGTTGCCGGGATATCCCTCCTCGGCGGCTGCGCTGTGGTGTGTAAATACCAGCGTGCAATCGTCTACGATCTTGGTGTTCCATACCGTTTGACCAAATACGCCGTGAAGATGGTTCTTACCATCGTTGGCCGGCAACTGGTAGGTCTTGCCGTTGAGTGTGAAGCGGGCATCCTTGATACGGTTGGCCACGCGGCCAACAAAGGCGCCCTGTGAGCTATCGTCTGCCAGATAGCTTTCCAGTGTGTCGTAGCCACCAGCAAAATCTACACCGTTAAATAAGATGGCCTGAATGCGGCAGCCGTAATCGATCACGTTTACCTGCATTTTGCCGCTATCCAGCGTGTAGAGATGAACGGCCTCGCCGCTCGGAAGTGTGCCGAATAAGGTTTTCTTCATAAGAAAAACCACCTTTCCTTTTTCTGCTTAAAGTATACCAGCATCGCGCGAAAAAGTAAAGGGGTTTTTCAAAAAAACTATTTTTTCATCTGCCGTTGACAGGCAGCCTTGGCGGTTGTATAATATAAAAGACAAGGCTTCGGAAGACAAAGGAGTTTTTTCTATGAAGAAGGTAGTTTTTGTGATCAACGGTCGTGGCGGCGTTGGTAAGGATACGCTGTGCGACCTGGCTGCCAAGGCGTATTCCGTGAAAAACGTGTCCTCGATCACCCCGATTAAGGAGCTGGCTGCACAGGTTGGCTGGCAGGGGGAGAAAACAGACCGGGCGAGAAAATTCCTTTCTGACCTGAAGGCGCTTACCATCGCCTATAATGATTTTCCCACCGCGTGGGCGCGCGAGCAGTATCGGCTTTTTCTCGGAGGCGATGAGCAGATCATGTTCGTGCATATCCGCGAGGGTGAGGAGATACAGAAATTTGTCAGCGCCACCGGCGGTGCCGCCAAAACGCTGCTGATCCGCCGTGCTGCCGTACACCAAGGGGCATACGGCAACCGGTCGGATGACGAGGCTGAAAGCTACCAATATGATTATACGTTCGATAACGATCTGCCGTTAGAAAAGGCAGGGGAGGCCTTCGTTGCCTTTTTGCGCGAGGTGCTGGAGACTGTTACAGAATAATACAGATCAGCCCGCCGCTGCCCTCGTTGATAATCCGCTCTAAGGTCTCGGATAGCTTTTTGCGTGATTCTTCGGGCATGTGCGCCAGCTTGGTGTGCAGCCCTTCGTTAACCAGCTCGTAGAGCGATTTGCCAAACATATTGGATTCCCAGATCTTCTGTGGGTTTTCTTCAAATTCGTTTAGCATGTAACGGATCAGCTCTTCAGATTGCTGCTCGCTGCCCACGATGGGATTGATTTCGGTTTCAATGTTGGCGCGGATCATATGGATCGACTGCGCCGATGCGCGCAGCTTGACCCCGTAGCTGCCTGCCTGCTTAATGATCTCTGGCTCCTCTAAGGTCAGATCGGTCACGTTAGGCGTTACGATGCCGTAGCCCGTTTCATAAACACCCTTTAGCGCGTCTGCGACCTTGTCGTAGGCGCGCTTCGTTTCTGCCAGCTCGCGCATTAGGGCAATCAGCTCAGCCTCGTCGGAGATCGAAAATCCGGTCAGCTCGCTCATGATCTGATAGTATAGCCCATCGGTGGGGATAAGCATGACCTCAGCGGTACCGTCTGCCAGGTTGAGGTTGGTCACGCGCCACTCTTTGATGCTCTTTGCGTTGGTATCTGCCGAAAAATATCGGCTGGCATCTCCCATTTTTGCCATGCTGTCACATAAGGCCGTCAGGCAATGCATGGTCTCCCTGCGCAGCCAATGTCCGCTTTCTAGATTGCGCATCCAGGCGGGGAGCATGACGGTGATCTCCGTAATGGGGAACTCCTGCAGGATCAGCTCCATGATGTTACCTATATCGTCGCTGTTCAGCTCCATGCAGTTCAGCAACGCTACTGGGGCGTTATACTTTTTTTCCAGCTCGTAGGCAAGCGCGGTAGCCTCCTCCGTTTCCGGATGTGCGGAATTTAGAATGATGGCATACGGCTTCCCCTGCTGGGCAAGCTCGTGCGCAACACGCTCCTCGGCCTCTATGTAGCTGGCACGCGGAATATCGCCGATGGTACCGTCTGTCGTTACTAAAATGCCGATGGTGGAATGCTCTCGAATCACGCGTCGCGTGCCGGTTTCTGCTGCCTCGTGAAAGGGAACAGGCTCTTCGGACCAGGGGGTGTGAACCATGCGCGTTTGCCCGTCCTCAGTGCTGCCCAGTGCTTCAGGAACGATGTAGCCCACACAATCCACCATTTTGACCCGCATGCGCGTTGCTTCACCTAATAAAACGTTGACAGCCTCATCGGGGATAAATTTAGGCTCGGTGGTCATGACCGTCTTGCCAGAGCCCGCCTGCGGCAGCTCGTCGATCGTGCGCGTTCTGTCATATTCATCGGCAATATGGGGGATCACGGCGCTTTCCATAAATTTGCGGATAAAGGTAGATTTTCCCGTCCTTACCGGGCCTACGACGCCAATGTAGATATCACCGCCCGTGCGTGAGGCGATATCACGATAGATGGATGTGCTGGTCATTTTTTCAAAATTCCTCCGTATCCTTGTTTTCTTGTTGCTATATGCATATGAAGGGCTTGCCGTGTTTATGACAGCTTTCAAGCATCTGGCACACCAAAGGCGCGGTTGATGGCGTCTGCTAAGATAGCAGATGCGTGATCGATGATGTCATCCGCTTGTTGTGGGCATACCAAGCAGCCCCTTACGGCGGAAAGCCGTTTTTTGATCCGCCGTGGCAGCGCAAGCGTTGATAAAAGATCGTGAAGAAGCGTGGTGCTGTCCGTTACCGTAGGGCAGCCGATGGCTAGCGTAGGGCAGCCAAGTGTTTCTGCGTTCAGTGCCGTTCCGCCGCCTCTCACACCGCTGCCTGGGGCAATGCCGGCGTCCGTCAGCTGAATGGTAGTGCCAATGCGATCAATCGACCTGGCCGCCAGGGAATCGATCAAAACAACCAACCCGGGTCTGAATTGCTGCACGGCCGCACAAATAAGCGCCTCGCTTTTCATGCCGCTCTGGGCCGATACCCCGGGGCAAAAAACGGCAAGTGCTGCGCAGCATAACCGCCCGCGTAGGTCGTGGGAGAGTTGTGCCGTAGCATGGATCCTGTCTGCGCAGCGCGGGCCGATCGCGTCTACCGTTTGCTGCCGATTGCCAATGCCAATGATCAGAATGCGCTCTTCCTCGGGCTGGTGCATATTGAGTAGCTTTTTTGTCATTTCCTGCAGCAGTAGAGAGAGCTGGTAAGCGATCTCCTGCCGCTCGCAGGTGCCTAAAGCGGTTAGCGGCGGAAAGGAAAGTGTGTGATAGACTCCCTTGGGGCAATTTGCGGCCTTGGCCGCTCGGGAGGTGCGAATGACAAGCAGGTGGTGCTTGCATAGGCCGAGATCCCGCTCCTCGTATTGGTATCCCGCTTGGCATGCGGGGCTTGTTCGCTCTAAAGCCAGATCGGTTTGAATGCTTTTTTTCATCCTTGTTCCTCGAAAAATAGAGAAGTAACAAAAAGTTTTCAATTAACTTTTGAAAAAACTATGGAAAAATTATAAAAAATGTAGTATGATAGAGAGGAACAATCATTTTTGCAGGGGTGATTGTTGGGCATTTTGCACAGATATCTGCGCAATCTTTGTGCAAAATACCGAAGATGGTATTTTCTCGTATTTTTTCATTGAAATTATCATTTTTATGTGTTATAATAACCTGTAAGCAATTTTACTACACGATTCTTGGAGGAAACCGGATTATGAAGAGAGTATTGGCTCTGCTTTTGGCGCTGACCACGGTCTTTGCTGTCATGGCTACCAGCGTTGGCTGCGCCGGCGAGACAGACGAAAAGAAGGAAGAGGACCTCGGTGCTGAGATCGCATCGTTCTTAGTAAGCGGCGAGATCTATGACTTTGACCCTGCAAAGGCATATACCAATGATGATGCCATGAAGGTGATGAGCTTGATCTACGAGCCACTGTTCACGCTGGATGCAAACGGCAAGATCCAGTATGCTTTGGCAAACAGCTATCGCTTCTATGAGGATCGTAATGAGTTTAAGATGGATATCACCCTGCGCGAGACCTATTGGAACGATGGCTCTCAGGTAACCGCGCAAGACGTTATGTGGTCCTGGTGGCGTATCCTCAGCCCTGATTTTGCTTGTCAGGCTGCTACGCTTCTTTACGATATCAAAAATGCCCGCGCCGCTAAGCTGGGTGATGACAAGTCGGTTGAGGACGTTGCCGTTACCGATAGCGAGCCGCTGGTGCTGACCATCACCTTTGAGCGTGAGCTGAATGAGGAAGCACAGCAGAACTTCCTGCGCAACCTCACCTCTATCGCGCTCACCCCGGTTAAGGAGACTGCCGTTACTAAGGCAGACCGTGATGAGGTTTGGACCAAGCGTGTATCCTATATTGTAACCAATGGTCCGTTTGCTATCCGTGCTATGGGCTACGGTATTAAGGATGGCGAGCTTTTCAAGACGAATAATACCCCGCACGAATTCCGTCTGGAGCGCAACTCCTACTACCGTCGCAGCCAGGAAAGCGTTCTGCCGAAGGATATGTACGTCACGCCCTACAAGTTCCTCTCTTATTGGAACACCGAGCTGACCGATGCCTTTGCAGATTTCATCGAGGGCGCGATCTTCATCGTAGGTGATATCCCGCTTGAGGAGAGAGAGAATTACCTTGATAAGGCCGTTGTAACCAATCTGCTTTCTACCTATACTTACGTGCTCGATAATAAGGATCCCGTTTTCGCCAATGCTGACGTTCGCCGTGCGCTGTCTATGGTCATTGACCGTCAGGCGCTGGCTGCAGAGATGACCAAGGGCCTTGCTATTCCGGCAACCGGCTTCGTCTCTCACGGTGTTTGGAACGGAAACGGTGGCTCCTTTGCTGACGTAACGGCTGCCAATGCCGAGGTCGCGCTTTCTGTTCAGGCAAACGAGGAAGAGGCTGTTAATCTGATCAAGGCTGCCGTGCGCAACGGCTACGAGGGCGGTAACATCAAGATCCTCGTTCGTGACAATGCTGAAGAGGCTGCCATTGCCGAATCCATTGCCGAGCTGTGGAGAGGTGTACTGCGTAAGGGCGGTGCTTCCTGCAGCGTTACGGTAACGAAGAAGTCCTACGATCTGATCACCATTGTCGAAAGTGATACGCCGATTGCGCTGTGTAATGATGCGGTACAGGAGGCATTCCGTACCTCGGTTACCGATGCAGCCGGCTTTAACGGCTACAACGTACTGGCAATCGACTATCAGATGCTTTCTCCCGATGCCTTCAGCGCACTGGCCAGCTTCTCGCATGAGTTGTCCGGCAACGGTATTTTTGCCGGCGGTCTGGAGGAATCTCGCGTTCTGACACACGTTAGTGGCTTTAACAATGAAGAATACAATCAGCTGATCGACGATGCCTTCGCAGCCGAGGATATGGCTACCCGTACCGAGCTGCTGCATCAGGCAGAGGCGCTCCTGCTGGAGGAGATGCCCGTTGTTCCTCTCTTCTTCAATCGTCAGGCAATGCTGGTGAAATCTGAGCTGCAGCGCGTTTATACTGATTATTATGGTCATCCCGTTCTGACCCGTGCTGAATTGAGAAACTATCACAATTACATTCCTACCGACGCCGATGAGGCTGCCGGGGAAGAGAAAACCGCTTGATTTTTATGGGGTTGCCGGTGAGCGGCAACCCCATTTTACATTCTACAGGAGGGAATTATGGTCAAAACACCACAAAACGGCATGAGCAATCCGACCGACGTAAAGATCTTTATTTTGTTCCTGCTGGATAATATCAACTACCCCTTGGATTATGCTACCATTCACGACATCTGTATTCAAAATGGTTACGTGGGTGGATTCGATTTTGCCGCATGCTTTTCCCAGCTGAAGGAGCTGGGGCATATTTTAGAGGATGAAGCAGAGGGCGAGACCTACTACGTGATCTCTTCTACCGGCAAAATGGTAGCGGCAGAGCTGCAAAGCAACATATTGCTCTCTATTCGTGAAAAAAGCTTAAAAAGCGCCATGCGCCTGCTCTCCTTTAAGAAAAGACAGGCAAAGCTCGCGTCGTCTGTCGAGAAGCGTGAGGATGGCAAATATAATCTTCATTGCGAAATTACTGAGCCTGGCGGCAATATTTTGAAGATCGATCTTTGCGTAGCATCCCGTATGCAGGCAGAGGACATGCAAAAGAAATTTGATAAGGAGCCGGAAAGTGTTTATCGGCGCTTACTCTCTGTATTATCAGGAGATGCCGATTACGTTCTTCAATCCATGTAAAAGTAAATTTTTTTTGAAAAAACTATTGACAAGCGGAACTTTGATGTTATAATAGAATTACAGATTATTGTAGAAGTGGTTTTTATGAACAGTTCTGGCGGAAAAATGTCGGCAAAAGAGCAGGCTGAGCTTGCTGCACTTCTCTCTGATGTTCGTGCGGGCAGCAATTCTGCGTTTGCCCGACTTGCAGAGAGATATGAAGGGCTTTTGCGCCACCGCGCCGCCGTGTTCAGCTGTGGGCAGGATGAGGGCGATGCTTATCAAGAGGCATGCTTAGCGTTGCATCGCGCGGCACTTCGTTACTCTATGCAAGAGCAGGTTACCTTCGGCCTGTATGCTAAGATCTGTATTGATAATGCGTTAAAGACAAAATATAAAAGGGAAGCACAAGCCACCGGCCATATTGCCGGTCAGGCAGTGGATCTTATCCCGTTTGAAGAAGGTCGTTTTTTTGCGTATTTTTCTGACCCGGTGATTGAAGAAGAACGCGTTGAGGAGCTACTCTCGCTGATCCGGTCTGAACTCTCGGCATATGAACGGCAAGTTTTTAACTTGTATATTCAGAAATTATCAACCGCTGAAATAGCAGATCAGCTTGGGCGGGATGAGAAATCGGTTAAGAATGCTATCAGTCGCTTGCTGAAAAAGCTTCGCAAGCGGCTTGGCAGATAAATATGCCCCAGTAGCTTAAGGGAGAGCGTTGTTATCAAAGGCGTCGGTTGGAATCCGTCTAAGGGCAAAAAAACATCCATTTCAAAGCGAGGTAAGAAACATGTACCAGGACAAGACACTCAAGTGCAAGGATTGCGGCAACGATTTCGTGTTCACCGCCGGTGAGCAGGAATTCTATGCAGAGAAGGGCTTCCAGAACGAGCCCCAGAGATGCAAGGCATGCCGTGATGCCCGCAAGAACGGTGCAAAGGGCGCAAGAGAAATGTTCTCTGCTGTTTGCGCAGACTGCGGTAAGGAATGCAAGGTTCCTTTCAATCCTACCGAGGGTAAGGCTGTTTACTGCAGCGAGTGCTTTGCCGCTAGAAGAGGTAACTAATCACCTCTTTTGGTTGTGAGAAAAAAGATGCGTGAAAACACGCATCTTTTTTCTTTTTTTCTCATCTCGTACTGTACATTTCGTTTGTAATATGTTATAATTTATATTGAATAAGTATAGGAGGACGAGCCTTTGAAGACTGGGTATCAGCACCGCGAAAAGCCGCACGTAAAAAAAGAAGAGGATCGAGGCGCCTACGGGGCGGAAAATCCGAACGAGGGCGTGATCAGCGGTCGCAATGCTGTCAAAGAGCTGCTGGCCGGCGGCCGGGATATTGATAAAATTTACGTAGCGCGTGGAGACCGCGAGGGCTCTATCGTTGCTCTGGTTGGGGAGGCCGTTGCGCGGAAGATCCCCTTGATAGAAACAGACAGAAAAAAGCTGGATGCGATCTGCGGCCATAATCGCCACCAGGGCATTGTCGCTATGGCGGCAGAGCGTACCTATGCATCGATCGATGATATGCTAGCCATGGCTGCAGAGCGCGGCGAAAAGCCGCTTCTTGTCATTGCCGATGGGATCGAGGATCCGCACAATTTAGGTGCCCTGATGCGCTGCGCGGAATGTGCTGGTGCGCATGGGTTGATCATTCCTAAAAGACGCTCGGTGGGGCTGACCTCGGTCGTGGCCAAGGCCTCGGCAGGTGCTATCGAGCACCTGCCGATCGCTAAGGTAACCAATTTAGCCAGCACGATCGATGAATTAAAAGAAAAAGGCTTTTGGATCTATGCTGCCGATATGGATGGCTCGCCGCATTATAAAACCGACCTGCGCGGCGCGGCAGCGATCGTACTGGGTAGCGAGGGCTTTGGCATTTCGCGCCTGGTAAAAGAGAAGTGTGATTTTGTGATCTCTATTCCGCTATACGGTCATGTTAATTCCATGAACGTATCTGCCGCCGCCGCCGTTATTTTGTGCGAGGCCGCGCGGCAAAGAAGAGATGCATAATTTGCAACAAAAAGAAGGGGGAGTCATTCTGTGAGTGGAAGTGGAAAAAACAATCGTGGTGAAACCGATTCCATTAAGGAAATGTTAGAGCGCTTGCGGCGCAGCGTGACCGATTTGCCGCCCGAACCGGAAGAAAACGTACAGGAAGTGCAACCGTCCTCTACAACAGAAGAACCGATCGTTGAAGAGGCAGGGCAGACACCCATTGCGGAGATTGTAGCAGAAATCGAGAAGGATCCTGCGCCTATTATTGAAGAAGATACTGAACTCGAACCCGAGTTGGCAGAGCCCTTTGTCGGCGAACAGGAGCAGCTTTCGCCTGAGGCGAACGAGGCCGATGGCACAGAGCAGCATGACGGCGAGATGATTCTCGTTCCCTGGGATGAGGACGCCCCTATTGCTGAAGAAGCAGAAGAAGAGACAGGTGCTTTCGGTTCTGATGATCTGCCTGAGAATAAGTCTGATGAACCAGAAATCGACGTCATTGTAGACGAGGATGAAGACTTTGAGGATCTCGACGATATAGACGAGGAAACGATCGCGCAATTCTTCCAACCGGTCGAGGAGCAGCCTGAATCAGACGAATCTTCGTCAACCGATCCTGCAGCTGCTGATCAAGAAGAACCGACCGATGATCTTCCTGCTGATTTTATTGACGTGACTGAGGAAGAGGCTGATCTGCCGGAAAATATTGCCTATTCTACCGGTGCTCCTGTTATTACAGAGGATGAGATCGCCTTGCTGTTTGGTAGCGGCCGCCCTGCGATGCCAAAGGCTCCTGCCGTTCCACCAAAAGCGCAGGAATCAATGAATACGCCAATCATTGAGGCCAATGAGGATAACGGTTATGCCGTTGAAGTAGAGGTTAAACGCCCCGCCGCTATTCCCGTAACGACACCGGCAGAAGCTACGCAAGAAGCGCCCCACGTGGCGCCTATGTATGAGCCGGCGCAAGAAAGCGTGCACCCCCCTGTCGCCACACCTGGCCTGTCCAATGGCTCTACCGTTTGGCGTGATGATCAAAAACGTCGCCGCCCGGTTGAGGTGCTAGAGGATATTGAGATTGAGGATAACGAGCCGATCAAGCTTGGTGACGTTTTAGGAAAAAACAAGTCTGCTGAAAAATATGCCGCCGAAAATGAAGAGATTGCGCCAGAACAGTCTGCGAAAACGCGTGAAAAAATTGAAAAAAAGGCAACCAAGCCATACGGCCCCGGCAAGCAGCTTACAATTGATGATATAAAAGAGAGCGCCGCGCCTGAAGATGCGAACAAACCCGGCCTGCTCGCCCGCCTGTTTGCTAAAAAAGCGAGCAAAAGCGAGGCAGAATCGACCTTTAGCAGCTCGAAAGAAGAAACTGCTTCCTTTGATATTCAAAACGAGAAGGTGCTGCGGCAGATTCAAAAGGAGGAGCGCCGTAACGCCCCCAAGCCCAAGCCCAAGCGTGCCCAAGAGGCGCTTGGTGGTCTTTACCGTGAAGAAGCGGCCGCCTATCACGAATACACCTCCAGGAACCAGATGAGCCTGTTTCAGCAGAAATTTGAATCCGAGCTTTCCTTCTTGGCCTTGAGAACTGGTATTCTTTCCTTTTTGGCGGTTCTCATGCTTGTTTTGGAAAACGGGCTTGGTTGGGGACTTCCTATGGAGAGGCTGTTCATTGTTCCCATCAGTATGGCAGCACTTCATCTCTTGCTGGTGTTCTTTGCCTTGCTTTGCTGCATACCGCTGTTTGCCTATGCTTGGCGGCAGCTGTTTGCCAGGCGCCTGGTGGCAGAATCGTTTGCTGCTATCGGTCTGTTGCTTGCGCTGCTATATGATGCGATTTTATGCTTCTCCTTGATCCCGCAGAGCGGTGCTTCGGCTTCCGTTGCAGATATTCGCTTGTTTGGTCTGCTTCCCGTTACGGCTGCCCTGTTATCCACCGTGGTAGAGTTTAACAAGGTAAAAAGCGACTTGGCTGCTTTTCGTCTAGTTTCTGCCTCTGGTGATAAGCTGGCTTGCGCCGTCAGTAGCGGTGGTGCCACAAAGGCAGAATCTGCCGCCATCGTAGATTTAGAGGAAGGGGTAGAGACCCGCATCGTTTCGGTCAAAAAGACCGGCTTTACAACTGGCTTTTTCCACCGCATCAGCCGTAATTGTGAGGATGAGCAGAAAAACATGTGGCTTCTTCCCACTGCTGGCGTGGCAGCACTGCTGGTTGCTATTGTTACTGGTGTGCTGGAAAGAGACGTGCTCGCGGCGATCTATGCTTTCTGTGTTACACTAGCGCTGGCGCTTCCTGCCTGTACGCTGGTTTTACATAAGATCCCCGTTTCACTATTGTTCCGCATGGCAGAAAAGAATTCCTGTGCCGTGGCAGGCGAGGTCTCTGCCCTGGAATACAGCGATACCGGCGCCTTCGCTTTTGAAGACGTAGAAGCCTTCCCGGCACGTAACGTACGCGTACAGCGCATCAAGCTGTATAACGATAGTGCGCTTGATCACGTCTTGTATCAGGTCTCTGGCGTTTTTTCGGCTGTTGGTGGCCCGCTTGACGGCGTGTTTCGTAGTTCAACCGCCGAGCTGGGACTCTCTTCAGACGTTCGCCTGCTGCAGGTGGCCGACGGTGGCATCATCGCCTCGGTAGATGGCCGTCGCGTTTGTGTTGGCTGCGGGGATTTTATGCTGAAAAAGCACGTTCGCATGTATTATGACGCAGAGGATGAGCAAAATCTTGCAGCCGGCAAGGCGTGTATCATGTATGCGGCCGAGGAAGGGCAGCTTTGTGCCAAGTTCTATATTCGCTATCGCATGGATGAGGCATTCGAGCGGGATGTAGAACGGCTTTCGGTCAACGGCATTCGTACACTTATTCGCACCTACGATCCTAACATCCGCGAGGCGCTGATCAAAAAGGTCAGTTATACAGGGCGGTTTGGTATCCGTGTGGTAAAGAAGACGATTGAGCAGCAAAACGATTTTGCAGCAGCTCAGTTGAATAGCGGTATTATCACGTCGCGTTCCGTACGTGAGATACTATGTGTGCTGCTTGCTTGCCGCCGTACCTGCCGCTTGACCTCATATAGTGAAGCGGGTGGGCTTGTGCTTGGCTGCCTTGGCATGCTGCTGTCTATCGTTTTGGCTACGCTTGGCGTGCTGACTGCTACGCCTAGCCTGCTGCTCTGCCTCTATCAGCTCTTCTGGGTTCTGCCGGTTCTGCTGGCATCGAAGCTTTACATTACAAGGAAATAATTATGTGTATCAATGAAAAACAAATGTCCGGCATTTTGCGGTCGGTAGAAAAGCCGGGGCGCTATACCGGTGGTGAATTTAACCAGATCATCAAGAACAAGGAGGATGTACGTTGTCGCTTTGCCTTTGTGTTTCCTGATGTATATGAGATCGGCATGTCCAATCTTGGCATCCGTATTTTATATAATGCCCTAAATCGAGAGCCGGATATCTGGTGCGAGCGTGCCTATACGCCCTGGCCGGATATGCAGGAAAAAATGAAGACCTATGGGCTGCCTATGACAGCACACGAAAGTGGAGATCCGCTTTCCGCTTTTGACGTTGTTGGCTTCACGCTGCAATATGAGCTATGCTATTCCAACGTTCTCGCAACCCTGCGCCTGGCCGGAATCCCGATCTGGGCTAAGGATAGAGGGGAAGAGCATCCCATCATCATCGGTGGTGGGCCTTGCAGCTATAACGCCGAGCCGATTGCCGACTTTTTTGACGTGTTCAGCATTGGCGAGGGCGAGGAGGCTTTACCCGAGTTCTGTCGCTTGTATATAGAAATGAAGGAAAACGGCACCTACACGCGCGAGGCCTTTTTACACGAGATTGCCAAGCATGAGGGCTTCTACGTTCCTTCACTATATGAGGTTTCCTACAACGAGGATGGTACGATTCAAGCCTTCCTTCCCAAGTATGATGATATTCCCACCAAGATCAAAAAGCGCATCATCACCGATATGGATAAGGCTGTGTACCCTGAAAAGCTGGTCATGCCTTATATCGAGACTGTGCACGACCGCGTAATGCTGGAGGTCTATCGCGGTTGCATTCGCGGCTGCCGTTTCTGCCAGGCGGGCATGGTGTATCGCCCCATCCGCGAAAAAAGCCCGGATGTGCTGAATAAGCAGGCGCGCTGCCTGTATGAAAACAGCGGCTATGATGAAATGTCGCTTGTTTCTCTCAGCATCAGCGACTATTCGCAGCTGGATGAGCTGACAGATAAGCTTCTGACCTGGACGGATGATGAAAAGGTCACCTTAACGCTGCCGTCTCTGCGCGTGGATAGCTTTACAGAGGAGCTGATGGCTAAGATCTCCAGCGTGCGAACCGGTGGCTTGACCTTTGCGCCGGAGGCCGGAACGCAGCGCTTGCGCGATGCCATCAATAAAAACGTAGAGGAAGAGGATCTTCTTCGCGCGGTCAATATCGCTTTCTCGGCCGGCAAAAGCTCAGTCAAGCTCTATTTCATGCTCGGCCTGCCGACTGAAGAGCTTTCCGACCTGGATGGCATTGCAGAACTGGCAGACAAGGTCGTTTCTGCCTATTTTAAGAATCCTAAGCGAAACCGTGCCAAGGGTGTGAACGTTACCATCAGCGTTGCGTGCTTCATTCCTAAGCCCTTTACTCCCTTCCAATGGGAAGCGCAGGATAGCTTGGAGGAGCTTGAGAAAAAACAAAAATACCTGCTTGAAAGAATCACCAATCGCCGTGTGAAGTATAACTATCACGATGCGCGCGTTTCGCGCGTAGAGGCAGTATTTGCCCGTGGCGATCGCCGCTTGGCGCCCGCCTTAGCGCTTGCCTGTGAAGAGGGCGTTGTGTTTGACTCGTGGGATGAATACTTCAATTATGACCGCTGGATGGATATCTTTTCAAGAACCGGCGTTGACCCTGCCTTCTACGCCAACCGTGTATTTGGCAAGGATGAGGTGCTCCCCTGGGATATCATTGATTGCGGTGTCACGCGCGCCTATCTTTGGCGCGAGCGCGAGCGCGCCTATAAAAATGAAACAACGCCAAGCTGCGCAGAGCATTGTAATGGCTGCGGTGCGAATTGCTTAGGGGGTGAGAACAGATGGTGCAAGTAACCTTTGATGGCCCTGTTTTGGAAAAGCCAAAAACGCTGCGCATCTGTTTTCGTAAGACGGGTGCCTTGCGTTACATTTCTCACTTAGATCTGATGCGCACCATGACACGTGTCATCGCACGTGTGCATCTCCCCATTAAATATACCTGCGGCTTCCATCCGATCCCGCATCTCGTTTTTTCTGCCCCCTTGCCTGTGGGAGCGGAAAGCCCGCGCGAGTTTTTAGATATCGCCGTACTGCGCGAGCTGGATCCGGCAGATGTCGTTGCGCTGCTGAATGATGGCCTGCCGGAAGGGCTTGCCGTAGAAAAAGCGTATTTCGCTGAAACAAAGCTGCAGGCCATTGCCGCAGCTGAGTATACCATCTCCATTCATACCCCGTCCGCTTCACCTGAGGTGGCTGCCTTTTGTGGTAGCCTTCTGCAAGAAAAGCCTATCGTGGTTTTGAAGCATACCAAAAGCGGTGATAAGGATGTGGATATCAGCCCTGCAATTTTGGGCGTAGAGTCTGGTTTCGATGAAAGAGAAGGGGATATAGTCTTAAGAATTCGCTTGCGCGCCGATAGTGGCAGCTTTCTTAATCCTGATTATCTGCTCCGCTATCTTTCCTCGCAAACCGGCATCCTGCAAGGCTCTCCCTTAGAGGAATGGTATGCCGTTGTGCGTACACATCTCTATAATGAAAACGGGCAGGATTTTTGTTAAAGGATATTATCCCAGCTGACGGCACAAAGCTCCTTAATGTGCGTAAATGCTGTTGTCAGCTCTGAAACGGCGATGAAATATTCATCGCCGTTTTGGTTTTTTGCCGCCGCATTCAAGCGCGAAAGATAAGCTTCTATATCGTCAAGCTCTGTATGGTTAATGGTTAAAGCAAATATAAATTGATCGTTTTCCCATGCGCCTGCCACTTTTTGCACAGCGGCTTCTCTTTCGGTTGGCATCATGCTATTTAGAGCGATCGCTTCGCATGTCAATGCATCTGCTTTTTGGGAAAAGATGCAAGAGGTGAAAAAAGCAAGACCAGTTAGCGTAGCCAGCAGTCCTAAGGCAGCTATAAATGCTTTCATTTCTTCTTCTCCTTGGGGTAAATGGTAATTTTGCCTGCATCGTCTGCTGTCATTAAAAATACGTCCTGTTGTCTGAGACCGCGTGAGGTGATCTCTTTTTTTAGCCACCCCTCACTTTTACCAATCATGCGCAAGTGGTTGGTGTTGATCCTTCCATCTAAAATAATGGGGTGGGCAAGCCCGTGCTCGCTTACTTTAATTTTCATATTATCAGCACATAGGGGCTGCTTATCGGCGCGCGGTATGATCGAAAGCTTGCCGTCCTGTTCTAAAATGGCATAGTAGATGTCACTCAAATCGCTATATCCCTGTAAGCGACATTCTCCTAAAAATTCTTCAATGGAAAGCCTCATTCGACCAAGCTCGCTTTGGTCCAAGCATCCTCGGCAGATCAGCATGCTTGGCTTTCCCTCCATCAGATTTTTCAATAATGGGATCTTGTTCTTTAGGAAGGTCGATATGATCTCCAGAGAAAGAATCAGCAAAACAGGGAACAGCCCGTTTGCAAGCGGCATGTTGTGATCGGCAATGGGTAATGCCGCCACCTCGGATAAGAGCAGCGTTACCACCAGGTCAGAAAGCTCCAGCTCGCCAACCTGGCGCTTTCCCATGCATCGCAGCACGATTGATAGAATCAAATAAATGAGAATTGTGCGAAACAGAATAACCGTCATGCGAACCTCTTTTTTGGGGTTAGTGTGCCCATTTTTTGCACTCACAAAAACATTTAAAAATGCCAAATTTTTATGAAAGAAGGGTTGACTTTTTTGAAATTTGTGGTATAATATAATTCCAACCGCCTATCGGGTGTTTGGTGCCAAACTTTGTTAAACTTTTTTCAAAAATCTTTCAAAAAGGTATTGACAAACGGCTAACGAAGTGGTATAATAAAAAAGTCGCAGGCACGAAGGGGATTGCCCGGAGGGCGGCGGCGATCGGTCTTTGAAAATTGAACAACAGAATTTCTAAAGCACTGAAAAGTGCGATGGAATCTCGTTAAAACACATTGAGTAAACTCAAAAAGTAAGAGAAGCTTGGAAAAGCAGCTCTAAAAAAGGATTTACCTGGCTTAGGCCAGATAGATAAACATTTTTTAGAGAGTTTGATCCTGGCTCAGGATTAAC